>NZ_JOCF01000019.1 GCF_000720635.1 Streptomyces sp. NRRL WC-3742 | reverse complement strand
CACGGACGCGGTGCAGCTGCTGGGCGGGTACGGGTACACGCGGGACTACCCGGTGGAGCGGATGATGCGCGACGCGAAGATCACGCAGATCTACGAGGGGACCAACCAGGTCCAGCGCATCGTCATGGCCCGCAACCTGCCGTAACGGCAGCCCCTCGATTGGCCGGGCCCGGGCGCACCGGCCCGGCCGGTCGGGGCGACACCGCACGGCGGTGTTAGGTTCCCGAGAGTGAGCGAGAAGGAAGAGCAGGACCAGGCCATGAACGACGGGCCCTCCAAACCGGCCATGCGCGAGGCGCTGGTGGCCGCGGCCTTCGAGCTCTTCCTGGAACGCGGCTTCGAGCAGACGACCGTCGACGACATCGTCTCCCTCGCCGGCGTGGGCCGCCGCTCCTTCTTCCGCTACTTCCCGGCGAAGGAGGACGTGGTCTTCCCCGACCACGAGCGCAGCCTCGCCGAGATGACCGAGTTCCTCGACTCCGGCACCGGCGAGGAGGACCCGGTCAAGCACGCCTGCGACGCGGCCCGCCTCGTGCTGCGGATGTACGCCGAGCAGCCCGCCTTCTCCGTCCAGCGCTACCGCCTCACCCGCAAGGTCCCCGGCCTGCGGGCGTACGAGCTGTCGGTGGTCTGGCGCTACGAGCACACCCTCGCCGCCTACCTGCGCGGCCGCTTCGCCGCCCGCCCCGAAGGCCCGCTGCGCGCCGACGTCATCGCCGCCGCCGTGGTCGCCGCGCACAACCACGCCCTGCGCACCTGGCTGCGCTCGGGCGGCGAGAGCGACTGGGTGGCCGAGGTGGACGCGGCGATGGCCTTCGTCACCGACACCTGGAGCGACCGCCCGGCCGATCGCGGCGCCGCCCGCCCGGGCGAGGAGCCCGAGGACGAGGTCGTGGTGCTGGTCGCCAGCCGCAAGGCCCCGCTGTGGCGGATGGTCCAGGGCATCGAGAGCGCCCTCGGCGGCAACTGACCCCTCGGAGGCTTTTCGGGCACCGGCGGGGAAAGAGGGCATGGCGATCACGTCAACGTAGCGTGCGCCGAAAACCCTTATGGGGGACGGAAAGTGAACATCCGTCGATTCTCCGCGAGTTCGCGCGGCGGGTACGCCATAACGGAGGCACCCCTGACCGGGCGGCCCCTCGGGCCCCCGGTCGTCGAGCAACCGAGGAACCCCAACCCATGCCGATCAAGGACTACGGGGTGCTCGCCGGCACCGCCGTCGACCGGCGCCGCGAAGGCGCCACCGACACCCCGCACTACCAGATCCACCTGCGCGACCAGGACGGCACCGACTACCGGGCGGCCGTCAACGTCCTCTCCCAGCAGGCCCCGTCGGACCTGAGCTACTTCGCCTCCGAGGACTTCCGCCACCCCGTCACCTCCCTGCTCCCGCCCGCCGGCAGCGGCTGGACGGCGCTGCCCTCCCGCCCGGGTACGGCGAGCCTGGACTTCGTCCGGGGGCACCTGTTCGACCAGGGGGCGATGCACGTCCTGCCGCCGGACGCCCCGGGCCCGGACAACGACCTGGCCGACCTGCTCGACCGCTACGTCCAGCAGGCGATCGCCGACACCTCCGCCACCCTGTACGTCCTCGGCCAGCGCTTCGGGCCCGAACCCGGCGTCCCGGACAAGGTGTTCGGCTTCCTGCCGGGCAACGGTGTGCACGACGTCCACATGAACCAGGGCAACAGCGGCCGCTTCACCGCGGACGACGGGGTCTACCAGGACGGCGGTCTGCTGATCCACCTGCCCGCGGAGAACCGGTGGGCCGCGATCTTCCTCGCCTTCCAGTCCCAGTCCTGGCACACCGACGACCGCACCGGGCACGCCCTGCGGCCGTCCGTCCCGCAGCAGCCGGGCACCCCGCGCCCCTCCCACCACCGGCACTGACGCGCTCCGCGGTCCGCGCGCCCCCGACCGAACCCGTGCGCCCCTCGGTTGAACCCGGGGGGCACTCGGTACGTTCACCTCGATGACAGGAGCAGGGCGTTTGCCTCGACTGTCATGTTCTGGTCGGATAGGGTCCCGTCGGCCACGGCGAGGCAGATCGTTGAGCGACGAACTGAATCGCCGTCAAGGTGCTATCAGGGCTTGATGGGACGTCAAGGGGCTTTTCATCCGATGATATGATCACGGCGCTTGCCGGGGGGTAGGGCAGGCGCGAGACGCATGGTCGCAGGGACGGTCCGGTGGTGACCCCGGTCCGGACGGTCCGCCGAACCACCCCCGAATCGACGGTAATTCAGCAGCTGGCTGCCAGTCTCCTGAAGAGAGTCCTATGACGCATTACCTACAGAACCCAGTCCTCTGGGCTCTCCTCATCGTTCTCCTCGGCGCCATCGCCGTCATCGTCCGACAGCGCAGGACGGCGGAAGCCGCCCGGCAGGATTACGAGGGACTCAGAAGCCACTACACGAAACTGGAGAACGACTTCTCCCAGTCCGTGGAAGCCGCCCACGAGCGCGCCGACGAGGAGACGAAGACCGTCCTCAAGTCCGCGATGCGCACGCTCCAGGGCCTCGCCGCCGAACAGCAGCTGATCCTCTCCCGGCTGCAGACCAAGTACGGCGACTCGCTGATCCTCGAGGACCTCCTGGAGATCGACCACACGAACTCCCAGTTCGGGCGCCGTGCGCAGTCCATCGCCGTCCTGTGCGACGGCTGGCTCGGCCGCCAGCGCGAGGTCGCCTCCATCTACGACGTGGTCCGCAGCGCCCAGGGTCGCGTGCGCCACTTCAAGCGGGTGGAGATCCTCTCCCAGGTCGACTTCGGCATCACCAGCCGCGCCGTCGAACCGGTGGCGCTCGCGCTCGCCGAACTCCTCGACAACGCCACCAGCTATTCCAGCCCCGACACCGTCGTGGAAATCAACATCCGCACGGTTCCCAAGGGCATCTGCATCGTCGTCGACGACGCCGGCATCGGCATGAACGACGAGGAACGCACCCGCGCGGAAAAGCTCCTGACGAGCGAAAGGGTCTCCGGCGTCTCCGCACTCGGAAATCCGCCGCAGTTCGGGTTCGCCGTCGTCGGCGTCCTGTGCGAGCGCTTCGGCTTCGAGGTCTCCGTGGACTCCTCCTCGCCCTACGGCGGCGTCCGCGCCGTCCTCCTCCTGCCCCACGAGCTCCTCACCGCGATGCCGGAACAGAAGCCCGCGTCGCCGGCCGCCCCCGCGACCGTCGCCGAGTCCGCCTGGAACGGCTTCGAGTCCACCTCGGCCGCGAGCGTCGGCGTGGGCCCGGACGGCCTTCCCAAGCGCCGCCGCAAGCGTCCGATGTCCGTCGTGCCGACTGCGGGCGCGACGACCTCGACCGGTGCCACCCCCCGAGTCGACGCCGGCCCCCGTACCGGTGCCGAGACGGCCGCGATCATGGGCGCTTTCCAGAGGGGCACCCAGTCCGGCCGCGCCACCAACGGCCAGGGCGGCGGGGAACCGACGAACAGCAGCGCCCCTGCTGTGAGCAGTGAAGGACATGAGGTCCCGTGAACAACGATCTGTCGTGGATGCTTGACAGCGCCTTGGAGATCCCCGGCGCCCTGCACGCGGTCCTGATATCCGCGGACGGCCTGCTGATGGCCCGGACCAAGGACTTCGACAAGGACGACGCCGACCGGGTCGCCGCCGGCATGAGCGGCGTGCAGTCGCTGAGCCGCTCGCTGGCCTTCTTCTGCAACGGCACCCAGCACCAGTGGCGCCAGACCCTGGTGGAGTTCGACGGCGGCTGGGTCTTCCTGATCTCCGCGGGAGAGGGCGCCTACCTCGGTGTCTCCGCCTCCCCGGACGTCGACATGGCCGACATCACCTTCCGGATGCAGCAGCTCGTCGGCCAGCTCGGCAAGGCGCTGATGGCGCCCCCGCGCGAGAACCTCGGCGCGTTCCAGTGACGAGCCCCGGGGAACAGACACCCGACACCCCGCCCTTGGTGCGCTCGTACGTCATCACCAAGGGCCGGGGCCTGCCGGACGACGAACAGCTCTCCCTGATCAGCCTGGTCACGGTCTCGGACGCGCAGCAGCAGCGCCCGAGCCGCCGGCTGACCCCCGAGGAGCAGGGCCTCCTCGAGTTATGCGAGGCCGGCTACCTCACCGTGGCCGAACTCGCGGGGCACACCAGATTGCCCCTGGGGGTGGTGCGGATCCTGCTCTCGGGCCTGACCGAGGGCGGGTTCGTCATCGTCCGGCCGCCAGTCGAGCGTGCCTCCCTGGTGGACGCGCGAATCCTTGAGGAGGTGCTGAATGGTCTCCAAGCCAAGTTTGGATGAGCGGGCGTACGTCCGCGGCGGCGCGACCCAGACCGCGGTGAAGATCCTCGTCGTCGGGCACTTCGCGGTGGGCAAGACCACGTTCATCGGCTCGATCTCCGAGATCACGCCGCTCTCCACCGAGGAGCGGATGACCCGGGCCGGCGAGTCGGTCGACGACCTCAAGGGCGTCAAGGGCAAGACCACCACCACCGTCGCCATGGACTTCGGCCGCCTCACCCTCAGCGACCGCGTCGTCCTCTATCTGTTCGGAACGCCAGGGCAGCTGCGTTTCGTGCAGATGTGGGAGGACATGGCGCGCGGCGCCCTCGGAGCACTCGTGCTCGTCGACCCGGACCGCCTGGCGGACTCGTTCGCCGTGATCGACCTGATCGAGCAGTACGGGCTCGACTACGCGATCGCGGTGAACCGCTTCGACGGCACCCCGGTCTACGAGGAGGCCGCGCTTCGCGACGCCCTGGACCTCCTGGACGACACCCCCGTCGTCACGTGCGACGCCCGGGACGAGAAGTCCTCGGCCGACGCATTGATCACACTGGTCCGTCACCTGCTGGACCGTGCCAACTAGGAGCAGACATGGACGCTGAGTCCACCGCACTCGTGCCCCCGCCCGGGTGCCCCGCCCACGGAACCGGCGCCCGAATACCGCTGTACGGGCCGGAGTTCGCGGCCGACCCGCACGCCTACTACGACTACATGCGGCAGTTCGGCGCGACCACGCCCGTCGAGATCGCCCCGGGCGTCGACGCGACCCTCGTCACGGACTACAGCGCGGCGCTGCAGATGCTGCAGGACCCGTCCTCCTTCCGCAAGGACTCCCGCCGCTGGCGGGACCTCAAGGAGGGAAACGTCCCCGCCGACAGCCCCGTGCTGCCGCTGCTGGCCTACAAGCCCAGCTGCATGTTCGTCGACGGCGTCGAGCACCTGCGGCTGCGCCAGGCCGTCACCGACAGCCTCGCCAAGGTGGACTCCCGTCGGCTCACCCAGCGCACCCAGCAGATCTCCGACTACCTGATCGCCCAGTTCAGTTCGCGCGGCGCCGCCGACCTGTGCGGCGAGTACGCCAAGCAGCTGCCGCTGTTCGTCTTCACCGAACTGTTCGGCTGCCCCGCCGACATCGGCGACCGGGTGCTGTTCGGCATCTCCGGAATGTTCGACGGCGTGAACGCCGGCAAGGCGGCCGAGGTCCTGTTCCAGGCCACCGCCGACCTGGTGGCCCTCAAGCGGACCAAGCCCGGCGAGGACGTCACCTCCTGGCTGATGCAGCACGAGGCGGGCCTGTCCGACGAGGAGATGGTCTACCAGCTGGCCCTGGTCCTGGGCGCCGGCGCCGAGCCGCTGCGCAGCCTGCTGGGCAACACCCTGCACCGGCTGCTCACCCACGACCAGTACGCCCACAAGGGCGGACTGATCTCGGACGCCCTCGACGACACGCTGTGGGGCAACCCGCCGCTGACGAACTACCTCCCGCACTACGCGGCGGCCGACATGGAGTTCGCCGGCACCAAGCTCCAGGCCGGCGACCTGGTGATGGTCAGCATCGCGGCCGCCAACAACGACCGGGTGCTCGCCGCCGCGCGGCAGTCCGGCAGCAACCGGGCGCACCTGGCGTTCAGTGCGGGCCCGCACGCCTGCCCCTCCAAGGAGCCCGCCCGGCACATCACCGTGACGGCGATCGAGAACCTGCTCAACCAGCTGCCGGACATCGAGCTGGCCGTCCCCTCGGACAGCCTGACCTGGCGCCCCGGCCCCTTCAGCCGGTCGCTGACCGCGCTGCCCACGCGCTTCACCCCGGTCCAGGACGTGCGACGGCCGACGGCCTCGCAGCCCCGGCCGGAGAGCGCCGCTCGCGAGGAGTTCGTGGCCCCCTCACGCAAGCCGGAGCGCGGAGGTCTCTGGAGTTCCTTCCTGTCCTGGCTGGCGAAGTGACCAGTGGTAGATGCGGCCCCTTCGAGGCGCGGACGCTGGGCGGCTTCACGGCCGGCCAGCTGCACCGGCTGTGCCGGGTCGCCGGCCTGAAGGACCGCGACGCGGAGGGGTTCGGGCAGGTCCTGCGCGAGTCGCTCGGCCTCATGGCCGAGCGGCCGCTGGACCTGCCGCCGCCGTACCGGACGTCGCTGTCCGACGACCACACGCCGGTGGAGTACTCGCTGTCGTTCCAGGCGGACGCCCCACCGACCGTCAGGGTGTTGCTGGAGCCCGGGTGCGGCGCGGCCGGAAGGGCGGAGAACGGCAAGATCGGGCTCGCCTTCGTCCGCGAGACGGCACGGCGCTGGGACTTCTCCACCGCCCGCCTGGACGAGGTGGAGGACCTCTTCTTCCCGTCGGAGCCGCAGGGGCCGCTGGCCCTGTGGTGCGCCCTGGAGCTGGACTCCACGGGCGTCCCCAGGATCAAGGTGTACCTGAACCCCTCCGCGCGCGGTGCGGACCGGGCCGCCGAGACGATGCGGACGGCGCTGGACCGGCTCGGTCACCGCAAGGCGTTCGCCTCGCTGCCGCCCGGCGACGGGTACCCGTTCCTCGCCATGGACCTCGGGGCCTGGGCGGAGCCCCGGCTCAAGGTGTACGTCCGCCACCTCGGTCTCTCGGCCGACGGGGCGGGCCGGCTGTCCCGGATGTACGGCGGTCCGACGCCGGAGACGGTGCGCGAGTTCTTCGCCACCGTCTCCGGCGTCGGCCGGGAGCGGGGCGGTGGCACCCGGCTCGCCGGGCTGCCGGCGCTGTCCTGCCACTCCTTCACGCACCGGGACGACGAGCGCCCGACCGGGTTCACCCTGCACGTACCGGTGCGCGACTACGTCCCGCACGACGGCGAGGCCCTGGCCCGGGGCGTGGCCCTGTGCCGGCAGTACGGCATCGACCCGGCGCCGCTCGCCGAGGCCCTGGCCGCCGTCACCACCCGGCGGCTGGAGGACGGCGCCGGCCTGGTCGCCTACCTGGCCATCGCCCACCAGCGGGGCAGGCAGCCCCGGGTGACGGCGTACATCTCCTCGGAGGCGTACGCCGTCCGTCCGCCCGCCAGCGGCACCTGACGGCGGGAGGACGAGGACGAAAGGGGGCGCTGCCGCCGGTAGCGCCCCCTTCGTCGTCAGGTCACACGGTGTGGGGTTCCCGCTGGAACTCCCGCTGGAGCTCCCGCACATAGGGCACCACGTCGATCTGGATCGAGGCGCCGAGCCCGTGCCCGTAGCGCGCGGCGACGGCCTCCAGGTACGTGTCGATCTCCTGGTGCATCTCCTCCTGGGGAGGCAGTTCCGCGTCGCCCGTGATGAGCCGCGCGACCCACTCCGCCTGGGCCTCCAGGGACCGGGTGATGGCACCCACCGGGCGGATCAGGCCGACGAAGTACAGTCCCGGCCGCTCGGGCGCGACGACCCGCCGGTACAGCTCCACCTTGCCGCGCGGGCCGACCGGGCAGCCGCCCGACAGGAACGGGAAGGCCATCCGGTATCCGGTGCACCAGATGATGGCGTCCGCCTCGACCGTCGAGCCGTCGGTGAACCGGACCACCTCGCGCTCCAGGGCCTCGATCCCCGGTCTGGCCGTCACCGCGCCGTGGCGTATTCGGCTGAAGATCTCGTCGGAGACCGTCACGGCGGAGGAGAACAGCGGGTGGTCGGGTTCGGGGAGCCCGTAGTCCGAGAGCCGCCCCCGGGAGACGAGCAGGGCCTGCTCGATGTACTCGCGCCGCTCGGGCATCGACATCGCGGTGAACCAGGAGGACTCGGCGATGACGTCGCAGGAGATGCCGTAGAGCTGCTTGGGGACGACGTGCAGCCCGTGGCGCACGGACAGCACCGTCCGCGCCGCGCTGCGGGACAGGTCCGAGGCGATGTCCACGGCGGAGGGGCCGAGGCCCACCACGACCACCCGCTGACCCTCGAACTCGCGGGCATCCTGGTAGTCGACGGAGTGCAGCATGCGGCCGGTGAACGAACCCGCCCCGGTCGGCAGGGTGTCCGGGACCAGCGGTTCGGTGTTCGCCCCCGAGGAGACGATCACCCGCGCGAAACGGCGGCAGAGCGTCTTCCCGTTCGGGCCCCGGCTGTCGACCAGCCAGGAGCCGTCCAGGTCCTGCCGCACGGAAAGGACCTCGGTGCGGAATTCGATGTGCGGCAGCAGCCCCGCCCATTCGGCGAAGGACCGCAGATAGGTGGCGATCTCACGGTGCCCCGGATAGGCCGGATAGGAGTCCGGCATCGGGAACGCCGCGAAACCGGTCACCTCCTTCGCCGTGTTGATGTGCAGCGACTGATAGCCGGGACCGCGTTCCCCCGCGCCGGGCTGCCGCCAGATCCCGCCGACCTCGGGCGCCCGTTCCAGGCAGACGAACCCGAGTCCTCGTCCCACGAGCGCGTGCGCCGCCGCCAGTCCTGACGGTCCCGCACCGATGATGCACACCGGTGCCGTCCCGGGAGCGTCAGTGGCGAACGGGCTGCCTCGGAAATCTTCCACGGAACACCATCCTTCCTCTCCCCCCGGAAATGGATATGCCCGCCCGGCCCCGGCACTGAGCTGCGGAATCGGCGTCCCGACCCTGCGGTCCTCGGTGCCCGCCCGGAGCCTGGCGAGCGATGCGCGCCCAGTTAACCGCAAGCGGCGTCTGCCGAACAGTGATCGATTGAGGTACGCGGAGTGTGCTGACCGGAAACAGTCGAGGGGTTTCGCCGGTTGGCCGGAATTCCCCACGGGTGAGGGGGAGCGGTGGGCACAGATGGGCGGAGGCGGAGGGGGCACCGGGGGAAACGAAAAGCGGGCCAGGAGAATCTCCTGACCCGCTTCTTCGGTGTCCGAGGGGGGACTTGAACCCCCACGCCCGATAAAGGGCACTAGCACCTCAAGCTAGCGCGTCTGCCATTCCGCCACCCGGACGGGGTGTCGCCCTCGCGGCTTCCGATCTCTCGTCCGCCGCGCTGACAGATGTAACTGTAGCAAAGATCGGCTTGAGCTCCCAAAACGGTTCCGCGAACACCCGGTGACCGGCCTCCGGGACTGTGGCGGCGGTGTGACCAGCGGGTTTCGGCCAGGTCGGAGGGGGTGGAACCGGGGCGGGGGCTGGGGGAGGATGGGCGGACGTGCTCGTACGGCCCGGGTGCAGATCCTGGGGGTGGCGCACTGGTGCGTCGGTGCGGGCCCAAGACGAGGAGTGACCGTGAGCGAGCGGAGCGAGTCGGCGGGGCCGAAGGTGACGGCGGAGTCCGAGGTCGCCGAGATCTGTCGCGACCTGATCCGGATCGACACCAGCAACTACGGCGACGGCTCCGGCCCGGGCGAGCGCAAGGCCGCCGAGTACGTGGCGGAGCAGCTCGCGGAGTTCGGCATCGAGCCGCAGATCTTCGAGTCGGCCAAGGGCCGGGCCTCGACCGTGGTCCGGATCGAGGGCGAGGACCGCTCCCGCCCGGGCCTGCTCATCCACGGCCACACCGACGTGGTGCCGGCCAACGCGGCGGACTGGACGTACGACCCCTTCGGCGGCGAGATCGCCGACGGCTGCGTCTGGGGCCGCGGCGCGGTCGACATGAAGGACATGGACGCGATGACCCTCGCGGTCGTCCGCGACCGGCTGCGCACCGGCCGCAAGCCCCCGCGCGACCTGGTGCTCGCCTTCCTCGCGGACGAGGAGGCCGGCGGCACCTACGGCGCCCGCTTCCTGGTGGACAAGCACCCGGAGCTGTTCGAGGGCGTGACCGAGGGCATCGGCGAGGTCGGCGGCTTCTCCTTCACCGTCAACGACCAGGCCCGGTTCTACCTGGTGGAGACGGCCGAGAAGGGCATGCACTGGATGCGCCTGACGGTCGAGGGCCGCGCCGGGCACGGCTCGATGGCCAACGACGACAACGCGATCACCGAGCTGTGCGAGGCCGTCGCCCGCCTGGGCCGCCACAAGTTCCCGCTGCGGATCACCCCCAGCGTGCGGGCCTTCCTGGACGAGCTGTCGGACGTGCTCGGCTACCGGCTGGACCCGGAGGACATGGACGAGGTGGTCCGCGTCCTCGGCGGCATCGCCAAGATGATCGGCACCACCTTCCGCAACACCGCCCAGCCGACCATGCTCGGCGCGGGCTACAAGGTGAACGTGATCCCCGGTCAGGCCACCGCCCACGTGGACGGGCGCTTCCTGCCCGGCTACGAGGAGGAGTTCCTCGCCGAGCTGGACAGCGTGCTGGGCCCGCGCGTGAAGCGCGAGAGCCTGCACACGGACAAGGCGATCGAGACGGACTTCGACGGCGCGCTGGTCGAGGCGATGCAGACCGCGCTGCGCGCGGAGGACCCGATCGCCCGCGCGGTGCCGTACTGCCTGTCGGGCGGGACGGACGCCAAGTCCTTCCAGGACCTCGGCATCCGCTGCTTCGGCTTCGCGCCGCTGCAGCTGCCGCCGGAGATGGACTTCGCGGGGATGTTCCACGGCGTGGACGAGCGGGTGCCGGTGGACGGGCTCAAGTTCGGCGTCCGGGTGCTTGACCGCTTCATCGACGCCTGCTGATCAGGTGACCGGGTCGGCCCGCTCCCGGAGCTCCGGGAGCGGGCCGTTCGCATTGTCGGAGCGCATGATTGTGGGACGGGCGAAAAGAGATCAACAGAAACGATTCCCCTTGGAATTCGGCGCCGGTCATCCGTGCGAACGATCACCGTTGAGAGTGAACGGCACAGATGTTCCGTACCCCGTTCGCCGCAGCGTCGTTCATCCCTGTGCAGCCCGCCGAACGGGTTGCGTTGTCCATACAGGAGGAATGATGAAGGTCAAGAAGATCGCCGCCGTTGCCGCCGCCACCGGTGGTCTCGTGCTCGCCGCCGCCGGCGTGGCGTCCGCTCACGGCGGCGCCGGTGCCGAGGGTGTCGCGGCCGGTTCCCCGGGCGTCGTGTCCGGCAACCAGGTCCAGATCCCGGTCCACATCCCGGTGAACCTGTGCGGCAACACCGTCAGCGTGATCGGCGTGCTGAACCCGGCGTTCGGCAACCACTGCGCCAACTTCTGAGTAGACCTCCGGGCCGTCGAGGCCCGTTGAGGACTCACTCGAGCCCCCGGGCGGCGGACGCGCCGCACCGGGGGCGTTCGCATGTCCGGGGTACCGCCGGGGTCGTCCCTCGATCGGGTGAAGACTCTTCATTCGGCTCAACCTCACTGTTGGCCTGTCGTTAACTCCTGTGCAGTCGAAGACCTTGGGTGATTTCCGGATATACGGAAATTCCGACTTTCCGACAGGTCATGTCAACCGATTGGGCACCGGCGCATCCACGCGCGGGAAAGGCCCGCGGCAAGGTCACCACGTCGTCTCGAAACGTCAGGGGAAAAAATGAGGAATGTAGCCAAGAAGGGCATCCTCACGGCCGTGGCCACCGGCAGTGTGTTGGCCTCGACCGCCGGCTACGCCTACGCGGGTGCTGAGGCTCAGGGAACGGCGGCCGGCTCGCCGGGCGTCGCCTCCGGGAACTCGGTCCAGGTGCCGGTCGAGGTGCCGGTCAACGCCTGCGGCAACACCGTCGACGTGATCGGCGCACTCAACCCGGCCTTCGCCAACCGCTGCGCCAACGCGAGCGGCGCCCGCCACGCGGCCCCGCAGCAGGGCCAGGGCGGCCAGAGCGGCCAGGGAGGTACGGGCACCGCGGGATCGAGCACCGGCGGCAACCGGGGCACCACCGCCGGATCCTCCGCCTCCGGCACCGCGGCCGGTTCGCCCGGCGTGCTCTCCGGCAACAGCGTCCAGGCCCCGGTGCACATCCCGGTCAACGTCTGCGGCAACTCCGCGGACGCGGCCGGCGCCGCCAACCCGGCCTTCGGCAACTCCTGCGGCAACGTCGCGCAGCCCGCGCCCGCTCCGAAGCCGAGCGACGACTGCCCCGACGACCACCACACCCCGCCGCCCGGCGGCGACACCACCCCGGGCAGCGGGCGCAACGGCGGCCCGTCCGAAGGCGCCACCCCCGCCGCGCCCTCCACCCCCGCCGCCCCGGGCACCGCGGCCACCGGCGCGAGCACCCAGGCCGTCCCGGCCTCCGCCCGCACCACCGCCGCCCAGGCCACCGCACCCGGCAGCCAGCTGGCCTCCACCGGCGCCGGCGACGTGGAACTGCTCGGCGCCGCCGGGCTCGCCCTGCTGCTGGGCGGCGGCGTGCTCTACCGCCGCTCCCGCGCCGGCGCCCGCTGAGCCCGGGCGCGGAAGCGCCGAAGAAGCGAAACACCCGAGGCCGCCCGTTCTACGGGCGGCCTCGGGTGCGTGAAGGATCGATGCGAAGCCCAGGCCGTCACCAGCTGCGGACCTGCCGGATGATCCTGCGCCTGAGCCGGACCGTCCGACTGCCGTCCGGGAAAAGCCGCAGCCGGTCGAGCTCCCAGTGCCCGTACTCGGCGTGCTCGGTCAGCAGTTGGCGTGCCGCGTTGCGCGTGGTGCCGCGCGGCATCCGCAGGGACTGGTACTCGTACTCCGGCTGCCGGACCGGCTTCGCTGGGATCAAGACGCTCCTCCTGGGGATCGGCTGCACGCAACCTTACGGCGTGCCCCGGACAGTCGGCCCGGGTATTTCCGGCCGTCCTCCCGCCATCGGGAGGGCGTGGTTCCGGGCCCTGGTCTGACAGTGCATCAGTTCTGTTGCCTCCGTGGAGGGGATACCCCGATCCCGGCGCGCGTAGCCGCACCCGGACGGCCCCGCACGCGCCCCCCGCGCCCGCGGGGCGCGGGGACAGAACGGCGCGGATCGGACATCAGGGGGGAAGTTGCGGTGAAATCCAGGGCGTAGGTGACAACCGCTGTGCGTGCCGACGCCGAGGGGAGATAGCGTCTGCACCATGTCTGATGCCGCGCAGCCCACCATTGCCGAGGTACGCGCCGCCGCCGAGGCGGTCAAGGCCGCCATCGACCGTCATCTGGAAGCGGTGTCAAGCCCCAGCGCAGCGGACGATCCCGCTGTGTCCGCCGCCTACGAGCAGCTCGCGACGGCGGCCATCGCCTACGACCAAATCCTCTACGAGGTCTACGACGAGGTCACCCCCTTCGAGATCCCGGGGGACGAGGGGCCGGGTGGCTACCACGGTCCCGAACAGCCCGAGGCGATCAGCGTGCTGATCCGCCGCGACTACCACGTGGCCGACCCCGCGCGGCTGCGCGCCCAGGCGGAGCGGCTCGACGACTCGCTCACCCCGGGCGGCGTCGGCGGGGTCAACGCCGCGATCGGTGTGCTGTTCGGCGAGTACGAGCCGGACGAGATCGCCGCCCGCAGCGAGGAGTTCGGCCTCGAGGAGGCGGACTCCACGCTCTGGGTCGCGGCGGCCGAGCCGACCGATCCGGGGGAGTGGCTGCCGGAGCCCTTCGAGCACGCCGATCCGCGGCTGCTGATCTGCCGGTTCGACGTCAGCGAGGTCTACGACGACGAGGACCCTGACGACTGAACCACTGAGCCCCGCCTGGCGAGAGGCGGAACGGCACGGGCGGGCCCACACGACAGTGGGCCCGCCCGTTGCCGTTCGTACGGCTCGCAGTCCGTACGGCTCGTCGTCCGTACGGAGGCTCTACTCCGTCTCGGCCGCGTTCTCGGCGAGGATCGCCCGCAGGCGGGTGGTGCGCTGCTGCGCCGGGCGCTCGGCGACGGCCTGGGCGAGCGCCGGGCCCGCCGCGTGCACGACCGACAGGTGCCGCTCGCCCCGGCCGAAGGCCGTGTACACCCACTGCCGGGTGAGCGCCGGCCCGGCGTCCTCGGGCAGTACGACCACCGCGCCCGGCCAGCGGCGGCCGAGCGCCTGGTGGACCGTCAGCGCCCAGCCGTGCCGCAGCCGGCCGACCTCGGCGGGCGGGACGGTGCGGCGGGAGCCGTCCGCGTACTCGAGGTGCAGGCCCGTCGCGTCACCGTCCAGCACCCGGGCGGGGCGGACGAGGCCGGGCGCGGGGGAGTCGACCACGCGGTCGCCGGGGTCGAAGCCGCCGAAGCGGCCGGGGCCCGGGTTGAGGCGGGCCTTGGCGGCGGCGTTGAGCGCCCGGGTGCCGCCCGTCCCGCCGTGGCCGGGGGTGATCAGCACCACCTGCTCGGCGGGGATGCCGAGGGCGCGCGGGATGGAGTCGGTGAGCAGCTGGATCGCGCGGTGGACGGCCTCGCCGCCGTCCTTGGCGGTCAGGATGACCACCTCCTTGTCCGGCGCCTCGACGGGCTGCAGCTCGCCGATGCCGACGCCGGAGACCAGTTCGCCGATCGGGCCGAAGTCCGGGGTGCGGGAGGCGACGGTGGGGCAGACCTTGGCGGCGAGCAGGTCGGCGAAGAACCGGCCGGGGCCGGGGGACCAGAGCTGGCCCGGGTCCCCGCTGAGGACGAGCCGGGTGCCGTCGGCGAGCGACTCCAGGACGGTGGCGGCCAGTTCGACGTCCAGCAGCGGCGCGTCCAGGACGACCAGGAGGTCCAGCGCCAGGGTGCCGTCCGGGGCGCGGCCGGGGCCGGCGGTGCCGGAGAGCAGCTCGGCGAGGGTGAGGACGGGGGCGAGGGCGGAGGTGTCCGGCCCGGCGAGGGCGGCGAAGGAGTCGCGGCCCTGGTCCGTCCAGGTGGCGGCGCAGGCGCGCAGGCCGAGGCCCGCGGCGGCGGCGAGCAGGGCGGCCGGTTCGGCGCGGGCGGCCTCGCCGCCGGTGTGCAGCACCAGGGCGGCGTCGGCGACGGCCCGGACCAGTGCCTTGGCGGAGGGGGAGGGCGCGGCCTCGGCGGCGGCCTCCCAGGCGGCGGGGCCGGGGGCGGCGGGGGTGTCCGACGAGGCGTCCTCGGCCGAGGACTCGCCCGTGTCCTCGCCCGTGTCCTCGCCCGCGTCCTCGTTACGGCCGTCGCCCGGGACGAAGGTGGCCATCAGCTGGAGCAGCTTCTCGGCGAGGCTGTCCTCCGCCATCGCCAGCCCCTCCAGCGCGAGCAGGGTCCGGGTCGGCACCTCCTCCTCGTCGTCGCTCTGCGCGCTGCGCCCTTCGGCGCCGGGCAGCACCTCCTGGAAGGGCAGCACCTGCCCGTCCTCCATGGCGGCCCCGATCGCCGCGGCCGGGTCGGGCACGCGGTGACGGCCGAGTTCGGCCGTCACCTGGTCGAGCTCCAGGGCCGAGTCCCCGCGCAGGGACGCCTGGGTCAGCACCCACAGCACCAGGGCGTGGGCGCGGCGGGGGTCCTCGGGCCGGGCCTCGGCGCCGAGCAGGCCCCGGGCGAAGCCGTCCGCGTGCTCCGGGCGGACGCCGGGCAGACCGAGCACCGCCCACGGGTCCTCGCGCAGCAGCTCGGCGGCGTCGCCGCCGAGGGCGGCCACGGCGGGCGCCGCGAGGTCGGCGGGGGCGCCGCCGGCGGCCAGCACCTCGGCGACGGCCCGGAGCGTGCCGGCGTCCACCGGGGCGGGCGCGGCGGCCCGGGCCGGTGCCGGTGCGGGCGCCGGTGCGGCCGGCCGGGGCGCGGCCGGTGCGGGCGCCGGGGCCGGCACCTGGGGTTCGACGGCCCCGCCTGCCTCCCCGGCGGTCCCGGCTTCCTCGGCAGCCTCGGCAGCCTCCTCGGTCTCCGGGTCGGCCGCCGGGTCCGGGAGGACGACCGGCGGGGGTGAGCCCGCCTTCTTGAACGGAGCCATCTCCCGGATCTGCGCCGCCAACTGCGCGACCGTCGCCGCCTTCTCGGCGTCCCCCGGAGCGCCGCCGCCCGTCTCACTCATCGTCGTCCGCTCCACAGGGTCACTCCACGTGCTCGTCAAGAAAGGACCTAGAGCTCGCTCCAGCCCTGGTCCGGGTAGCGGTGCACCGGGGACGAGATGTCGTCCAGCGCGCCGCGGATCTCATCCGGAAGCGTAAGCGCCTCCACCGACAGCGCCGCCTGCAGCTGTGTCACCGTACGGGCCCCGACCAGGGTGCTCGCCACGCCGGGGCGGTCGCGGACCCAGGCGAGGGCGACGGCCAGGGGGCTGCTCGCCAGCCCGTCGGCGGCGGTGGCGACGGCGTCGACGATCCGCCGCGAGCGCTCCCCGAGGTAGGGCTGGACGAATCCGGAGAGGTAGGGGGAGGCGCCGCGCGAGTCCTGGGGCACGCCGTGGCGGTACTTGCCGGTCAGCACCCCGCGCCCGAGCGGCGAGCCGGCCAGCAGACCGACCCCGGCGTCCAGGGCGGCGGGCAGCGCCTCGCGTTCGATGCCGCGCTGAACCAGCGAGTACTCCAGCTGCGCCCCAGCCAGCGGCACCCGCCCGTGGTGGGCGCGCTGCCAGGTGGCGGCCCTGGCGAGCTGCCAGCCGCTGAAGTCGCAGACACCGACGTATCGGGCGCGGCCGGAGGAGACGGCGATGTCGAGGGCGCTGAGGGTCTCCTCGACGGGGGTGGCCGGGTCGAAGGAGTGGACCTGCCACAGGTCGACGTAGTCGGTGCCGAGGCGGCGAAGCGAGGCGTCGAGGGCGGCGAGCAGGTGGCCGCGCGAGCCGTTGAAGCGGCGGGCGGCCTCGGGGACGCTGCCGGCCTTGGTGGCGATGACGAGTTCGGAGCGGGGGATGAGGCTGTCGGTGAGGCGGGAGATCAGGTACTCGGCGTCACCGTCGGCGTACACGTCGGCGGTGTCGACGAGGTTGCCGCCGGCGTCCACGAACTCCTTGAGCTGCTCGGCGGCCTGGTGCTCGTCGGTGTCGCGGCCCCAGGTCATGGTTCCGAGGCCGAGCCGGGAGACCTGCAGGCCCGTGCGGCCGAGGTGACGCTGTTCCAACGGACGGACCTCCACTGGCCGGTGGCGCCGGGGAGCCCCCGGGTAGCCCTGTAAACGCGCAGGTGAGGAGTGCGCTCCCCACGTCGGCTGAGCGTAGCGGCCGGTGCCCGGGCAGGTGCGCCGACCCGCAGGGCGAGCACCGCGCCCCCTGTGACCCACGCCACCACTACTCGTCGGTAGCATCGCCGCCGCGGGCGGGGCTACGCTCGCGGCAACCCCTACCCACTGGAAGGTGCGGCAGATGCGACTCGGTATCAACCTCGGCTACTGGGGACTCGGCATGGACGCCGACAACATCGCCGTGGCCCAGGAGGCGGACCGCCTCGGCTACGCGGTCTGCTGGGCGGCGGAGGCGTACGGCTCGGACGCCGCGACGGTGCTCAGCTTCGTCGCCGCGAAGACCGAGCGGATCGACGTCGGCTCGGCCATCTTCCAGATCCCCGCCCGCACCCCGGCCATGACCGCGATGACGGCCGCGACCCTGGACACCCTCTCCGGCGGCCGCTTCCGCCTGGGCCTGGGCGTCTCCGGCCCGCAGGTCTCCGAGGGCTGGTACGGCGTGCGCTTCGACAAGCCGCTGGCCCGCACCCGCGAGTACGTGGAGATCATCCGCAAGGCGATGTCCCGCGAGCGCCTGGTGCACGAGGGCGCCAACTGGACGCTGCCGCTGCCGGGCGGCCCCGGCAAGCCGATCAAGCTGACGGTGCACCCGGTGCGCGAGCACATCCCGCTGTACATCGCCGCGATCGGCCCCAAGAACCTGGAGCTGACCGGCGAGATCGCCGACGGCTGGCTCGGCATCTTCTTCTCGCCCGAGCACGCCTCCCTCTCCCTCGACGCCCTGACCGCCGGCCGCGCCAAGGCGGGCAGGACGCTGGAGGGCTTCGACCTCTGCCCGACCGTGAACATCGCCGTCGGCGAGGACGTCGAGGCGGCCGTCGACGGGCTGCGCTCCTACGCGGCGCTGTACATCGGCGGCATGGGCAGCAAGGAGAAGAACTTCTACAACCAGCTCACCCGCCGCATGGGCTACGAGCAGGCCGCCGACGAGATCCAGGAGAAGTACCTGGCCAAGGACTACGCGGGCGCCGCGGCCGCCGTCCCGCACGACCTGATCGACGCCACCTCCCTGATCGGCGACACCGCCCGCATCGCCGACCGCATGCAGGCGTACGCGGACGCGGGCGTCACCACCCTGACCCTCGCCCCGTCCGGCTTCACCCTGGAGGAACGCGTCCGGGCGCTGCGCACGGGCGTCGAGGCGCTGGAGCGCGCGGGCCTCGCGTAGGCACCGGGCAGGCACCGCGTAGGCATCGCCTAGGCAGCGGGGGGCTCCGCCCGTAGGCTGAGCCCCATGCCCACCTTGCTGCTCGTCCGTCACGGCCGTTCGACCGCCAACACCGCCGGGGTCCTGGCCGGTTGGACGCCCGGGGTGGACCTGGACGACACCGGGCGGGCCCAGGCTTCGGCGCTGGCCGGGCGGCTGGCCGGCATCCCGCTGGTGCGGGCCGTGAGCAGCCCGCTGGAGCGCTGCCGGCAGACCCTGGACCCGCTGGTGGCGGCCCGGCCCGAGCTGGGCCGGCCCGCCGCGGACGAGCGGCTGGGGGAGTGCCACTACGGCGAGTGGACGGGCCGTTCGCTGGCCGAACTGGCCAAGGAGCCGCTCTGGCGCACCGTCCAGGACCACGCCTCCGCCGCGGCCTTCCCCGGCGGGGAGTCGCTGCGCGAGCTGAGCCACCGCACGGTGGACGCGGTGCGCGAGTGGAACGCCAGGATCGCCGCCGAGCACGGCGAGGACGCGGTCTGGATCGCCTGCTCGCACGGGGACGTGATCAAGGCCGTGATCGCGGACGCGCTCGGACTGCACCTGGACCACTTCCAGCGGATCAGCGTCGAGCCCTGCTCCGTCACCGCGATCCGCTACACCCCGCAGCGGCCCTTCGTGCTGAGGATGGGCGACACGGGCGACCTCTCCTCCCTGGCCCCCCGGCCGCACGCCGCCCAGGCCACCCCGGCCGGCGACGCCGTGGTCGGTGGCACCTCCTGAGCTGCGCGATGCCAGGTCGGCGCCGGGGTCCGTTCGGGTCCCCGGCGAAGGCCCGGAGGTCGTAGGGTGAGTGACGGGCACTCCCGGCGGTGCGCGCCCCCCACGGGGCCGCCGCGCGGGCGCGCCCGACCCGAGACGTCGCAACGACCCCGGCGGTCCTGAGGACCGCCACGACCGAACACGATCCGGAGCGAGAGCGTGCCCCGTCAGGTCTTCTTCTACGACCAGCCCGAACGGTTCGTGGCCGGTACCGTCGGCCAGCCCGGCGCCCGGGCGTTCTACCTCCAGGCCAGCGCCCGGGGGAGGATCACCAGCGTGCTGCTGGAGAAGACACAGGTGGCCGCGCTCGCCGAGCGGATCGAGGAGGTCCTCGACGAGGCCCTGAGGCGCAGCGGCGGCGACACCTCCATCCCGGCCACCGCGCCGAACGACCTGCTCGACACCGCCCCGCTCGACCTGCCGCTGGAGCAGGAGTTCCGCGTCGGCACCATGGCCCTGGCCTGGGACAGCGCCGAGAGCTGCCTCGTGGTCGAGGCACAGGCGCTGGTCGAGGAGGAGGAAGAGGACGAGACCGAGGCGGTCTTCCAGGACGACGACAGCGGCCCGGACATGCTGCGGGTGCGGCTGTCCGGCGCGATGGCCCGGGTGTTCGCCAAGCGCGCGCTGGACCTGGTCGCGGCCGGGCGCAAGCCCTGCCCGTTCTGCAACCTGCCGCTGGACCCGGAGGGCCACCTGTGCCCGCGCGCGAACGGCTACCGGCGCTGAACACCGACACCCCGCCGCAGGCGGACCCGTCGGCGGCCGCCGCCCTGGCCGCCGACGTGCCCACCGCCCTGGCCCTGCTGCGCCAGGGCGAGCTGACCGTCCACGGCCGGCTGACCGAGGCGTCCAACGCGGCGCTGTACTGCACCGTCGCGCACGGCTCGCTCAGCGCGCAGGCCGTCTACAAGCCGGTGGCCGGCGAGCGCCCGCTGTGGGACTTCCCGCACGGCACCCTGGCCGGGCGCGAGGTCGCCTCGTACGAGCTGTCCGCGGCGACGGGCTGGGCGCTGATCCCGCCGACCGTCCTGCGCGGGGGCCCGCACGGCCCGGGCATGGTGCAGCTGTGGGTGGAGCCCGACCCGGAGGCCGATCCGCTGCTCGACCTCCAGGACCCGCGCGGCCCCGAGGAGGGCTGGCTGCCGATCGTGCGGGCCGAGGTGGAGGGCGGGCGCACCGCGCTGCTGGTGCACCACGACGACGGGCGGTTGCGCCGGCTCGCCGTGCTGGACGCGGTGCTCAACAACGCCGACCGCAAGGGCGGGCACCTGATCCCCGCCGCGGACGGCCGGGTGTACGGCATCGATCACGGCGTCACCTTCAACACCGAGGGCAAGTTGCGCACCCTGCTGTGGGGTTGGGCGGGCGACCCGCTGCCCGAGGAGGCGCTGGAGGTGCTGGCCCGCCTGGCCGCGGACCTGGACGGGGAGCTGGCCGGGCGCCTCGCCCCGCACCTGACGGCCGAGGAACTGGACGCCACCCGCGCCCGGGTGGCCGCCCTGCGGGAGTCGGGCCGCCACCCGCTGCCCTCCCGCGACTGGCCCGCGATCCCCTGGCCGCCCGTCTGAGTCCTGACGGCTGGGCCCAGATGGTCTGGACCTGTTCCCGGATCGGTCGCACACTGCTCCGATGGACGTGCGACGGACCACCCCCACACCCCGTGCCGCGCCGGACCTGCCGATGCACCGGCTCCAGGTCCCGCTGCCCCATCTGCTCCCCTTCGCCATCGGCAGTTTCGACGCGATAGGCCCGCTCTCGCGCGCGGGCTTCCCCCACCGCCACACCTTCTACGAGATCGTCCACGTCACCGGCGGCCGCGGCGCCCACGTGCTGGACCTCGTCCACCGGGCGTTGGCGCCACCGCAGTTGTGCGTCATCACGCCCGGGCAGGTGCACTACTGGTCGGAGTCGGACGAACTCGCGGGCCGGGTCGTGCTGTTCAACGAGGACTTCCTGCTCGGCAACCCGCAGGACCTCGCCGCGCTGCGCGCGCTGGCCGCCCGCCCGGCGGTCGGACTCGGTGAACACACCGGGGCGGTGGGCGCGTTGCTCGCCGACATGGAGCACGAGTACCGCACGAGGGCGCCCGGCTACCAAGGGGTGCTGCGGGCGAGCCTGCACATCCTGATCGTCCGGGCGCTGCGCGCCTTCGCCCCGGACGAGCCGCCGGCGGTGGCCGGCCGCCCGGCCGAACTGGCCGCCGCCTTCACGCGGTTGATCGCCGGGCCGGGCGGGGTGCGGCACTCGGTGGCCTCCACGGCGCAGGAACTCGGGGTCTCCCCGGGCCACCTGCAGAGCCTGGTGAAGCAGGCCACCGGCCGAACCCCGGGCGGGCTGATCCGCCGGCAGCAGACACTGGAGGCCAAACGGCTGCTGGCCTGCACGGATCTGACGATCCGCCAGGTCGCCCGGGAGTCCGGCTTCGCCGACCCGGCGTACTTCTGCCGGTTCTTCCGCCGGGAGACCGGGATGACGCCGGGTGAATTCCGTTCGCGGGTCGACGGAAATCACCACGATCCCCGGATCATGTCCATCGCGGCCACGGCGGAGGGCCCGTAGTTTCACTACTGGCCACCGGCGGTCCTTCCAACGCGCGGGACGGGCGGTCGGTCCGGCCCTTGTCATGCCCCCACCATGGCAAGGGCCGCCCCCACCCCCAACCCATCCAGGAATGGAGGCGGCATGCCCCCGTCCGAAGACGGCATGATCAGCCGCAAGACCGTCCTCAAGGCCGCCGCCGTGCTCGGTGCCGCCCCGATGCTGATCGGCGGCGGAGTGGCGCTGGCCCGCGACTCGGCGGGCAGCGGCGCGGCCCCCGGCCTCACGCCGCAGTGCCACGACCACGACGACCCGACGATCGACCAGACCGAGGGTCCGTACTTCAAGCCGAACTCGCCGCTGCGCAGCTCCATGGCCAACGACGGCCCCGGCACCCCGCTCTCCGTCAGCGGCTACGTGTTCGGCAGCGCCTGCCGGGGCATCTCCGGCGTGCTGCTGGACTTCTGGCAGGCCGACGACAACGGGGACTACGACAACAGCGGGTACACCTTCCGCGGTCACCAGTTCACCGACGCCAACGGCGCGTTCCGGCTGGACACCATCGTCCCCGGCCTCTACCCGGGCCGGACCAGGCACATCCACGTCAAGGTCCAGGCCCCCGGCCGCCCGATCCTCACCACCCAGCTCTACTTCCCGGGCGAGCCGCGCAACAACACCGACACCATCTACGACGCGCGGTTGCTGATGACGGTCCGGCAGAACGGCCCGGGCCGGGACGCCAGCTTCGACTTCGTCCTCAACGTGCCGCAGACCCCGGGCACCCCCAGCCCGACCGCGACGCCCACGGGCACCCCGACGGGCACCCCCACCGGGACGCCCACGAGCACGCCCACCCAGCCGAGCGGCAGCTGGACCGCCGGCCGGTCGTACAACGCGGGCGACCGCGTCACCTACAACGGCGCCTCCTACGTCTGCCTCCAGGGGCACACGGCCATGGTGGGCTGGGAGCCGCCGAACGTACCGGCCCTCTGGCAGCGGGTGTAGCGGCTCCGTCCGCTGCTCGGGTCAGCCGGGCGCCCGGTCGGCGGCAGGGCCGACCGGGCGCTCAACCATGTGTCCAGGCGTGCGGGGAACGCGCTTTACCAGTCGGAAAGCGGTCAGGCAACGAAAGGAAGCGAATCCAGTCGATCCTCGTTACTGGTTAGGCTTTCAAATGTTCGCAAGGTTAAAGTCGTTCCCATGCATGCCTGGCCCGCCTCCGAGGTTCCCGCCCTGCCTGGTCAGGGGCTCCCCCTCCACATCTTCGACACCGCAGCGGGCAAGGTCCGTGAGGTGGTGCCGCAGGACGGCACCGCCCGGATCTACGTCTGCGGCATCACGCCCTACGACGCGACCCACATGGGCCACGCCGCCACCTACAACGCGTTCGACCTGGTGCAGCGCGTCTGGAAGGACGCCGGCCACGACGTCCTGTACATCCAGAACGTCACCGACGTCGACGACCCGCTGCTCCAGCGCGCGGTCGAGACCGGCCAGGACTGGGTGGCCCTCGCCGAGCGCGAGACGGCCCTGTTCCGCGAGGACATGACCGCCCTGCGGCTGCTCCCGCCGGCGCACTACGTCGGCGCTGTCGAGTCGATCCCGTGGATCGTGCCGATCGTCCAGAAGCTGCTGGCCTCCGGCGCCGCCTACAAGGTCGACGGGGACATCTACTTCTCCGTCGACTCCGACCCGCACTTCGGCGCCGTCTCCGGCCTCACCCGCGAGGCCATGCGCCCGGTCTTCGCCGAGCGCGGCGGCGACCCGGACCGCCCCGGCAAGCGCGACCCGCTGGACGCGCTGCTCTGGATGGCCGCCCGCCCCGGTGAGCCCGCCTGGGACACCGAGCTCGGCCACGGCCGCCCCGGCTGGCACATCGAGTGCGTGGCCATCGCGCTGCAGTACCTGGGCATGGGCTTCGACCTCCAGGGCGGCGGCAGCGACCTGTCCTTCCCGCACCACGAGATGGGCGCCTCGCACGCCCAGGTCGCCACCGCCGGCCACCCGTACGCCAAGGCGTACGTGCACGCCGGCATGGTGGGCCTGGACGGCAAGAAGATGTCCAAGTCCCGCGGCAACCTGGTCTTCGTCTCCGCCCTGCGCCGCGAGGGCGTCGACCCGGCGGCGATCCGCCTGGCCCTGCTCTCGCACCACTACCGCGAGGACTGGGAGTGGACCAAGGACGTCCTGGACGAGGCCGTCGAGCGCCTCGCCCGCTGGCGCGCCGCGGTCTCCCGCCCGGACGGCCCGGCCGCCGAGCAGCTGCTCGGCGAGGTCCGTACGGCGCTGGCGAACGACCTGGACGCGCCCGCCGCGCTGGCCGCCGTCGACCGCTGGGCGGCCCTGCAGGACGGCACGGGCGGCACCGACACCGGCGCCCCCGGCCTGGTCAGCCGCACCGTGGACGCCCTGCTGGGCGTCGCGCTCTGACGTCGTACGCCGAAGGGGCGCCGGGACCTCGGTCCCGGCGCCCCTTCGGCGTTCCCGCGTGCGGTTACTCGTCCTCGTCCTGGCTCTCCCGGGCCGTGCCCGGGGCCTCCGGCTCGGCCGGCCGCTCCGCGGTGGCGTGCCCGGACACCGGCTTCTCGCCGGTCGGCCCGACGTTCTCCCGTCGCCGCAGGTAGCGCTCGAACTCCCGGGCGATGGCGTCCCCGGACGCCTCCGGGAGCTCCGCCGTGTCCTGCGCCTCCTCCAGCTGCTGGACGTACTCGGCCACCTCGCTGTCCTCGGCGGCCAGCTGGTCCACCCCGAGCTGCCAGGCCCGGGCGTCCTCGGCCAGCTCGCCCGGCGGGATGCGCAGGTCCAGCAGGTCCTCCAACTTGTTGACCAGCGCCAGCGTCGCCTTCGGGTTCGGCGGCTGCGAGACGTAGTGCGGCACGGCCGCCCAGAGCGTCACCGCCGGCACCCCGGCGTGGGTGCAGGCTTCCTGGAGCACGCCGACGATGCCGGTCGGGCCCTCGTAGCGGCTCTCCTCCAGGTCCAGCCGGCGGGCCAGCTCCGGGTCGGAGGTGACCCCGCTGACCGGCACCGGACGGCTGTGCGGGGTGTCACCGAGCAGCGCGCCCAGGATCACCACCAGCTCGATGCCCAGCTCGTGGGCGAAGCCCAGCAGCTCGTTGCAGAACGAGCGCCACCGCATGCTCGGCTCGATGCCGCGCACCAGCACCAGGTCGCGCGTGGTCGGCTCGGTCACCCGGATCACCGAGAGTCTGGTGGTGGGCCAGGTGATCCTGCGGATGCCGCCGTCCAGCCAGATCGTCGGCCGGTTGACCTGGAAGTCGTAGTAGTCCTCCGCGTCCAGCGCGGCGATCACCTTGCCGCCCCAGGTCTCGTCCAGATGCGCCAGCGCCGTGGAGGCGGCGTCGCCGGCGTCGTTCCAGCCCTCGAAGGCGCAGACCATCACCGGGTCGATCAACTCGGGAACATCTTCCAGCTCGATCACCCAGCGTCTCCCTCCGGTCGGCTGCCTGCCGCGGGCGCCCCGGCCGGGGCGCCGATCGGCCGGTCGCCGACGGTCGAACCTCTCGTCGCCCGTGGAACTCCTCGCTCCACGGTCCCTACCTGCCCAGCCTACGGGCTTTGATGCGCCCCGGGTCCGTCTCCGAGCGGCCGGGCACCGGGACAGTGTGGAGCAGCCGCCGGACTTGATCCACCGGATATCGACGCGGTACGACCTGACGAACCGTCAGGTCGCGAGGGGTCTCAGGAGACGTCCACCCAGCCGCGCCGGTAGGCGGCCCAGTGCTCGGGCGTCGCGGCGAAGTCCACGTACAGGGCGACGCCGAACCGCCGGCGGGAGAGGTCCTCGCGGCCCAGGCCCAGGCGGACGCCGCGCAGGGCCGCGCGCACCGTCTCGGCGTCGCCGTCGTGGCCGGGCTCGTCGGCCCAGAAGAACGGCAGGCCCATCAGCAGGTCGACCCCGGGCGGGGTGGCGGCCAGCGCCATCTCGGTCTGCTGGGCCACGTACCCGCCGTACAGGGGCTCGGTGGGCATGGAGGTGTCGTAGCTCATCACCGCGATCTGGTCCACGCGGCGGGCGGTCTCGGTGAAGTACCCCGCGTCCCACCACTTGCCGTGGTCGGTCAGCGCGATCGCGGCGGTGTGCAGGCCCGGGACCGGGTCGATCTGCGGGACCGCGACGGAGAGCACCGCGCCGCGCGCCGCCGTCACCGGGCGGACGGCGTCCAGCAGGGAGAGCCAGCCGGCCGTGCCGGGGCGGATGGGCTCCATGTCGAAGTGCACCCCGTCGAAGCCCTGGTCGAGCACCTGGCGGGCGGAGGCGGTGATCCGCTCCCGGGTGGGGGCGTCGTCGAGGTCCAGGGCGTCCTTCTCCGGCTTGACCTCGTCGCCCAGCCAGCCCTGCAGGCGCACGCCCGGCAGGGCCCGGTGCGCGGCCTCGGTGAACCAGCGGGCCCGGGG
The DNA here is from genome assembly GCF_000720635.1 of Streptomyces sp. NRRL WC-3742. Taxonomy (GTDB): domain Bacteria; phylum Actinomycetota; class Actinomycetes; order Streptomycetales; family Streptomycetaceae; genus Kitasatospora. The sequence continues at coordinate 67,312 of NZ_JOCF01000019.1, read as the reverse complement.
GTGGACGGAGGCCGGAAGGGAGCCGTCGTGCTCCAGCGGGCCGGTGTGCACGTACAGGTCCCGTACGCCGGTGCCCGCCAGTTGGCGGACCAGCGCCTGGACGTCCGCGTCCGTCTTGCGTCCGTCCACCCAGGCGTGGCCCAGCCACACCGCGTCCTGTCCGCGGGTGCGGGCCTCGGGGGAGGGTTCACCCGTGTAGTGCAGTCGGAACATGGTCAGCACGGAGCCGAGGACGGCGAGCGGAACGGCGGCCACCAGGGCCAGGACCAGCAGCGTCCGGCGCAGGCGGGACCAGCGCCGCCACCGCTCGCGCAGGGCCCTGAACGGGGCCGCCACGGCCCGTCCGACACGTGTGAGGACGGTCCTGACAGAGGCCATGCGGTCGCTCCCCCTTCGCGATCGAACGTTCAGGATACGGAATGGGTCGACAGGCCGAGCCGGGAGCCCGATACCCTGGCCTGGTGCGCGTCCGAGCAAGCGGGCGCGCAAAGCCGACAGCCGTCGCACCAGGGAGACGCCCCATGGCCACTGCAGCCGATCCGTCCATCACTCCGCAGAGCCGCGCCGACGCGCTGCGTGAAGCACTCGCCGCCCGCGTGGTGGTGGCCGACGGAGCGATGGGCACCATGCTCCAGGCGCAGGACCCGACGCTGGAGGACTTCCAGAACCTCGAGGGCTGCAACGAGGTCCTCAACGTCACCCGGCCCGACATCGTCCGCTCCGTCCACGACGCCTACTTCGCGGTGGGCGTGGACTGCGTGGAGACCAACACCTTCGGCGCGAACTTCTCCGCGCTGGGCGAGTACGAGATCGCCGAGCGCATCTTCGAGCTCTCCGAGGCCGGCGCCCGGATCGCCCGCGAGGCGGCCGACGCCCGCACCGCCGAGGACGGCCGCGTCCGCTGGGTGCTCGGCTCGATCGGCCCCGGCACCAAGCTGCCCACCCTGGGCCACGCCCCGTACGAGACCCTGCGCGAGGGCTTCCGGCTGAACGCGGCCGGGCTGATCGCCGGCGGGGCGGACGCCCTGCTGGTGGAGACCAGCCAGGACCTGCTCCAGACCAAGGCCGCGGTCCTCGGCTGCAAGCGCGCCCTGGCCGAGGCGGGCCTGGACCTGCCGATCCTGGCCCAGGTGACCGTGGAGACCACCGGCACCATGCTGCTCGGCTCCGAGATCGGCGCGGCGCTGACCGCCCTGGAGCCGCTGGGCATCGACTACATCGGGATGAACTGCGCCACGGGACCCGCCGAGATGAGCGAGCACCTGCGCTACCTGGCCAAGAACGCGAGGATCGGCCTGTCCTGCATGCCGAACGCGGGCCTGCCGGTGCTCGGCAAGGACGGCGCCCACTACCCGCTGACCCCGGCCGAGCTGGCCGACGCCCACGACGTGTTCACCCGCGAGTACGGGCTCTCGCTGGTCGGCGGCTGCTGCGGCACCACCCCCGAGCACCTGCGCCAGGTCGTCGAGCGCGTCCAGGGCCGCCCGGTCGCCCCGCGCGACCCGCAGCCCGAGCCGTCCGCCGCCTCGCTCTACCAGGCCGTGCCGTTCCGCCAGGACACCTCGTACCTGGCGATCGGCGAGCGCACCAACGCCAACGGCTCGAAGAAGTTCCGCGAGTCGATGCTCGCCGGGGACTGGCAGGCGTGCGTGGAGATCGCCCGCGACCAGATCCGCGACGGCTCCCACCTGCTGGACCTGTGCGTGGACTACGTGGGCCGCGACGGCGTCGCCGACATGAAGGAGATCGCAGGCCGCCTGGCCACCGCCTCCACCCTGCCGATCGTGCTGGACTCCACCGAGCCCGACGTGCTGCGCGCGGGCCTGGAGGCCATCGGCGGCCGCGCGGTGCTCAACTCCGTCAACTACGAGGACGGCAACGCCCCGGACTCGCGCTTCGGGAGGATCGCCTCGCTGGCCCGCGAGCACGGCGCCGGCCTGATCGCCCTCACCATCGACGAGGAGGGCCAGGCCCGCACCGCCGCCCACAAGGTGGAGATCGCCGAGCGCCTGATCGCCGAGCTGACCGCCGACTACGGCATCGACGAGGGCTCGATCCTGGTCGACTGCCTCACCTTCACCCTGGCCACCGGCCAGGAGGAGTCTCGCCGGGACGGCATCGAGACCATCGAGGCCATCCGCGAGCTCAAGCGCCGCCGCCCCGGGGTGCAGACCACCCTGGGCCTGTCGAACATCTCCTTCGGCCTCAACCCGGCCGCCCGCGTGGTGCTCAACTCCGTCTTCCTGCACGAGTGCGTGGAGGCCGGACTGGACTCGGCGATCGTGCACGCCTCCAAGATCCTGCCGATCTCCCGGATCCCCGAGGACCAGCGCGAGGCCGCCCTCGACCTGGTCTACGACCGCCGCCGCGAGGGCTACGACCCGCTGCAGCGCCTGCTGGAGCTGTTCGAGGGCGTCTCCAGCGCCTCCGTCAAGGCGTCCAAGGCCGAGGAGCTGGCCGCGCTCCCGCTGGACGAGCGGCTGCAGCGCCGCATCATCGACGGGGAGCGCAACGGCCTGGAGGCCGACCTGGACGAGGCGCTGACGGTGCGCCCGGCGCTGGAGATCATCAACGACACCCTGCTGTCGGGCATGAAGGTGGTCGGCGAGCTGTTCGGCTCCGGCCAGATGCAGCTGCCGTTCGTGCTCCAGTCCGCCGAGGTGATGAAGACGGCGGTGGCCCACCTGGAGCCGTACATGGAGAAGTCCGACAGCGAGGGCAAGGGCACCATCGTGCTGGCCACCGTCAAGGGCGACGTCCACGACATCGGCAAGAACCTGGTGGACATCATCCTGTCCAACAACGGCTACAACGTGGTCAACCTGGGCATCAAGCAGCCCGTCTCGGCGATCCTCGACGCCGCCCAGGAGCACAGGGCGGACGTCATCGGCATGTCCGGACTGCTGGTCAAGTCCACCGTGATCATGAAGGAGAACCTGGAGGAGCTGAACCAGCGCAAGCTGGCCGCCAGCTACCCGGTGATCCTCGGCGGCGCCGCCCTGACCCGCGCCTACGTCGAGCAGGACCTGCACGAGATCTACGAGGGCGAGGTCCGCTACGCCCGCGACGCCTTCGAGGGCCTGCGGCTGATGGACGCGCTGATCGCCGTCAAGCGCGGCGTGCCCGGCGCGGCCCTGCCGGAGCTCAAGCAGCGCCGCCACGCCCGCGCCCAGGTGGAGGAGCCGGAGCCCGAGGTCAACCTCGGCCAGATCCGCTCCGACGTCGTGGTGGACAACCGGGTGCCGACCCCGCCGTTCTGGGGCGACCGCATCGTCAAGGGCATCCCGTTCGCCGACTACGCCTCCTGGCTGGACGAGGACGCGCTGTTCAAGGGGCAGTGGGGGCTCAAGGCCGCCCGCGCCGGTGACGGTCCCTCGTACGAGGAGCTGGTGGAGACCGAGGGCCGGCCGCGGCTGCGCGCCTGGCTGGACCGGCTGCAGACCGAGGGCTGGCTGGAGGCCGCCGTGGTCTACGGCTACTACCCGGCCAACTCCAAGGGCGACGACCTGATCGTCTTCCACGAGGACGGCACCGAGCGCACCCGCTTCACCTTCCCCCGCCAGCGGCGCGGGCGCCGACTCTGCCTGGCGGACTTCTTCCGCCCGGAGGAGTCCGGCCAGCGGGACGTGGTGGGCCTTCAGGTCGTCACCATGGGCAACCGGATCTCGGAGGCGGCCAACGAACTGTTCGCGGAGAACTCCTACCGCGACTACCTGGAGCTGCACGGCCTCTCCGTCCAGCTGGCCGAGGCGCTGGCCGAGTTCTGGCACGCCCGGGTCCGCTACGAGCTGGGCTTCTCCGGCGAGGACCCGCAGGACGTGAAGGACATGTTCGCGCTCAAGTACCGCGGCGCCCGGTTCTCGCTCGGCTACGGGGCCTGTCCCGAGCTGGAGGACCGCTCCAAGATCGCCGAGCTGCTGCGGCCCGAGCGGATCGGCGTGGTGCTCTCCGAGGAGTTCCAGCTGCACCCGGAGCAGTCCACGGACGCGATCGTGATCCACCACCCCGAGGCGAAGTACTTCAACGCCCGGTAATCCCATCGCCCCGCCGCGTTCGCTCTTTCCGGAGGGTGCGGGCGTATTCTGGATGATCCTGAACGGGCCGGTCCGCTCACCAGCGGGCCGGCCTGTGCCATCCCCGGGCGCGCCCGGGTCCGGACGGAAGGAAGCCGCCATGACCTCCACCACCACCGCCACGCGCGTGCTCGACCACGGGGACGCCCGGGGGCTCCAGGCGGTGCTGCTGGACATGGACGGCACGCTGGTGGACACCGAGGACTTCTGGTGGCAGGCCGAGGTCACGCTCTTCGCCGAGCTGGGCCACCAGCTGGACGAGGCGGACCGCGCCCACGTGGTCGGCGGCCCGATGACGCGGGTGATGGACTACCTGGTCGGCCGCACCGGCGTGGACATCGCCCCGGCCGACCTCGGGGTGATGGTCAACGAGCGCTTCGTGGAACTGCTCGCCGGCGGGGTGCCGCTGATGCCGGGCGCCGAGCGGCTGCTCAACACCCTGGACGCGCACGGGATCCCGGCCGCCCTGGTGTCGGCCTCGCACCGGCACGTGATCGACATCGTGCTGCGCTCGCTGGGCGCCGAGCACTTCGCCTTCACCATCGGCGGCGACGAGGTGGCGCGCACCAAGCCGTTCCCGGACCCGTACCTGGAGGCGGCCCGCCGCCTGGGCGCCGAGCCGGGCCGCTGCGTGGTGGTCGAGGACACCCCGACCGGGGTACGGGCGGGCGAGGCGGCGGGCTGCCCGGTGATCGCGGTGCCGTCGGTGGCGCCGATCGAGCCGGCCCCTGGGCGCCTGGTGGTCTCCTCGCTGGAGCAGGTGGACCTGGACCTGCTGCGCTCGGTGGTCGCCGCCCGGGTGTGAATGTTTGAGTGTGATTGTCATCTCATCGCGGGCGCCCCTACCGGCTGGTAAGGGGATTTGTTCGTACCGCCTTCGAGGTTCGCCCCGGGGAGAAATCGGGCAATGCCTGACAACTCGTCGGGTATCGCCGACTGCCCCCAACTCCCGTATCCCAAACGTCATCTTCACGGGTACCGGTCGAATGTGTTCGATATGGCACGCTACTCGGGTTCGTACCCCAGCCCAAGGACGCGCCCGTGAGAACTCCCGCTGAACGCCTGGCAGCACTCGGTTGTGCCGGCCTGGTCGCCGTGACGCTGACCGGCTGCGGGTCGGTGACCGACGCCGTCAAGGGCGGCGACGGCAAGGCGATCACCATGGGGACGACCCAGCTCACCGGCGTGCTGGACCCGGCCGCCGCGTACGACTCCGCGTCCTGGATGCTGCTGCGCAACACCTTCCAGTCGCTGCTGGCCTTCCCCGCCGCCTCCAGCGCGCCCTCCCCGGACGCCGCGCAGTCCTGCGAGTTCTCCGGCGCCGACGCCATGCAGTACCACTGCACCCTGCGCCCCGGCCTCAAGTTCTCCAACGGCCACCCGCTGACCGCCCAGGACGTGGTGTTCTCCGTCGAGCGCACCCGGAAGATCAACGACCCCAACGGCCCGGGCTCGCTGCTCTCCTCCATCAAGACGGTCGAGGCCAAGGGCGACAACGAGGTGCTCTTCCACCTTGGCGCCCCCGACGCCACCCTCCCGGCCAAGCTCGCCGGCCCGGCCGGCGCCATCGTCGACCACCAGGCGTACCCGGCGGACAAGCTCGTCGCCAACGACAAGCTGGTCGGCTCCGGCCCGTACCGCTTCGACTCGGTCGAGATGGTCAAGGCCGGCAAGGGCGACGGGCAGCGGCTCGGCAAGGTCGTGCTGGTGACCAACGACAAGTACAGCGGCGAGGCCAAGCCGCGCAACAGCAAGTTCACCGTGCGGTACTTCGACCAGCCGGCCGACCTCAAGACCGCGCTGGACAAGGGCGAGGTCGACCTCACCGACAACAGCCTGGAGCCGAACACCGCCGCCCAGATGCACTCCGACCAGCAGTCCGGCGCCTCGGACGTGCAGGTCGTCGAGGGCGACAGCAACGACACCCGCTCGCTGGTCTTCAACACCAAGGACTCCGTCGGCGGCAACGTCGCCGTCCGCCAGGCCGCCGCCCAGCTGCTCGACCGCAAGGCGCTCGCCCGCGACGTCTTCGCCCGGACCGTCCAGCCGCTGTACGCGCTCGTCCCGGCCGGCGTCAACGGCCACACCACCGCCTACTTCGACCGCTACGGCGACCAGGACACCGCCAAGGCGAAGAAGATCCTCACCGACGCCAAGGTCCAGCTGCCGGTCAAGCTCAACCTCACCTGGTCGCGCTCGCGGGCCGGCAACGCCGAACCGGAGACGCTCAAGAAGCAGCTCGAGGTCGGCGGCCTGTTCCAGGTGACCGTCCAGCAGGAGCCCGACTGGGACGCCTACAAGAAGGGCTGGTCCGAGGGCAAGTACCAGGCGTACATCATCGGTTGGTTCGCCGACTACCCGGACCCGGACAACTACATCGCCCCGCTGATCGTCCAGGGCGGCGCCTACCACCACGGCTGGGACGACCCGCGGATCAGCGGCAAGCTGGTGCCGGACGGCCTCAAGCAGGCCGACCGCAGCGCCGCCGCCGCCGGCTACGCGCAGATCCAGCAGATCGTCGCGGAGAACGCGCCGCTCATCCCGCTGTACCAGAACAAGGCGTTCTTCGCCGCGCGCTCGTACATCACCGGCGTCGAGTCCACCGTCGACACCACCGGCGTGTTCCGCTTCTGGGACATCGGCCGCAGCAACTAGGCGCACGAGGAAGGCCCGCTCCGGACGCCGGAGCGGGCCTTCCTCGTGCGTGTCCTACAGGTGTCCTACAGGGCGCCGGGGCGCACCAGCCCGCTCTCGTAGGCGTACACCGCGGCCTGCACCCGGTCGCGCAGCTGGAGCTTGGTCAGCACGTGGCCGACGTGTGTCTTGACCGTCGTCTCGCTGACGAACAGCTCGGCGGCGATCTCCGCGTTCGACAGCCCGCGGGCCACCAGCTTCAGCACCTCCAGCTCCCGGTCGGTCAGCGCGCCCAGGGCCTGCGGCGGCGCCTCCTCGCCCGAGGGCAGCTTGGTGGCGTACATGTCCAGCAGCCGGCGGGTGATGCTCGGCGCCAGCATGGCCGCGCCGTCCGCGACCACCCGGATGGCCTGCACCAGCTCCTCGGCCGGGACGTCCTTGAGGAGGAAGCCGCTCGCGCCCGCGCGCAGCGCCTCCACCACGTACTCGTCCAGGTCGAAGGTGGTCAGCACCAGCACCTTGGCCGGGCCGTCGCGCCCGGGGCCGGCGATCCTGCGGGTCGCCTCGACGCCGTCCATCCGCGGCATCCGGATGTCCATCAGCACCACGTCGGGCTGCAGCGCCCGCACCTGGTCCAGCGCCTGCTGTCCGTCGCCGGCCTCACCGACCACCACCAGGTCGGTCTCGGCCTCCAGGATCATCCGGAAACCCGTGCGCAGCAGCGGCTGGTCGTCGACCAGCAGCACTCGGATCGTCACTCGGACTCCTTGCTCCTCAGATCCCCCGTGGGATCGTCCTCTTCAGACGTACGTGCTCGTGCTGCCACGGGAAGGGGGTACGGCGGCGGGGTGCCCCCGAACTCCGGGCAACTGGCCTGATGATCGCACCAGTCGCAGAGCCGGTTGCGGGTGGCCGGGAAATCCCCGGTGGCCACGGCGTGGCCGATCCGCTCCCACAGCGCCAGCAGCTTGCGCTCCACCGCCAGCAGGTCCGCCTCGTCCGGGTCGTAGCTCACCACGTCCCCGCCCCCGCCGAGGTAGACCAGTTGCAGCCGCCGGGGGATCACGCCCTTCCAGCGCCACACCACCAGCGCGTAGAACTTCATCTGGAACATCGCCTTGCCCTCGAAGTCCCGCGAGGGCGCCCGGCCGGTCTTGTAGTCCACCAGCCGGACCTCGCCGGTCGGGGCGACGTCCACCCGGTCGATGTACCCGCGCAGCAGCAGGCCCGACTCCAGCGCCGTCTCCACGTACAGCTCGCGCTCCACCGGGTGCAGCCGCGTCGGGTCCTCCAGGCGGAACCACTGGCCGACCAGCTTCTCGGCGTCCGCCAGCCAGCGGGTCAGCGCCGCGCCGTCCGGATCCTCCGGGAACAATCCGGCCAGCTCCGGCCGTTCCCCGAGCAGCCGCTCCCACTGCGGGCGCAGCAGCCCGAGCGCCCGCTCGGGCGTGCGCTCTGTCGCGGGGGAGTCGAACAGCCGCTCCAGCACCGCGTGCACCAGGGTGCCCCTGGTCGCCGCCGCGCTCGGCGGCTCCGGAAGCCGGTCGATCACCCGCAGCCGGTACAGCAGGGGACAGGTCAGGAAGTCCCCCGCCCGGGACGGGGACAGGCCGGTCGGCGCCGCCGCCGGGCGGGCCGCGGCCACGGCCGGTGTGGTGGTGTCGGTCTGCTGCATGCCCACGACCCTATTGCCCTTCGCTGTCATCCCGCTGCCACGGCTCTGCCAGGGCACCCCCCGCGATGGGTATGAAGGGATCGTGGGGCCCGCGCCGCGGCAGGCCCGCGATCACGTAGCGTGGGCGCACCGGGCACGACGCGGCGGAGACGACCGAAGGGATCACGGTGAGCGACAGCAGGGGGCAGCAGACCTCCGACCAGCCGCCGAAGGACGACCGCGGGCGCCGCCCGGAGCCGCCCGGGCGCGGCGGCGGCATCCTGATGGGCCGCCCCTTCGGCGTGCCGATCTACGTCACCCCCTCCTGGTTCGTCATCGCCGCGCTGATCACCTGGGTCTTCGGCGGCCAGCTCGGCGACGTCCTGCCCGACCTCGGCGGCGCCCGCTACCTCCTCGCGTTCTTCTTCGCCGTCGCCTTCTACGCCTCCGTCCTGGTGCACGAGCTCGCCCACACCCTGGTCGCGCTGCGCTACCGGCTCGGGGTGCGGCGCATCCAGCTGCAGTTCTTCGGCGGCGTCTCGGAGATCGAGAACGAGGCCGAGTCGCCCTGGCGCGAGTTCTGGCTCGCCTTCGTCGGCCCGCTGCTCTCGCTCGTCCTCGGTGGGCTGTTCCTGCTGGCCGTGCAGGCCGTGGAGCTCTCCACCGTGCCCGGGGTGCTGCTCACCGGGCTGACGGTCGCCAACTTCGTCGTCGCCGCCTTCAACCTGCTGCCGGGCCTGCCGCTGGACGGCGGCCGGATGCTGCGCGCCGTGGTCTGGGCGATCACCGGCAGGCCCATGGCCGGCACCGTCGCCGCCGCCTGGGCGGGCCGGGTGCTCGCCGTCGCCGTCCTCGTCGGCCTGCCGCTGCTCAACGCGGCCCGCACCACCGAGCGCTCCGGAACCGACACCCTGGTCGACGCCGTCCTGGCCGCCGTCCTCGCCGCGATCATCTGGAACGGCGCGACGGGCAGCCTGCGCAACGCCCGCCTCAAGGAGGTCCTGCCGGGCCTGAGGCTGCGCGACATCGCCCGCCGCGCCGTCGAGGTCACCGCCGACACCCCCCTCGGCGAGGCCATGCGCCGCGCCCGCGAGGCCCAGGCCGGCGCCGTCGTGGTGGTGGACGGCCGGGGCGAGCCGATCGCCATCGTCCGCGAGTCGGCCGTACGGGCCGTGCCCGAGCACCGCCGCCCCTGGGTCTCCGTCGGCCCGCTCTCCCGCGACCTGGAGCCCGGCATGCGCCTGGACGCCGACCTCGGCGGCGAGGACCTGCTGCGCGCCCTCCAGGCCACCCCGGCGGGGGAGTACCTCGTCGTCGAGGCGGACGGCCGGATGTTCGGCGTCGCCGCGCTCACCGACATCGAGCAGCGCCTCAGCTCCGCCCTGGCCCGGTACTGAGCGGCCGCGCGGGAGGCCGTGATCGTTCCGCGACAGCCCTGGTCGGGCGGGCCGGTGCGCTTCCCGTAGGATTGCCCGCATGTCCGAACCGACCGGTGCCGCCCGCCGACGCGGGCCCTTCCAGGTCGGGGACCAGGTCCAGCTGACCGACCCCAAGGGTCGCCACTACACGTTCACGCTCCAGGCCGGGAACCAGTTCCACACCCACAAGGGTGCGTTCCCCCACGACGAGCTGATCGGCGCCCCCGAGGGCACGGTCGTGCGCACCACGGGGAACGTCCCGTACCTCGCGCTGCGCCCCCTGCTCCCCGACTACGTCCTGTCCATGCCGCGCGGCGCCGCCGTGATCTACCCCAAGGACGCGGGTCAGATCCTGGCGATGGCCGACATCTTCGCGGGTGCCCGCGTGGTCGAGGCCGGAGTCGGCTCGGGAGCGCTCAGCACGTACCTGCTGCGCGCCGTCGGCGACACCGGCATGCTCGCCTCGTACGAGCGCCGGCAGGACTTCGCCGACATCGCCCAGGGCAACGTGGAGCGCTACTTCGGCGGCCCGCACCCGGCGTGGAAGCTCACCGTCGGCGACCTCCAGGACAACCTGGTCGAGACCGACGTCGACCGCGTCATCCTCGACATGCTCGCCCCCTGGGAGTGCCTGGACGTCGCCGCAGGCGCGCTCGTCCCCGGCGGCCTGATCTGCTGCTACGTGGCCACCACCACGCAGATGTCGCGCACCGTCGAGGCGCTGCGCGAGCACGGCAGCTTCACCGAGCCGCAGGCGTGGGAGACCATGGTCCGCACCTGGCACCTGGAGGGCCTGGCCGTCCGCCCGGACCACCGGATGATCGGCCACACCGGCTTCCTGCTCACCGCCCGCCGCCTGGCGGACGGCGTCGAGCCGCCGCTGCGCCGCCGCCGCCCCGCCAAGGGCGCGTACGGCGAGGACTACGACAACGGGGCGTCCGAGATGACGCTCCAGGAGCGCGCCGCCGCCCGCAAGGCCGCCCGCGAGGCGGACCCGGAGCAGCCGGACCTCGGCTGACCGTTCAGCGATGTGAAGTGATGTGAAGCGATGTGAAGGGGGTGGTGCGGGCTTCGGCCCGTACCACCCCCTTCGTCGTGCGCGCCGCCCCGGTGTGGGACGATGCTGGCTCACCCGCACCACTGGACACCACTGGAGGGGACGCCTGGTGGAGACCGCGGTCAAGGCGCAGGCCGGACAGCAGACACCGCGGGGCCGTACGGGCCCCGGGCACCCGCGAACTTCCGCCTGGCACTGGGCCCTTGCCCTCGCCGGCTGCGGCGCGGTGGTCGCCACCGCCCTCGCCGCCTCCCCGGCGACCGGCACCCCGGTGCCGCTGCGCTCCACCCCCTCGGCGCTGCCCCCGGCCGCCGCCCCCGACCCGAGCGGGGCACAACTGCCGCTCGACTGCGGCCCGTTCCCGGTGAAGGCCGCGCTCAGCGTGCCCGCCGTCCTCGCCGACGGCAAACCGGCCACCGTCGTCGCCGCGCACTGCGACGCCGAGAACGGCACCCCGCCGGACGCCGTCTACCTGCTGGGCTTCGGCGCCGACCGCACCCCCACCGTGCTCGCCACCCTGCTCTCCGAGCGGGAGAACCTCACCGTCGGCCGGCTCGCGCTGCGCTCGGACGGGGCCATCACCGGCCACGCGCAGGGGTATTCGAGCGACGACGTGCCGCGCTACGCCCCCGACCTCTCGCTCGACCTGACCTGGACGCGCAGGGGCGGCGGCTGGGAACGCTCCCAGACCGCCGCCCCGGTCAGCCGTACGTAGGGCCCGCAGGGCCCGCCGCTACTCGGCGTCAGGCCCGTACACCTCGACCCGGTCCGAGACCCGGCGCACGTGGATGCAGTCGCCGGGGCACTCCTTCGCCGAGTCCACCACGTCCTGAAGGATCGTCAGCGGCACCGGGGCGGTCTCCCCGGGTTGCTGGCGCAACTCCTCGTCAGGGCCCTTCACATAGGCCAGCCCGTCGATGTCCAGCTCGAAGACCTCGGGGGCGTACTGCGCGCAGATGCCGTCGCCGGTGCACAGATCCTGGTCGATCCACACCTCCAGTTGCTCGGCCTGCGTCGCCGTCTGCTCGGTCACCGACATGTCCCCTGCCGTTTCTGTCCCGGGTCGACCCCGTTTCCGGGGTAATCCCGCCATTCGTACAACGATCGGACCCTGAGTACCGGTCGCGATCGGATATCACTTCGCTCGACGATACATCTGGCCTGCTTTGGGCGGTGCGCGGTGGGTATCCCCTTAGCAGAGGGGAAGCACGCTGGGGCGAAGATCGGACACGCCCGTTCCATCTTTCTTGATCTAGGGGTTTACGGACCCCTGGTCCCAGGTAGGGTCTGGAAGCGTCCAGCTCCCCGGAGGAGGTGAGGACCGTGGCAGCCCACGATGACGACTACAACCGCAGCACCGGCAGGCCCGCTCGTGGTTCCGACGAGGCCGCTCAGGTCTCGTTCCTTGAGCAGGAAATCGCCGTGCTGCGCCGCAAGCTCGCCGACTCGCCGCGCAATTCGAGAATCCTCGAAGAGCGGATCGTCGAGCTCCAGACCAACCTGGCCGGCGTGACCGCCCAGAACGAACGGCTCGCCTCCACCCTGCGTGAGGCCCGCGACCAGATCGTGGCCCTCAAGGAGGAAGTGGACCGGCTGGCACAGCCCCCGGCGGGCTTCGGCACCTTCCTCGAAGCCAACGAGGACGGCACCGCGGACATCTTCACCGGGGGGCGCAAGCTCCGCGTCAACGTCAGCCCCACCGTCGCCCTCGACGAACTGCGGCGCGGCCAGGAGGTGATGCTCAACGAGGCCCTCAACATCGTGGACGCGATGGCCTTCGAGCGCATCGGCGAGATCGTCACCCTCAAGGAGATCCTCGAGGACGGCGAACGCGCCCTGGTCATCGGCCACACCGACGACGAGCGGGTGGTGCGCCTCGCGGAACCGCTGCGGGGGATCACCATCCGGGCGGGGGACGCACTGCTGCTGGAACCGCGTTCCGGCTACGTGTACGAGGTCGTGCCGAAGTCCGAGGTCGAGGAGCTGGTCCTCGAGGAGGTCCCGGACATCGACTACCGCCAGATCGGCGGCCTCGGCAACCAGATCGAGCAGATCCGCGACGCGGTCGAGCTGCCGTACCTGCACGCCGACCTCTTCAAGGAGTACGAGCTGCGCCCGCCCAAGGGCGTCCTGCTCTACGGCCCGCCCGGCTGCGGCAAGACGCTCATCGCCAAGGCGGTCGCCAACTCGCTGGCCAAGAAGGTCGCCGAGGTCACCGGCCGCCCGCAGGGGAAGAGCTACTTCCTCAACATCAAGGGCCCCGAGCTGCTCAACAAGTACGTGGGCGAGACCGAGCGGCAGATCCGCCTGGTCTTCCAGCGGGCCCGGGAGAAGGCGAGCGAGGGCACGCCCGTCATCGTCTTCTTCGACGAGATGGAGTCGCTCTTCCGCACCCGCGGCTCGGGTGTCAGCTCGGACGTGGAGAACACCATCGTCCCGCAGCTGCTCGCCGAGATCGACGGCGTGGAGGGCCTGGAGAACGTCATCGTCATCGGCGCCTCGAACCGCGAGGACATGATCGACCCGGCGATCCTGCGGCCCGGCCGCCTGGACGTCAAGATCAAGATCGAGCGCCCCGACGCCGAGGCCGCGAAGGACATCTTCTCCAAGTACCTCAAGGACTCGCTGCCGTTCCACCCGGACGACCTCAAGGAGCACGACGGCTCCCTCGGGGCCACGGTGGCCGCGATGATCCAGTCCGTGGTGGAGCGGATGTACTCCGAGACGGAGGAGAACCGCTTCCTGGAGGTCACCTACGCCAACGGTGACAAGGAGGTCCTGTACTTCAAGGACTTCAACTCCGGCGCGATGATCCAGAACATCGTCGACCGCGCGAAGAAGATGGCCATCAAGGACTTCCTCGACCACGGTCAGCGCGGCCTTCGCGTCTCCCACCTGCTCGCCGCCTGCGTGGACGAGTTCAAGGAGAACGAGGACCTGCCCAACACCACCAACCCGGACGACTGGGCCCGCATCTCCGGCAAGAAGGGCGAGCGGATCGTCTTCATCCGCACCCTCGTCACCGGGAAGCAGGGCGCCGAGTCCGGCCGCTCCATCGACACCGTCGCCAACACGGGGCAGTACCTGTAAGCACCTGCACACCGTCCGGCTGTGGCGCCTCGCGGCCCCGCAGCCGGACGGCGCGTCTCGGGGCCCGCCTCTCAGCGCCGGGTTCTAGGCTCGACCCACCGTCCGCGGGCACAACGCCGGCGTCGGTGTTGTTCAGCGGTACGTCAGTGTGTTCCGCCCGTCCGGGGCGGGCCACGGGGCAAGGAGGGCCGCATGACCGTACGGCGCGTGATGGGGATCGAGACCGAGTACGGGATCTCCGTACCCGGGCACCCCAACGCCAACGCCATGCTCACCTCGTCCCAGATCGTCAACGCGTACGCGGCGGCGATGCACCGGGCCCGGCGGGCCCGCTGGGACTTCGAGGAGGAGAACCCGCTGCGCGACGCGCGGGGCTTCGACCTCGCGCGCGAGGTGGCGGACGCCAGCCAGCTGACCGACGAGGACATCGGCCTCGCCAACGTGATCCTCACCAACGGGGCCCGGTTCTACGTGGACCACGCGCACCCGGAGTACAGCTCGCCCGAGGTGACCAACCCGCGCGACGCCGTGCTCTGGGACAAGGCCGGCGAGCGGATCATGGCCGCCGCCGCCCGGCGCGCGCTGGAGCTGCCCAACGGGCAGAACATCCTCCTGTACAAGAACAACACCGACAACAAGGGCGCCTCCTACGGCACCCACGAGAACTACCTGATGAAGCGGGCGACGCCGTTCGCCGACATCGTCCGCCACCTCACGCCGTTCTTCGTCTCCCGCCAGGTCGTGACCGGCGCCGGCCGGGTGGGCCTGGGCCAGGACGGCTCGGCGCACGGCTTCCAGATCAGCCAGCGCGCCGACTACTTCGAGGTCGAGGTCGGCCTGGAGACCACCCTCAAGCGGCCGATCATCAACACCCGCGACGAACCGCACGCCGACGCCGAGAAGTACCGCCGGCTGCACGTGATCATCGGGGACGCCAACCTCTCCGAGATCTCCACCTACCTCAAGCTGGGCACCACCTCGCTGGTCCTGTCGATGATCGAGGACTCCTTCATCGCCTCCGACCTCGCCGTCGACCAGCCGGTGCGCACCCTGCACCGGGTCTCCCACGACCCGAACCTCAAGCACCTCATCACCCTGCGCAACGGGCGCAAGCTCACCGCCGTCCAGCTCCAGCTGGAGTACTTCGAGCTGGCCCGCAAGTACGTCGAGGACCGCTTCGGCACGGACGCCGACGAGCAGACCGTGGACGTGCTGGCCCGCTGGGAGGACGTCCTGGCCCGCCTGGAGAACGACCCGATGTCGCTCTCCAAGCAACTGGACTGGATCGCCAAGCGGGAGATCCTGGAGGGCTACCGCAGCCGGGACGCGCTGGAGTGGGACAACTCCCGGCTCCACCTCGTGGACCTCCAGTACAGCGACGTGCGGCCCGAGAAGGGCCTCTACAACCGTCTGGTGGCCCGCGGCCGCTTCGAGCGGCTGGTGACCGAGGAGGAGGTCGAGCGGGCCGTCACCCAGCCCCCGGAGGACACCAGGGCCTACTTCCGCGGGCGCTGCCTCGACCAGTACGCCGAGCACGTCGCGGCGGCCTCCTGGGACTCGGTGATCTTCGACCTGCCGGGGCGGGACTCGTTGCAGAGGGTGCCCACCCTGGAGCCGCTGCGGGGCACCCGCAACCACGTCAAGGAACTGCTGGACCGCTGCCGCACGGCGGAGGACCTCCTCCGCGTCCTGGCCGGCGGGTAACTTTTCGATCACCACGGGTGAACGTCCGCCGAATGGGAATCATCCGGGGTGGCAGCGGGTGTTGGACAGGAAGCGCCACCGGCAAACCGGGAGCGGCAGTCGCACCTTGTGTATAGGGTCGGTGCAACCAGCACCGACCCACCGACCAAACCGTGCCAGACGAATCGAGCGGGGTGAGGGAAATGGCGAGCAAGGACACCGGCGGCGGCCAGCAGCGGGCGAACCGCTCTTCCGAGGAGGTCGAGGAGCAGGCGGCGGAAACCCAGAATTCCGACGACCTCAAGGAGCGCCAGGAAAAGCTGAGCGACGACGTCGACGCGGTTCTCGACGAAATCGACGAGGTACTCGAGTCGAACGCCGAGGATTTCGTGCGCGGATTCGTGCAGAAGGGCGGGCAATAGCCCCCGCCCCCGGTATTCGGGAATTCACGGTCGCGACCGTCGAAACGCGGCCGGGCGGCCCGGCCGTCCGGCACCGGCCCTCCACCCGCTGACGATGATCGTCGGGCGGGTAGGGTGCGGGCAGCGCGCGCTTCAAGCTACCTGGAAGGAATCGTGTGGAACCCAACACTCGTGGCACCGGGCGTCTACCGGCTGCCTTCCTGACTCCGGGGTCGTCCTCGTTCCTGGACTTCCTCGCCGAGCACAAGCCGGAGATGCTGCCCGGCCACCGCGGGCTCCCCGAGGGGGCCGTGGTCGAGGCGCCGCACGGCACGACGATCGTCGCCGCGATCTTCGCCGGCGGCGTGGTGATCGCCGGTGACCGGCGGGCGACGATGGGCAACGTGATCGCCCAGCGCGACATCGAGAAGGTCTTCCCGGCCGACGAGTACAGCGCGGTCGGCATCGCCGGTACCGCGGGCCTCGCGGTCGAGATGGTCCGGCTGTTCCAGCTGGAACTGGAGCACTACGAGAAGATCGAGGGCACCACGCTCTCCCTGGAGGGCAAGGCCAACCGGCTGACCACCATGATCCGGGGCAACCTGGGCATGGCGATGCAGGGCCTGGCCGTCGTCCCGCTGTTCGCCGGCTACGACTTCGACCTCGGGCGCGGCCGGATCTTCAACTACGACGTCACCGGCGGGCGTTCGGAGGAGCGCGGGTTCGCCGCTACCGGCTCCGGCTCGGTGTTCGCGCGGGGCTCGCTCAAGAAGCTCTACCGCGAGGACCTGACGGCCGAGCAGGCCGCCACCCTGGTCATCCAGGCGCTCTACGACGCGGCCGACGACGACTCCGCCACCGGTGGCCCGGACCTCGCCCGCAAGATCTACCCCATCGTCTCGCTGATCACGGAGGACGGCTTCCGCCGGCTCACCGAGTCGGAGGTCGCCGAGATCGCCGTCGCGATCACCGACGAGCGCCTGACCCGTCCCAACGGCCCGCAGGCCCCGCTGATCTAGCCGCCACCTCACAGGAAAGGGACGACCGCCGGTGTCGACACCGTTCTACGTCTCACCCCAGCAGGCCATGGCGGACCGCGCGGAGTACGCCCGCAAGGGCATCGCGCGCGGTCGCAGCGTGGTCGTGCTCACCTACGCCGACGGCATCGTCTTCGTCGCGGAGAACACCTCGCGGGCGCTGCACAAGGTCTCCGAGATCTACGACAAGATCGCCTTCGCGGCGGTCGGCCGCTACAACGAGTTCGAGAACCTGCGCATCGGCGGCGTCCGCTACGCCGACCTGCGCGGCTACTCCTACGACCGGGCCGACGTGACCGCCCGGGGCCTGGCCAACGTCTACGCCCAGACGCTGGGCACCATCTTCTCCTCCGTCGGCGACAAGCCGTACGAGGTCGAGCTGATCGTGGCCGAGGTCGGCCGCGACGTCGACCAGGACCAGATCTACCGGCTCACGCCGGACGGCTCGGTCGTCGACGAGAAGAACTACGTGGTGGTCGGCGGCAACGCCGACTCCATCGGCAACTACCTGGGCCAGCGCCACCGCGCCGGGCTGAGCCTGACCGAGGCCGTCAGGGTCGCGGTCGACTCGCTGGCCCGCGACCCCAACGGGGGCAGCCCGCGCACCCTGACCCCGGAGCAGCTGGAGGTGGCCGTCCTCGACCGCCAGCGGTTCCAGCAACGCAAGTTCAAGCGCATCCTCGGCAACCAGCTCGGCCGGCTGCTCGAGGGCGACCAGTCCGCCGAGTCGGACGACGAGGACAGGCCGGCGGCCACCCCGCCGTCGGACGAGTAGTGCCAGAGGAGTCCCGTGCGGCGGCCCGACCGCCGTACGGGGCTCCGGTGCCCCTGCGGCGGCCCAGCCGCCGTGGAGGCGGTTTCGGACAGCTCCGACAGACAAGGGAGTGCTCATGGACCGCCGGATTTTCGGGCTGGAGAACGAGTACGGCGTGACCTGTACGTTCCGCGGGCAGCGGCGGCTGTCGCCGGACGAAGTGGCGCGGTACCTGTTCCGCCGGGTCGTCTCCTGGGGCCGCAGCAGCAACGTGTTCCTGCGCAACGGCGCCCGCCTCTACCTCGACGTCGGCTCCCACCCCGAGTACGCCACCCCCGAGTGCGACAACGTCGTCGAGCTGGTGACGCACGACAAGGCGGGCGAGCGCATCCTCGAAGGGCTCCTGGTGGACGCCGAGCGGCGGCTGCACGAGGAGGGCATCGCGGGGGACGTCTACCTCTTCAAGAACAACACCGACTCGGCCGGCAACTCCTACGGCTGCCACGAGAACTACTGCGTGACCCGGCACGGGGAGTTCTCCCGCCTCGCGGACGTGCTCATCCCGTTCCTGGTCACCCGGCAGCTGATCTGCGGGGCCGGCAAGGTGCTGCAGACCCCGCGCGGCGCGGTCTACTGCGTCAGCCAGCGGGCCGAGCACATCTGGGAGGGCGTGAGCTCCGCGACCACCCGCTCCCGTCCGATCATCAACACCAGGGACGAGCCGCACGCGGACGCCGAGCGCTACCGCCGGCTGCACGTGATCGTCGGCGACTCCAACATGTCGGAGACCACGACGCTGCTCAAGGTCGGCTCCACCGACCTGGTGCTGCGGCTGATCGAGGCCGGCGTGGTGATGCGCGACCTCACGCTGGAGAACCCGATCCGGGCGATCCGCGAGGTCAGCCACGACCTCACCGGCACCCACCAGGTGCGCCTGGCCAACGGCCGGGAGGCCAGTGCGCTGGACATCCAGGAGGAGTACTACACCAAGGCCCTGGAGTTCGCCGACCGCAAGGGCATCAACACCGGCACCGTCGCCCAGGTCCTCGACCTGTGGGGCCGCACCCTGGAGGCCGTGCGCAGCGAGAACCTCGACGAGGTGGCCACCGAGATCGACTGGATCATGAAGTACAAGCTCATCGAGCGCTACCGCGAGAAGCACCAGATGAGCATGTCCAACCCCCGGGTGGCGCAGATCGACCTCGCGTACCACGACATCCACCGCCGGCGCGG
This sequence comes from Streptomyces sp. NRRL WC-3742, assembly GCF_000720635.1. Lineage (GTDB taxonomy): Bacteria > Actinomycetota > Actinomycetes > Streptomycetales > Streptomycetaceae > Kitasatospora. The sequence continues at coordinate 48,278 of NZ_JOCF01000019.1, read as the reverse complement.
GCTGTTCTACCTGCTCCAGGGCAAGGGGCAGGCGAAGCGGGTGACCACCGACCTGAAGACCTTCGAGGCCAAGTCGGTGCCGCCGCAGACCACCCGGGCCCGGCTGCGCGGGGACTTCATCCGGCGGGCGCAGGAGCAGCGGCGGGACTTCACGGTGGACTGGGTGCACCTGAAGCTGAACGACCAGGCGCAGCGCACCGTCCTGTGCAAGGACCCGTTCCGGTCGGTGGACGAGCGGGTGGAGAAGCTGATCGCGGGGATGTGACGTTCCCGCGGGTCAGGTGATTCGGGCGGTTCCGGCCCCGGTGGTGTCTACCGGGGCCGGAGGCGTGCCGGGCATACGCTGTGGGTCGAGTTGGGGATGGCCGACTTCGACCGACAGTTAGGACCACCGTGCGCCGCACCGCCGGTTTGCTTCTCACGCTGCCGCTGCTGCTCGCCGTCGGGTGCAGCAGCTCGCCCAAGGCGGCATCCCCGGCGACGCCGTCCACGGCCAGTGCGCCCCCGACCGTGCCCGCTCCGGTCAGCGAGGCGTCGCCGATGCCGGTCCTGTCCGGCGGCGGTTTCGGCAGCAAGGCGACCATCACCATCCCCGAGGGCGCCCGGCCCGGCGGGCAGTTCGTGGTGAACACGGTGAGCGAGGGCGAGCGGTCGGCCGTCAACAAGGGCGACTGGGTGACGGTCAACTACACGGCGAAGGACTGGACGACGGGCAAGGACCTGCCCAGTTCGTACGATCCGAACGGCAAGCCGCAGCTGTACCAGGCGGGCAGCGGGCAGCTGGTGCCGGCGCTGGACCAGAGCGTGATCGGCAAGAAGGTGGGCACCCGGCTGCTGGTGGTGGCCCCTCCGGCGGCGGCCTTCGGCGACCAGGGGTCGGACCAGCTGGGGGTGGCCAAGGGGGACACGGTGGTGTTCGTCCTGGACGTCGTGGAGGCGCTGCCGCCGGACTCCACGCTGACCGGGGCGATGACGCAGGCCGCCGCGACGCTGCCGCAGGTCAAGGACAACGGCAAGGCGCCGATGACCATCACGGTCCCGCAGGGGCAGGCGGCGCCGACGGACCTCCAGCAGGCGGTGCTGGTCAAGGGCGAGGGCAAGCCGGTCAGGAGCGGGCAGACGCTGGTGGTGCAGTACACCGGGGTGCTGTGGAGCAACGGCCAGCAGTTCGACGCCTCCTGGACGCACGGCGGCGCGCAGGCGGTGCAGATCGGCACCGGCAGCGTGATCGAGGGCTGGGACAAGGGCCTGGTCGGGCAGAACGTCGGCAGCCGGGTGCTGCTGGTGGTGCCGCCGGCGCTCGGCTACCAGGACAAGGCGCAGGGCGCCGTACCGGCGAACTCGACGCTGGTCTTCGTGATCGACATTCTCGAAGCGGTTTAGGGCCCGTCCTGTCGACCGGCCCCGGGAAGATCGGCAGGACGGGCCCTAGGAACTGGCCCCGGGGATTCCGTAGGCTTGGGCGGACGTTCGCAGACGCGCACGTCCGCCCTCATCCTGAGCTGTCATACTGCCCTCGCACTGTGGCAGGCGCCCCCGGCGCCCAGGTCCTGGGCGGGCGGTGCGGCGGGCGGCCCGGCTCTCACCACGCCGGGTGTGGACCTGAAGACCTCGTGGCGAGATGGATGGGGAGTCATGACTGAGAAGACGCCGAGCCCGGGCGGCGACGGCACCGCGGCGAACGGCCCTGCCGGTGACCCGGCCGCCTCGCGTCCCGGCGGGGCGGTTGCGGCGGATCGCGAGTCGATCGTCGTGCCCCCGTCGATCCTCGCGCAGCAGGCAGGCTGGGCGCAGCCGGGCGAGAGCCCGCGTCCGGCCGGTGCGGCGAAGGAGGAGGGCGACGACGCCCCGCAGATCTTCGCCAGCAACGTGCGCCGGGCCGACGTCTCCGAGGCCGGGTACGACGAGAACCCGCCCGGGGTGGGCCGTCTCGGTGTGATCCTCGGCACGGTCCTCGCCGTGCTGCTGGCCGGCAGCGCCGTGACGCTCTACCTGGTGAACAAGGACGGCGGTACCAAGGACGAGCCGTCGGCCGCCAAGCCGGACGCGGCCAAGACCGCGCCGCCCACGCCGACCACCGAGCCGGTGCCGCCGATCAAGGACAGCGCCAAGGTGCTGCCGACGATCACGGGCGACTTCGGCAAGAAGGCCGAGATCCAGGTGCCCGGCGAGAAGTCGGACGGCACCTTCGTGGTCAAGGTCCTCTCCGAGGGCAGCGGCCCCAAGGTGGAGAAGAACAACTGGACCTCGGTGGACTACACCGCCAAGGACTGGAACACGGGCAAGGACATCCCGAGCTCGTACGACAACAGCGGCAAGCCGCAGATCTTCCAGGCCGGCACGGACGCGCTGATCCCGGCGCTGGACCAGGCCGTGGTCGGGAAGAAGGCCGGTTCGCGCGTGCTGGTGGTGGCCCCGCCGGCCGCCGCGTTCGGCGACAAGGGCAAGGCCGACATGTCGATCGGCGCCAAGGACGACCTGATCTTCGTGATCGACATCCGCAACACCAACGCCCCGGACTCGGTGGTCAGCGGCACGGTCACCGCGCCGCCGGCGGACTTCCCGCAGGTCAAGGACAACGGCAAGAAGCCGGCGGAGATCACCCCGGTCGCCGGGGCGAAGGACCCGACCGAGCTCAGGACGCACGTCCTGATCAAGGGCACGGGCCCGGCGGTGGAGAAGGGCGAGAAGGTCGTCGTCCAGTACACCGGCGCGCTGTTCAAGGACGGCAAGGTCTTCGACTCCTCGCTCAGCAAGGGCCAGGCGTTCTCCTTCCCGGTGGGCGGCGGCCAGGTCATCCAGGGCTGGGACCAGGGGCTGGCGGGCCAGACCGTCGGCAGCCGGGTCGAGCTGGTGATCCCGGCGGCGCTGGCCTACGGCGACAAGGGCCAGGGCGACATCCCGCCGGGCTCGACGCTGGTCTTCGTGGTGGACATCCTCGACGCGGGTCAGGGCTGATCCACTTTCGGGTGACAATGGTGGGTGATTGACCTACGGGTCCGGCCGCGTGGCCGTTCCCGGACAGGCGGCGGGCACCCGTACGGTGGTCTGGCAACGGACCACGCGTGCGGATGCCCGCCGCTCGGTCGTGTACGGATTGCGAAAGCGAGAAGAGGGACTGTGAGCGTCAACCTCAACGAGAAGCCCGAGATCGACTTCCCGGGCGGCGAGGCCCCGACCGAGCTGAAGATCCGCGACATCGTCGTGGGCGACGGCGAGGAGGCCAAGCCGGGCCAGAACGTCAAGGTCCGCTACGTGGGCGTGACCTTCGAGACCGGCGAGGAGTTCGACGCGAGCTGGAACCGGAGCCCGAACGAGTTCCGCTTCCCGCTGGGCGGCGGCCGGGTCATCAAGGGCTGGGACCAGGGTGTCGTCGGCATGAAGGTCGGCGGTCGTCGTGAGCTGACCATCCCGTCGCACCTGGCGTACGGCGCGCAGTCGCCGACCTCGGCGATCCCGCCGCACTCGACCCTGATCTTCGTGGTCGACCTGCTGGGCGTCTGAGCCTGACGGGAGCGCGGGCCGGACCCCTTCGGGGGCCCGGCCCGCGGCTGTATCCGGAGGCGGCTTTTGCGGTGCGTACCGCTACCGGTACGGTCGGTCCCGCCGGGTACGGATCGCCCGGTTGGCGCACCCCGCGCGCGGCGCGGCACACCGGAAGGGTCAGCGATGGCGATCGCCAAGGCAGAGCGGCTGATGAATCTCGCCCTGTGCCTGATGAACACCAGACGTCCGCTCTCCAAGAAGGAGCTGCGGGAATCCATCGAGGCGTACCGCGAAGCCTGGCAGAACAGCAGCGAGGACGCCTTCAACCGGATGTTCGAGCGGGACAAGGACGACCTGCGCGAGCTCGGCCTGGTGATCGACGTCGACGAGAACGCGCTGGACGGGGAACTGGGCTACCTGGCCCGCCCCGACCGCAACCGGCTGCCGGAGATCGCGCTGGACGCCGAGGAGGCGGCCGCGCTGACCCTGGCCGCCCGGGTCTGGCAGCAGGCCAGGATGTCCGGCGCGGCCAGCGGAGCCCTGCAGAAGCTGCGGGCGGCCGGGGTGCCCTTCGCCGAGGCCGAGGGCCGTACCGCCCTGGAGCCGCGCATCCCCGGCCGGGAGGCCGCGTTCGAGCCGCTGCTCACCGCCGCCCGGGACCGCCGCCCGGTGACCTTCGAGTACCGCAAGGCCGGCGCGGCCGCCGCGGACCAGCGCACCGTGGAGCCGTGGGCGCTGGAGTGCTGGCGCGGGCACTGGTACCTGGCCGGGTACGACCGGGACCGGGGCGACGCCCGGGTGTTCCGGCTCAGCCGGATCGTCGGCAAGGTGCGCAGCAGGCCCGGCGCCTTCGCGGCGCCGGTGCCCGAGCACGTGGACGTGCGGGCCACCGTCGCCAAGTTCGCCGGGGAGGGCGCCACCGCCACCGCGACCGTACGGGTGCGGCGGGGCGCGGGCTTCCCGCTGCGCACCAAGGCGCTGAGCAGTGCCCGGGTGGACGAGGTCTGGGACGAGCTGGAGATCCCGTACGGCAACGGGCTGGGCGCCGACCTCGCCGAGTTCGGGCCGGACGTGCTGGTGCTCGGGCCGGAGGAGCTGCGGGCGGATGTGGTCGACCGGCTGCGGGCGGTCGCGGGTATCGAGGATGTGCGGGCATGAGCAATGCGATCGACCAGACGCGACGGATGCTGTCGCTGGTCACCTACCTGCGGGAGCGGCCCGGCGCCGAGGTGGCCGAGGTGGCGCGGGCGTTCGGGATCTCCGAGCGGGAGCTGATCGGGGACCTCAACGTGCTGCCGATGTGCGGCACCAGCTTCCGCGGCGGGGACCTGCTCGACATCGACACCGACGGCGAGCGGATCTGGTGGCACAACGTCGACGACGTGGCGCAGCCGCTGCGCCTGGCCGCCGACGAGGCGACCGCGCTGCTGGTGGCCGCCCGCGCGGTGGCCGGGCTGCCCGGGCTGCGGGCCGGGGACCGCGAGGCGCTCACCCGGGCCGTCGCCAAGATCGAGAACGCGGCCGGGGAGAGCGCCGAGGGCAGCGCCCGCGTCGGGGTGACCTTCGAGGCGGAGAGCCACGTCTTCGCGGACATCGACCGGGCGCTCAGCGAGGGCCGGCGGCTGTGGCTGCGGTACTACTCGCACGGGCGCGGCGGGATGACCGAGCGCGAGGTGGACCCGATCCGGCTGCTCACCGAGGGGCACACCTACCTGGAGGCGTGGTGCCGCACCTCGGAGGACCACCGGATGTTCCGGCTGGACCGGGTCGCGGAGATCCGGGTGCTGGACGTCCCGGCGGACCCGCCCCGGCGCGAGCCGCGCGACCTGAGCGGCGGGCTGGTCAACCCGGCGGCGGACGACCCGGAGGTGGTCGTCGAGGTGTCCTCCGGCGGGCGCTGGGTGGCCGAGTACTACACCCACGACACGGCCGAGGAACTGCCCGACGGCGGGCTGCGGATCACCCTGCGCAGCGCCGACCCCTCCCAGCTGCGCCCGCTGGCGCTGCGGCTGGGCCGGGACGGGCGCATCGTCTCCCCGCCGGAGCTGGCGGAGCAGGCGCGTTCGGCCGCGCGGGAGGCGCTGGCCGCCTACGGGGAGGGGCGGGCCTGAGGGGTGGAAGCCGGGACCAGGTTCAAGGTGTACTGCTCGCAGTGCCGGGAGAAGGTGGAGCTCCCGGCGGAGGACTTCCGGCTGACGCTGGGGCGCACCCCCGAGCAGGCGCACTACAGCTTCGGCTGTCCGCGCTGCGGGGCGGCGGTGCGCAAGGCCGCGGGGGCGAAGATCGTCGAGGCGCTCACGGCGGCGGGGGTGCGCACCATGCGGCTCGTGCCGGTGGACGGGTAGCGGCCGTTCGGGCGCGTTTCGGCGTGGGCGCGCGCGTATAGGGTGGGGCGCATGTCCTGGATGCTCGTCGCCGCCGTCCTGCTCGCCACCTCGGGCCTGCTGGTCCTCGGGGTCCTCGCGATCCGGCTCTGGGCGGACGTGCGGGTGCTGGCCAAGGGCGTGGACGCGGCCTCCCGGGCGCTCGCGGAGGCGGCGGAGGACCTCTCCGCCGCCGTCCCCCGACAGCACTGACCACGGGAGCGATAGCACAGGTCGCGGGTTCGGCGGTACCGGGGCTGATGCACGGGCGTGAGGGCGGGTTACGCTCTCAGATGGCTCCTGAAACTCCCGCACCGTCCGTCGGGGGCCGCTGTCCTGTTCGGGCGGTCGTCGTCGGGGCGTCATCCGCAGCGGTTACGATCCGCGCGGACGGCCCGGTGGGCCGCCATGAGTGAAGGTGGTCGCGCATGCGCATCTCGATGACCGCGATCGTGGTGGTCGTGATCTTCGCCATCGTGCTGTTCGGAGCCAAGAGGCTGCCCGGTGTGGCGCGGTCGCTGGGGCAGTCGCTGCGCATCCTCAAGAGCGAGGCCAAGGCGATGAGGACGGACGGGGAGCCGGCGGCGCCGCCCGCCGCTCCGGAGGCGGTGTCCGGCGGTCCGTCGGAGAAGACCGTCCAGTCCGCGCCGGGTGCCTCCTCCACGGCCCGTCCGGTGACCGAGGCCGAGGGCGAAGGGCGGCGCTGAGCCGCCCGTCGTCCAGGCGTGACCTGCGCGACCACTCAGGCCCGTCGACCGGCGGGCCTCTACGCACGATCTTCTGAGGACCGGGGTTGAGCAAGCTTTCCAAGGCGCCGAAGGCGTCCAAGAATCCTGAGGGGCGGATGGCTCTGGCCGACCACCTGCGGGAACTGCGCAACCGGGTGGTGAAGTCGGTCCTGGCGATCGTGGTGATCACGATCGTCGCCCTGATCTACCACAAGCAGATCGAGACCTTCCTGCTCAAGCCGCTGCCGCAGTGCACCACGGACACGGCGAAGGACTACCACGGGAAGTGCGCGCAGGTCTCCAACATCGGGCTGACCTCCGGTTTCACCTGGATGCTCCAGGTGGCGCTGACGGCCGGTGTGGTGGGTGCGGTGCCGGTCTGGCTCTGGCAGGTGTGGGCGTTCGTGGCGCCCGGTCTGCACAAGCACGAGAAGAAGTACAGCGTCATCTTCATGGTGTGCGGGGCGCCGCTGTTCCTGGCGGGCGTGGCCGTGGCCTTCCTGGTGCTGCCGACGACCGTCGAGGTGCTGATCCAGTTCACCCCGGACCAGACCACGCCGATCCTGCCGCCGAACGACTACTTCGACATCGCGACGCGGATGGTGCTGGTCTTCGGGCTGGCCTTCGAGTTCCCCCTGCTGCTCGTGATGATGAACATGATCGGCATGGTCACCGGCAAGCGGCTGCTGGGCTGGTGGCGCGGGATGGTCATGGCGATCACGGTGTTCGCGGCCTTCGCGATGCCGAGCGCGGACCCGGTGAGCATGCTGGCGCTGGCCGCGCCGATCTGGGCGCTGTACTTCATCGCGGTGGGCATCGCGCTGCTGAACGACCGGCGCAGGCGGCGCCGCAACCCGGACGCGGACCTGGACGACGAGGAAGCCTCGCACCTGGACCTGTCGGTGCAGCCGGTCGCGGGCGTCGAGGGCGTGCACGCCTCGGGCGCCCCGGTGGCGAGCGCGGCGCCGGTGCCGGCGGCGCGCCGCGAGCAGATGGACGACATCACCTGATCCTGATCCCGTGATCGTCGAGCGAGGAGCCCCGGCCCGCTGGCCGGGGCTTTTCGCCGTTCCGGAAGCCTTGGCAGGGTGGATGGCATGTGACATATTACTGGCGTGCTGATGACTCGGAGACCTCCCCTGGACGTCGTCGTGGTCGGCGCCGGAGTGGTCGGCGCCGCCTGCGCGTACTACGCCGCCCGCGCCGGGCTCGCCGTGGCCGTCGTCGACCGCGGGCCGGTGGCCGGCGGGACGACCGGCGCCGGCGAGGGCAATCTGCTGGTCTCCGACAAGGAGCCAGGGCCCGAACTCGACCTCGCGCTGCTGAGCACCCGGCTCTGGCGCGAACTCGCCGAGGTGCTCGGCCCGGTCACGGAGTACGAGCCAAAGGGCGGGGTGGTCGTCGCCTCCACCGCCGACGGACAGCGGGCGCTGCGGGAGTTCGCCGCCGAGCAGCGTTCGGTGGGCGTGGAGGCCGAGGAGGTCCCCGCCGAGCGGCTGCACGAGCTGGAGCCGCACCTCGCCCCCGGGCTCGCCGGAGGGTTCCTCTACCCGCAGGACGCCCAGGTCCAGCCCGCCCTCGCCGCCGCCCACCTGCTGCGCGAGGCCCGCCGGATGGGCGCCGAGCTGATCACCGGCGAGAGCGTCACCGCCGTCGACCTGGGCCCGGACGGTGCGGTGCGCGGCGTACGGACCGAGCGGCGCGAGCTGGCCGCGCCCGCCGTCGTCAACGCGGCCGGGACCTGGGGCGGCGAACTGGCGGCCCTGGCCGGGGTGAACCTGCCGGTGATGCCCCGGCGCGGCTTCGTGCTCGTCACCGAGCCGCTGCCCAGGATCGTGCGGCACAAGGTGTACGCCGCCGACTACGTGGCCGACGTGGCCAGCGGATCGGCGGACCTCCAGACCTCCGGCGTCGTCGAGGGCACCCCCGGCGGGCCGGTGCTGATCGGCGCCAGCCGGGAGCGCGTGGGCTTCGACCGCACGCTCTCCCAGGAGGTCCTGCGCCGGCTCGCCGGGCAGGCCGCCGCGCTGTTCCCGGTGCTCGCCGAGGTGACCGTGATGCGGGCCTACCGGGGCTTCCGCCCGTACCTGCCGGACCACCTGCCGGCCATCGGGGCGGACGCCCGGGTGCCCGGGCTGTACCACGCCTGCGGGCACGAGGGGGCCGGCATCGGGCTGGCCCCGGCCACCGGGCTGCTGATCAGCGAGCAGCTGACCGGAAAGCGGCCGGAGCTGGACCTCGCGCCGTTCCGTGCCGACCGGTTCCCCGCCTGATGTCCGAGATTTCTGGATCGTCGCTGGATTGGAGAGGCCGCCGATGAGCCGCCGCCGTACCCCCGCCGGGCTGGTCGGGGCAGAGCCCGGGCCCGCCCACCACATCGAGTTCGACGGCCGGGCCGTGCCCGCGCTGCCCGGGCAGTCGATCGCCGCCGCGCTCTGGGCGGACGGCGTGCTCGCCTGGCGCACCACCCGCGTCGGCGGGCGGCCGCGCGGGGTGTTCTGCGGGATCGGCGCCTGCTTCGACTGCCTGGCCGTCGTCGACGGCCGGCCCAACCAGCGCACCTGCCTGCTGCCCGCCGAGCCGGGCACCGTCGTCACCACCCAGGAGGGCCACGGCCGTGCCGACCTCGCCGTCTGACGCGTTCGACCTGGTGGTGATCGGCGCTGGCCCCGCAGGGCTGGCCGCCGCCGTGACCGCCGCCGACCTGGGGCTGCGCTGCGTCCTGCTGGACGGCTCCGGGGCCACCGGCGGGCAGTACTACCGCCACCCGGCGCCCGGGATGGGCGCCGCCCGGCCGGACCGGCTGCACCACGGGTGGTCCGTCTACACGGGCCTGGCCGGGCGGCTGGCCGCGCAGTCGCGCGCGCAGTTCCGCGGCGGGCACCAGGTGTGGGCGCTGGAGCGCACCGACCGGGGCTGGACCGTGCACGTCACGCGCGGGCCGGACGCCGGGGACCGTACGGCCCTGCGGGCGCGGCACGTGCTGCTCGCCACCGGCGCGTACGAGCGGCAGCTGCCGTTCCCCGGCTGGACGCTGCCCGGGGTCGTCACCGCCGGGGGCGCGCAGGCCATGCTGAAATCCGGCCTGGTGCTGCCCGGGCGGCGGATCGTGGTGGCCGGCAGCGGGCCGCTGCTGCTCGCGGCGGCCTCCTCGCTGGTCACCGCCGGGGCCTCGGTGCCCGCGGTGGTCGAGGCCACCGGATACCTCGGCTACGCCCGGCGGCCCGACGTGCTGGCGGCCGTCCCCGCCAAGCTCGTCGAGGGCGCCGGGCACGGCACGGCGCTGCTGCGCCACCGCGTCCGGCTGCGGCTGCGCAGCGCCGTCGTCGAGGCGCACGGGACGGACCGGGTCACCGGCGTCACCGTCGCCCGGCTGGACGGCGACTGGCGGCCGGTGCCCGGCAGCGAGCGGCGCATCGACTGCGACGCGCTGGCCGTCGGGCACGGGCTGCTGCCGCAGATCGACCTGGCCACCGAGCTGGGCGCCGCCACCCGGACCTGCCCGGACGGCGCGGTGGCCCTGGCCGTGGACGAGCGGATGGCGACCAGCGTGCCGGGCCTGTGGTCCGCGGGGGAGACCAACGGCGTCGGCGGCGCGGACCTCGCGATCGCCGAGGGCACGCTGGCCGCGTACGCCGTGGCCGGGGTGGCCCCGCGGGGCGCGCTGCTGCGCCGGCGGGGGCGGCTGCGGGCCTTCGCCGAGCTGATGGCGGGCGCGCACCGGCCCGGGCCGGGCTGGACGGGCTGGCTGCGGCCGGACACCGACGTCTGCCGGTGCGAGGAGGTGCCGGTCGCGAAGGTGCGCGAGGCGGTCGAGGAGCTGGGGGCGGGCGACGCCCGTACCGTCAAGCTGCTCACCCGGGCCGGGATGGGCTGGTGCCAGGGGCGGATGTGCGGCCCGGCGGTGGCCTGTCTGGCGGGTGCCTCGGACTCGGGCCCCGACCGGCGGCCGTTCGGGTGCCCGGTGCCGCTGGCGCAACTGGCGGCGGGGGAGCCCCCGGTCTCGTGAACCCGGTCTCGTGAACCCGGTCTCGTGAACCCGGTCTCGTGAATCCGGTCTCGTGAACCCGGCTTCGTGGACCCGATTTCCTGACCCGATTTCCTGAACCTTTGGTCGGAGACTCTTGTCTCCGGCCTGTCCCCACTAATAAAATGTCACACCTCACCAAGGAGAACACCGTGTCCCACACCGCGCACGACACCACCCGCCCCTGGCGCGGCATCATGGTCGCCACCGCGATCCCGCTGCGCCCGGACCTGTCCGTCGACTACGACGCGTACGCCGAGCACGTCCGCTGGCTGATCGAGTCCGGCTGCGACGGCGTCGTCCCCAACGGCTCGCTCGGCGAGTACCAGACGCTCACCGCCGAGGAGCGCACCCGCATCGTCGAGGTTGCCGTCGAGGCGGCCGGCGACGGCTCCCGCGTCATGCCCGGCGTGGCCGCCTACGGCAGCGCCGAGTCCCGCCGCTGGGCCGAGCAGGCCGCCGAGGCCGGCGCCGGCTCCGTCCTGCTGCTGCCGCCCAACGCCTACCGGGCCGACGCCGCCTCGGTGCGCGCCCACTACGCCGAGGTCGCCAAGGCCGGGGTGCCGGTGGTCGCGTACAACAACCCGATCGACACCAAGGTCGACCTGGTGCCCTCGCTGCTGGCCGAGCTGCACCAGGACGGCTCGATCGTCGCCGTCAAGGAGTTCAGCGGGGACGTGCGCCGGGCGTACGAGATCGCCGAACTGGCCCCCGGGCTGGACCTGCTGATCGGTGCGGACGACGTGCTGCTGGAGCTGGCGCTGGCCGGTGCGGTCGGCTGGATCGCCGGTTACCCGAACGCGCTGCCGGAGGCGTCCGTGGCGCTGTACCAGGCCGCCGTCGACGGGGACCTGGAGACGGCGCTGCCGCTCTACAAGTCGCTGCACTCGCTGCTGCGCTGGGACTCCAAGACGGAGTTCGTCCAGGCGATCAAGCTGTCCATGGACATCGCCGGTCGCCCCGGCGGCCCCGTGCGCCCGCCGCGCGTGCCGCTGACCCCGGAGATCGAGGCCGCCGTGCGGGCCGCGACCGAGAAGGCGCTGGCCGAGGGCCTCGCCTGATCGTCCGAACCACCCCGACCGGCTGCGGGGGCAGCCGGTTCGGACCCCCAACGTTCTCATCGCCCACTGGAGTTGTGCCTCATGCGCAGCCGTCATGTGTTCCACGCCGTCGACTCGCACACCGAGGGCATGCCGACCCGGGTCATCACCGGCGGGTTCGGCGTCATCCCCGGTGCGACCATGGCCGAGCGCCGGGTGCACTTCCAGGAGAACCTGGACCACTACCGCACGCTGCTGATGTACGAGCCGCGCGGCCACGCCTCGATGAGCGGGGCGATCCTGCAGCCGCCCACCCGGCCGGACGCCGACTACGGCGTGCTGTTCATCGAGGTCTCCGGGCTGCTGCCGATGTGCGGGCACGGGACCATCGGGGTGGCCACCGTGCTGGTCGAGACCGGGATGGTGCCCGTCGTCGAACCCGTCACCACCGTGCGCCTGGACACGCCCGCCGGGCTGGTCGTCGCCGAGGTGCGCGTCGAGGACGGCGCGGCCAAGGCCGTCACCATCCGCAACGTGGCCTCCTACGCCGTCGGCCTGGACCGCAAGATCGAGGTTCCGGGGTACGGCACGGTGACCTACGACCTCGCGTACGGCGGCAACTTCTACGCGATCCTGCCGCTCGCCGAGTTCGGGCTGCCCTTCGAGCGCGAGCGCAAGCAGGAGATCCTGGCCGCGGGCCTCGCCCTGATGGACGCGATCAACGAGGGCCCCGACCGGCCCGTCCACCCCGAGAACCCGTCCATCCACAGCTGCCACCACGTCTACCTCGCCGCGCCCGGCTCCACCGCCGAGCACTCCCGGCACGCGATGGCCATCCACCCCGGCTGGTTCGACCGCTCGCCCTGCGGCACCGGCACCTCGGCGCGGATGGCGCAGCTGCACGCGCGCGGCGAACTGCCGCTGGGACGGGACTTCCGCAACGACTCCTTCATCGGGACGACCTTCACCGGGCGGCTCGTCGAGGAGACCACGGTGGCCGGCCGGCCCGCCGTCGTGCCCACCGTCACCGGGCGCGCCTGGGTCACGGGGACGGCCCAGTACCTCCTCGACCCGACCGACCCGTTCCCGGCAGGCTTCCTGCTCTGAACCCCCTGCTCCGCAACCCTGCCGAAGGGCTGGTAGTCATGACCATCACCTCCTCCAACCCCGCCGACCCGGCCGACGTCGTCCTCGCCGTCGAGGAACCGGGCGCCGAGGCCGTGCGCTCCGCCGTGCTGCGGGCCAGGGCCGCTCAGCGCGGCTGGGTCGCGGCCGGAGCGGGCGCCCGCTCGGCGGCGCTCGGGCGGATCGCCGATGCGATCGACGCCCACGCCGGGGAACTCGCCGCGCTGATCGTGCGCGAGGTCGGCAAGCCGCTCGCCGAGGCGCGCGGCGAGGTCGCCCGGACCTCGGCGATCTGGCGCTACTACGCGCAGGCGCCGTACGCGGCCGCCGGGGAGGTGCACGAGACCGCCGGCGGGCCGGGACTGCTGCTCACCCGGCGGCGCCCGCACGGGGTGGCCGGGCTGATCGCCCCGTGGAACTTCCCGCTGGCGATCCCCAGTTGGAAGGCGGCGCCGGCCCTGGCGACCGGGAACACGGTGGTGCTCAAGCCGGCGCCGGAGGCGACCGCCTGCGCGCTGCGGCTGGCGGAGCTGGCCTCCTCGGCCGGGCTCCCCGAGGACGTGTTCACGGTGGTGCCGGGCGGGGCCGAGGAGGGCTCGGCGCTGGTCGGGACGGCGGACGTGGTCTCGTTCACCGGCTCCACCGGGGTCGGGCGGGCCGTGGTGCGCGCCGCCACCGAGCGCGGGGTGCCCGTGCAGGCCGAACTCGGCGGGCTGAACGCCGCGTTGGTGCTGCCCGACGCCGACATCGCGCTGGCCGCCGAGCACATCGCGGCCGCCGTCGCCGGGTACGCCGGGCAGAAGTGCACCGCCACCAGCCGGGTGATCGCGGTCGGCGCCGCGCACGGGCCGCTGCGCGAGGCGCTGGTCAAGGCGCTGGCGTCCGTGGACGACGCGGTGTGCGGGCCCGTCATCGGGGCCGCCGCGCGGGATCGGTTGGTGGACGCCGTCGGCTCGGCCGTCGAGGCCGGGGCCACCCTGCTCGTCGGCGGCGGCGTGCCCGAGCGGGCCGGCTGGTACGTCGAACCGACGCTGCTGGCGGACGTTCCGGCCGAACACCCGCTGGCGCGCGAGGAGTTCTTCGGCCCGGTCGCCGTGCTGCACGCGGTGGCCGACCTGGACGCAGCCATCGAACTCGCCAACGACACCCCGCACAGCCTCGCCACCTCCGTGCACACCCGCAGCCTGGACGTGGCGCTCGCCGCCGCCGACCGGCTGGACGCGGGCATGATCCGGGTCAACGCCCCCTCCAGCGGCGTCGACTTCCACCTGCCCTTCGGCGGCACCAAGGGCGCGAGCCACGGCGAGCGCGAACAGGGCCGGGCCGCACTGGACTTCTACACCGTCGGCCGGACGGTCAGCGTCCTGCCGGGCGGGAGCCTGTGATGGGGGAGCCTGTGGTGCGGGAGCCTGCGACAAGGGTGCGTACCGTCGACTACCACAGCGCCGGGGAGCCGTTCCGGATCGTCCTCGACGGGCTGCCGCCCGTGCCCGGCGACAGCGTCGCCGAGCGTCGGGCCATCGCGATCGGGGCGGGCGGCAGCGCGACGGCGCCCCGGGCTTCCGCCCTGGACGAGGTGCGGCAGCTGCTCAGCCGCGAGCCGCGCGGGCACGCCGGGATGTACGGCGGGTTCGTCGTGCCGGCGGACGACGCGGAGGCGCACCTCGGCGTGCTGTTCTGGCACAAGGACGGCTACTCGACGGCCTGCGGGCACGGCACCATCGCGCTCGGCGCCTGGGCCGTCGACTCCGGGCTCGTCGCCGCCCCCGACAACGGGGTGGCGCGGGTGCGCATCGACGTGCCCTCGGGTCGGGTCACCGCGCTGGTGCATCGGGCGGAAGGTCGCACCACGGGGGTGACCTTCCGCAACGTGCCCACCCGGGTGGCCGAGTTGAAGCTGGCGCTGGAGACCTCCCGGGGGCCGGTCGAGGTGGCGGTGGCGCACTCCGGCGCCTGCTACGCCTCGGTGCCGGCCGCCTCGCTCGGGCTGGCGGTCGAGGCCGGGCAGCTGCCCGAACTCACCGCCGCCGGGCGGGAGATCAGGGACCTGCTGGCCGGGTCGGCGGCGGTCTCGCACCCGGACGACCCCCGGCTGTCGGGGGTGTACGGGGTGATCCTGTACGACGAACTCGGTGTCGACGGCGGGGTGTTGAGCCAGCGCAACGTCACCGTCTTCGCGGACGGGCAGATCGACCGCTCGCCCTGCGGCTCCGGCACCTCCGCCCGGCTCGCGATCCTCGCCGCCGAGGGGCGGCTCGCACCGGGCGAGGAGCTGCGGCACGAGTCGATCATCGGGACGGTCTTCGGCGGGCGCGTCCTCGCCGGGGGCGACCCGCTGGGCGAGGGCGTCGTCACCGAGGTCACCGGCACGGCGCACCGCACCGGCGAGCACCTCTTCCAGCTCGAGGACGGCGACGACCTGGGAACGGGGTTCCTCCTGTGAGCTCGACCATACGGCCCGGTACGGCGGTTGTGCCGCTCCAGTACGCCGTACCGGGAGTCGGCGGGGTCGGGCCCGTCGACGCGGTGCGGGCGATCGAGCGGGTGCTGCAGGAGGGGTTCGACCCCGAGCAGGCACCCGCCCGGTCGGCCGTACCGGTGCCCGCCGGGGAACTGCTGCTGATGCCGGCGGCCGCCGGACCGTACGCCGGGGTGAAGATCGCGGGTGTGGCGCCCGCGAACCCGGAGCTCGGGCTGCCCCGGATCACCGGCAGCTACCTGCTGCTCGACGGGCCCACGCTGCAACCCCTCGCCCTGCTCGACGGCGCGGCGCTCACCGCGCTGCGCACCCCCGCCGTCACCGCCGCCGCGCTGTCCCGCCTCGCCGAGCCGCAGGCTTCGCACCTGGTGCTGTTCGGCGCCGGGCCGCAGGCGTACGGGCACCTGGACGCGCTGCTCGCCCTGCGGCCGCTCACCCGGCTCACCGTGGTGGCGCGCAACGCCGAACGGGCGGAGATGCTGGCGGCGTACGGGCGGCGGCTGGGGCTCGCCGCCTCGGTGGGCACGGCGGAGGCCGTCTCCGAAGCCGATCTGGTCGTGTGCTGCACCACCGCGCGCACCCCGCTGTTCGACGGCGCCGCCGTGCCCGACCACGCGGCGGTCGCGGCGGTCGGCTCGCACGAGGTGGACGCGCGGGAGGTGGACGAGACGCTGGTGCGGCGGGCCGAACTGTACGTGGAGGCACGGGCGGTGGCAGCGCGGGAGGCCGGGGACCTGATCATGGCGGGCGTCGCCGGGCGGCAGGTGTGGAACCTGGCCGAGCTGGTGCGCGGCGACGCGCTGGTGCTGAGGGGGCGGCCGCGCTTCTTCAAGAGCGTCGGCATGGCCTGGGAGGACCTGGCGGTGGCGGCGGAGGTGTACCGGCGGTCGTCGGGGTGAGGTCGGCGTGGGAGCGGCCCCAACTGTGTCTCTCCGGCGGGTGGTTGCAGGTCGTGTGCGGCTGGCCGTTGTCAGGCCGGTCCTGCGCTGGGACGATGTCTCGCGCAGGGGTCGGAGGCGTGGACGGTTGCATACGCAACGTAACGTGACATTGTACACTGGTGTCCTGCACCCACCCGGAGGAACACCATGGCCGACCTCAAACCCCGCACCCTGATCTCCGTCCAGGAGCGGCTCCGCGACCAGGTCGCCCACGCACTCCGGGCGGCCCTCATCTCCGGCGAGCTGCGCCCCGGCGTCGTCTACTCCGCGCCCGCCCTCGCCGCCGACTTCGGCGTCTCCGCCACCCCGGTGCGCGAGGCCATGCTCGACCTGGCCCGCGAGGGCCTCGTCGAGGCCGTCCGCAACAAGGGCTTCCGGGTCACCGAACTCACCGAGCGCGACCTCGACGACTTCACCGAGATCCGTGCCCTCATCGAGGTCCCGACCGTGGGCCGGGTGACCCGCACGGCGACGCGCGAGCAGCTGGAGCGCCTGCGGCCGCAGGCCGAGGCGATCGTCGCCGCCGCGCGCAAGCACGACCTCATCGGCTACCTGGAGGCGGACCGGCAGTTCCACCTCGACCTGCTGGGCCTGGCCGGCAACGCGCGCCTGGTCGAGGTCGTCGGCGACCTGCGCAAGCGCTCCCGCCTCTACGGCCTGACCCGCCTCGACGAGCAGGGCCAGCTGGTCTCCTCGGCGGAGGAGCACCTGGAACTCCTCGACCTGATGATCGCCGGCGACGCGGAGGCCGCCGAGGCGTGCATGACCCGCCACCTCAGCCACGTACGGTCCCTCTGGGCCGGCGAGGGCGAGCCCGAGCAGCCCCAGCCCGCCCTCCGCCTCCGGGCCCGGTAGGGCCAAACCACCCGTTCGGGTGGCTTTTGCCTGGGCATGTGGGAGTTTCGGCCTGCGGATCGCACGAGAATCCGATCGCACGAGAATCCGCTCGTGAGGAACCACGTGCTCGACATGGCCGAAGCCCTCTTCGAACGCTTCCCGAAGCATCGCGTGGAGGTGCTCGGCGGTGAGGTCTCCGTCGAACCGGTCCCTGATGGGCGCCACGGGGAGATCCTCACCGATGTGATGGGGGCGTGCTTCGAAGTCGGTCTGGAGAATGCGAAGGTCGTTCAGCGACTCGCAATTTGGCTGCCGACCGGTTCCGTTAGACCGCCGCTGCGGGCAGGGTCAGGCGGCCGTCCCTCACCTCGGCGACCTGGTCGATGGTGGTCAGGTGGGTGCGGTCGTGGGTCACCAGGACCGTCGCGGTGGCGCGGCGGTGGGTGAGGTCGGCGAGCAGGTCGAGGACGGCTGCGCCGCGTTCGTGGTCGAGGGCGCTGGTGGGTTCGTCGACCAGGAGCACCGTGGGGTCGTTCATCAGGGCGCGGGCGATGTTGACGCGTTGGCGTTGGCCGCCGGAGAGCTGGTGGGGGCGGCGGGTGGCCTGGTCGCGCAGGCCGACGGCGTCGAGGAGCTCGAGGGCCCGGGGGAGGGCGGAGCGGGGGGCGCGGCCGTCGAGGTGGGCCATGACCTGGAGCTGTTCGACGGCGGTGAGCGAGGGCAGCAGGTTGGGCTGCTGGAAGACGATGCCGATGCGGCTGCGGCGCAGGGCGGTGAGTTCGGCGCGGCCGAGGCCCGTGGTGTCGGTGCCGTCCACGACGACGCGGCCGGAGTCCGGGGTGATGAGCGTGGCGGCGACGGCCAGGAGGCTGGACTTGCCGGAGCCGGAGGGGCCGATCACGGCGGTGATGCTGCCCTTGGGGACGGTGAGGGAGACCTCGTCGAGGGCGGTGAGCCGCCCGTCGCCGTCCGGGTAGGTGAGGGTGATGCGGTCCAGTTCGAGGCTCATGCCCCCGCCTCGCTTCGCTCGGCGGGGGCATTCGCCCACGCGCACCTTTCGATGGTCACTTCGCTTCGCTCGTTCAACGGGCGCTCCCCAGGGCGGTCAGCGGGTCGACGGAGGTGATCCGGCGGATGGACAGGCCCGCGCCGACCGCGCCGAGGGCGATCATGACGAGGGCCGGGAACAGGACGGTCGGGGCGTCCAGGACGAAGGGGACGGCGGAGCCGATCAGCGCGCCGAAGCCGGAGGCGATGGCCGTGCCCAGCAGGGTGCCGAGGACCAGCAGCAGGACGGCCTGGCCGAGGGCGTCGCGCAGCAGGTAGCGGGTGGAGGCGCCGAGCGCCTTCAACACCGCGACGTCGCCGCTGCGTTGGATCGTCCAGACGGTGAAGAAGGCGCCGATGACCAGGGCCGAGATGGCGAACAGGAAGCCGCGCATCAGCTGCAGCGAGCCGTTCTCGGAGGTGTAGGAGCCGATCGCGGCCAGCGAGTCCTCGCGGCTGTGGGTGACGGTGGAGTGCCGGGCGTCGGCGCCGGCGAGGTCGGCGCCCTTGCCGGTGGTGAGGGCGATGACGGTGGCGTGGCCCTCGCCGCCGGGGGCGAGGCGCTGCCAGTCGCCGAGGCTGGTCCAGACGACCGGGGTGTGGCTGTACGCGGCGTCGCCGTCGACGGCGGCCACGGTGAGGCGGTGGCCTGCGAGGCTGAACTCCGCGCCGGGGGCGAGGTGGCCGAGGTTCTCGGCGGCGGTCCTGGACAGTACGGCCCGGCCGGGGGCGATCAGGGAGCCCTGCGGGGCGAGGCCGGAGCCGTCCGGGACGCCGAAGGCGGAGAGGGCGGCGGTGCGCTGCCCGGCGGAAGCCTTGGTGGTGGTGATGCCGAGCGGCTGCGCGGAGGTGACGCCCGGCTCGCGGGACCAGTCCTGCCACTGCCCGGGGGTGACCTGGGAGTCGGTGAAGGAGAGCTTCTGGCCGTCGGCGGGGCGGCCGAAGACCAGGTGGTCGGCGGGCAGGCCCGTGATCGCCGAGATGTTCTGGCGGCCGAGCCCGGCCGTCAGCCCGGACAGCAGGCCGACCAGGACGGTGATCAGGACGATGACGGTGCCCATCAGGGCGAACCGGCCCTTGGCGAACCTCAGGTCCCTCCAGGCGACGAACACGGTGTGGGCCTCTCTCTGCACAGCTGGATCTCCGACGGTTCCACCCTGCTGGAGGCGGGCCCCGGCGGGCATCGCACCCGGGATTGCATCCTCGGCATCGAAGGGCAGAGCCGGAGTTCAACCTTTTGATTGATGCCGGGCCGGGGCGTGGACCCTAGGCTGGAGGGATGGCGACCGAACGACCCCGCATCACCCCCGTCGCCCGCATCCTCCAGGTCTGCCTGCACCTGCTCGTGGCGGGCCTGCTTGCGCTCGTCGTCGTCCGGGCCGTGGTCGGCCGGGGCGGCGATCCGGTGGCCGTCGGGGCCGCCGCCTCCGCGATGGCCGTCTGCTACGCCGTGGGGCCCAGGCTCGCCTCCGTGCGCCGGTCGCGCCGGGCCGCCGCCCTGTGGCTGGCGCTGCTCGGGGTGACCTGGGCGGGCGTGCTGATCGCCACCCAGGACGGGGTGTGGCTGGCGTTCCCGCTGTACTTCCTGGAACTGCACCTGCTCGACCGGCGCGGTGGGCTCGCGGCCGTCGCCCTGACCGCGCTCGCGTCGATCGCGGCCTGGTCCTGGCACCTGCACGGGTTCAGCTTCGCCGCCTCCATCGGGCCCGCTCTCGGCGCGGCCGTCGCCACCGCGACCGTCCTCGGCTACCAGGCGCTGTACCGGGAGAGCGAGGAGCGGCGCCGGCTCATCGACGAGCTCACCGCCACCCGCGCCGACCTCGACGCCGCCCACCACACCGCGGGCGTCCTCGCCGAGCGCGAGCGGCTCGCCCGGGAGATCCACGACACCCTCGCGCAGAGCCTCAGCTCCATCCAGTTGCTGCTGCGCGCCGCCCAGCGGGCGCTGCCCGAGCGAACCGACGCCGCCTCCGGGTACGTCGAGCAGGCGCGGCGGGCCGCGCAGGACAACCTGGACGAGGCCCGGCGCTTCGTCCGGGCGCTCACCCCGCCCGCGCTGGACGGGGACCCGCTGCCCGTCGCGCTGGAGCGGCTGTGCGCCACCACGACGGCGCACAGCGGGCTGGCGGTCCGCCTGCACGTCTCCGGGGAGCCCGTACGGCTGGCGGTGCCGCAGGAGGTCGCGCTGCTGCGGATCGCGCAGTCGGCGCTCGGCAACACCGTTCGGCACGCGGGCGCCTCGCACGCCGAGGTGACGCTCAGCTACATGGAGGGCGAAGTGGCGCTGGACGTGTTCGACGACGGGGCCGGGTTCGATCCGGCGGCGGTCGCGGGCCGTACGGGCGGGGGCGACGGCGGGTTCGGGCTGCCCTCGATGCGGGCCCGGGCGCGGGCGCTCGGGGGCCGGTTCACCGTGGAGTCGGCGCCCGGGGAGGGGACGACGCTCGCGGTGCAGCTGCCCGTGGCGCCGACCGGAGAGGCGGGCGCGTGATCCGGCTGCTGATCGCCGACGACCACCCGGTGGTGCGGGCCGGGCTGCGGGCCGTCCTCGAGGGCGAGCCGGACTTCACCATCGTCGCGGAGGCGGCCACCGCGGAGCGGGCGGTCGAACTGGCCGCCGAGGGCGGGGTCGACGTGGTGCTCATGGACCTGCAGTTCGGGCCCGGCTCGGCGCTCAACGGGGCGCAGGCCACCGCCCGCATCACCGCCGAGCCGGGGGCGCCCCGGGTGCTCGTCGTCACCACCTACGACAGCGACGCCGACACCCTGCCCGCGCTGGAGGCGGGCGCCACCGGGTACCTGCTCAAGGACGCGCCCCCGGAGGAGCTGGCCGCAGCCGTCCGCTTCGCCGCGGCGGGACGCTCGGCGCTCGCGCCCAGCGTCGCCGACCGGCTGCTGGAGCGGATGCGCACCCCGGCGGCGGCGCTCAGCGCCCGGGAGACGGAGGTGCTGCGCCTGGTCGCGGACGGGCTCACCAACCAGCAGGTCAGCCAGCGGCTGCACCTGAGCCAGGCGACCGTGAAGTCCCACCTGGTGCACATCTACACCAAGCTTGCCGTGGACTCCCGCACGGCCGCCGTCCGCCAGGCCCGCATCAGCGGCCTCATCCGCTGAGCGCGCGGGGGTAGTGCGCCGGGCGCGCGCCGGGTGAGGAGTGTTGTCCCCCTGAGGGGTGGATTGGGCGGGAAAGCGCGCGGTAACGTATAAGAGGCACCTTAAGTTGGTGACCATGTGGGAGATCACGTTGCTGGCGGAAGTCTAAGAGTGGTACTTGCAGGTCTGCGAGGACGACCCCAAGACAGCGGACAGCATTCTTCAAGCCTTGGACCTGCTGGCTGATGAGGGCCCATCCCTGGGGCGGCCTCTGGTGGATCGAATCCATCGCAGTCGCCTGCACAACCTCAAGGAGCTGAGGCCGGGTTCCTCGGGTGCCAGCGAGGTGCGCATGCTGTTCGTCTTCGATCAGGAGAGGGAGGCCGTCATCCTGGTCGCAGGAGACAAGTCCGGTCGCTGGTCGGAGTGGTACGACGAGTCGATTCCTCTGGCGGAGAAACGCTACGAGATCTACGTCGAGGAGCAGGAGAACGGAGCACGCCGATGAAGGGGCGTAGTTGGACCGAGGTTCGGGCCGAGGCGATGAAGCGGTTTCCCGAGTTGGCGACGCCGGAGGCTGAGGCCAGGCGGGCGCAGATGAAGGAGGAGATGCTGGCGCAGATCCGAGGGTACGAGCTGGCGGAGTTGCGTCGGAAGGCCAGCCTTACCCAGAAGGAGGTGGCCGAACTCATGGGAGTTAGCCAGGCGCGGGTGTCGCAGATCGAGCACGGGCAGGTGGACAGTTTGGACAACCTGCGGGCGTACGCCGCTGCGATCGGCGGCGAGGTCGAGGTAGCCGTGCGGCACGGGGAGCGGACGATCAAGGTGGCTTGATCGTCCGGCTCTCGTTCGGCTCTCGTCAGCTGAGGAGGGTGGACATCCAGGACTCGATGTCCTTGGCGGCGCGGGGGAGGGCGCCGGACATGAGGTGGGCGCCGTCCTCGGTGATGACGAGGTCGTCCTCGATGCGGATGCCGAGGCCGCGCAGTTCGAGGGGGAGGGTTTCGTCGTCGGGCTGGAGGTAGAGGCCGGGTTCGACGGTGAGGACCATGCCTTCCTCCAGGGTGCCGTCGAGGTAGCGGTCGGCACGGGACTGGGCGCAGTCGTGGTAGTCGAGGCCGAGCATGTGGCCGCTGCCGCAGAGGGTGTAGCGGCGGTGGAGGCCGCTGTCGTCGGCGAGGGACTGTTCGGCGGGGATGCGCAGGACGCCCCAGTCGGCGAGGCCCTCGGCGATGACGCGCATGGCGGCGGCGTGGAAGTCGCGGTAGCGGGCGCCGGGGCGCAGGGCGGCGATGCCGGCGCTCTGGGCGGCGAGGACGAGGTCGTACGCCTGGCGCTGGATGGGAGTGAAGGTGCCGCTGAGGGGGAGGGTGCGGGTGATGTCGGCGGCGTAGAGGGTGTCGGTCTCGACGCCCGCGTCGAGCAGGAGCAGTGAGTCGGGGTCGAGGGCGCCGTCGTTGCGTATCCAGTGCAGGACGCAGGCGTGGGCGCCGGAGGCGACGATGGTGGTGTAGCTGGTGCCGTTGCCCTCGGCGCGGGCGCGCAGGTCGAAGACGCCCTCGATCCAGCGTTCGCCGCGGGGGTGGCGCAGGGCGGTGGGCAGGGCGCGGACGACGTCCTCGAAGCCGGTGACGGTGTGGTCGACGGCGAGTTGGAGCTGGCCGATCTCCCAGGTGTCCTTGACGAGGCGCAACTCGGCGAGGACGGCGGCGAGTTCGCGGTCCTGGACGGAGGCCGCGGCCCGTCCGGTGGCCGAGTCCACGTACGGGTCGACCCCGGCCAGGACGCGGGTGGGCGGCTGGGGGCCGGTGAGCAGCTTGTCCAGGTGGCCGAGGTGTTCGGTGCGAATGCCGGTGAGCTGCGCGGCCTCGGCGAGGTCGGGGCGGCGGCCGACCCAGAACTCCCCGTAGCGGCGGTCGCGGTAGAACTCGCCGCCGCCGCTGCCGGAGCGCGGGGAGCGGGGGTGGAGGTGGAGGACGGGCTCGTGGCCCTCGGGGCCGGCGGGTTCGAGGACGAGGACGTGGTCGGCCTGGTCCTCCCCGGTGAGGCCCGTGAGCCAGACGTAGGCGCTGTGGGGCCGGAAGCGGTAGTCCAGGTCGTTGTTGCGGACCTTGAGGCGTCCGGCGGGGATGACGAGCCGCTCGCCGGGGAAGGCGGCGGAGAGCCGGGCGCGGCGGCCGGGGAAGTGGTCGTGGCCGGGGACGCGGAGGTGGGCGGGGAGGGGGCTGGGGGCCCACTGGGTGGCCATGAAGGCGTCGAGGGCGGGGGAGACGGGAAGGTCGTGGCTGCCGGTGTTCAGGCCGGCCGGTGCGAGGGTCACGGTGAACTCCTAAACGGGGCTTGGGAGATGTGTCGTACGGACACAGGCACGGACACAGCTCGGTAACGGCGGCTGTCACCTCTTGTGCAGTGCAATTTCACATTACTATGTTACGGGTCACACAGCGCAGCGGCCAGATCCGGCCATCCACAGCGGAGTTGCAACATGACCAGGCGCACCCACGCCGCCCTCGCGGCGGCCCTCGCGGCGACCCTCACCCTCGGTCTCGGGGCCTGCAAGAACGACAAGAGCGACAGCGGCGGTGACG
The DNA here is from genome assembly GCF_000720635.1 of Streptomyces sp. NRRL WC-3742. Taxonomy (GTDB): domain Bacteria; phylum Actinomycetota; class Actinomycetes; order Streptomycetales; family Streptomycetaceae; genus Kitasatospora. Next base: position 24,524 of record NZ_JOCF01000019.1, on the reverse strand, counting down.
CGGCGCCCTCCAGCACCAAGGGGCCGGGCGCGGAGAGCGGCTCGATCATCGGCGGCACGCCCGCCAAGGGCGGCACCCTCAACATCCTGACCAACCAGGACTTCGCCCACCTCGACCCGGCGCGCAACTGGACCGTCCCGCACATGGACTTCGGAACCCGGCTGCTCTACCGCACCCTGACCACCTTCAAGTCCGAGCCGGGCGCCGCCGGGAGCGAGGTCGTCCCCGACCTCGCCACCGACCTGGGCAAGTCCGCGGAGGGTGGCAAGGTGTGGACCTTCACCCTGAAGGACGGCCTCAAGTTCGAGGACGGCAGCCCGATCAAGTCCGCCGACATCAAGTACAACGTCGAGCGCTCGTTCGCCCCCGACCTCACCGGCGGCCCCGACTACGCCGTCCAGTACCTGGCCGGCGGCGAGTCCTACAAGGGCCCGCTCACCGGCCAGCACCTGGCGAGCATCGAGACCCCGGACGACAGGACGATCGTCTTCCACCTGAAGCGCCCGGTCGCCGAGTTCTCCCAGACCGTCACCCTGCCGACCTTCGCCCCGGTGCCGCAGTCCCAGGAGAAGGGCACCCAGTACGACTCCCGCCCGTTCTCCTCCGGCCCGTACAAGATCGAGAGCTACGACCGCGGCAAGCAGCTGGTGCTGGTCCGCAACACCAGCTGGGACCAGGCCACCGACACCGTCCGCAAGGCGTACCCGGACAGGATCGTCGTCACCGAGGGCATCAAGGGCGGCCAGGCGGACGACCGGATCATCGCGAGCGACGGCGCCGACGCCAACGCCATCAACATGCCCTGGATGCAGCACGAGTCCATCGCCAAGGTGCTCCCCAAGGCGGACGTGCGCTCGCGCATGGCGGCCGAGCGGACCGGCTGTACGGACATGCTGTACATGAACACCGCCAAGGCGCCCTTCGACGACCCGAAGGTGCGCGAGGCGATGATGTGGGCCGTCGACCGCGAGGCCCAGGCGACGGCCTTCGGCGGGCCCGCCGTGACCGACGTGGCGACGTCCTTCCTCCCGCCGTCGCTGACCGGCGGCGACAAGGCCGACCCGCTGAAGATCCCGGCCGCCGGGGACCCGGAGAAGGCCAAGCAGCTGCTCAAGGACGCCGGCAAGACCGACCTCAAGGTCGGGCTGACCGTCTCGCTCGGCGACAAGACCCGCGCCGAGGCGATCCAGCAGTCGCTGAGCAAGGTCGGCGTGCAGGTCACCGTCAACACCGTGGACCCGTCCGCCTTCACCGACACCCTCGGCGACACCAAGAACGCCCCCGAGCTGACCATCAACGGCTGGTGCCCGGACTACCCCTCCGCTGCGACCTTCCTGCCGTTCCTGTTCGACGGACGGACCATCAAGGAGAAGGGCAACCAGGGCAACTACAGCCAGTTCCGCGACCAGGCCACGATGGACCGGATGGACCAGATCGCGGCCATGACGGACGTGAACGAGGCCAACAAGGCGTGGAAGCAGCTGGACGAGGACCTGATGAAGAAGGCCCCGGCCGTCCCGCTGATGTGGCAGCGGCGTCCGCTGATGGTCGGCACCAACGTGGCCGGCGCGTTCGGGAACTCCGGCTTCGCCGGGATGCTCGACCTTGCCACCGTCGGCCTCAAGGACCCCTCCAAGGGCAAGGGCTGAGGTCCGGAACCGATGAGTACCACCACTGAGCCCGTCGACGCGGCCACCGCCGCGCCGGCGGGCCCCGCGAAGGCCGCCGGGCGCGGGCCCTGGCGGCTGGTCTGGGACCAGCTCTGGGCCAAGGGTTCGGCCCGGTTCGGCCTGATCACGGTCGCCGTGCTGGTCCTGGCGGCCGCCCTGGCCGGCCCGTTGAGCGAGCTCGGGGGCTGGTCGCCCGAGGAGTTCGACAAGCGGTCCGTCGACTCGTACCTGGGCGGCACGCCCCGGGGCGACTTCGGCGGCATCGGCGCCCGGCACTGGCTGGGCGTCGAGCCGACCACCGGCCGCGACCTGTTCGCCCGGGTGCTGCACGGCGGCCAGGTCTCGCTGCTGATCGCCTTCACCGCCACCGCCGTGGTCGTGGTCGCCGGCACCCTGGCCGGCATCGCCGCCGGCTACTTCGGCGGCCGCACCGACGCCGTGCTGTCCCGGCTGATGGACCTCACGATGTCCTTCCCCTCGCTGATCTTCATGATCGCGATGATGTCGGTGGCCCAGGACGTCAACCGGATCCTGCTGATCACACTGGTCATCGGCCTGTTCACCTGGCCGGGCATCGCCCGCGTCGTGCGTGGTCAGACCCTCTCCCTCAAGCACCGCGAGTACGTCGAGGCCGCCAAGGTCGGCGGCGCCCGCTCCTGGCGCATCCTCACCCGGGAGATCCTGCCGAACGTCTCCGGACCGGTCATCGCGTACACCACGCTGCTGATCCCCGGCATGATCGCCACCGAGGCGGCCCTCAGCTACCTCGGCGTGGGCGTGCGGCCGCCGACCTCCTCCTGGGGGCAGATGATCGCCGAGAGCATCAAGTACTACGAGACCGACCCGACGTACTTCCTCATCCCGACGGTCTTCCTCTTCCTCGCCGTCCTCGCCTTCACCCTGCTCGGCGACGCGCTGCGCGACATCCTCGACCCCCGGGGAGGCCGGTCGTGATCCTCTACCTCGGCCGCCGCCTGCTCGGCGTGGCGGGCATCCTGCTCGCCATCTGCGCCATCACCTTCACCATCTTCTACCTGCTGCCCAACGACCCCGCCGCCGCGGCCTGCGGCAAGACCTGCAGCCCCGAACGGCTCGCCGACGTCAAGGCCGCGATGGGCCTGGACAAGTCGGTCTGGCAGCAGTTCGCCGACTACCTGACGGGCATCTTCGCCGGCCGCGACTACGGCACCGGCCCCAGCGCCGTGCACTGCGACTTCCCCTGCCTCGGCTACTCCTACGAGTACTCGCTGCCGGTCTGGGACCTGCTCACCGACCGCCTGCCGGTCTCGATCTCGCTGGCCATCGGCTCGGCCGTGCTCTGGCTGGCCCTCGGCCTCGGCGCGGGCGTCACCTCGGCGCTGCGCAAGGGCGGCTTCGCGGACCGGAGCCTGATGGTGCTCTCGGTCGGCGCCGCCTCGCTGCCGGTCTACTTCACCTCGATCATGCTGATCTGGGGCGTCGTCAGGACGGCAGGGCTGCTGCCGTACCCGGCGTACCACGAGTTCACCGACGATCCCGTCGACTGGGCCACCAACCTGCTGCTGCCCTGGATCGCGCTGGCCCTGCTGTACGCGGCCATGTACGCGCGCCAGAGCCGCAACTCGATGATCGAGGCGATGGCCGAGCCGTACATCCGCACCGCGCGGGCCAAGGGCCTGCCGCTGCGCACCGTCACGGTCAAGCACGGGCTGCGCTCCGCGATGACGCCGATCCTCACCATCTTCGGCATGGACCTCGGCGGGCTGCTGGCCGGGGCCGTCATCACCGAGTCGATCTTCGGCCTGCCCGGCGTCGGCCGGCTGTTCTACGACGGGCTGGCCCGCTCGGACCAGCCGGTCATCCTCGGCGTCACCCTGCTCGCGGCCTTCTTCATCGTCGTCGCGAACCTGCTGGTCGACCTGCTCTACGCGTTCGTCGACCCGAGAGTGAGGTACTGATGACCGCACTGTTGGAGGTCGAGGGGCTCAAGGTCGCCTTCTCCACGCCGCGCGGCACCGTCCGGGCGGTGGACGGCATCTCCTTCTCCGTCGAGGCCGGCCGCACCCTCGGCCTGGTCGGCGAGTCCGGCAGCGGCAAGTCCGTCACCTCGCTCGCCGTCATGGGCCTGCACCTGGGCGCCGGGGTCGAGGGCTCGATCCGGCTCAACGGGCAGGAGCTCAACGGGCTCGGCGAAGGGGAATTGAGGACGGTGAGGGGCCGGCGGATCGCGATGATCTTCCAGGACCCGCTCTCCAGCCTGCACCCCTTCTACACCGTCGGCGAGCAGATCGCCGAGCACTACCGGGTGCACTTCAAGGCGGGCCGCAAGGCCGGCCGGGCCAGGGCGATCGAGATGCTGGCCGAGGTCGGCATCCCCGAACCGGCCCGGCGCGTCGACGAGTACCCGCACCAGTTCTCCGGCGGCATGCGCCAGCGCGTCATGATCGCCATGGCGCTGGCCTGCGAACCCGACCTGCTCATCGCCGACGAGCCCACCACCGCCCTCGACGTCACCGTCCAGGCGCAGATCCTCGACCTGATCGCCCGCATCCAGCAGGAGCGCGGCCTCGGCGTCGTGATGATCACCCACGACCTCGGCGTCGTCGCCAGGGTCGCCCACGAGGTGCTCGTCATGTACGGCGGCCGCGCGGCCGAACAGGCCCCGGTGGACCGGCTGTTCGCGCAGCCCGCCCACCCGTACACCCGCGGGCTGCTCGACTCGCTGCCCCGCCTCGACGACGGCGACGACGCCCCGCTGCGGGCCATCCCGGGCACCCCGCCCTCGCTGCTCGCCCCCGCCCCCGGCTGTGCCTTCGCCCCGCGCTGCGCCCGCACCACCGCCGCGCCGGCCGAGGACCACGCCCGCTGCCTGGCCGAACGGCCCCTGCTCGACCCGCTCGGGCCCGGGCACATGGCGGCCTGCCACCTGCCGTTGGTGCCGTCGTCGGAAGTGGTGTCGTGATGCCCTTGCTCTCCGTGAAGGACCTGGTCAAGACCTTCCCCGGCCGGCGCAGCCGCACCGGCCGCGCCGGAGCGCCGATCCGGGCCGTGGACGGGGTCAGCTTCGACCTCGAGGCGGGGGAGACCCTGGGGCTGGTCGGCGAGTCCGGCTGCGGCAAGTCCACCACCGGGCGGATGATCGTACGGCTGCTGGACCCGACCTCGGGCACCGTCACCTTCGACGGCACCGAGATCGGCAGCCTCCCGCAGGGCCGGCTGCGCCCGCACCGGCGGCACCTGCAGATGGTGTTCCAGGACCCGTACTCCTCGCTCAACCCCCGCCAGACGGTGGCCCGGATCATCTCCGAGCCGCTGCTGGTGCAGGGCTCCAGCGCGGCCGACGCGCGCAAGCGGGCCGTCGAGCTGATGGAACTGGTCGGGCTGATCCCCGAGCACGTGGACCGCTACCCGCACGAGTTCTCCGGCGGCCAGGCGCAGCGCATCGGCATCGCCCGGTCGCTGGCCACCTCGCCGAGGCTGGTGATCGCGGACGAGCCGGTCTCCGCGCTGGACGTCTCCATCCAGGCCCAGGTGGTCAACCTGATGGAGCGCCTGCAGAAGGAACTGGGCCTGGCGTACGTGTTCATCGCGCACGACCTGTCGGTGGTCAAGCGGGTCTGCGACCGCGTCGCGGTGATGTACCTGGGGCGGATCGTCGAGATCGGCGACAAGGCCGACGTGTACGGCGAGCCCGCGCACCCGTACACCCGGGCGCTGCTGTCCGCCGTGCCGCTGCCCGACCCGGCGGCGGAGCGGGCGCGGGAGCGGATCGTGCTGCTCGGCGACCCGCCGAGCCCGGCCAATCCGCCCGCGGGGTGCAGCTTCCACCCGCGCTGCCCGAAGGCGCAGGAGGTGTGCCGCACCGAGCGGCCGCTGCTGCGGATCGTCGGTACGGGCGAGCGGCAGGCCGCGTGCCACTTCCCGGAGGGTTCATGACGGGCCATCAGGCGGCGTCCCACTTCCCGGAGGGCTCCTGACGGACCCCCGGCAACAGACGCCCGGTCGGGCGGGGCGGGGAACCTTCAGAGGGCCGCGTCCGACCGGGTTCCAGATGTGACGAGGCCCCGGCCTGCCCCTCCTTGTCGAGAGGGCGGGCCGGGGCCGCTGTGCGTCAGCGGGCGGGGCCGCCGCGCGTCAGCGGGTCGTGTACTCGATCGCCACGCTGATCACCACGAGCCCGCCGTACACCCAGGCCAGGGTGGTGCGGCCGGTGGCGTGCAGGGCGAGGGCGGCGGTGCCGAGGACGAGCAGCTTGAGCACGATCTCCACGGCCAGCGGCTGGCGGAACTTCGGGCCGCCCGCCGCCAGGAACAGGCCCCAGACGGTGGCGGCCGCGGCGGGGGCACCGAGGCCGAGCAGCAGCCGGGTGGCCAGGGTGGAGCCGGTTTTGAAGCCCCAGTAGCCCAGGGCGACCAGCAGGGCGAGTTCCAGCCCGAAGGCGAGACCCGCGTTGCCGGCCGTCAGTGGGGTCCACTGGCGGCCGGCGACCGGGCCCGGTCTTTCGATCCTCATCCGTTCGTGCTCCCCGTTCTCGTCCGTGCCGTCTCGCCAGGTGCGCGGCGGTCGAGCGGAGAGTCTGTCAGCCCCGGGCGGGCGGGTTCAACGGTCCAGCGCCCCGCGCAGGAAGGCGAGTTCGGCGAGCGCCAGCTGCTCGTTCACGCCGCCGGGGGTCATGTGGGTGACGCCCGGCAGCGGCAGGACGCTGTGCGGGCGGCCGGCGCGGGTGAGGGCCTGGGAGAGCAGCAGGGTGTGGGAGGGGTGGACGTTGTCGTCGGCGAGCCCGTGGATCAGCAGCAGCGGGCGCTCCAGGGCGGGCGCGTCGGTGAGCAGGCAGTCGTCCGCGTAGCCCTCGGGGTTGTCCTGCGGCAGGCCGAGGTAGCGCTCGGTGTACGCGGTGTCGTAGAGGCGGAAGTCGGTGGGCGGGGCGCCCGCGCAGGCGGCGTGGAAGACGTCCGGGCGGCGCAGCACCGCGAGGGCGGCGAAGTACCCGCCGTACGACCAGCCGCGCACGCCGACGCGGCCGAGGTCGAGGTCGGGGTGGTCGGCGGCGAGGGCGTGCAGGGCGTCGACCTGGTCGTCCAGGGCCGCCTGGGAGAAGCGGCGGAAGATGGCACGGGTGAACTCGGGGGAGACGAACGGCGTGCCGCGGTTGTCGGTGGTGACCACGGCGAAGCCCTGGTCGGCCCACCACTGGCGCAGCTGCCAGCGGCGCGGTTCGGTGGCGACGGCCTGGAAGCCGGGGCCGCCGTAGACATCCAGGAGGACGGGCAGGCGGCGGCCGGGCACGTGGTCGCGCGGGTACACGACGGCGGTGGGCAGGGCGCGTTCGGTGACGCGGGCGAGGTGCGGGCGGACGGTGTACGGCAGGGGGGCGGACAGGTCGGTGAGGGGCAGCTCGCGGCCGTTGTGGTGCAGGGTGCGGCGGGTGCCCTCGGGGGTGGCGGTGGTGAGCAGCACGGTCCCGCCGGCGGTGAGGGCGCTGTGGTGGGCGCCCGGGCGGCTGTGGAGGGGGGTGGCCGCGGCGCCGTCCGGGTCGATCAGGTGGAGGTGCTGGTCGGCCGGGTCGCCCTGGCCGGTCTCGCAGAGGAGGGCTCCGTCGAGGGAGCCGAGGACGCGGCGGATCTGCAGCCCGGCGGTGTCCAGGGGCTTGCCGTCCAGGGCGAGGCCCCGGGCGAGCGGGGTGTCGTGGACGGTGAGCAGGCGCCCGTCGGGCAGCCGGGCGGGGGTGCCGGGCAGGTCGTCGACCCAGAACTCGTCGGTCGTGCGGGAGAGTTCGCGGGTCTCGCCGGTGGCCGGGTCGGCGGTGAGCAGCAGCACGTTCTGCTGGAGGCGGTCGGCGACGGTGAGCAGAACCTCGCCGTCCGAGGCCCACTCGGCGGCGCAGACGTACGGGAACTGCTCGGCGTCCCAGTGGAGTTGGACGCGGGTTCCGTCGAGGCCGAGCACCCAGAGCTGGACGTCGGCGTTGGGGCCGCCGGCCTGCGGGTAGGCGAAGTCCTCGCCGGGCTCGCCGGGGGCGGCCGGGTCGGCGAAGTAGCGGCGGGGGAGGGCGGATTCGTCGACGCGGGTGGCGAGCAGGGCACCGCCGTCCGGGCGCCACCAGTGGCCGCGGGAGCGGCCCAGCTCCTCGGCGGCGGCGAACTCGGCGACGCCCCAGCGGGCGCTGTCGCAGGGGTCGTAGGGGGAGAGCCGCTCGTGGCCGGGGCCGAGGTGGAGGGCGTCGTCGGCGACGTAGGCGATCCGCTCGCCGCGGGCGTCCGGCCGGGGGTCGAACGCCGGTGCGGGGGCGGGGAGTTCGCTGGTGACGCCGGTGGCGGTGTCGGTGCGGAAGAGCCGGCCGTCGAGGGCGAAGACGGCGACGGAGAGGTCGGGGGTGGCCGCGTAGGTGCCGATACCGGCGGCCGTCAGCCGGGTGCGTTCGCGCAACCGCCGTTCGAGGGTGGGGAGTTCGGCGCGCGCGCCGCTGCGGCCGGGGATCAGGGTGGAGGGGTCGGCGACCAGGCGTTCCTCGCCGGTGGCGGCGTCCAGCAGGTACAGGCGGTCGACGGGATCGTCGGAACCGGTCGAGCGGAGCAGGAGGAGCCGGGTACCGTCCTCGGCGAGGGTGAAGGCGCGCGGCGCTCCGTTGGTGAACCGGTTGGTGCGGGCGCTGAGGGCCAGGAAGGGGTCGGCGATCGTCATGGCCCGATCGTGGTCGTCCGAGGCGTTGACCTGCCAGCATTATGTCATGTGAAATGTCACACACCATTGACGGGGAGGGAACCGTGACCGAGGTGACCAAGGAGACCGATGTGGCTGAGGTGCCCGACGAGACCGAGGGGGCTGGGGCGCCTGAGGACCTGTGGACCGCCGAGCCCCCGGCGCCGCTGCCCGCCGCCGAGGGCCTGTTCGCCCTCGCCGAGGGCACGGCCCACCTCAACCACGGCTCGTACGGCGCGCCGCCGCTGCCCGTCCTGCGCCTGCGCGAGCAGCTGCGGGAACAGGAGGAGCTCGACCCGGACGGCTTCTTCGCCACCCTGCCCGCCCGCATCGCCCAGGCCCGTACGGCGATCGCCGCCGAGCTGGTCACGGACCGGGACGGGCTCGCGCTCGTCACCAACGTCACCGAGGCGGTGTCCATCGCCCTGGACAGCCTGCCGCTCGCCCCCGGCGACCACGTCCTCGTCACCGACCACGGCTACGGCGCCGTCACCCGGGCCGTCGCCCGCAAGGCCGCCGAGCGCGGCGCCCACCTGCGCACCGCCGAGATCCCGCTGGACGCGCCCGACGAGGCGGCCGTACGGGAGGCGGTGCTCGCCGCCGTCGACGGGCGCACCACCGTCGCCGTCCTCGACCAGCTCACCTCGCCCACCGCCCGGCTGGTCGCCGGCCCCGAACTGCTCGCCGAACTGCGCCGGCGCGGCGTGACCACCGTCGTGGACGGCGCCCACGCCCCCGGCATGCTGCACGCCCCCGTCGGCCCGGACGCGGACTTCTGGTTCGGCAACCTGCACAAGTGGGCCTTCGCCCCGCGCCCCACCGGAGTCCTCGCCGTCCGCCCCGAGTGGCGCGACCGGGTCCGCCCGCTCGCCGTCTCCTGGGAGGACCACCGGGGATACCCGGCGAGCGTCGAGTGGCGCGGCACCGGCGACTACACGCCCTGGCTGGCCGCCCCGGCGGGCCTCGCGCTGCTGCGGACGCTGGGCGCCGCGGCGGTGAGCGGGCACAACACCGCGCTCGCCCGGTACGGCCAGCGGATGCTCGCCGAACGGGCCGGGCTGCGGCCGCTGCCCGCCACGCCCGGGGTGTGGATGCGGGCGGTGCGGCTGCCCGCCGGGGTCGCCGAGACGGAGGAGGGCGCGCGGGAGGTGATGGCCGAGGTGTGGCGCCGGCTCGGCGCCCGCGTCGCCGTCCGCCCGTGGGACGGCGGCGGGGTGCTGCGGGTCAGCGCCCAGCTGTACAACCGGGCCGGGGAGTACGAGCGGCTGGCGGACGGGGTGGCGGGGCTGCTCAAGGGCTAGCGTTCATTGGCTGAGGGGCTGGCTCCTGTTGTCCGCCCGCAGTTCGGCGAGCAGCACGGTGCGGTCGGCGAGCAGCCCGGTGAGGATGCGCCGGGCCGAGCGCAGCAGGTCGGCGACGTCCCCGCCGGCCAGCGCGTACACCACCGTGCTGCCCTCCCGGGTGGCGGTGACGATGCCGGAGCGGCGCAGCACCGCGAGCTGCTGGGAGAGGCTGGACGGCTCCACGTCCAGCTCGGCGAGCAGGCCGCGCACGGGCGTGGGCCCGGCCTGCAGCAGTTCCAGCACCCGGATGCGGACGGGATGGCCGAGCATTCGGAAGAACTCGGCCTTGGCCTGGTACAGCGCCACCGTCACGACGCCCCCTTCCTCGTCGTCCTCCCCGTGCCTGCGCGTCGTACGGCGCGGGTCAGATCTCCAGGGAGGACTCGATCAGCTTGAGCTGGTGGCGGGCCATCGCGAGGTTGGAGCGGCTGCGGTTGAGCGCCAGGAAGAGGAACAGGCCGCGCCCGCTGGGCGTCGTGATCGGCCGGACCATGTGGTACTGGCTGGTGAGGCTGATCAGGATGTCCTCGATCTCGTTGTCGTGCAGGTTGAGCATCTCCATCGCCCGCATCTTGGCCCGCACGACGTCGGTGTTGCCGGCCGCGGCGACGTTGAGGTCGAGCTCGTTCCCGTCGCCGAGGCTGCCGAGGGCCATGCCGCTGCCGTAGTCGACCAGGGCGACGCCGATCGCGCCGTCGATCGTCATGGCCTGCTTGAGGGACGTCTCCAGATCCGCCATGGTGGCTGTCCTCCCGTGAGTCTGTTGAGTCGGTGGCCCGGTGGCCGTGGACCCGGAAGGGGCCGTGGACCCGGAAAGGCCGTGGACCCAGAAGGTAGGCAGGGACCGGGGCGGTCCACGGGGAAAGACCGGAGACGTTCGGTCCTGGACCGATCTTGGCGCTCCCTGACCACTTGAAGACATTTGCAACTATGGATTTGAGTCAAGAGTGATCTCCGGGCGAAGTGCCCCCGTGCCAGGGCCTGGAAAAACAGTGCTATCGATGTCACTCCTCCCGGGTAACCTCTCGCTGAGATGCGAGATCACACCAACCACACCCGGACGGCGATGAACACCCCCGATCCAGAGCCCCAGGACGACCGGGAGCTCAGCCCCGCCGAGGCGTACGCGGCCAGCCGTCGCCGGGCCGCGGAGCAGGCCACCGCCCTGCACGGCTTCCAGCAGCTGTACGACTTCCCGCTGGACGCCTTCCAGGTGGAGGCGTGCGAGGCCCTCGAAGCCGGATCCGGCGTCCTCGTCGCCGCGCCCACCGGCTCCGGGAAGACCATCGTCGGCGAGTTCGCCGTGCACCTGGCCCTCCAGGCCGGCCGCAAGTGCTTCTACACCACGCCGATCAAGGCGCTCTCCAACCAGAAGTACGGCGACCTGGTCAAGCGCTACGGCGCCGCCAAGGTCGGCCTGCTCACCGGCGACAACACCGTCAACGGCGACGCCCCCGTGGTGGTCATGACCACCGAGGTGCTCCGCAACATGCTCTACGCGGGCTCCAGCACCCTCGACGGCCTCGGCTACGTCGTCATGGACGAGGTCCACTACCTCGCCGACCGCTTCCGCGGCGCCGTCTGGGAGGAGGTCATCATCCACCTCCCCGAGTCGGTCACCCTCGCCTCGCTCTCCGCGACCGTCTCCAACGCCGAGGAGTTCGGCGACTGGCTGGACACCGTCCGCGGCGGCACCAAGGTGATCGTCTCCGAGACCCGCCCCGTGCCGCTGTGGCAGCACGTCATGGCCGGCAACCGGATGTACGACCTGTTCGCCGACCCCGACCGCGACGGCCGGCCCAAGCACAACCTCAAGAACCCCGGCAAGGCCGTCAACCCCGAACTCGTCCGTCTCGCCCGCTCCGAGCTGGACCGCAACCCCCGCGACCGCTTCGGCCGCGGCCGGGGCCGCTCCATGCCCAACGGCCGTCCCGGCAAGGTCTGGACGCCCGGCCGCGTCGACGTCATCGACCGGCTCGACGCCGAGGGCCTGCTGCCCGCGATCACCTTCATCTTCAGCCGCGCCGGCTGCGAGGCCGCCGTCCAGCAGTGCCTCAGCTCCGGCCTGCGGCTCAACAAGGAGGGCGACCGCGCCCGGGTGCGCGCCATCGTCGAGGAGCGCTGCGCCGACATCCCCGACGAGGACCTCCACGTCCTCGGCTACTTCGAGTGGCTGGACGGGCTGGAGCGCGGCATCGCCGCCCACCACGCCGGGATGCTGCCCCGGTTCAAGGAGGTCGTCGAGGAGCTCTTCGTGAAGGGCCTCGTCAAGGCCGTCTTCGCGACCGAGACGCTGGCGCTGGGCATCAACATGCCCGCCCGCTCGGTGGTCATGGAGAAGCTCGTCAAGTGGAACGGCGAGACCCACGCCGACATCACCCCCGGCGAGTACACCCAGCTCACCGGCCGCGCCGGGCGCCGCGGCATCGACATCGAGGGCCACGCCGTCGTGCTCTGGCAGCGCGGCCTCGACCCGGAGGCCCTGGCCGGCCTCGCGGGCACCCGCACGTACCCGCTCAAGTCCTCCTTCCGGCCGTCCTACAACATGGCCGTCAACCTCGTCTCCCAGTTCGGCCGGCACCGCTCGCGCGAACTGCTCGAGACCTCCTTCGCGCAGTTCCAGGCCGACCGCTCCGTCGTCGGCATCGCCCGCCAGGTGCAGCGCAACGAGGAGGGCCTGGACGGCTACCGCGAGTCCATGACCTGCCACCTCGGCGACTTCGACGAGTACATGGACCTGCGGCGCCGGCTCAAGGACCGCGAGAACGAACTCGCGCGCGAAGGCACCAGCCAGCGCCGCGCCGCCGCCGTCGAGTCCATCGAACAGCTCAAGCCCGGTGACGTCATCCACGTCCCCACCGGCAAGTTCGCGGGCCTCGCCCTCGTCCTCGACCCGGGCCTGCCGCCCGTCAGCCGCTCCGGCCGGGGCGGCCCGCGCCACCCCGACTTCCAGGACGGGCCGCGCCCCGTCGTGCTCACCGCCGAGCGGCAGGTCAAGCGGCTCGCGATGATCGACTTCCCGCAGCCGGTCGCGGTGATCGAACGGCTGCGCATCCCCAAGTCCTTCAACCCGCGCAGCCCCCAGTCCCGCCGCGACCTCGCCTCCGCCCTGCGCACCAAGGCCGGCCACCTCGAACCCGAGCGCTTCCGCCGCGGGCGCGCCGCCGCCGCCGACGACCCCGAGATCACCCGGCTCCGCACCGAGATCCGCCAACACCCCTGCCACGGCTGCTCCGACCGCGAGGACCACGCCCGCTGGGCCGAGCGCTACCACCGGCTCCACCGCGACACCGAACTCCTCGAACGCCGGATGCGCTCGCGCACCCACACCATCGCCCGCACCTTCGACCGCGTCTGCGGCCTGCTCACCGACCTCGGCTACCTGCACGGCGACACCGTCACCGACGACGGCAAGCGCCTCGGCCGGCTCTACGGCGAACTCGACCTGCTCGCCTCCGAATGCATCCGCGAGGGCGTGTGGAGCGGCCTCGCCGCCGCCGAACTCGCCGCCTGCGCCTCGGCGCTGGTGTACGAGGCCCGCCAGTCCGACGACGCCGGCGCCCCCCGCGTCCCCGAAGGCGGCGCGAAGGAGGCCCTCGGCCAGATGGTCCGCATCTGGGGCCACCTCGACGCCCTCGAGGAACAGCACCGCATCAACACCGCCGAAGGCGTCGGCCAGCGCGAACCCGACCTCGGCTTCGCCTGGGCCGCCTACCGCTGGGCCCTCGGCCACAGCCTCGACCAGGTCCTACGCGACGCCGACATGCCCGCCGGCGACTTCGTCCGCTGGACCAAGCAGCTCATCGACGTCCTCGGCCAGATCCAGGACGCCGCCGGCGAGGACGCCGACCTCCGCAAAACCGCCCGCAAGGCCGTCGACAGCCTCCGCCGCGGCATCATCGCCTACTCCTCGGTGGGCTGACGCCCTCACCACCATGAACGAGGCCGCCCAGGCTCCCCGCCTGGGCGGCCTCGTTCATTTCGTGGGGGTGGGGAAGCGCCGAGCCTGCGAGCTCGGCGCTTCCCCTGCGCAGCCAAAGGCGTTGAACCGCTGCTGCCCCTGCCATCGACAGGGGCAGCAGCAAGGTGTTCCCAGATGGATGCTCAGTGAGCAGGATCCTCCGGAGCGAAGTAGTCGCGGAGCATCTCCGTCGTCCACGAGGGCTGCCGCACCTCCCCGCGCGGGCCGAACTCCTCGAACCAGGGCCTCACTTCGAGCACCGGAGTGCCGTCGACAGCATCCAGGTCCTCCACATGCAGGTCCAGCCCGTCGACCTTGACGAGCCGACACCGCGAGGACCCTAGCCAGTTAGGCGAGTTCGGATGCTGCGGAGAACATGTCCCGCCGAAACGCCGGAGCAGGTGGTCGGCGCGATCGCCGATATCGTGCGCTCGCGTATCCCGGAACCCCGCTCGGAAGGGGCAACCTCCCATGACCGCAACTGAGTTCGAAGCGACGATCCTCAACGTCGAGCCGGACAGGATGCGCACGCTACTGGCCGAGGCCGGGGCCGAGCACGTGGTCGACCGCCTCCAGCGCCGCTACGTCTACGACATCCCGGGCCGGCCCGGGGCTTGGGTTCGGCTCCGTGACACCGGCACCGACGTCACGTTGGGCGTCAAGGAGATTCACTCCGATGCGACCGACGGTGTGACCGAGACGGAGACGACGGTCGGCGATTTCGACGTCACGAACGCACTCCTCGGCAAGATCGGCTACCAGCCGAAGGCGTACCAGGAGAACCGCCGGTCCTCCTGGGCGCTGGGCGGTGCGGCCGTCGAGATCGACGAGTGGCCGTAGATTCCCCCGTACCTGGAGATCGAGGGGGACAGCGCCGATCACGTGCATGCGACGGCGACCAGGCTCGGGCTCCCCCTGGACCAGCTGACGAGCGAGAACACTGTCCACCGTCCGGCGGTTCGGAGCCTCGAAGATGGCCGCGGACATGTAATTCCGGCGTGCGGTGCGGGCCGTGACGAGGACGTTCGGCGCTGCCGCCTGACGGCTTCCAGCTGAGGGCGAGGCCGCGCGCAGGAAGTCGGCCCTGTCGACTTCCTACGCAGCCGGTGGCTTCTGGGATCGTCGGGCGTTTCTATTCTTGGTAGCAGCATCCGCCGTACTCGTCGCAGTCGTATTCGATCCCGTCGTCGGGGTTGTGGCTGCGGCTGAGCTTCTGGTTGTCGACGGGGCAGATCGGGGTGAAGGATGGGTTGACCTGGAGGAACGTCGAATCCTTCAGGGAGAACACGGAGTTGACGACGTCGATTCCGTGTTCACGAATGCCCTGCTGGATGAAGTCGAACGCGTCATAGGTGTGTCCGCAGCTGCACTTGATCGGGGTGATTCTGAAGTTCGTTACTTTGACGCCGAGTTCCGCCCTGATCCTTTCGGTTTCCTCTTCCGAGATGGGGCGGAGTCCGGAGCGGCGAATTCGCTCCGGGGTCCAGAATCGGTCTTTGACGATTGTGGCCTGGGCGCGGGTCAGGTAGAACGAGGCGGTGACGCCGTTGGCGATCGTTGTGATGACGATATCTGCGACTGCCTCGTCGCTCGCCGAGGCGACCATCTTTCCGGTGGCGACCAGCTTGTCGATTTCCGCTAGCAGCTTCATGATGACAACTTCTTGAGTGTGCGGAATGTCTCTTATCAGTGTGCGGTGTCCGGCAAGAGCTCGGCAACCGCGCGAACTGTGAGTCACCTTCGGCCTTGACTGTCAGTGATGGGGGCCTGCTCGATTTAATGAGTGACAGGGGCGAGGCCGGTTCGTGGATGATGACGCCATGAACCGTACCGACCAGCGATTCCACGTCATCGTGCTCTCGAACTTCGCGAGGGGCTTCGACAAGTACGCCCTTGCTTACGGTAAGGCCGGGATTCCGGAGAGTACGTTTCCGGACCGGTTCCATCTGCTGACGCGGGCAGAACTGGGCGTCGGCGTGGGTAAGGCGCGGCGGCTGCTGGAGCGGTTGGCGATTCCGGGGGACCGGTTGCTGGTGCTGGAGACCGCGGTGGACCCGGACGAGTTGGTGCCCACTGTGGGGACCGGGCTCGGGATGGAGTTGCGCGAGGCGAGCATTCGGCTGGAGGCGGTCCATGAAGTCGAGGAGGTGGGCGGGGAGTTCGGGCTGAGTCCGACGACGGTCGAGGAGGCGATGGCGGATTCCCTGCGCCTGCACGAGGCGGCGCACCGTCCGTACGCCGAACTGCGGCCGAGGTCGGTTTCGGTGTTGCCGGTTGCCTCGGCGTGCCAGGCGCGGTGTTCGTTCTGCTTCTCTGCGGCTTCGATCTCGAGTGACCAGGCGCCGGCGCGGGTGCCGTGGGAGGCGGTCGGTGGCTGGTTGGAGCGGGCCCGGGAGGCCGGCGCTGAGCGGGCCGTGATCACCGGGGGTGGGGAGCCGACGCTCATACCGTTCGAGCAGCAGGTGCGGCTGGTGTCGGCGTGTGCGGCGGAGTTTCCGAAGGTCGTGCTGATTACGAATGGGCACACGCTGGCGAAGGGCGGGCATGACGAGCGTGCCGGTCGCCTCCAGGCACTGAGTGACGCGGGACTGAGCGTGCTGGCGGTGTCGCGGCATCACCAGGACGACGAGGTGAACGAGCGGCTGATGATGCTGCGGACGCCGGTGGGCGAGGTGGTCGACACCTGGCGTACGGAGCGCGACCGGTGGCCGGGGCTGCGGTTGAGGCTGATCTGCGTGCTGCAGCGCGGTGGGGTGGCCGATGCGGCCGGGGTCGGGGAGTACCTGTCGTGGGCGGCGGCGCTGGGCGTGGAGGAGGTCTGCTTCAAGGAGTTGTACGTCTCCACCAGCACCGAGTCGCTGTACTTCGAGCGGGCTGCCAACGTGTGGAGCCGCGAGCACCAGGTGTCGCTGTCGGTCGTCACCCGGTTCGCCGAGCAGCACGGCTTCGAAGCGTCGAGCCGCCTGCCCTGGGGTGCGCCGGTCTACGACGGTACCTGGGACGGTCGGCCGATGAGGGTCGCCGCGTACACCGAGCCCAGCCTGTACTGGGAGCGGAGCAACGGGATGGTCAGGAGCTGGAACGTGCTGGCCGACGGGCGTTGCTACGCCTCGCTGGAGGACCGGGCGAGCGAGGTGACGGCATGAGGTTCGACGAGTTCCAGGAGTTCAGGGAGCGGCAACTCGAAGTCGAGCCCTCGTTGTTGGACGCCGCTGAGACGAATCTGTACCGGGCGCTGGCCCCGCTGCGCCCCCAGGCGCCGACCGACGCGGGCACGGTGTACCGGTGCGATCTCGCCCGTACGTGGCTGCGGCGGTTCGGGCTGCCGGAGGAGTGGTCGCGCCGGGCCATGGTCGGTCGAGGGGTTCGGCACGGGCTCGGGGTGGTGTTCGCCCGGCTGCGTACGGTGGATGCGCGGGTGTGGCTGCCCGCCGACGTGTACCCGGTGTACTTCGAGCTGGCCCGGGAGGCGGGCCTGGCGCCCGAGTCGTACCCGACGCTGCCCGCTCCGGTCCTGCCGAGTTCGCCAGTGGACGGTCGGCCCGAGTACCTGCTGCTCGCGAACCCCAGCAAGCCGCTCGGGCGGTACCTGGCCGACGGCGAGTGCGACGCGCTGGTCTCGTGGCTGGGGGAGTCCCCGAGCCGACGCCTGCTGATCGACAGCGTCTACGACCTGGGAGCCCCGTTCGCCGCCGGAACGCAGCGGCTGCTGGACACCGGTCGTGCGGTCCTGCTGCATTCGGTCACCAAGGGGTGGCTGTGGCCGCGTACGTTCGGTGTGGTTCTGGTGGGCCCGGAGGACACCGCACTGGTCGAGGCGTTCCGGGCGGACCCGCCGACCCGGGAACAACTGGGCCTCGCCGAGGCCCTCTTGGGCGAGCACGGTGATCTGCCGCAGCAGGTCGCCGACGAACTCGCCGTACGGGCGCAGCGGTTGTTCGACCGCCTGCCGGCCGAGGTGTTCGCGGCGATCCCCACGGAGAGCCGGACCTGTCCCGGCAACTACTTCTTCCCGGTCGACATCCCGGCGGAGAGGCTCCAGGACGAGTACGGAGTACTGGCGATCCCGATCGGCGTGTTCGGGGAGAACAATTGGCCCGGTTCCGTCCTGACCAGCCTGGCCGACGCCTTCGGCCCGACGGCCTGACGGAATCGGGGGCGACGTTGAGCGCCTCCGGGGGGCGGGGGGGGGGGGGGGGGGGGGGGATCCGGGAGCGGGTCGTCTCGGGGGTTGCTCAGGGTTCGGATTCGGGGTGGCCCCTGAGGTGCGGGGGGTTCGTGATCCATTAGCCTCGGGCGCTGGTTGTTCGGAGTTCTATGGAAGGTCAGAGCGTGTTGCACAGCGGGGGTTCGGCCGGGAGTGACGTGGTCCGGCTGGAGGGGGTGCGGAAGGCGTACCGGCGGGGGGAGAGCCGGGTGGTGGCTCTGGACGGGGTGGACGTCGGGTTCGAGGCGGGGACGTTCACGGCGATCATGGGGCCGTCCGGGTCGGGGAAGTCGACGTTGCTGCAGTGCGCGGCGGGGCTGGACCGGGTGGATGAGGGGCGGGTGTTGCTGGACGGGGCGCCGGTTCACGAGTTGTCGGAACGGGCGTTGACCGTGCTGCGGCGGGAGCAGATGGGGTTCATCTTCCAGTCGTTCAATCTGATTCCGGCGCTCACGGCCCGGCAGAACGTGGAGCTGCCGCTCAGGTTGGCCGGGAGGGCGCTCGAGCCGCAGGAGATCGGGAGGGTCCTGGCGGAGGTCGGGCTGGCGGAGCGAGGGGACCACCGGCCCGCCGAGCTCTCGGGTGGCCAGCAGCAGCGGGTGGCCATCGCCCGGGCGTTGGTGACCAGGCCCAAGGTGCTCTTCGCCGACGAGCCCACCGGCGCGCTCGACTCCCGTACGGCCCGCGACGTCCTCGCCCTGCTGCGCGGGGTGGTGGAGGAGCACGGGCAGACGGTCATCATGGTGACCCACGACCCCGTCGCCGCGAGCTACGCGCAGCGCG
Source organism: Streptomyces sp. NRRL WC-3742 (assembly GCF_000720635.1). Classification (GTDB taxonomy): domain Bacteria; phylum Actinomycetota; class Actinomycetes; order Streptomycetales; family Streptomycetaceae; genus Kitasatospora. The sequence continues at coordinate 5,882 of NZ_JOCF01000019.1, read as the reverse complement.
TCCTGTTCCTCGCGGACGGCGCGGTGACGGGTGAACTCGCAGCCCCGACGGCCGAGACGGTGGCCCTGCGGATGGCCGCGCTGGAGACGCCGTGCTGAGGCTGGCCGTTGATACTCTGCGCCACCGGCTGACGAGCTTCGTCGGCGCGTTCCTCGCCCTCGCGCTCGGCACCACCATGATCGGGCTGATGACGCTGGCCCTGGCGGCCACCTTCGGCAGCCCGCACTCGGGGCCGCAGCGCTTCCGGGACGCTCGGACGGTCATCGCCCCGCTCGGCTTCGACGGGCAGCCGATGAAGGCCCCGGCCGTCCTGCCCGAGGACGTGATCGCGCAGCTGCCCGGGGCGACCGCCGACCGCAGCTTCCCCGTACGGCTCGGCGCCACGCAGGCGACCGGCCACCCGTGGTCCTCGGCCGCCTTCGCCGGCTACCGCCTGACGGCCGGGCGCGCCCCCGGGAGCGCGGACGAGATCGTGGTCGGGGGTGGAAAGGCGGAGCAGATCGGGCGTCACGTGGACGCCTACCGCGTCGTCGGCGTCACCGACGCCCGCTGGTTCGAGGACGCCGTCTTCTTCACCGGCGCCGAGGCCCAGCACCTCTCCCCGGGCGTCAACGCGCTGATCACCGACCATGCCCCGCCGAGCGGCCTCAAGGCCGTCGTCCTCACCGGCGACGACCGCACCCAGCTCGACCCCGACCCCACCGGCGGTACCCAGGCCCTCGCCAACGCCCAGGCGATGGCGGGCAGCACGACGGGGCTCGCCGTCTGCGTGGCGGTGTTCGTCGTCATCGCGACCTTCGCCTTCGCCACCGAGCAGCGCCGCCGCGAGCTGGCGCTGCTGCGCCTGGTCGGCGCGGCGCCCCGGCAGGTGCGGCGGATGGTGCTGGGGGAGGCGCTGCTGATCGGCGTCGCGGCGGCGGTGGCCGGGTGCGCGCTCGCGCCGTTCGCGACGGGTGCGCTGCGCGCCTGGATGGTGGACCACCACGTGGCGCCGGGCTGGTTCACCATCCCCTTGAACCCGCTCCCGCTCCTCGTCACCTTCGCGATCGGCGTCACCGCCGCGCTGGTCGGCGCGGCGGCCACCCTCGTACGGGTCTCGCTGATCCGCCCGATCGAGGTGCTGCGCGAGAGCGCGGTGGAGCGGCGCGGCATGACGCCGGTGCGCTGGCTGCTGGGAGCGGCGATGCTGGTGGGCGCGGTCACGGCCGGGGTGGTGATCGCCCGTACGGAGCCGTACCTGGCGGCCAGCGCTCGCAAGTACGAGGCCGTCCCCGTCCTGTACGTCGGCGCGGTGGCGCTACTGGCGCCCGTTCTGCTGCGCCCGGTGACCGCCCTGCTGACGGCTCCGCTGCGCCGGTCGGCGAAGGCCGGACCGATGCTGGTGCGGGAGAACATCCTCACCTCCCGGCGGCGTACGGCGGCGACCGTGGCGCCGATCGTCGTGGCGGTCGGGCTGGTCGGCACGCTGCTGACCATGCAGAAGTCCGGGGACGCCGCGAGCCTCGCCCGGCAGCGGCAGGAGGTCCACGCGGCGGCCGTCGTGACCGGGGCCGACGCGGCGACGGTGGAGCGGCTGGAAGCCGTGCCCGGCCTGCGCGTCACGCCGGCCACCCCGATGAACATCCGCCTGGGCACCGCCCAGGACGAGCAGATCGACTCGCTCGGCGCCACCGCCGTCCCCGCCGCGGCCCTGGGCACCACCGTGACCCCGCCCGTGGTCTCCGGTTCGCTCGCCTCGCCGCCGCCGAACTTCCTCGTCATCGACGAGAAGGCGGCCGCCGAGGACGGTCTCAAGGTCGGCGACGAGGTGGTCACCCTCCTGCCGACCGGCGCCCGCGTACGGACGGTCGTCACGGCGGTCATCGCGCGCGGGCTGAACGGCGACGACGCGTACGTCTCCGCCTCCCTCGCCGGGGGCCTGAGTCCGAGCCTCGTCTACCTCGACTCGGCGGTGGAGCGGAAGGAGACCGCCCAGGCCCTGGCCGGATCGGGCGCGCAGCTGTCCACGTACGACGCCTACCTGGATGCCCGCCGGGCCCACGCCGCGGAGCAGACGGACACGGCCGCCGTGGTCATCCTCGGCATCGCCCTCGCGTACGCGCTGATCGCCGTCGCCAACACCCTGGTCATGGCCCTGGCCGGCCGCCGCCGGGAGTTCGCCCTGCTGGGGCTGGCGGGCGCGGTGCGCGGTCAGATCATCAGGATGGCCGCGGCGGAGTCGGCGGTGGCCGTGGTCGTCGGCACCGTACTCGCCGTCGTGGCGACCGGGCTCGCTGCGGCGACCCAGCACGCCTCGCTGAGCAGGCTGGTGACGGACGCGCCGACGGTCGTGCCGTGGGCGCAGCTCACCGCGACGGTCGCGCTCTGCGCCCTGGTCACCCTGGTCACCGCCTCGGGAGCGGCCGGCCGGGCGGCGCGTCAGGGAGCAGCGGTCCCGCAGGACTAGCGCGCCCCGCGAAGGGGCGTCACTACGCCAGTGCCACTACGGAAGTAGTGGCACTACTGGCGTAGTGCGGGCCCGTGAGAGCCGCGGAGATACGGCCTACCGCGCTGCGAGCGTCTCCACGACCCGCTCCAGGGAGGTGCCCAGTCCCCACCGCGAGGCCAGGTGTTCGAGGGCCATCGGGTCCAGCGGCTCCTGCGGCAGGGTCGGGTCGAAGTCGGGCAGCGGCGCGTCCGTGGCGACGCGGACGACGGTGGGGGCGACGTCGAGGTAGCCGGCGCCCTCGACGATGTTGCGGCGGCGGGCGGGGGTGAGCTTGGAGCCCACCTCCAGGGCCGCCGCGCGGATGGCCGCCAGGTCGCCGTACTCGTTGATGAGCTGGGCGGCCGTCTTCTCGCCGATGCCCTTGACGCCGGGCAGGCCGTCGGACGGGTCCCCGCGCAGGGCGGCCATGTCGGCGTACTGCGCGCCGCGTACGCCGTACTTCTCCAGCAGGAGCGCGTCATCGGTGACCTGGAGGTTGCCCATGCCCTTGACGGGGTAGAGGACGGTGATCTCCCGGGCGTCGTCGACGAGCTGGAAGAGGTCGCGGTCGCCGGTGACGATCTGCACCGGGCCCTTCGCGCGGGTGGTGAGGGTGCCGATGACGTCGTCGGCCTCGTAGCCGGGAGAGCCGACGCGGGCGATGCCGATCGCGTCGAGGACCTGCTCGATCACCGGGACCTGCGGGGCGAGGGTGTCGGGCACCTCCTCCTCGCCGTCGACGGCCGCCTCGGCGACGCGGTGGGTCTTGTAGGAGGGGATGAGGTCGACGCGCCACTGGGGGCGCCAGTCGGCGTCCATGCAGGCGACCAGCTGGTCGGGCCGGTGGTCGTGGACGAGCCGGGCGATGAAGTCCAGCAGGCCCCGGACGGCGTTGACCGGTTCGCCCTGTGGGGAGCGCAGGGTGTCCGGCACGCCGTAGTAGGCCCGGAAGTACAGGCTGGCGGAGTCGAGGAGCATCAGTCGCGGCGCGGTCAGCGGTGCGGTCAGCGGTGCGGTCACGAGTCAGATCATGCCGCACCGCGCTGACGTCCACCGGATTCTCAGTGCTCGTGCGGGCCCGCGCGGTGGACGGGCCCGTGGGCGTCGGCGCAGTGCTCGGCGGCGGTGTCGCGGTGCGGGGCGATCTGGAGGAGCGCACCGGCCTCGTCCTCGCCGACGTGGTCGACCTGGAGCGTGGCGTGGGTGATGCCGTACTCCTCGGAGAGCCGGCTCTGGAGCCGGCGCCGGACGGCGTGGCAGTCCCCGCCGGGGGTGACGAGGATGTGGGCGGAGAGGGCGGGCTGGTTGGAGGTGATCTCCCAGATGTGCAGGTCGTGGATCTCCTCGACGAGCGGTTCGGCGACGAGCCGGTCGGCCACCGCGTCGGGGTCGATGCCGGCGGGGGCGGCCTCCAGGAAGATCCGCCCGGAGTCGCGGACGAGCCCGACGCCCGCCTTGAGCATCAGCGCGACGACGATGAGGGAGGCGATGGCGTCGGCGCGGGCGAAGCCGGTGGTCACCATGACGAGGCCCGCGACGGCGGTCGCGATGAACGCGTACAGGTCGGTGATGACGTGCTGGAAGGCGCCCTCGACGTTCAGCGAGCTGCGGTTGGCCTTGGACATGCACCAGGCGGCGGCGATGTTGACGACGACCCCGATCAGCGCGGTGACCAGCACCAGCGAGCCGGTGACCTCCGGCGGCTCGAACAGCCGGGTGATCGCCTCGTAGCCGAGCCAGGCGGAGAGCACCAGGAGCGTCACGCCGTTGGCCTGCGCCGAGAGGATCTCGGCGCGCTTGAGCCCGTACGTGTAGCCGCCGCGGGCGGGCCGGGCGGCCAGGCGCATGGCGACCAGGGCGAGGACGATCGAGGCGGCGTCGGTGAGCATGTGCGCCGCGTCGGAGATGAGGGCGAGGGACTCGGCGGCGAAGCCGACCACGACCTCGCCGGCCATGAAGACGACGATCAGGGTGAGCGCGCTGATCAGCCAGCGGCGGTCGGCGTCGGCGGACACGCCGTGCGAGTGGCCGCCGTGACCGTGGCCGCCATGACCGCCGCTCCCGTGTCCGTGGGAGTGCTTGTGGTCATGCGCATGATCATCGTGGGAATGCTCGTGGCCGGCCATCGAAGCCCTCTCTGGATGCACGGGCGGAATACACGCCTGGAAACGGACGGAGGCGATCGCCTCCGCACTCGAAGTGAACCGCAGAATCGACAAAGATCCAAAGGTTGTACTGGTGACCGTTGTCGTTGCCGTTCGAGGGCCGGATTGCCGGGGGCATAAGCCCTGGCCAAGGCCCCTAAACCCGCCTCACTCGGATGGGTGAGGCGGGTTTGCGCGCCGGTGGGCGGGTCCGCGACGATCATGGCCCGTGAAGATCGTTACCGCGGACTCCGTTCGCTGGCTCGTCGAACTGGAGGCGACCGCCGAGGAGCTGATGAACCGTCACCTCGAGGCGGCGCGCGAGTGGTTCCCGCACCAGTACGTCCCCTGGAGCCTCGGCCGGGACTTCGACGGACCCCTCGGCGGCGAGCCCTGGCACCCCGAGCAGTCCGCGCTGGCCCCCGCCGTGCGCTCCGCCCTGATCGTCAACCTGCTGACCGAGGACAACCTGCCCGGCTACCACTGGACGATCGGCGCGCAGACCTCCCGCGACGGCGCCTGGGGCGCCTGGCTGAACCGGTGGACCGCCGAGGAGGACCGGCACGCCTCCGCCCTGCGCGCCTACCTGCACACCACCCGCGCCGTCGACCCCGTCGCCCTGGAACGCGCCCGGACGGCGCACCTGGCCGCCGGAGCCGCCCCCGAGCCGCAGGGCGTCCTCGGCGTCGTCGCCTACGCCGCCGTCCAGGAGCTGGCCACCCGCGTCAGCCACCGCAACACCGGCCGCCTCAGCGGCGACCCGGTCTGCGACCGGCTGCTCGCCAGGATCGCCCAGGACGAGAACCTCCACATGGTCTTCTACCGGGAACTCCTGCGCGCCGCCCTGGAGTTGGACGCCGACCAGGTGCTCGTCACCCTCGACCGCACGATCCGCGAGTTCGCCATGCCCGGCCAGGCCATGCCCGGATTCGGCCGGATGGCCGCCGAGATCGCCGTCGCGGGCGTCTACGACCCCCGGGTGCACCACGACGAGGTGCTCGTCCCGCTGCTGCGCTCCCTCAGGGTGGACGGCCTGACGGGCCTCGGCCCCGTCGGCGAGCAGGCCCGCGAACGCATCGCCGCGCACCTCGCGCAGACCGACGCCCGGGCCGCCCGCTTCGTCGAGCGCCGCGCCCAGGCCCTCGCCGTCCGCGCCCGCCGGGGCGAGAACACCTGAGCAGCCCACCGACCAGCACCCAGGAACAGGACCCGGATGACCACGACTCCCGCCACCGCCACCCCAGCCACCACCGCCGCCATCACCCCCGCCC
>NZ_JOCF01000018.1 GCF_000720635.1 Streptomyces sp. NRRL WC-3742 | reverse complement strand
AGCCGGTTGGAGGGGGAGGTGGGGGAGGGGCGGCCGCCGGCTTCTTCCCGTCCTCGGGCCACAGCAGCACGGTGCCGACCACCGCGAGCAGCAGGACGAGGACGGCCGAGACGGTGAGGACCAGGCCCCGGCCCGGCCGGGAATCGGGGGACGAGGGCTGCTGCTCGGAGGTCATGGCCATGAGGATGGCCCAAACCGGAGCCCCCCGGCAGGCGGTTGGGCGAACTCGTCGGCGGGCGAGCGACGGGAGAGCGATGCGGGAGTGACGGGGAGGCAGGACGGCCCCCGCAGCCGGACTGACACAATGGCATCATGCGCACCACACCAGCCGCCCCGGGCAGCACCGCCCTGGACCCCGAGATCGCCGCGCGCCTCAAGCGCACCGAGGACGGTCTGCTGCCCGCCGTCGCCCAGCAGTTCGACACCGGCGAGGTGCTGATGCTCGGCTGGATGGACGACGAGGCCCTGCACCGCACCCTGACCACCGGCCGCTGCACCTACTGGAGCCGCAGCCGCAGCGAGTACTGGGTCAAGGGCGACACCTCCGGCCACGTCCAGGCGGTCAAGTCCGTGGCCCTGGACTGCGACGGCGACACCCTCCTCGTCAAGGTCGACCAGTCCGGCGCGGCCTGCCACACCGGCGAGCGCACCTGCTTCGACGCCGACGTTCTGCTTCCACTGTCCTGAACCCGCAACTCCAAAAGGTGCCGCCCAGCATGGATCTCGAAGCCTTCCGCAAACTCGCCGTCGACACCCGGGTCATCCCGGTCACCCGCAGGCTCCTCGCGGACGGCCTCACCCCGATCGGCCTCTACCGCAGCCTCGCCGCCGAGCGCCCGGGCACCTTCCTGCTGGAGTCCGCCGAGCAGGGCCGCAGCTGGTCGCGCTACTCCTTCGTCGGCGTGCGCAGCGCCGCCACCCTCACCGTCGGCCCGGACGGCGACGCCCGCTGGCTCGGCACCCCGCCGGTCGGCATCCCCACCACCGGCGACCCGCTGGAGGTGCTGCGCGCCGCCCTCACGGCCCTGCACACCCCGCGGCACACCGACGACGGCCTGCCCCCGCTGACCGGCGGCCTGGTCGGCTACCTCGGCTACGACATCGTCCGCCGCCTGGAGAAGCTGCCCGACCTCAACCCGGACGACCTGGGCCTGCCCGAGCTGACCCTGCTGCTCGCCACCGACCTCGCCGTCCTCGACCACGCCGACGGCACCGTCCTGCTGATCGCCAACGCCGTCAACCACAACGACCTGGCCAGCGGCGCCGAGGAGGCCCACGCCGACGCCGTCGCCCGGCTCGACGCGATGGAGGCCGACCTCTTCAAGCCCGTCGACCCGGGCCTGGCCACCTTCACCCCGGCCGGCCCCGGCGAGGTGCGCTCGCCCTTCGGCGGCGAGCCGTACCGGGCGGCCGTGGAGGAGATCAAGGAGCGCATCCGCGCCGGCGAAGCCTTCCAGGTCGTGCCCTCGCAGCGCTTCGAGGCCCCCTGCCCGGCCTCCGCGCTGGACGTCTACCGGGTGCTGCGCACCACCAACCCCAGCCCGTACATGTACCTGTTCCGCTTCCCCGGCCCGGACGGCACGGCCGAGGGCGGCTTCGACGTGGTCGGCTCCAGCCCGGAGGCGCTGGTCAAGGTCACCGAGGGCGAGGCGATGGTGCACCCGATCGCCGGCACCCGCCACCGCGGCGCCACCCCGCACGAGGACGCGGCCCTCGCCGCCGAGCTGCTCGCCGACCCCAAGGAGCGCGCCGAGCACCTGATGCTCGTCGACCTGGGCCGCAACGACCTCGGCCGGGTCTGCGAGCCGGGCAGCGTCGAGGTCGTCGACTTCATGCAGATCGAGCGCTACAGCCACGTGATGCACATCGTCTCGACGGTCACCGGCAAGGTCGCCCCGGGCCGTACGGCCTTCGACGTGCTGACCGCCTGCTTCCCCGCCGGCACCCTCTCCGGCGCGCCCAAGCCCCGGGCGATGCGCATCATCGAGGAGCTGGAGCCGACCAGGCGGGGCCTGTACGGCGGCTGCGTCGGCTACCTCGACTTCGCCGGGGACTCCGACACCGCGATCGCCATCCGCACCGCCGTGCTGCGCGACGGCACCGCCTACGTGCAGGCCGGCGCCGGGGTCGTCGCCGACTCGGACCCGCACGGCGAGGACACCGAGTGCCGCAACAAGGCCGCCGCCGTGCTGCGCGCCGTCGCCACCGCCAATACGCTGCGGACGCCGGAACTCTAGGGCGTGATCCGCGAGACACGCCGCGCCACCCGAGGAACCCCAGGAAGGCGGCCGGGATGAGCGAGGTGCCGCACGACGAACGGCGGTGGGAGTTCGTGCTCGCCGCCGCCGTCCGGATCAGGGACGAACTGGGCGGGCACGGGCGGGTGCTCTCCCAGGTCCTGATCGACCTCCCGGCCGTGCCCGGCCCGATCGCCCCCGATCTGGTGGTGATCGCGCCGGGCGCCGCCCACAACGCCCGCGGCCGGTACACGGCCGCCGACGTGCAGGCCGTCCTGGAGCTGGCCCGCCCGGGCCAGGCGGAGGCCGGACGGGCGTACGCGTACAGCGGCGTGCCGCTGTACGTGGTGGTCGACCCGGTGGCGGCGGCGTGCACCGTGCACACCGCGCCCTCGCCCGAAGGGGTGTACCGCGAGGCCGAACGGGTGCCGTACGGCAACGACCTGTTCCTGCCGCTCGGCGAACGGACGCTCGTGCTGGAGACCGACGGGTTCCCGAGGGAGAAGCCCACCCCGGGTACGGTCTGAGGCGTAACCCGGGGGATAGTGGACGGGTGACCGACCAGAGCCCCACCCCCGCCTCCGCAGCCCCCAGCCGCCGCACGCTCGCCGTGATGCTGCTGCTGACCGTCCTGGCCGCCGTCCTGGTGCTGACCGCGGCCGGCAAGGTCTGGGCCGAGGGCAGGGCCGGCAGCCTGGACGTCTCCGTCACCGGCTCCACGATCTCCGAACTGCCCGGCGGCCTGGCCCTGGTGGGCCTGGCCGCGGCCGTCGCCGTCTTCGCGGTGCGCGGCGCCGGACGGCTGGCGGTCGGCGCGCTCACCCTGCTGGCCGGGCTCGGCGCCGCCGCCGCGGCCGTCGCCGGGGCCGGGGACACCGACGCGCTGGACACCGAGGCCGCCCGCAAGCTCGCCCTGGCCGGCTCCACCGCCACCGAGGTCACCCACGGCGCCTGGCCCTGGCTCGCCGTCGTCGGGGGCCTGCTGCTGGCCGTGGCCGGGCTGCTCACCCTCCGGTACGGCCGGGGCTGGCCCGCGATGGGCAGCCGCTACGAGGCGCCCACCCGCAAGGGCCCGGCGAAGGCGGACACGCCCGCCGACCTGTGGAAGGCCCTGGACCGGGGCGAGGACCCGACCACCGTCTGAGCGGATCCGGCCACCGTCCGAGCGGCCCGACGGCCGTCCGGGCGGACCCGGTCACCGGCTGAGCGGCACCGGCCACCGGCTGAGCAGGCCACGTGTGACGCGATAGACCCGCCACCCGCTTTGGGGCCCCGCTGTGTGGACCGGCACAATGGAACCCGTCAACCCGCCGGCGGCCCCGCAGGCCCGGCCGGGCCCCGAGAGCCAAGGAGCATCACCGATGGCAGCAGCTGCACACGGCCACAACCCCGCCGCCTGGACCGGCGTGGTCATCACCTTCATCGGCTTCGGCGTCGCGGGTGTCGCCATGATCCTGCCGTCCGTGCTGCTGGTCTGGGCCGGCCTGGCGGTCGTCCTGCTCGGCGGGATCGTCGGCAAGGCCATGTCGATGGCCGGCATGGGCAAGCAGCCCAGCACCAACGTCTACAAGTCGACCGACGAGCAGACCGCGGCCCAGGCTTCTCGCACCGCCGCCGCCGTCACCGCCTGACGCACGGACTTTTCGCACGACTGAACGGCGGGCGCGGCGCGCCCGCCGTTTCGTCGTGTCCGGGCCCGGCGCGGGCAGAATCGGGGCGTGAACGCCGCCCCCACCGCCTCCGCCCCGCCGCCCGTGCTGCGCCGGCTGGGCCCGCCGCTGGCCGCGCTGGCGGCGGTGGCCGCCCCGAGCGCGTACATCGCGTCGGTGGACCCCAACAGCCCCGGGCACTACCCGGACTGCCCCTTCCTCGCGGCCACCGGCTGGTGGTGCCCCGGCTGCGGGGGCCTGCGCTGCGTCCACGCGCTGACCCACGGGGACCTCACCACCGCGCTCCACGACAACGCCGTCGCCGTCCTGCTGCTCGCCGTGCTGGCCGTGCTGTGGCTGCGCTGGGCCTGGGCGGCGCTGACCGGCGGGCCGCCGCCGAGGGTCGCCGTGGGGGCCCGCCGATGGGTGCTGATCGCCCTGCTGGTGCTGGTGTTCACGGCGGTTCGCAACCTGCCGGTCGGCGCCGGACTGGCCCCGCCCCTGATCTGAGCCCTGGCCCCAATCATTGGTCCGAGCCTGGTCCGAGCCGTCCGCTTGCTGCCAGTCCACTTGTTGCCAGAGGGGCCCGCGCAGCGCCGCGAATCCGGTGAACGCGCAGATGGGAGCCCCCGTGCCGGGCGTCCGCTCCGCGAGACGCGCGCCGGGCGGATGCTCCCCGCGCCCCCTCGGGCCGATACCATCGAATGTGCCGGTGGGCCCTGCCCGTACCGGCTCCCGCTGGCGAACCGACAGAAACGATGGGGGCTCCCGAGTGAGTGTGCTCGACACGATCATCGAAGGGGTCCGTGAGGACCTCGCCGAGCGACAGGCCCGGGTCTCCCTGGACGAGCTCAAGGAACGGGCCGCCAAGGCCCCGGACGCCAAGGACGGCGTCGCCGCGCTCAAGGGCGACGGGGTCCGGGTGATCTGCGAGGTGAAGCGCTCCAGCCCGTCCAAGGGCGCCCTCGCCTCGATCGCCGACCCGGCCGCCCTGGCGAGCGACTACGCGGCCGGCGGCGCCGCCGCGATCAGCGTCCTGACCGAGCAGCGCCGCTTCGGCGGCTCGCTCGCCGACCTGGACGCCGTCCGCGCCGCGGTGGACACCCCGCTGCTGCGCAAGGACTTCATCGTCACCGCGTACCAGCTGTGGGAGGCCCGCGCCCACGGCGCCGACCTCGCGCTGCTGATCGTCGCCGCCCTCGAGCAGCCGGCCCTGGTGTCGCTGATCGAGCGCGCCGAGTCGATCGGCCTCACCCCGCTGGTCGAGGTGCACGACGAGGAGGAGATCGCGCGCGCGGTGGACGCCGGCGCCCGGATCATCGGCGTCAACGCGCGCAACCTCAGGACGCTGGAGGTCGACCGCAACACCTTCGGCAACGTCGTCCACGCCATCCCGGACGGCATCGTCAAGATCGCCGAGTCCGGCGTGCGCGGCCCCCTGGACGTCATCTCCTACGCCAACCTGGGCGCCGACGCGGTGCTGGTCGGCGAGTCCCTGGTGACGGGCAAGGACCCGCGCGCCGCCGTCGCCGACCTGGTCGCCGCGGGCGCCCACCCGGCCATCCGGCACAAGGACTGAAGCCGCCCCGATGAAGATCGCCACCCGCCTCGCCCCCGGCTGCCGCCCGCGCGGCTGCCGCGCGCCCGCGCGCCGGGTGCTGGGGCGGCGGGTGCGCTACGTCATCGGCTGCGAACCCGGACAGGTACCGGGAGGGCGATGGCGTGTGACGCACGGCTGAGCACAGCCGAGACGACGTCACCGTCATCCGACCCCTAGGGAACTCCACCATGTCCGAGAAGGACCACGAGAAGGACTACCTGCCCGGCGCCCAGGTGCCGGACGCCCGCGGCTACTTCGGCGCGTACGGCGGGCGCTTCATCCCCGAGGCGCTGGTCGCCGCCGTGGAACAGGTCGCCGAGGAGTACGAGAAGGCCAAGAACGACCCGGCCTTCGCCGCCGAGCTCGACGGCCTGCTGAAGGACTACACCGGCCGCCCGAGCCCGCTGACCGACGTGCACCGCTTCTCCGCCGAGGCGGGCGGCGCGCGCGTCCTGCTCAAGCGCGAGGACCTCAACCACACCGGCTCGCACAAGATCAACAACGTGCTGGGCCAGGCGCTGCTCACCAGGCGCATGGGCAAGACCCGCATCATCGCCGAGACCGGCGCCGGCCAGCACGGCGTGGCCACCGCCACCGCCTGCGCCCTGTTCGGCTTCGACTGCACCATCTACATGGGCGAGGTCGACACCGAGCGCCAGGCGCTCAACGTCGCCCGGATGCGGATGCTCGGCGCCGAGGTCGTGGCCGTCAAGTCCGGCAGCCGCACCCTCAAGGACGCCATCAACGAGGCGTTCCGCGACTGGGTCGCCAACGTCGACTCCACCCACTACCTCTTCGGCACCGTCGCCGGGCCGCACCCCTTCCCGATGATGGTCCGCGACTTCCACCGCGTCATCGGCGTCGAGGCACGCCAGCAGGTCCTCGACCGCACCGGGCGGCTGCCCGATGCCGTCGTCGCCTGCGTCGGCGGCGGTTCCAACGCGATGGGCATCTTCCACGAGTTCATCCCCGACGCCGGGGTGCGGCTGATCGGCTGCGAGGCCGCCGGCGAGGGCGCCGACACGCCCAAGCACGCCGCCACCCTCACCAAGGGCGACCCGGGCGTGCTGCACGGCTCCCGCACCTACGTCCTCCAGGACGAGGACGGGCAGACCATCGAGTCGCACTCCATCTCGGCGGGCCTGGACTACCCCGGCGTCGGCCCCGAGCACGCCTGGCTCAAGGACACCGGCCGGGCCGAGTACCGCCCGGTGACCGACGACGCCGCCATGCAGGCCCTGCGGCTGCTCTCCCGCACCGAGGGCATCATCCCGGCCATCGAGAGCGCCCACGCGCTGGCCGGCGCCCTGGAGCTCGGCCGCGAACTCGGACCGGAGGCCACCATCCTGGTCTCCCTCTCCGGACGCGGCGACAAGGACATGCACACCGCGGCCGAGTACTTCGGCCTGTACGACGAGCAGGCCGGCGACGCGGCCGACGGGGGTAAGTGACCATGGCTTCCAAGCTCAGCGCGGCGCTGGCCGCCGCCAAGGCCGACAACCGCGCCGCCATGATCGGCTACCTGCCGGCCGGCTTCCCGACCGTGGACGGCGGCATCCGGGCGGTCAAGGCGCTGCTCGAGGGCGGCTGCGACATCGTCGAGGTCGGCCTGCCGCACTCCGACCCTGTCTTGGACGGCGCCGTCATCCAGACCGCCGACGACATCGCCCTGCGCGGCGGCGTGAGGATCAAGGACGTGCTGCGCACCGTCCAGGAGGTCGCCGAGGCGCACCCCGAGGCGGCGGTGCTGGTCATGACGTACTGGAACCCGGTCGACCGCTACGGCGTGGCGCGCTTCGCCGCCGACCTGGCCGCCGCGGGCGGCGCGGGTTGCATCCTGCCGGACCTCCCGGTGGAGGAGTCCGAGGAGTGGCGCAAGGCGGCGGGCGAGCACGGGCTGGACACCGTGTTCGTGGTCGCCCCCAGCAGCAGGGACGCGCGCCTGGCGGAGGTCACGGCGGCGGGCAGCGGCTTCGTGTACGCGGCCGCGGTCATGGGCGTCACCGGCACCCGCAGCGCGGTCGGCTCGCTGGCCGAGGACCTCGTCGCCCGGACCCGGGCCGTCACCGACCTGCCGGTCTGCGTGGGCCTGGGCGTCTCCGACGCCGTGCAGGCCGCCGAGGTCGCCCGGTTCGCGGACGGCGTGATCGTCGGCTCGGCCTTCGTGAAGCGGATCCTCGCGGCGGACGGGGACGAGGCCGCGGCGCTCGACTCCGTCCGGGCCCTGGCCGGCGAGCTGGCCGCCGGGGTGCGCCGGAGCTGACCCCCCGTTCCCGTTCCGTACGGCCCGCCGCTTCCCCGCGAAGCGGCGGGCCGTCGGCGTTGTGACACGCCGTCGTCAAGGCGGGCGGGGGCCCCGAACGGGTGAAGAGCGGCGGGGACACGCATCAGCCGGGGTTGACCGGCGTTGAGTGGAGGGACGAGTGCACGAACGACGGGCGTGAGGCCCGGTGGGCGAGCGGAAGGGGCGAGCCGGTGGCGGGTTGGCATCGGGCCGTGATGCTGCGGGCGGCCGCCGCCGCGCTGGCCCTCGGGGCGGCGGTCGGGGCGCACACCGAGGTGGGGAACGCACTGGCCAAGCGGGCCGCCGAACGGGCCGAGCGGGACGCGGTGGCCTGCGCCGAGGCGGCCCGCTGGGACGCCGCCGACCGGGCCGCGCACCCGCACCACGAGAGCCGCGCCGACCTGCTGGACACCGCGCGGCCCCCCTCCTGCCGGTAGCACAGGCCCGGGGGAACGGGCGTTCGCAGGATTCGGACGCATCGTCATGAACCGTCACCCGTACGGCGGAATTCCCGAAAACGGAGGAACCGCCCTTCATCCCCTACGGTTCACCAGCACGTGAACGAGTATCCCGAGGGGGGTTCCCTGATGGCCGGCCCGGCAGCAGAGCGCGACGACGCGGCACCCCCGCCGGCCGCGCGGTGGCGGGCGGACCAGGAGTGGAGCCGCTGGCTCGGCCTCGCCGTCCGGCTGGGCCTCGCCGTCGTCTGGGGCTGGGCCGGACTGGCCAAGATCGCCGACCCGGCCGAGGCCGCCCAGGCCGTACGGGCCTTCGAGATCCTGCCCGAGGGCCTGGTCAAGCCGGTCGGCTACGGCCTGCCCTTCCTGGAGCTGGCCCTCGCCCTGCTGCTGGTGATCGGCCTGGGCGTGCGGATCGTCGCAGCCGTCTCCGCGGTGCTGCTGCTCGCCTTCATCGCCGGGATCGCCTCCGCCTGGGCCCGCGGCATCTCCATCGACTGCGGCTGCTTCGGCGGCGGCGGACACGTCGACGAGTCCCAGACGAAGTACCTCCAGGAGATCCTGCGCGACACCGGCTTCCTGCTCCTCGCCGGATGGCTGCTGTGGCGGCCCCGCACCCGCCTCTCCGCGGACGGCTGGCTGGCGAGCTGACCCGCGCCCGCACGACCCCACCTTCCCCGCCCCACCCGACGAAGGCCCTCCCGACCGTGGATGTCAAGGCAATGAGTGACAAGAACCAAGAAGGCAAGCGCACCGCCCGCGAGCGGATGCAGGAGCAGCGGGCGGCCGAGGAGGCCGCGTCCAGGCGAAAGAAGAAGCTGATCGTCGGCGGCGCCGTCCTCGCCGTCATCGCCGCCGCCGTGGTCACCGGCGTGGTGGTGCAGAACCAGCGCTCCAAGCCCGAGACCCCGACCGCCGCCCCGGCCGGCACGATCGGCGACAAGAACCTCGTCATCCCCGTCGGGGCGAGCAACGCGCCCGCCGTCCTCACCGTCTACGAGGACCCGCGCTGCCCCGCCTGCGGCATCTTCGAGCGCGAATTCTCCTCCACCATCGACCAGTTGGAGGACGCCGGGAAGATCTACACCAACTACCACCTGGTCTCGTTCATCGACCGGGCCGTCCCCGGCAAGGGCTCCAAGATCGGCGCCAACGCGCTCGCCTGCGCCCAGGACGCCGGGCACTTCCGGGACTTCCACGACGTGATCTACCGCAACCAGCCGGAGGAGACCAACGACGCCTTCGGCGACAAGGCCGTCCTCCTCGGCCTGGCCAAGCAGGTCAACGGGCTGGACACCCCGGAGTTCCAGGCGTGCGTCAACGACAGGAAGTACGGCGGATGGGTGTCCGCCGTGCAGCAGGACTTCGACAAGTCCAGCTACAAGTCGACCCCGACCGTGCTGCTCAACGGCCAGCCGATCTACCCCAAGAACGGCAACGACGAGATCACCCCGGCGAACCTGGCGAAGTGGGTGGACGCCGCCAACCAGGGCAAGCAGCTCGGCACGCCCGGCTCGCACGGCCAGACCCCGGCGCCCACCAGCGCCGCCTCCGAGGCCAACAACCCCTCCCCGACCGCCGGCTGACCACAAGGCCCTCCCTCTCGGATCCTGCCGGGCGCCGACCGGACCGCGCCGCCGTCCCCTCCCCGTCCGGAGGGGGCGGCGGCGCCGGTTGTTCGAGTTCTGTGACCCCTGGGGTGTCCGGCACGGCCCGGGGACCCTGTAGCGTCGGAACCGCCATGGATATCGCCTACATTCCCAGCCCGTCGCGGGGCGTCCTCTACCTCGGACCGATCCCGCTGCGCGCCTACGCCTTCTGCATCATCCTCGGTGTCGTCGCGGCCGTCTGGCTCGGCAGCAAGCGCTGGGTCGCCCGGGGCGGTGGCAAGCACACCGTCGGTGACATCGCCGTCTGGGCCGTGCCGTTCGGCCTGGTCGGCGGCCGGCTCTACCACGTGATCACCGACGGCGGCCGGCTGTACTTCGCCGAGGGGAAGAACCCCTGGGACGCCCTCAAGATCTGGGAGGGCGGCCTCGGCATCTGGGGCGCGATCGCGCTGGGCGCGGTCGGCGCCTGGATCGGCGCCCGCCGCCGGGGAGTCCCGCTGCCCGCGTACGCCGACGCCATCGCGCCGGGCATCGCGCTCGCGCAGGCGCTCGGCCGCTGGGGCAACTACTTCAACCAGGAGCTGTACGGGAAGTCGACCACCCTGCCCTGGGGCCTGGAGATCGACAAGACCCTCCCCAGCGGCGAGGTCGTCAAGGGCGTCTTCCACCCGACCTTCCTGTACGAGTCGCTCTGGTGCGTCGGCGTCGCGCTGCTGGTGATCTGGGCGGACCGGCGCTGGAAGCTCGGCCACGGGCGGGCGTTCGCGCTGTACGTGGCCGCGTACACGGTGGGCCGCTTCTGGACGGAGTGGCTGCGGATCGACGAGGCGCACGTCTACTTCGGGCTGCGGCTCAACGACTGGGTCTCGATCGCCGTGTTCCTGGGCGCGGTGGCGTACCTGGTGATCGTGGGGAAGAAGCGCCCCGGCCGGGAGGACCCGGCGAGCATCGACCCGGCGGCGAACGCGGAGGCGGCGGCGCACGCGGAGGCGGCGAAGGCCGAGAGCGCGGAGAAGACCGCCGCGAAGGCCCCCGCGAAGGCCCCCGAGGACAAGCCCGTCAAGGGCAAGGCCGAGGAAAAGGCCGCGGAAAAGGGCGAGGACAAGGCCGAGGACAAGCCCGTCGAGAAGGCCGAGAAGACCGGCAAGGCCGTCGAGAACCCGATCTGACCTGGGAATCCCCGCAATCGAGGCCACCCTTCGCAAGGAGTGCGAAGGGTGGCCTCACTGCTGTTCGGACAGCCTTACTTTGCTGGAAGTGCCCAGGTCAGAGGGGCTACGGTCGGTCCGGACGAATCGAAGACGGAGGGGAAACACCGTGAGCGCGACCACCCTGGAACACGAGGCCGAACAGCACCCCCGGATACCCGCGGCCGACCACCACCGGGACGTCAACGGAGGCTGGCTGCGGCCGGCGGTGTTCGGCGCCGTGGACGGGCTGGTGTCGAACTTCGCGCTGATGACCGGTGTGGTCGGCGGCGCGGCCTCCAACGGCACGGTGATCCTGACGGGCCTGGCGGGCCTGGTGGCGGGCGCCTGCTCGATGGCGGCGGGGGAGTACACCTCGGTGGCCTCCCAGAGCGAGCTGGTGCAGGCCGAGATCGAGGCCGAACGGCTGGAGCTGAGCCGCAACCCGCAGGGGGAGCTGGCCGAGCTGGCGCAGGTGTACATCGCGCGCGGGGTGGAGCCGGAGCTGGCCCACGAGGTGGCGCGGCAGCTGTCCGCCGACCCGGAGTCGGCGCTGGAGGTGCACGCCCGCGAGGAGCTGGGCATCGACCCCAACGACCTGCCCTCGCCGCTGGTCGCCGCCTCCTCCTCCTTCCTGTGCTTCGCGCTCGGCGCGCTGCTGCCGCTGCTGCCGTACCTGCTCGGCGCGACCACCCTGCTGCCCGCCCTGGTCCTGGCCGCGCTCGGCCTGTTCGCCTGCGGCGCGGTGGTGGCCCGGGTGACGGCCCGCAGCTGGTGGTTCAGCGGGACGCGGCAGCTGGTGCTGGGCGCGGCCGCCGCCGGGGTCACGTACCTGCTGGGATGGCTCATCGGCGGGCACGTGGGATGATCCGGACCTCTGCATGACTATGCCGGGCAATGCGTGACGTTCCACACACGGGCGCCGCGGAGTGCCCGGCATTGTCTCATCATCCGGGCCGCCGGGCCGGTGATTCGCAACCGTCGCGAGGCCCCGGGGATGGATTCGCAGGCGCCGTTGATCCACTCCGGTTGCGTTCCGGTTTCACCCCTGTTTCAGGCGGTGGGCGGTTGGGCACAATCGTCGAGGCGTGCACTGTGGCACGTCCTCTTCGCACCCTCCCTGACCTGCGCGTCCGTCCGCCATGTGGACGGGATATTCCGCTTCTCGGGATCGTGGGCATCATGTAACTCGCACGACACCGCACCATCGCATCAGGGCCAACGTCGTCCCTACTTGCACCAACTTGCCGAAAGACGACGACGGGAGAGCCGATGCTGTCTGCATCCATGCACTCCGCCAACGAGCACCGGGACGGCGCCGCGCGCCGGCCCTACGCGCTCGTGCCGGATGCGCGACCTGCTGCTCAGGGCCTGTACGACCCGCGAAACGAGCACGACGCCTGTGGCGTCGGTTTCGTCGCCACGCTGACCGGCACCGCCGACCACACCGTCGTCGAGCAGGCGCTGACCGTCCTGCGCAACCTGGAGCACCGCGGCGCCACCGGCGCCGAGCCCGACTCCGGCGACGGCGCGGGCATCCTCACCCAGATCCCGGACGCCTTCCTGCGCGGGAAGGCCGCCTTCGAGCTCCCGGCGGCCGGCTCCTACGCCGTCGGCATCGCCTTCCTGCCCGACGAGGACGCGGCCGACGCCGCCGCCGTCGCGAAGATCGAGGCCATCGCGGCCGAGGAGGACCTCACCGTCCTCGGCTGGCGCGACGTCCCGGTCACCCCGGACCTGCTCGGCGCCACCGCCCGAAGCGTGATGCCCCGCTTCCGGCAGGTCTTCGTCAGCCGGGACGGCCTGGCCGGCATCGAGCTGGACCGCGTCGCCTTCGTCGTCCGCAAGCGGGCCGAGCGCGAGGCCGGGGTGTACTTCCCCTCGCTGTCCGCGCGCACCATCGTCTACAAGGGCATGCTGACCACCGGCCAGCTGGAGCCCTTCTTCCCCGACCTGTCGGACCGCACCTACGCCTCCGCCATCGGCCTGGTGCACTCGCGCTTCTCCACCAACACCTTCCCGAGCTGGCCGCTCGCCCACCCGTACCGCTTCGTCGCCCACAACGGCGAGATCAACACGGTCAAGGGCAACCGCAACTGGATGCGCGCCCGCGAGTCCCAGCTCGCCACCGACCTCATCCCGGCCAACAAGAACGGGCAGGGCCTGTCCCGGATCTTCCCGATCTGCACCCCGGACCACTCCGACTCCGCCTCCTTCGACGAGGTCCTGGAGCTGCTCCACCTCGGCGGCCGCTCGCTGCCGCACTCGGTGCTGATGATGATCCCGGAGGCGTGGGAGAACCACGCCACCATGGACCCGGCCCGCCGCGCCTTCTACCAGTACCACTCCAACCTGATGGAGCCCTGGGACGGCCCGGCCTGCGTCACCTTCACCGACGGCACCCAGGTCGGCGCCGTCCTCGACCGCAACGGCCTGCGCCCCGCCCGCTACTGGATCACCGAGGACGGCCTCGTCGTCCTCTCCTCCGAGGTCGGCGTGCTCGACCTCGACCAGGAGAAGATCACCAAGAAGGGCCGCCTCCAGCCCGGCCGGATGTTCCTCGTCGACACCGCCGAGGGCCGCATCGTCGAGGACGAGGAGATCAAGTCCGCCCTCGCCGCCGAGCACCCGTACGCGGAGTGGGTCGCCGCCGGGCAGATCCAGCTCGCCAAGCTGCCCGAGCGCGAGCACATCGCCCACACCCACGCCTCCGTCACCCGCCGCCAGCAGACCTTCGGCTACACCGAGGAGGAGCTGCGCGTCATCCTCGCGCCGATGGCCCGCACCGGCGGCGAGGCCCTCGGCTCGATGGGCACCGACTCGCCGATCGCCGCGCTCAGCGAGAAGCCGCGCCTGCTGTTCGACTACTTCGTGCAGCTCTTCGCGCAGGTCACCAACCCGCCGCTGGACGCCATCCGCGAGGAGCTCGTCACCTCGCTGCTGTCCAACCTCGGCCCCGAGGGCAACCTGCTGGCCGCCGAGTCCGCCGCCTGCCGCTCCGTCGGCATCACCTTCCCGGTGATCGACAACGACGAGCTGGCCAAGCTCGTCCACATCAACCACGACGGCGACCAGCCCGGCCTCAAGGCCGTCACCCTCTCCGGCCTGTACCGGGTCGCCTCCGGCGGCGAGGGCCTGGCCTCCCGCCTGGCCGAGATCGCCGCCGAGGCCGACGCCGCCATCGCCGACGGCACCCGGATCATCGTGCTCTCCGACCGGCACTCCGACGCCGAGCACGCCCCGATCCCCTCGCTGCTGCTCACCTCCGCCGTCCACCACCACCTCATCCGCACCAAGCAGCGCACCCAGGTGTCGCTGCTGGTCGAGGCCGGCGACGTCCGCGAGGTGCACCACGTCGCGCTGCTGATCGGCTACGGCGCAGGCGCCGTCAACCCGTACCTGGCGATGGAGTCCGTCGAGGACCTCGTCGCCCAGGGGGTGTTCATCGAGGGCGTCGAGCCCGAGAAGGCCATCAAGAACCTGATCAAGGCGCTCGGCAAGGGCGTGCTCAAGGTCATGTCCAAGATGGGCATCTCCACCGTCGCCTCCTACCGCGGCGCCCAGGTCTTCGAGGCCATCGGCCTCTCCCAGGACCTGGTCGACGGCTACTTCGCCGGCACCACCACCAAGCTCGGCGGCATCGGCCTGGAGGAGATCGCCCGCGAGACCGCCGCCCGCCACGCCAAGGCGTACCCGGCCTCCGGCATCCCCGCCGCGCACCGCGCCCTGGAGATCGGCGGCGAGTACCAGTGGCGCCGCGAGGGCGAGCCGCACCTGTTCGACCCGGACACCGTCTTCCGGCTCCAGCACTCCACCCGCAACCGCCGGTACGACATCTTCAAGCAGTACACCGACCGGGTGAACGAGCAGTCCGAGCGCCTGATGACGCTGCGCGGCCTGTTCCAGCTGGACGGCCTCAGCCGCGAGCCGATCCCCGTCGAGGAGGTCGAGCCGGTCTCCGAGATCGTCAAGCGCTTCTCCACCGGCGCCATGTCCTACGGCTCCATCTCCCGCGAGGCCCACGAGACCCTCGCCATCGCGATGAACCGCCTCGGCGGCAAGTCCAACACCGGCGAGGGCGGCGAGGACCCGGACCGCCTGTACGACCCCGAGCGCCGCTCGGCGATCAAGCAGGTCGCCTCCGGCCGCTTCGGCGTCACCTCCGAGTACCTCGTCAACGCCGACGACATCCAGATCAAGATGGCCCAGGGCGCCAAGCCCGGCGAGGGCGGCCAGCTGCCCGGCCACAAGGTCTACCCGTGGGTCGCCCGGACCCGGCACTCCACCCCGGGCGTCGGCCTGATCTCCCCGCCGCCGCACCACGACATCTACTCCATCGAGGACCTCGCCCAGCTCATCCACGACCTCAAGAACGCCAACCCGGCGGCCCGCATCCACGTGAAGCTGGTCTCCGAGGTCGGCGTCGGCACGGTCGCGGCGGGCGTCTCCAAGGCCCACGCCGACGTCGTCCTCGTCTCCGGACACGACGGCGGCACCGGCGCCTCCCCGCTCACCTCGCTCAAGCACGCGGGCGGCCCCTGGGAGCTCGGCCTCGCCGAGACCCAGCAGACCCTGCTGCTCAACGGGCTGCGCGACCGCATCGTCGTCCAGACCGACGGCCAGCTCAAGACCGGCCGCGACGTGGTCATCGCCGCGCTGCTCGGCGCCGAGGAGTTCGGCTTCGCCACCGCGCCGCTCGTCGTCTCCGGCTGCATCATGATGCGCGTCTGCCACCTGGACACCTGCCCCGTCGGCGTCGCCACCCAGAACCCGGTGCTGCGCGAGCGCTTCTCCGGCAAGCCCGAGTTCGTCGTCAACTTCTTCGAGTTCATCGCCGAGGAGGTCCGGGAGATCCTGGCCTCCCTGGGCTTCCGCTCGATCGAGGAGGCCGTCGGCCACGCCGAGCACATCGACGCCCGCGCCGCGATCGACCACTGGAAGGCCGCCGGCCTCGACCTGGCCCCGCTCTTCCACGTGCCGGCCCTGCCCGAGGGCGCCGCCCGCCACCGCACCACCAGCCAGGACCACTCGCTCGACAAGGCCCTGGACAACCAGCTCATCGAGCTCGCCGAGGACGCCCTGGAGCGCGGCGAGGCCGTGCGCATCCAGCTGCCGATCCGCAACGTCAACCGCACCGTCGGCACCATGCTCGGCCACCAGGTCACCAAGCGGTACCGGGGCGAGGGCCTGCCGGAGGGGACCATCGACGTCACCTTCACCGGCTCCGCCGGGCAGTCCTTCGGCGCCTTCGTGCCGCGCGGCATCACCCTGCGCCTGGAGGGCGACGCCAACGACTACGTCGGCAAGGGCCTCTCCGGCGGCGTGGTGATCGTGCGCCCGGCCCGCGAGGCCGCGGCCATCGGCAACGACGCCCAGAACCACGTCATCGCCGGCAACACCATCGGCTACGGCGCCACCTCGGGCCGGATCCACCTGCGCGGCAAGGCCGGTGAGCGCTTCGCCGTCCGCAACTCCGGCGCCACCCTCGTCGTCGAGGGCGTCGGCGACCACGGCCTGGAGTACATGACCGGCGGCCGGGTCGTCATCCTCGGCGAGACCGGACGCAACCTCGCGGCCGGCATGTCCGGCGGCGTCGCGTACGTCCTCGACCTGCGCCCCGCCAACGTCAACGAGGGCCAGGTGGGCATCGAGGCCCCCACCGCCGCCGACCGTGACTGGCTGCGCGAGACCGTGCAGCAGCACTACGAGGAGACCGGCTCCACCGTCGCCGCCGAACTCCTGGCCGACTGGGGCAGCGGGGTCTCCCGCTTCTCCAAGATCATGCCGACCGACTACAAGGCCGTGCTCGCCGCCAAGGAGGCCGCCGAGCGCGACGGCCTCTCCGAGGCCGAGACCACCGCGAAGATGATGGAGGCGGCAAATGGCTGACCCCAAGGGCTTCCTGACCACGCCCAAGCAGCTGGCCCAGCGCCGCCCGGTCGACGTCCGGCTCAAGGACTGGAACGAGGTCTACGTCGAGCGCAGCCTCCTGCCGATCATCACCGAGCAGGCCGGCCGCTGCATGGACTGCGGCATCCCGTTCTGCCACAACGGCTGCCCGCTGGGGAACCTCATCCCCGAGTGGAACGACCTCGCCTACCGCGAGGACTTCACCGGGGCCATCGAGCGCCTCCACGCCACCAACAACTTCCCGGAGTTCACCGGGCGGCTGTGCCCGGCGCCCTGCGAGTCCGCGTGCGTCCTCGGCATCAACCAGGACGCGGTGACCATCAAGAACGTCGAGGTCACCATCATCGACAAGGCGTGGGACCGCGGCGGGGTCACCGCGCAGGTGCCCGAGCGCCTCTCCGGCAAGACCGTCGCCGTCGTCGGCTCCGGCCCCGCCGGCCTCGCCGCCGCCCAGCAGCTCACCCGGGCCGGGCACACCGTGGTGGTGTACGAGCGCGCCGACCGCATCGGCGGGCTGCTGCGCTACGGCATCCCCGAGTTCAAGATGGAGAAGCGGCACATCAACCGCCGCGTCGAGCAGATGCGCGCCGAGGGCACCCGCTTCCGCACCGGCGTGCACGTCGGCGAGGACATCACCGGCCAGCAGCTGCGCGAGCGCTTCGACGCCGTCGTCGTCGCCGCCGGCGCCACCACCGCCCGCGACCTGCCGGTGCCCGGACGCGAGCTCAAGGGCGTCCACCAGGCCATGGAGTACCTGCCGCTGGCCAACAAGGTGCAGGAGGGCGACTTCGTCGAGTCCCCGATCAGCGCCAAGGGCAAGCACGTCGTGGTCATCGGCGGCGGCGACACCGGCGCGGACTGCGTCGGCACCGCCCACCGCCAGGGCGCCGCCTCCGTCACCCAGCTGGAGATCATGCCCCGGCCCGGCGAGGAGCGCCCCGGCAACCAGCCCTGGCCCACCATGCCGATGACGTACAAGGTCACCTCCGCGCACGAGGAGGGCGGCGAGCGGATCTACTCCGTCTCCACCACCCACTTCTCCGGCGACGAGGACGGCAACGTCCAGGAGCTGCACCTCGTCGAGGTCGAGTTCAAGGACGGCCGCTTCGAGCAGGTGCCCGGCACCGAGCGGGCCATCCCCGCGCAGCTCGTCACCCTGGCCATGGGCTTCACCGGCACGGACGTGAGGAACGGCCTGGTGGAGCAGCTGGGAGTGGACCTCGACGCGCGCGGTAACATTGGCCGCGACGGCCGGTTCGCCACCAATGTCGATGGCGTGTACGTCTGCGGAGACGCCGGCCGTGGCCAGTCGCTGATCGTCTGGGCCATCGCGGAGGGCCGTTCGGCCGCCGCGGCGGTGGACAAGTACCTCGGCGGCAAGACCCCGCTTCCCGCGCCGATCCGGCCCACCGACCGCCCCCTGGTGGTCTGACGGGCCCCGGACGCTCCGACCGGCCCACACCCCGAACCCCCGGCGCCGCATCGCCGGGAGCTCAACCCGCTGCCCCCGTCAGAGTCGCCGGGCCAACGCGGTCTCCTGGCGCCTGCCCTCTTCCCCGACCAGTTGGAGGGCGGGCGCCGACGCGTTCCCTTGGTGTTCCCGTGGTGTTCGCCGTACCCGAATGTGCCCCAACTCTCAGGGAACTTTCAGGGGTTGGCGCTACCGTGGACACCTTTCCTACGTGACTCGGCCAGTCGGCGCCGAACGGGCTGTCGTTCGTCGGTGCCAGGTGGCAGACTGCCGCCGACGGCCGGGGGGCTGCGCGAGTGCGGAGGTTGAGTTCGATGGGCACCACTCAGGCAGGCGCAGGCGCGACCGTACGGCGCCTGTTGCTCGGCACCCAGCTGCGCAAGCTCCGCGAGGCCAGAGGAGTCAGTCGCGAGGAGGCCGGATACTCGATCCGGGCCTCCGAATCCAAGATCAGCAGGATGGAACTGGGCCGCGTCGGCTTCAAGGAGCGCGACGTCGCCGACCTGCTCACCCTCTACGGCGTCGAGACCGAGCACGAGCGCGCCACCGTCCTCGGACTCGTGCGCGACGCCAACGCCACCTCCTGGTGGCACGAGTACGGCGACGTGCTGCCCGCCTGGTTCCAGAACTACGTCGGGCTGGAAGAGGCCGTCTCCGAGATCCAGAGCTACGAGGTCCAGTTCGTCCACGGCCTCCTCCAGACCGCCGAGTACGCCCGCGCCGTCATCACCGCCGGCGGCCACGTCACCGAACCCGAGGAGATCGAGCGCCGCGTCGAACTGCGGCTCAAGCGCCAGGCCCTGCTCACCTGCGACCACGCGCCCCGGCTCGTCGCCGTCCTCGACGAGGCCGCGCTGCGCCGCCCCTGGGGCGGGCCCGAGCTGATGAGCGCCCAGATCGAGCGCCTCCTCGACATCGCCGAGCTGCCCAACGTCCGGCTCCAGGTGATGCCCTTCGGCTCCGCCGGGCTCAGCGCCGAGGTCGGCGCGTTCACCCTCCTCGGCTTCGCCGAACCCGACCTCGCCGACGTCGTCTACCTGGAGCAGTTCACCACCGCGCTCTACCTCGACAAGCCCGCCGAGGTCACCGAGTACCGGCACGCCATGGACAACCTGCTCGCCGACAGCCTCAGCCCCGAGATGAGCCGGGACCTGCTGCACACGGTGCGCAAGGAGCTGTGACGGGTTTCCGCAGGGCTCAGGCGACGGTGCTCAGGCCGCGGTGCTCAGGCGGCGGTGCGGGCCTCGCGGCGGTAGCCGCCCGGGGCCTGGCCGAACTCCCGCTTGAACGCCTTCGCGAAGGCGTACTCCGATCCGTACCCCGTCCTCGCCGCCACCGCCGTCAGCGGCGCCTCCGACTCGCGCAGCAGCCGGGCGGCGGTGGTCATCCGCCAGCGGGTCAGGTACGCCATCGGCGGCTCGCCCACCATCGAGGTGAAGCGGCGGGCGAAGGCCGCCCGGGACAGGCCCGCCCGGCCCGCCAGCGACTCCACCGTCCACGGCACGGCCGGGGACTCGTGGATCGCCGACAGCGCCGGGGCCACCGCCGAGTCCCGCAGCGCGGCCGCCCAGCCGACGGCCGTCGCGGCGGGCCGGTCCTCGACCCAGGCGCGCAGGATGTACAGCAGCAGCGCGTCGATCAGGGCCGGGACGATGCCCGCCGAACCGATCCTCGGGTTCTCCAGCTCCGCGCCCAACAGCTGGACGGCGGAGGCCAGTTCGGGGTGGCGGCCGTGCCGGGTCTCCAGGTGGATCAGTGCCGGGAGCTGGCCGACCATCGGGTGCGGGCGGCCCTGGTCCAGGTGGTAGTTGCCGCACAGCAGGCTGGCGCGGGCGCCGCCGCCACCGAGGCCGAGTGTGCCGATCGGCAGGCCCGCGTCCACCCGGCAGGCCAGGGCGTCCACCGGCGGGGTGTCCGGGTGGTCCGCCAGGACGTGGCCGCCGCCGTCGCGCAGGAACACCACGTCGCCCTGGCTGAGTGCCACCGGCTGCCAGGTGGCCCCGGGGGCCGGGAGCAGCCAGCAGGTGCCGTACAGCACCACGTGGAACCCGGCCCCCAGCACCGGGGGCAGGCGCAGGGACCACGGCGCGCTGCCCTCCGTGCGGACGGAGGACGGGTGCGCCGTGCGCATCGAGGCGAGCGCCTCGCTCAGGATGTCCAACTCCCGCGCCTTCCGCCGCTAGTCGATCAGCCGGTCAGTCGATCAGTCGATGGTCAGGACGACCTTGCCCTGGACGGTACCCGAGCCGACCAGCTCGTGGGCCCGCCCGGCCTCGGCCAGGGGGAAGGTCGCGGACACGTGCGGGCGGATCGCGCCGCTGTCGACGAGCGCGGCGACGGCCTCCAGGGAGGCGTAGTCCGGCTCGACGGAGACGCCCGCGAAGCGCCGGCCGGCGGCCTCGACCGCGGCGGCGAGCTCCTGGTTCCAGTGCTCCATGATGCTCACCAGCACGCCGCCCGGCTTGAGGACCTCGAGTGAGCGGGTGCCCGAGGAGGAGGAGTCGAAGACGACGTCGACGTCCTTGACCGCCTCGGTGTAGTCCGTGGTGCGGTAGTCGATCACCTCGTCGGCGCCCAGCTCCCGCAGGAAGGCGTGCTTGGGCTCGCTCGCCAGCGCGATCACGTACGCGCCACGGGACTTGGCGATCTGCACGGCGAGGTGGCCGACGCCGCCCGCCGCGCGGTGGACCAGTACCCGGTCACCCTCGCCGATGTTCGCCAGGTCCACCAGGCCCTGCCAGGCGGTCAGCGCGGCGAGCGGCAGCGCGGCGGCCTGCACATGGTCCAACGAGGCGGGCTTGCGGGCCAGTTGGCGCGAGGGCGCGGCCACGTACTCGGCGTACCCACCGGCCGCCCGCGGGAAGAACGGCATCCCGTACACCTCCTCGCCCACCCGGTACCGCGCCCCCGGCCCGGCCTCCTCGACCACGCCCGACACGTCCCACCCCACCGTGAACTCCGGCTCCCCCAGCAGCGGAAACGCCCCCGACCGCACCGCCACGTCCACCGGATTCACCCCGGCCGCCCTCACCCGCACCAGTACCTCACCGCTCAGCGGCTTCGGCCGCTCCACCTCGGCGACCTCCAGCACCTCGGGTCCGCCGAACTCCTTCTGCACGATGGCACGCATCGCGTCCCTCCCTCGTCTCGTCGCTTCGTCGTTTGCGATGGATCCAACGTTAGGGAGGAAGGACGAGCGGATGAATATCCTCCAGTCTCCGGAAGATGTCCCATCGTCTCGCCCGGCGAGCGTCTCAGGCGGAGTAGCGGACGAGGGCGTCGGTGGCGAGCTCGAAGTCGAAGGGGGCGGGGTCGGCACGCGCTCGCCGAACCTGCCCTCCCACTGCCGGTGGGCCTGATCGGTCACGGTGTCATCGTTTCACGCGGCCCGGACGCGACGAGGCGCCGCCGGGTCGGGTCCCGGCGGCGCCTCAGGGGTGTTCGGGGGTGACTAGAACACCGGCTGGCCGGCGCGGACGAGGCGCCAGGAGTTGGTGAAGAAGTCGGCGGGGTCGATGACGCCCTTGGCCTTCACCCAGGCGATCATGGTGTTGCGGATCTCGTCGGAGTTCGACCAGACCAGCTTGGCCTTCGCCACGTGGGGGAAGTTGCCGCCGCCGTTGGCGCGGTAGTTGTTGACCGCGAGGACGAACTCGGCGGCCGGGTCGATCGGCTTGCCCTGGAACGACAGGTTGACGATCCGCTGGCCCTTGGGCTGGGAGATGTCGATGTCGTAGCTCAGGCCGTAGAGCGAGTCGTAGTTGTAGTCCGGGGTGGTCTCGGCGCCGGTCAGGGCGTCCTTGTCGACCGGGGCGCCCGGGGCGAGCTGGTTGTAGTACTTCGCCGAGAACTCCAGGTAGTCCTTGAGCTGGGCGCCCGTCAGGACGCGGGCCTCCAGGGTGTTCTCGTAGATGTACAGACCCGCCGCGTCACGCAGCTTGACCTGGCCCGAGGGGATCACCGCGGTGCGGTTGAACGGCGCGGCCTGGGCCAGCACCGGCAGGTTGGCGTACTGCCCGCCCGCCAGGGCCGCCTTCACCGCGTCGGCCTGGACCTTGCCGATGAGGTCGATGATCGGGGTCGCCTTGAAGCGGGACTCCGCGATCGACAGCTCGATCTTGCTGGTGCCGATGTTCTGGTTGACGTACGCCACGACCTTCTTGTGCTGGCCGATCAGCGCGTTGGTGATCTCCGGGTTCTCCGGCACCGTGTTGGAGTTCAGCACCCGGGAGGAGACCGAGGAGACCTTCCAGTGGCCGCCGACGAACTCCACCTCGAAGTCGAAGCAGCTCAGGCGCTGGCCCCAGCACAGCGGCTCGGACAGGACGACCGTCCTGCCGGTCTTCTTGTTGACGATCAGGCGCTGCGCCACCTCCTTGTGGGTGTGGCCGACGAGCACCGCGTCGATGTCCGCGACGGTCTCGGCCATCTCACCGGAGGCGTCCTCGGGCCAGGGCAGCTGGTCGCCGTAGGTGGTGGGCTCGTCGATGCCCGAGTGGGCGGAGACGACGATGACGTCCGCGCCGGCGGCCTTCATCCGGGGCACGTACTTCGCGGCGGTCTCGACGATGCCGGGGAAGACCATCTTGCCGCTGACGTTGGCCTTGTCCCAGATCGCGATGCCCGGGTTGGTGAGGCCGAGGATGCCGACCCTGAGCGGCTTGTCCTCGTCCAGCCAGATCTCCTTGATCACGTACGGCTTGAAGGCCGGCTTCTCGTTCTTCGCGTGCAGGGCGTTGGCGCCCAGCAGCGGGAACTCGCACTGGTCCTCGAACGCCTTCACGGTCGGGATGCCGTAGTTGAACTCGTGGTTGCCGAGCGCGGCGGCGTCGTAGCCCATGAGGTTCATGGCGACGGCCATCGGGTGGTCAGGCACGGTGTCCGCGTCGGTGGCGATCGGCTCGACCCGGGCGTAGTAGTACGTCAGCTGGGTGCCCTGGATGATGTCGCCGGAGTCGATCAGCAGGCAGCGGTCCCAGCCCTTGTCCTCGCGGACCTGGTTGGCCAGGGTCGAGATCTTGGCGAGGCCGACCGCGTTGTGGGCCTTGTCGACGTACTCGGCGTCGGTGAAGTAGTCCCAGTTGAGCACCCGGCCGTGGAGGTCGGTGGTGCCCATGACGGTGAAGGACTGCTTGCGGCCCTGCTGCTTCTTGTCGTCCTTGGCGCCCTTGGCCGCCGTGCTCGGCTCGGCGGCCACGGCGGGAGCGGCGGCGGCGACGACGGCCCCGCCGGCCAGGGCGGCGCCGGCGGCGGTGGCGGCGGACCGGGTGACGAAGTCACGGCGGTTGAGGGACATGGATGAATCTCCCGGGTGGGACCGACGGTGAACGAACCGTCAACTGATGTGCCGATGAAAGTGATCGTGGTGCGCCCACGCGCGTTGACGCGCGTAGAAAAGGGGCGCGGGTGGAAGTCTGCCGTGTGGGCCGGGCCGAGGGATAGCCCCCGGACGTTTCCAGCAGGTGAGATCTTGGCGACTCGTTCGTGACGGAGCTGGGCGGGGGTGGCGGTGTTCCCGCCCAGCCCGCCCAGCCCAGCCCCGTCACGGCGCGGCCGGGCGTCGGCGGGGCGTCGGCAGGGCTCAGCGGAGCTCGGCCGAGAGCTCCGCCACCGCCCGTCCCAGCTCGACCGCCGGGTCCGGCGCGCCCGGGCCCGCCCACGGGTGCCAGGTGCGCGCCCGCAGGTAGCCGTCCACCGCCACCGGCAGGCGGTGGCGCACGATCCGCCGCACCTGCGGGCCCGGCCGCGCCGCCCGCAGGGAGGCCAGCAGCTCGGGCACCCCCGCCGAGTCGGGCAGGGGGACGCCGGCCAGGTGCGCGGCCAGGGCGTCCAGTTCGGGGTCGGCGGCGGGCCTGCGGGGCTGCGCGGCGGCCTTCGCCGGAGCCTTCGCCGGGGTCGCGGCCTTCGCCGGGCCCGGCTGGGGACCGGGCTGAGGACCCGGACCCGGGCCGGGCCGCTCCTTGGGCCCCGGGGTCAGCAGCGCGCCCGCCCCGTACAGGCCCACCACCACCCCCGGCCACCACGAGCCGCCCAGCCCCACGGCGTGCAGCCCCACGCCGACCACCCCGCACCCGCAGCCGACCAGGTTCCGCATCGACTCGGCGTACGCGACGACCCGCCGGAGCAGCGGGTTACTGATAGCCACGGATCTCCTCGAACACGCCGTCCAGCGAACCCCCGCCGTCGAACAGCTTGCCGCCGCTCACGTCCGCGATCCCCTGCAGCTGGCCCACCGCCGCCTCGCCGAACTTGATCGGGAAGATCGGGATCGACTTCTCCGCCGCCGGCAGCGCGTCGTGGAACTTGCGGAAGTCCCCGTCCGTGGCGCCCTCGTTGCTCTCCCCGTCCGTCATCAGCACGATCGAGGTGAACCGGTCGTCGTGCGCCTCCGCCTGCTGCTGCTCGATCACCTTGTACGCCTGCTCCAGCGAGTCGTACAGCGCCGTCCCGCCCTCGGCCTGCAGCGACTGCACGTCCGCGTTGATCGCGGCCAGCTCCGTCTCCGGGCCGGGACTGCTCCCCGAGGGCGGCACCACGTGCGACTTCGTCCACTTCACCTTCGACGCGAAGGAGAGCAGCGACACCTGCTCACGGTTGCGGAAGCGCCGCAGCCCCCGGGTGTCGTCCGCGCCCGTCAGCCTGCCCAGCGCCGTCTTCAGCGAGTCCAGGCGCTGCCCCATCATCGAACCCGAGGTGTCCAGCACGTACACCGTCCGGGACGGGCGGCGCAGGTCGTTCTGGTACGAGGCCAGCAGGCCGTCCGCCACCGCCCGGGTGCCCGGGAACGGCAGCTCCTTGCGACGGTCCGTCGGCAGGCCCGCCGCCGGCGCCGCTCCCGCCGACACCGGGCGGCGCAGCGTCGTCTCGGAGATCCTCTTCTGTACGTCGTCCTTGAGCAGGTAGGCCGTCAGCCGCTTGAACGCGTCGTGCTGCGCCTCGCCCGAGGAGGACAGCAGCGACAGCGGATAGTCCGCCGACACCACGCCGTCCACCGGCCGCACCACCGTCAACTGCCGGTCCGCGGGAAGGGTCTTGTTCATCGACAGCAGGACGGACTCGTAGTTCACCAGCGCGCCGATCCGGCCCGGCTCCGCCTTCGCGTACGCCTGCGCCAGCCAGCCCGAGGAACCGGAGGTCATCTTCTGGCCGGTGAAGAACTGCTTCAGCTGCGGCGTCGCCTTCTGCACGTCCGCCTCCGTCAACGCCGCCCCCGCGCCCGAGAACGCCGAGGCCACCGCCACCAGCGTCGAGAAGCCCGAGTTGGAACGCGACGGGTCCGACATGCCGTACGCCAGCTTGCCGCCCGCCGCCGCGTCGCCGATCTGCGCCCAGGTGACCTTCGAGCCGTCCCCCCAGCCGAGGTCGGCCAGCACCGAGGAGCGCACCCCGATCGCCACCGGCGAGACCATCACCGGGGTCTCGGTGAGCACCTTCGACTTGCCCGCCTGGTCCAGGCGCAGGTACTGGTTCGACGGGAACCACACCGCGTCGTACTTGCCGTCCGCCCGGCCCGAGGACACCGCGTCCGCGCCGTCCAGCGTGCCCGTCCACTCGAACTTCACGGAGACGCCGGTCGCCTTCTGCGCCTCGTCCAGCACCGGCTGCAGGTCCTGCAGCTCGCTGCCCGCCAGCACCCGCAGCGTCCCCGGGGCGGCGGAGGACGGGAAGGGCGCCGCGGACGACGGGTTCGGGTTCGGCGTCGGCTTCGGCGAGGACGTGCAGGACGTCACCGTCACCGCCGCCGTCACCAGCGACGTGAGCAGGACGGCGAGTCGGCCGCCCCGGGTGGTGCGCATCCTCACTTGGGACCCCCCTTGGCCACGTTCGTCAACTTCCTCAGGAACTCCAGCGAAGGCACCGGCGCCTGCCCGACGTTCGCCGACTTGAGGTCCGGCGCGAGTTGCGGCTGCCGGCCCTTCGTCTCCTGGCCGAACACCTCCGGGCGCTTCTGCGGGCGGAAGCCGTACCTCGCCTCCAGGCTGACCAGGACGTCGTCGTCCCGCAGCAGGGACGCGAGCTTGCGGCCGGCCTCGGTCCTGCCCACCAGCGTGTGGTCCGAGTGCACCGTGGTGTCCGGGTACAGCACGACGGTGTCGTTCAACGGCGCGCCCTGGAGCTGCAACTGGGCCACCTGCGACTCGTAGCCGAAGACGAGCGGCCTGCCCACGTTCGCGGTGAAGTTGCGGAACACCTCGTCGGTGCTGCTCTTCAGGGAGCCCTGGGGGCCCACCGCCGCGTTCATCACCTTCGCCACCTTCGTCACCGCGGCGTCGTCCGACACCACCTGGTGGTCGTTCGCCGCCCAGGACAGCAGGGCCAGGAACATCGCGCCCGAGGACGAGGTCTCCGGGTCGGTGGTCGTGACCAGCACCTGGCCCCTCAGATCCGGATTGTTCTCCGCACCCTTCATGGACTCCCAGCGCTTGCCCTGGTCGAGGGCCTTCACGTACTCGTCCATCTTGAACTTCCACACCTGGGTGGCATCGTCCTTCTCGGCCAGGCCGCCGTTCTTCAGCACGTCCGCCGCCGCCTGGTGCGTCAGGATGACCACCGGCGAGTAGAACGGCACCACCGGCGAATCCTGGAGCTTCCAGGCGCGCTTGACGGCGTCCGCCGGCTCGCCGCTCGCCGGGAAGGCGAAGTCCAGCTTCTCCGGGGAGGCCGACGCCTGGTCGGCCATCGTCCAGGAGCCCGTCGAGTCGGCGTTCACGACGAGGCCCTGCTTCGCCAACTCGTCCTTCACCGACTGGTCTTCGAAGAACGCCCGCTTCTCCGAACCGATCAGCCCGGTGATCGTCACCTTGTTCGCCGTCGTGTTCGTCGTCGGGTTCGGGTTCGGGTCGTCCGGGATCAACGCGTAGGCCACTATGCCCAGCAGGGCCACGGCCGTCGCGATCCCGAGCACTCGTTTCACCATCTGTGCCGCATCCCCCTCGTCCCCCTGCCATGTCGGGTCGTCACCCAAGGGTGACGAGCGTCTCGCCGGGCACCGAGCGGCAGCCGAAGCTGCGGTGAACCGGGGGTGAACACCCCTTCACGGAATCGCATCGGCCGCGGAGGGTCGAACGGCCCTCGAACCTTCTGCCGAACCGCCCTTCGACCTGCCCCTCGAACCGGCTTCGCACACCGGTCCGAGGATGTGTCAGATTGTTCAACTCGCCTTCTGGAAACGGTCATCCCGAGGCCCGGACCCGCGTCGAGGTTACGCGCCGGTAATGCCTAGTCTCAGCACTATGCGCCGAGCAAAAATCGTCTGTACCCTCGGGCCCGCCACCGACTCGTACGACCAGATCAAGGCCCTGGTCGACGCCGGGATGGACATCGCCCGATTCAACCTCAGCCACGGCACCCACGCCGAACACGAGGAACGCTACCGTCGGGTCCGCAAGGCCGCCGACGAGACCGGCCGGAGCATCGGCGTCCTCGCCGACCTCCAAGGCCCCAAGATCCGCCTCGACACCTTCGCCCACGGCCCCGTACTCCTCGAACGCGGCGACGAGTTCACCATCTCCACCGACAACGGCGTCGTGGGGGACAAGGACATCTGCGGCACCACCTACCCCGGCCTCGCGGGCGACGTCACCCGCGGCGAACGCATCCTCGTCGACGACGGACGCGTCACCCTCGAGGTCGTCGAGGTCGACGGACCGCACGTGCGATGCCTCGTCATCGAAGGCGGCCTCGTCTCCGACCACAAGGGCCTCAACCTCCCCGGCGTCGACGTCTCCGTCCCCGCGCTCAGCGACAAGGACGTCGCCGACCTGCGATGGGCGCTGCGCACCGGGGCCGACATCGTCGCGCTCTCCTTCGTCCGCAGCGGACGCGACATCGAGGACGTCCACCGGATCATGGCCGAGGAGGGGCGCTTCGTGCCCGTCATCGCCAAGATCGAGAAGCCGCAGGCCGTGGAGAACATCGAATCCGTCGTCGCCGCCTTCGACGGCATCATGGTGGCGCGCGGGGATCTGGGCGTGGAGATGCCCCTCGAACAGATCCCGCTCGTCCAGAAGCGCGCCGTCAAGCTCGCCAAGCGCAACGCCAAGCCGGTCATCGTCGCCACCCAGATGCTCGACTCGATGATCAACGCCTCCCGGCCCACCCGCGCCGAGACCTCGGACGTCGCCAACGCGGTGCTCGACGGTACCGACGCGGTGATGCTCTCCGGGGAGACCTCGGTGGGCAAGTACCCCGTCGAGACCGTCAAGACCATGGCCCGCATCATCGAGGCCGCGGAGAACGACATCCTCGCCGCGGGCCTGCCCCCGCTCACCGCCGGCACCAAGCCCCGCACCCAGGGCGGCGCCGTCGCCCGCGCGGCGGCCGAGATCGGCGACTTCCTGCACGCCAAGTACCTCATCGCCTTCACCCAGTCCGGCGACACCGCCCGCCGCCTCACCCGCTACCGCTCACCCATCCCCGTCCTCGCCTTCACCTACGAACCGGCCGTCCGCAGCCAACTCGCCCTCACCTGGGGCGTGGAGACCTTCCTCGGCCCCTTCGCCCCCACCACCGACCAGATGGTCGAACAGGTCGACGCGGCGTTGTTGTCCCTCGGCCGCTGCCAGAAGGGCGACATCGTCGTCATCACCGCCGGCTCCCCACCCGGCCTCGCCGGCTCCACCAACCTCGTCCGCGTCCACCACGTGGGCACGCTGGACGCCTGACGGGCACATCGCGGCGCGGCCCTCGGGCGAGGGCCGCGCCGCGATCGTCAGTACTTGGGGCCGATGTGGGCGTCCATGAGGGCAACGGAGTCCTTCCGGGCGATGGAGATGTTGAAGCCGCCGTTGGATCGGGAGGCGGTCTTCCACTGGACGCCGACGGCGTCGAGCGTGGCCGTGAAGAGGCCGATGATGTCGGCCGAGGTGTTGGTGAAGAAGTAACGCGGGTACTCGTAGCGCTTCTTGACGCCACCGACCGTGCGGGTCGTCCAGTTGGTGATGCGGCAGCCGTCGGAGTGGATGAGGCCGCGCAGGAACTCCCACGGGCACGAATCGACGATTTCCTGCTGCCAGGGCTCCAGGGTTATGGCGCGCAGATGCTTCTTGCCGGAGCCGTGCTGCGGGAAGAGACAGGGCCAGTGCTTGCTGGTGCTGACGACGCTCGTGCAGCCGGGCGCGTGGACACGGTTGACCTTGTTGTGCGGCATGACGGCTGAGACGGCACGCTCGCACTCGCGGATGAGACCCGGCCAGGTGTCGCAGCAGGCGATGCGGAGCGCATGGACCTTGCGCCGGCCCTCGCTGATGCAGCCGTCACCGAGGTAGAGGCCGAGTAGATAGGCATAGTCGGCGCGAGGTCGTGAGGAATCCAGCTGTCCATTACGGACCGGGCATTCGGCGGTCATGCGTGGGCTGGGCACGGCACCGGAAGCCCACTCGCGAATCGAGAAGCGGGAGATTCCTGTTGCTCGGCTGACCTGGCTGAAGGTCAGCCCGGAGAAGTGCAGGTCGAGTGCTCGCTGACGCGCGGCCATGTCGTACATGCAATCGAGCGTGTGCGAATTGCGTGAGCAGGCACAGCAAATGCCGCGATCTTCAATCGAAGTGATGAAGATCGCCAACCATTAGGCTGCCCTAAGTGGATTAAGAAATGAAGGAAAGTGCCCCGGGTGGGATTCGAACCCACGCTGTATGGTGTTTGAGACCATCGCCTCTCGCCGCTGGGCTACCGGGGCGCCCATGGATTCGAAGGTTGAACTTCGGACCCGCTGGTCTCAAACATACCGTGTCTAGGTACCCTCGTGCATGCAGTACCCCGCCGGAACTAGGAGCCCCGTGAGCACCGCCGACGAGCAGGCACAGCCGCTTGAGACCGAATCGCCCCAGATCACCCGGATCGTGATCGCCGAGGATGAGGCGTTGATCCGTCTCGACCTCAAGGAGATGCTCGAGGAGGAGGGGTACACGGTCGTCGGGGAAGCGGGCGACGGGGAGACGGCGGTGAAGCTGGTCGAGGAGTTGCGGCCGGATCTGGCGATCTTCGATGTGAAGATGCCGGTGCTGGACGGGTTGTCGGCGGCCGAGCAGATCCACGACAAGCACCTGGCGCCGGTGCTGATGCTGACGGCGTTCTCGCAGCGGGAGCTGGTGGACCGGGCGCGGGACGCCGGGGCGATGGCGTACATCGTGAAGCCGTTCTCCAAGTCGGACCTGGTGCCGGCGATCGAGATGGCGGTGTCGCGGTACACCGAGATGCGGGCGCTGGAGAAGGAGATCGGGGATCTCACCCAGCGGCTGGAGACCCGGAAGCTGGTGGACCGGGCGAAGGGTGTGCTGCAGACGAAGTTCGGGCTGAACGAGCCCGCCGCGTTCCGGTGGATCCAGAAGACCTCGATGGACCGGCGGATGACGATGGCGGCGGTGGCCGAGGCGGTCATCGAGGAGGGCGAGGCCCAGGACCGTAAGAAGGTCGAAGAGGCTGAGAAGGGCGAGTAGTCGCCATGACGAAGGGCCCGGCAGATTCGAATCCGCCGGGCCCTTCGTCATGCGTGCGGAAGGGGTCAGTCCTCGCCGAGGTACGCCTTGCGGACGGACTCGTCGTGGAGGAGGTCGGCGCCCGTGCCGGAGAGGACGATGCGGCCGGTTTCCATGACGTAGCCGCGGTCGGACAGGGACAGGGCGGCCTGGGCGTTCTGTTCGACGAGGAGGATGGTGGTTCCGCTCGCCTTGAGTTCGACGATGGTGGCCATGATCTTCTGCATCATGAGCGGGGAGAGCCCCATGGACGGCTCGTCGAGCATGAGCAGCTTGGGGCGGCTCATCAGGGCCCGGCCCATGGCGAGCATCTGCTGTTCGCCGCCGGAGAGGGTGCCGGCGGCCTGCTTGCGGCGTTCGCCGAGGATGGGGAAGAGGGTGTAGGCGCGCTCGACGTCGGCGGTGATGCCGGGGGTGTCGGTGCGCAGGAAGGCGCCGAGGAGGAGGTTCTCCTCGATGGTCATGCGGGGGAAGATGTGCCGGCCTTCGGGGGAGTGGGCGAGGCCGAGGGAGACGATCTTGTGGGCGGGGACGGTGGAGAGGTCCTGGCCCTCGAAGGTGATGTGTCCGGCGGTGGGCTTGAGGAGGCCGGAGAGGGTGCGCAGGGTGGTGGTCTTGCCGGCGCCGTTGGTGCCGATGAGGGTGGTGACCTCGCCCTGTTCGACGGTGAAGCTGATGCCCTTGACGGCCTCGATCTTGCCGTAGGAGACGCGGAGGTCCTGGACTTCGAGGAGTGTGCTCACTTGTCGGTCTCCGTAGCGGTGTCCGTGACAGTGTCCGTAACTGCCTCGTCGATCGGGGCGCCGAGGTAGGCGGTGATGACGCGTTCGTCGTTCTGGACGGTGTCGCGGTCGCCTTCGACGATCTTCTGGCCCTGGACGAGGACGGCGGTGCGGTCGCACAGGTTGAAGATGAAGCGCATGTCGTGCTCGATGACGAGGATCGAGATGCCGCGGTCGCGGATGGCGAAGACGAGTTCCTCGGCGGCCCTGGTCTCCTGGGGGTTCATGCCGGCGGTGGGCTCGTCGAGGAGCAGCAGGCCGGGGTCGGAGGCGAGGGCGCGGGCGATCTCGAGCTTGCGCTGTTCGCCGTAGGGGAGGTTGCGGGCGAGGTGGTCGGCCTTGTCGGCGAGGCCGGTGAAGGCGAGGAGTTCCATGGCCTTCTCGCGGCTCTCGGCTTCGGCGCGGTGGTAGCGGGGGCCGCGGAGGATGGCGGAGAAGATGCCTTCCTTGGTGCGGCTGTGGCGGCCGACGAGGACGTTCTCGAGGACGGTCATGTTGGCGAAGAGCCGGATGTTCTGGAAGGTGCGGGCGATGCCGGCCTGGGTGACGAGGTGGGGTTTGGGCGGCAGGAGGGTGCCGCGGTAGCGGACGGCGCCTTCGGTGGGGACGTAGAGGCCCGTGAGGCAGTTGAAGAAGGTGGTCTTGCCGGCGCCGTTGGGGCCGATGAGGCCGATGATCTCGCCCTGGCCGACGGTGAGGGAGACGTCGTTGACGGCGGTGAGGCCGCCGAAGCGCATGGTGACGCCGGTGACGTCGAGCAGGGGGGTGGCGGTGGTGGTCATGGGGTGGGTCACGCCCCTGCCTTGGTGAGTGCGGTGTCGTCGCCGGTGGGTTGGGCGGGGATGGCGGCGGCTTCGTGGAACTCGAGCTGCCGTCGCCGGTTGGGGATGAGTCCTTCGGGGCGGACGCGCATGAGGACGATGAGGGCGGCGCCGAAGGCGAGGAGCTGGTAGTCGGAGAGGAATTCCAGCTTCTTGGGGATGAGGAAGAGGAGGGTGGCGCCGACGAGGGGTCCGCTGATGGTGCCCATGCCGCCGAGGATGACGGCGGCGAGGAGGAAGGCGGAGTTGGGCGGGAGGGCCTCGGCGAAGGTGTACTGGTCGGGGGTGACGGTGTAGCTGACGTGGGCCTGGACGGTGCCGGCGACGCCGGCGAGGCAGGCGCCGAGGGCGAAGGCGAGGAGCTTGAGGCGGAAGCCGTTGATGCCCATGGCCTCGGCGGCGGTCTCGTCCTCGCGGATGGCGACCCAGGCGCGGCCGATGCGGGAGTCGCCGACCCGGGCGAAGACGAGCACGACGAGGGCGGTGACGAGGAGCATCAGCAGGTAGTAGTTGGAGAAGCGGCCGAGTTCGATTCCGGCGACCTCGTGGGTCTTGCCGAGGTTGAACCCGAAGATCTCCAGGTCGGGGATGCGCGGGATGCCGTTGGAGCCGTTGGTGACGTTGGGGCCGGTGGTCCCGTTGAGGCTCTGCATGGTGATGCGGAAGATCTCGCCGAAGCCGAGGGTGACGATGGCGAGGTAGTCGCCGCGCAGTCGCAGGGTGGGGGCGCCGATGAGGACGCCGAAGACCATGGACGCGGCGGCGCCGGTGAGCATCGCTCCCCAGAAGGGGAACTGGACGTGGATCGGCGAGGCGGGGGAGCCGGAGACCAGGGCGGCCGCGTAGGCGCCGACGCCGAGGAAGGCGACGTAGCCGAGGTCGAGCAGGCCCGCGAGGCC
Source organism: Streptomyces sp. NRRL WC-3742 (assembly GCF_000720635.1). Taxonomy (GTDB): domain Bacteria; phylum Actinomycetota; class Actinomycetes; order Streptomycetales; family Streptomycetaceae; genus Kitasatospora. Next base: position 60,710 of record NZ_JOCF01000018.1, on the reverse strand, counting down.
GACGACGATGTTGAGGCCGAGGGCGACGGTGGCGAAGATCAGGATGTTGGTGGCGACGGAGGTGTACTGGTCGCTGCTCTGGGTGAACGGGAAGCTCGCGGCGGCGGCGAAGGCGGCGCCGGTGGTGACGGGGCGGTGCTTGACCGTCAGGGCGCGCAGCCGGGCGAGGAGGCCGGACTTGCCGAGCGCGGCGACGAAGGCCGGGGCGAGCAGCAGGTAGCCGATGAAGAGTTCGCCGTACTCGGTGTCGATGCCGAAGGTGATGGCGAACAGGCCCAGGCCGAAGGCGACGACGATGAGCAGGATCTCGGCCCAGGAGGGCAGTTCCCTGGCGGTGGGCAGGGGCCGTTCGACGGTGCCCAGGCGCAGCCAGGAGTTGGCGAGGTGGCCGAGTTGGAGGAGGAGGACGGCGCCGGTGGCGATGGCGATGCCGCCGGCGAGGGCGGTCATGACGGGCGCGACGGGCTTGTCCTCGGGGATGGCGTGGGTGGCGACCCAGACGAGGGGGGCTGCGGGGACGAGCAGGAAGAGCCGCTTGTCGATGATGCGCAGTGGGACGTGGGTGCGCCGGTCGAGGGGGAGGCCGAGGGCGCCGACGATGGTGGTGAGGCCGCCGGCGGCGAGGACCCAGCCGCCGGGTTCGAGGTTGGCGAGGCCCCCGAGTTCGGCGGAGATGGAGGCGACGGAGTAGACGCTGACGGCGAGGGCGCCGGCGGCGGCGAGGAGGACGGCGTTGTGGCTGCGGATGGGTGCGGCCCAGCGCAGTCCGGGCAGGCCCCGGGTGCCGAGGAGGAGGACGAGGGTGAGGAGGCCGGCGGCGAGGGCGAGCCACTGGAGGCCGGCGGGGGAGCCGGTGTAGGTGAGGTCGCCGGGGTATTCGCTGGTCCAGGTCCAGGAGAGGGCGGCGGACGCGGCGGTGAGGAGGGCGCCGAGGCCCGTGAGGGCGGTGGCGGCGTTGGCCGGCAGGGGGATGATCCGGCTGGTCTCGGTGGTGGTCACGTTGATCACGCCCTGTCCGCGACGCGCTCGCCGAGCAGGCCCTGGGGCCGGACGAGGAGGACGACGATGAGGAGTACGAAGGCCCACACGTCCTTCCAGACGCCGCCGCCGAAGAGGTGCATGCCGGGGATGTCCTGGACGTAGCCGGAGGCGAGGGCTTCGGCGACGCCGAGGGTGAGGCCGCCGAGCATGGCTCCGTAGATGTTGCCGATGCCGCCGAGGACGGCGGCGGTGAAGGCTTTGAGTCCGAGGATGAAGCCCATGCGGAAGTCGACCTGGCCGGTGCGCAGGCCGTAGGCGACGGCGGCGACGGCGGCGAACGCGGCGCCGATGGCGAAGGCCATGACGATGATGCGGTCGGTGTCGATGCCCATGAGCTTGGCGGTGTCGGGGTCCTGGCTGGTGGCCTGCATGGCGCGGCCGGAGCGGGTGCGGTTGACGAACCAGCCGAGGGCGAGCATGCACAGGGGCGCGGCGATGATGAGGAAGAGGTCGCTGCGCTGGATGGTGACGGAGCCGAGGGTGAAGGGGTCGCCGGGGATCTTGGGGAAGACGCGGGCCTTCTTGGCGTCCGGGTAGAAGGAGAAGACGAGTTGCTGCAGGAAGATGGACAGCCCGATGGCGGTGATGAGGGGGGCCAGCCGGGGGGCGCTGCGCAGGGGCCGGTAGGCGAAGCGCTCGGCGGCGACGGCGGTGAGGGTGGAGACCAGGATGCCGGCGATGAGCATCAGCGGGATGGCCAGCCAGAGGGTGGTGCCGCCGGGGAGGGAGAGGTAGGCGGTCAGGGCGCCGAAGCCGCCGACCATGACGATCTCGCCGTGGGCGAAGTTGATGAGCTGGACGATGCCGTAGACCATCGTGTAGCCGATCGCGACGAGTCCGTAGAGGGCGCCGAGGATCAGGCCGTTGGCCAGCTGCTGCGGTAGGTCGTGCACCGCTGGGCCTCCGTAGTGCGTTCGGGGGTGTCCGCGTGGGTGGTGGATGTGGGGGCGCGCGGGGGCACTCGTGGGGCCCCCGCGCGCTCGGTGCTTCAGGTGCTGGGTGGTTCGGGCCGGCTGGTTCGGGTGCCGGGTGCCGGGTGTTCCGTTCCGGGTTCCGGCGGGCGTTCGGCCCGGGGCGGTGGGTCAGCCCTTGAAGGTGCCGGACTTCTCGACGGCCCACTTGCTGTCCTTGACCGTGTAGACGGTCAGCTGCTTGTTGGTGGTGTCGCCGAACTCGTCGAAGGAGACCTTGCCGGTGACGCCGTCGAAGGAGACGCCCTGGACGGCGTCGCGGACGAGCTCGCGGGCCTTGCTGTCGCCGAGCTTGCCGTCGGCCTTGACCTTCTTGACGCCCTGGATGATGGCCCAGGCGCTGTCGTAGGAGTAGCCGCCGTAGGTCTCGTAGGCGTCCTTGTAGCCGGCCGCCTTGTAGTCGTCGATGAACTGCTTGGCGGTGGGCAGGGATTCGACGGGCAGGCCGACGGCGGTGGCGAGGTCGCCCTGGGACTTGGGGTTGAGCTTGATGTAGTCGCCGCTCTGCATGCCGTCGCCGCCCATGACGGGGATGGCGACGCCGGCGTCCTTGAGCTGGAGGGAGAGCGGGCCGGCGGCGGGGTACTCGCCGCCGTAGTAGACGGCGTCGGCGCCGGAGCTCTTGACCTGGGTGACGATGGCGGCGAAGTCGCGGTCGTCGGGGTTGACGTGCTGCGCGCCGACGATGGTGCCGCCGAGCTTGGTGAACTCGCTCTTGAAGGTGGCGGCGAGGCCGGCGCCGTAGGTCTTCTGGTCGTCGATGAGGAAGACCTTGGTCTTCTTGGCGTCGGTGTAGAGGTACTGGGCGGCGAAGGGGCCCTGGACGGCGTCGGTGGTGGCGGTGCGGAAGTAGGACTTGAAGGGGCGCTTCTTGTCGCCGCTGGCCCACTTCTCGCCCTGGCTGAGGGCGACGCCGGTGTTGGCGGGGGAGATCTCGACGAGGTTCTTGTCGTCGAAGATCTGCTGCATCGACTGGGCGACGCTGGAGTTGAGGGGGCCGACGACGCCGAGGACCTTGTCGTCGGCGGTGAGCTGGGTGGCGTTCTGCTGGCCGGGGGCGGGCTTGCCCGTGTCGTCGAGGGCCTTGATCTCGAACTTGACGCCGGGGACCTCGTTGGTGGAGTTGGCCTTCTTGACGGCGAGCTCGACGGAGTTCCTGATGCCGAGGCCGAGGGCGGAGAGGTCACCGCTGAGGGGGGCGTCGACGCCGATGACGACGGTGGTGGTGGCGGCGTTGTTGTCCTTGCCGCCGGCGCTGTCCTTCTTCTCGCCACGGGAGCCGCACGCGCTGAGGCTGAGGGCGCCGATGACGGCAATGCTCACGACAACTGCTGCACGATGACGCACGAGGGTCCCCTTCGGTTCGGGAGGCGCCGCGCCTGACTGGCGGGTGCCGGGATGCGCGGAGGGCAGAGCCCAGATCGATTGGCGCGGTGACTGGCCGTGACTCTAGATGGCGTCAGGCGACTCGGGCAGTGCTGCGGGAATGCTGTGATTCTCTTGTTATGAGCACACGGAGCATTTTTCTCAGCATGTGGACAATGCGGCTTGATCGATCCGGAACAGCCGGGTGTTTCCGCGCTGGTAAAGCGATGTAAGGCCCGTAAACATGGGGTGCAGCTGGCAGCGCCGATAATCGGACGCCGGTGTCCGGTGTGCTGGTTTCGACCGTGCACATCCGTATTCCGGACGGTGGGAGTGCGGACGGGGAGTTCCGGGTCGCTTTCCGGCCTCGGAACTGCGGGTTACGTGGACGTCCTACTTGTTACATAGCGTTACGGTCGCGTGAATCGGCCCGGACGCGACAGCGCCCCCTCGTCCAGACCAACGCCTGCCCAGGGGTGGGTGTGGTCAAACAAGGGGGCGGTCAAGGGATTTGACTTCGTCTTGGCTGAACTCGCGTCAGCCGTGGGGACGTTGTGTGCGGAAGGGGTGCGTCCTACGGGGTCCCGTCGGTCTCGTCGGTTCGGCCGGTCGCGTTGATCCGGCCGGTCGCGTTGATCCGGCGGGTCGCGTTGACCCGGCCGGTCCTACAGGTCGCGCAGCATGCAGGTCAGCCGGCAGCTGGTGATCCGCTTGCCGGTGTCGTCCGTGATCGCGATCTCGTACGTCGCCGCCGTGCGGCCCTTGAACACCGCCGTGGCGACGCCGGTGACCAGCCCGGAGGTGGCCGAGCGGTGGTGGGTGGCGTTGAGGTCCACGCCCACCGCGTACCGGCCCGGCCCGGCGTGCAGCATCGCGCCGATCGAGCCCAGCGTCTCGGCCAGCGCGGCCGAGGCGCCGCCGTGCAGCAGCCCGTACGGCTGCTGGTTGCCCTCCACCGGCATGGTGCCGACCACGCGGTCGCCGGACGCCTCGACGATCCGGATGCCGAGCTTCTCGCCGAGGTGGCCGCCGGAGAACGTCTCCGGGCTCACGCCGAGCTTGGCGAAGTGGTCGAGGACGTCCTGCGGGACGTTCAGGACGGGCGCGGTGTCGGGTGCGGTGTCGCGGGTCGCGTCGGTCATGGGGAACTCCTGCCGCTGGGGGGTCACATCATCGTGCTGCCTGTGATCGTACGACCGGCCTACTGGGCGGTAGCGGCCGTCCCGCGCGGCTGGCGTGCCGCTCGCGCCCTGCTGGGGCGGCGGCGCGGGCCGTTGACGCGGCGCCCCTTTTGTCGGTGCCGGGCCATAGGATCGGTGGCCGGTAGTGGAATCGGCAGGAACGGACGTTGACGTGGCTACGCAGAGTACGGACAAGGGCGCGGCGGGTGGCGGCGAGGCCGGCCGGCGGCCCCGGCTGATGCTGCTCGACGGGCACTCGATGGCCTACCGGGCCTTCTACGCACTGCCCGTGGAGAACTTCAACACCTCCACCGGCCAGCCGACCAACGCGGTCTACGGCTTCGCCTCGATGCTCGCCAACACCGTCCGCGACGAGCAGCCCACCCACCTCGCGGTCGCCTTCGACCTCTCCCGGCAGACGTTCCGCTCCGCCGAGTTCCCCGACTACAAGGCCAACCGCGCCAAGACGCCGGACGAGTTCCGCAGCCAGATCGGCCTGATCGGCGAACTGCTCGACGCCATGCACATCCCCCGGCTCACCGTCGAGGGCTTCGAGGCCGACGACATCATCGCCACCCTCGCCACCGCCGCCGAGGCGTCCGGCTTCGAGGTCCAGATCGTCACCGGCGACCGGGACTCGCTCCAGCTGGTCACCGACCACGTCACCGTCCTCTATCCGACCAAGGGCGTCTCCGAGCTCACCCGCTACACCCCGGAGAAGGTCGCCGAGAAGTACGGCGTCACCCCGAACCAGTACCCGGACCTCGCCGCCCTGCGCGGCGACCCGTCCGACAACCTGCCCGGCATCCCCGGCGTCGGCGAGAAGACCGCCGCCAAGTGGGTCAACCAGTTCGGCTCCTTCGAGGAACTCGTCGCCCGCGCCGACGAGGTGAAGGGCAAGATCGGCGAGAAGCTGCGCGACAACCTCGACTCCGTCAAGCGCAACCGGATGCTCACCGAGCTCGTCCGCGACGTCGAACTCCCCCTCGGCGTCGACGACCTGGAGCGCAAGGCGTTCGACAAGGGCGCCGTCGGCACGCTGATGGAGTCCCTGGAGTTCCGCAACGCCAACTTCCGCGACCGCGTCTTCGGCGTCGACCCGACCGGCGCGGCCGAGGAGGAGGTCGAGCTCGCCCCCGGTGTCGAGGTCGACGGCGAACTCCTCACCGACCCCGGCACCCTGGCCTCCTGGCTGCGCGAGCACGGCACCGACGGCAAGACCACCGTCGCCCTCGCCGCCGTCTACGCGTGGGCCCTCGGCAGCGGCGAGGTCACCGAAGTCGCCCTCGCCGCAGGGGAGTCCGCCGCCTGGTTCGACCCGGCGCAGCTCGCCGAGGAGGACGAGCGGGCCTTCGCCGCCTGGCTCGCCGACCCGGCCGCCCCCAAGGCCCTGCACATCGCCAAGCAGGTCATGCGCGCCTTCGCCGAGCGCGGCTGGACGATCGAGGGCGTCGTCGCCGACACGGCGCTGGCCGCGTACCTGGAGAAGCCCGGCCGGCGCACCTTCACCCTGGAGGCGCTCGCCGAGGAGTACCTCGCCCGCTCCCTCGCCCCGGCCCCCGCCGCCGAGAGCGGCCAGCTCACCTTCGACGCCCCCGAGGAGGACGGGACGGCCGCCGCCCAGGCCCTCATGCTCCAGGCCCGCGCCGTCCTCGACCTCGCCGCGATGTTCGACACCCGCCTCGCCGAGGTCGGCGCCACCGAGCTGCTGCGCGACATGGAACTGCCCATCGCCGCCCTGCTCGCCCGCATGGAGCGCTACGGCATCGCCGCCGACCGCGACTGGCTCACCACGATCGAGGCGCAGTTCGCCGCCGAGATCCAGCGCTGCGTCGAGGAGGCCCACGCCGCCGCCGGCCACGAGTTCAACCTCGGCTCGCCCAAGCAGCTCCAGGAGATCCTCTTCGGCGAACTCGCCCTCCCCAAGACCAAGAAGATCAAGACCGGCTACACCACCGACGCCGACGCCCTGACCTGGCTCGCCACCCAGACCGACAACGAACTGCCGGTCATCCTGCTGCGCCACCGCGACCAGGCCAAGCTGCGCACCACCGTCGAGGGCCTGCTCAAGACCGTCTCGCCGCAGGGGCGCATCCACACCACCTTCAACCAGATGGTCGCCGCCACCGGCCGCCTCTCCTCGCAGGACCCGAACCTGCAGAACATCCCGGTGCGCACCGAGGAGGGCCGCGCCATCCGGCGCGCCTTCATCGTCGGCGAGGGCTACGAGTCGCTGCTCACCGCCGACTACTCGCAGATCGAACTGCGCATCATGGCGCACCTGTCCGAGGACGAGGCGCTCATCGAAGCCTTCGCCTCCGGCGAGGACCTGCACACCACCGTCGCCTCCCAGGTCTTCGAGGTGCCCGGGGCGGCCGTGGACGCCGAGATGCGCCGCAAGATCAAGGCCATGTCGTACGGCCTCGCGTACGGGCTCTCCGCGTACGGGCTCTCGCAGCAGCTCGGCATCAAGCCGGCCGAGGCGCAGGGCCTGATGGACACCTACTTCGAGCGCTTCGGCGGCGTGCGCGAGTACCTGCACCGGGTGGTCGAGGAGGCCCGGGCGACGGGCTACACCGAGACCCTGCTCGGGCGCCGCCGCTACCTGCCGGACCTCAACAGCGACAACCGCCAGCGCCGCGAGATGGCCGAGCGGATGGCGCTCAACGCGCCCATCCAGGGCTCGGCCGCCGACATCGTCAAGATCGCGATGCTGCGGGTGGACGAGGCGCTGCGGGCCGCCGGGCTCAGGTCGCGGATGCTGCTGCAGGTGCACGACGAAATCGTGCTGGAACTGGCCCCGGGCGAGCGCGAGGGCGTCGAGGCGATCGTGCGCGCGCAGATGGCGGGGGCGTACCCGCTGCGGGCGCCGCTGGACGTGTCGGTGGGCGTGGGGGCGAACTGGGAGGTCGCCGCGCACTGACGTGCCCGTGTGACGGCGGCGGGCCCGGGCGCTTCGGTGCCCGGGCCCGCCGCCGTCGTGCTCAGCCGTCGTGCTCAGCCGTCGTGCTCAGCCGTCGTGCTCAGCCGTCGTGCTCAGCCGTCGTGCTCAGCCGTCGTGCGCGGTGGGCCGGGGGGAAGGAAGGCGACGGCCCGGTGCCGGAAGCTCGTTGGGGGATCGGGGCGTCACTCTCAGGTGGGCGGCGGCGAGCAGCAGGCACAGCGCGGCCGACGTCGACCAGAGCGCCGTCGTGCCGGCGTGGGCGAGGAGTTGGGTGCCGAGGACGGGGGCGAGGGTGGCGGCGATGCCCCAGCTGGTGCCGAAGACGGCCAGGTAGCGGCCGGCGGCGCCGGGGGGGGCGAGGTCGGCGACCAGGGCATAGGCGCGGCCGATGACCAGCAGGTCGCCGAGGCTCATCACGGCGGTGGCGGCGATCAGCGCGGGCAGGGAGTGCGCGAGCGCGTAGCCGGTGAGCCCGGCCGCGAGGAGCAGGTGGGCCAGGGCGAGGGCGGCGGGCGTCGACAGCCTCTCGATCGCGGGCAGCCGGGTCAGGGGCTGGGCGAGGACGGTGGTGGCCGCGGCGGCGGTGAACAGGAGCCCGGCGTCGGCGGCGGGGCGCCCCTCGCGGGCGAGCGCCAGGGGCAGGGACATCACCGTCTGCTGGTTGATCAGGGCGTAGGCGGTGCCGGTGGCCAGGACGCTGACCAACCGCGGGTCGCGCAGCGGCCGGATGGGCGGCGCCGTTTCGGCGGGCCGGGAGGCGGGGCGGTCCCGGGGGAGGGCGAGCCGGATCAGCAGGGCGCAGGCCAGGCAGGTGGCGGCGTCGGCGAGGAAGAGCAGCCGCAGGTCCCAGCGGCCGAGCAGCGCGGCGAGCAGTCCGGCGCCCATGGCCCCGGCGGCGATGGCCGCGCTGAACAGGCTGAACGCGCGCACGCGGTGCTGCGGCGGTACGGCTTCGCTGACGAGGGCCTGGCTCGGCGGCTCGTACAGCTCGAAGGCGAGCCCGAGCAGCACCGCGCCCGCGACCGCCGAGGGGAGTGAGCGGGAGGCGGCGATCGCCGTCTGGGCGAGGGCGCAGCCGCAGAGGCCGAGCACGATCGTGGAGCGGCGGCCGATCCGGTCGGCGAGGCGTCCGCCGGCCAGCCGGGAGGGGATGGTGGCCAGGCCGAAGGCGGCCGTGACCAGTCCGGCGGTGGTGAGGCTCGCGCCGTGGTCGGTGCGGATCAGCGCGGTGAGGAAGGGCAGGGAGAAGGCTCCGAGCCGGTTCACGACCCGGGCGAGGAGGAGCAGGCGGACGGTGCGGGGCAATGCCTCGGGGCGGGGCACGGGCGGCCACTCTCTCGCGTCACTGGTGAATCGGATAATGTCAGTGATGGACTGCGGTGATGAGCACCGTAGGCGAGTGAGGGGTAACTGGTCAAGTGTTGTTCGACAGTCACATGCGGGCGCTTCTCGACGCCTCCATCGCCCTCGTCAACGGACTCACCGACGGCGAGGCGCGCGGCCGCGCCTACGTCGCGCCCGAGGGCGCCGAACGCGTGGGCGCCGTCCGGGCCGTCCTCAACGCCGGAGCCGACCTCGACGCCGACGCCGCCGACCACCTGGCCGCGACCGCCCGCGCCCTGCGCACCATCTTCGAAGCCGTCGCCGAGGACCGCCTCGACGAGGCCGTCCACGCCCTCAATGCGATCCTCCAGGACAGCGGCGCCCGCCCCCAGTTGGACCGGGCGCCGGGCGAACCCTGGCAGGTCCACTTCCACGGCGCCGACGACTCGTACGCCGTCGGGTGGCGCGCCGGCTGCGCCACGGGCCTGGCCATGGCCATCGGCGGCGACTACGCCGGCCGCCTCGGCGTCTGCGCGGCCCCGCGCTGCGACCGCGTCTACGTGGACACCTCCCGCAACGCCGGCCGCCAGTTCTGCTCCACGGCCTGCCAGAACCGCGTCAAGGCCGCCGCCTTCCGCGCCCGCCGGGCGGGATAGGGGGCGCGTTCCGATGGGCGGGACAGGGGCGCGGTCCGAAACGCAGGGCTTAGCATCGGCGGGTGATCATCTGGCTCAACGGTACCCATGGCGCGGGCAAGACGACGACCAGCGCACTCGTGCAGCAACTGATCCCGGACTCACGGGTGTTCGACGCCGAGAAGGTCGGCGAGACGCTCATGGACATCACGCCGGGCCTGCCCGAGACGGACAACTTCCAGCACTGGCCGCCGTGGCGCCCGCTCGTGGTCGAGACCGCGCGCCGGGTGCTGGACTACACCGGCGGCACGCTGGTCGTCCCCATGACCGTCCTGGTCGAGGAGTACTGGCGCGAGATCAGCGACGGCCTGGCGCAACACGCCATCCCCGTACGGCACTTCGTCCTCCACGCGGACCGGGCGACCTTGCGCGGGCGCATCGCGGGGGACGTCGTGGTCGGCCCCGACTCCCCGTTCAGGCTCCGCCACCTGGAGCCGTACGCGGAGGCGGCGCGCACCTGGCTGCACGCCGAGGCCGAGGTCGTGGACACCACGCACCTGGCGCCCGCCGAGGTGGCGCAGCGGATCGCGCAGGCCCTCAGGGGCTGAGGGCCTCCCGCTCGGCGTTGGCGACGACGGCGGTCATCGTCTCCAGGAAGCGGCGGACCGTCTCCAGCTCGGACGCGTCGAACTCGCCCATGGCGGCGACCAGTTCGGCGATCAGTCCACCGAAGAAGCCCTGGCCGAGGTCCATCGCCCGCTGTTCGACGGTGAGGCGTACGCGGCGGCGGTCCTCGGGGTCGCGGTCGCGGCGGACGAGGGCGAGGCGTTCCAGGCGGTCGACCAGGGCCGTGGTGCCGGCGGAGTTGAGGTGCAGGGCTTCGCCGAGGCGCCCGGGGGTGACGACCCGGCCCGCGCGGGCGGCGTCCAGGAGGTGGATCAGGGCGCGCAGGTCGGTGGGGTGGAGGGCGTTGCGGGAGGCGAACTCGGCGCCGAACAGGTCGAGTTCGACGGTGAGTGCGCGCATCAGGTGGACCAGCCGCATCGGGTCCGTCGGCTCGGGCCGTGGTGGGGCTTCGGGCATCCTCTACTCCGTCTCCGGGCATGCGTGTGCCACTATTCTCTCGCTGAGCGAGATACGTGTTTCACGAGATACTTGTTCCGCGAGTGATCCCATCATGCCCTGATGCTTCGCTGTGGAGGTCCACCCATGCCGGCCCCATCCTCCTTCCTCGCCGCCTACGACGCCCTGCTCGCCCGCTGGCCCCTCCCGGTCGAGGCGATCGACGTCCGCACCGCCCACGGCACCACCCGGATCAACGCCTGCGGCCCCGGCGACGGCCGCCCGCTCGTGCTCCTCCACGGCGGCGGCGCCACCTCCGCGATGTGGTTCGCCAACGCCGGCGCCTGGGCCCGGGCCGGCCACCGCGTCCTCGCCGTCGACCTCATCGGCGACCCCGGGCGCAGCCTCCACGACGGCGACCGGCTCGCCGGCGTCCCCGGGCTGCTCGGCTGGCTCGACGCCGTCCTCGATCAACTCGGCGTCCCCGAAGCCGACTTCTGCGCCCACTCCTACGGCGCCTGGATCGCCCTCACCTACGCCCTGCACGCGCCCGCCCGCGTCCGGCGGCTCGCCCTGCTCGACCCCACCCAGTGCTTCGCCGGCTTCCGCCCCGGCTACCTGCTGCACGCCCTGCCGCTCTTCCTCCCCGGCCGCACCCCCGCCCGGGCCCGCACCTACCTGGACTGGGAGTCCGGCGGCGGCGACCGCCTCGACCCCGACTGGCGCGAGCTGTACGCCCTCGGGTACGCCGACTTCCCCGCCTCCCGCGTCGTCACCGGCCCCCGACCGGCCGCGGCCCGCCTCGGCGCCCCCGCGCTCGCCCTGTTCGCCGAACACAGCCGCACCCACGACTCCCACCGCGTCGCCGCCGCGGCCCGCACCGCCCTGCCGGAGGCCACCGTCGCCGTCGTCCCCGGTGCGGCGCACCACAACCTGCCGATGGCCGCGGCGGCGGAGGTCAACGAGCGGGTGGCCGCCTTCCTGGCGGTCGGCCGTTAGGCCCTGGGCCTGTCGTCCCGCACGGCTGACCTACTGCCAGGCGACCAGCCGCAGTTCACTCATCACCTTGGGGCTGTGCGCCGGGACGGCGGCGATCTTCCTGGGCGTGGCGCCGGGGGTGAGGTCCAGGCGGTAGAGCTCGGCGACGTCCCGGCCCTGGAGGGACACGAAGGCCAGCGACTTCCGGTCCGGGGAGGGAACGACCGCGGTGTTGTCGCGGTCGCTCTCGGGCACCAGCGGCTCGACCTGCTGCACGGCGTCGAACGAGTCCGAGAGCACCACCCGCGAGATGCCCCTGCCGACGCAGAGGAGGCTGTGGTCGTCGATCCAGAACTTCGGGACGCACTCGGGCACCTTGTCACCCCCGGCCAGTGACTTCTTGCCGATGCCGGAGCCGTGCGGGCCGAAGAGCGAGGGCTCGACGTACTCGTCGTTGCCGTCGTACGGGCCGGCGTCCTTGAGCCAGATCCCGGTGACGGAACTGCCCCCGACGGCCGCGGCCGTGCCGGACGGGTTGATCGTCACGTCCTTGAAGTCGGCCCCCAGCGGCAGCCGCGACCACGGCTGCTCCCCGGCGAGCACGAACCCCCAACTGTGCGAGGCCCCACGGTCGGTGGCGGCGGCACCCGGCTGCCCGAGGTCGCGGCTCATCATGTGCCGGTCGCGGGTCTCGTACCAGAGCGTCGACGTGCCGCTCCGGAAGGCGGGCGCACGGTCCTTGGGCGCGGTCGTGAACGCGTCGGCCGACGGGGCGCCGACCGGCAGGGCCGGCGGCTTGAGCGAGAACGCGACCGCCGAACCGTCCAGGCTCCCCGCGGACTGCTGCGCCGACTGCTGCGCCGGCGGCAGCGTGCCGGCCACCAGCGTGAAGTCCTTGTCGAACGCCTGCCGCACCGCGCCCGGGACGGTGGTGCGGCCGGACGGCGTGGAGTCGCACAGGACGCGGGCGTCCGCCCCCGGCGGCAGCACCGACACCGTGCGCGCCACCTCCTGGCCGTCCGTCACGGAGTACGAGGCGAGCGTCAGCTGCTGGGAGTTGGGCGCACCGCTCCTGCCGGGCTGCAGGTCGCACCAGGACACGGTGACCGTGCCCGGCGAGCCGAGGGCCTTCGCCGCGGCGGGCGCCGTCCCCGCCGGGGCACCCGTCGAGGACGCGCCGGCGTCCTGCGACCCCTTGGTGTCACCGCCGCCGCAACCGGCGACCGTCAGTGCGAGCACGGCCGCGACCGCGGCCCCGCCGAAGTTTCGAGCATGCCTGCGCATGGGTCCCCCACCCCTGTGAATGATCAACGGCTGGGCACGGTACCAGACTCCGGATCACCTCCCCGGGCCCGCAGGGCCGGTACCGTTCGTACATGACCGGTGACTTCCTCGTGGTGACCACCACCCACGACGACGAGGCCAAGGCCCGCGACCTCGCCGCCGCGCTCGTGCGCGAGCGCCTCGCGGCCTGCGCGCAGGTGTACCCCGTCCGCTCCGTCTACTGGTGGGACGGCGAGGTCCAGGACACCGCCGAATGGCGCCTGGACCTCAAGACCCGCGCCGACCTCGCCGACCGACTCACCGCCCGCATCGCCGAGTTGCACACCTACGACACCCCCGAGGTCCTCGCCCTCCCGGTCACCACCGGCTCCGCCGCCTACCTGGCCTGGATCGCCGCCGAGACGCGTGAGGCGTGAGGCGTGAGATGTGAGGCGTGAGGTGTGACGTTCGGCGCGGGGCTCCGACGACGGGACGGCGGCCGGTGCTCACCCGGCGCCCAGCGCCTTGCCGTAGACCGCCGAGGTGCGGCGGACCGTCATGCCCACCCGCTGGTAGAGGGAGAGCGCGCCGGTCTCCGAGTGCGTCCACAGGGTGCAGGTGCGGTGGCCCCGGCGGTAGAAGGCGCGGAAGGACTCCTGGAGGAGCATGCGGGCGATGCCGCGGTTGCGGTGGTCCCTGCGGACCGCGACCCGCTCGACGTAGCCCTCGTCGGTGCCCGGAACGTCCAGGGACAGCACCGCGCCGACCATCTCGTCCCCGGCGAACGCCACCGGGGAGAACTCCGGGGCGAACGTGTCGAGTTCGACCGTGTGCCGGGCCCACTCCTCGTACGGCTTGCGCCGCTTCTGCCACTCGCCGAACGCGTCCTCGGTGAGCCGGTACGCGGCCCGCTCGTCGCCGGGCCGGAAGCTGCGCAGGGTGATCCCGGGCGGCGGGCCCGGCACCACCGGCTCCTCGGGCATCGCGATCTCCAGCAGCCACTGGGCGACGAACGGCTCGTACCCGCGCGAGCGCAGCAGTTCCACCGCCGCCCGGTCGCCGTCCGACACCGTCTGGCTGAGCCGCTCGCCGCCCGCCCGGCGCGCCCGCGCCTCCGCCCAGTCGAGGAGGGCAGCGCCCAGCCCCTTCCCCCGGTGGCCCGGGTGCACGTCCACCTCGCTGCGCCGCCCGCCGTGCACCCAGGCCCGCCCCGCGAGGCGCTCGGCCGCGTCGTACACCAGCAGCGTGTCGACGGCCGGGTCCAGCCCGGGTAGGGCGAGGTCGGCGGCGATGCGGTCGGGCTCGGTCTCGGGACGCCCCAGGGCCGCACGCTCGCAGGCGGCCACCAGGTCGTGGATCGCGCGGGCGTCGGCGACGGTCGCCGCCCGCGAGCGGTAGGAGGCCGGGAACGACGGGGCGGCCGGGGACGACGGGGAGGACGGATCAGCCATGATCCGACTCTCCGCCACCCGGCCACGCCCTGTCGACCGGAATGCGTGATCGGAACGGTCGCCCGTTCCACCGCATCGGCGGCGTCACCTACGCCGCACCCACGTTCACCTCGTTCCGCGGCCGGCTCTGGACCTGGCACACCGGACAGAACGGCGACATCCGGGGCCAGACCCTCGCCGACCCCGGCGAGCCCAACCACCATCGCTGGCGCTGGAGTTCGGCCATCCCGTTCCGCACGCAGAACATCGGCGGCTCCGGCTCGGCCGTCCGCCCGACAACCGCCTGACCTACGCCGCCGAGTCCACCGCCCCCCAGGGCGTGCCCCGCGGCAACAACGTCATCAGCCCGTCCGCCCCGCGCGTCGACTCCGATCCCGACGGCGTCGGCCTCACCATCCGAGGCGGCAACTTCTACGACATCCAGGGCAACCACTACCGGAACGACATCATCTACTACATCACCGACTACTACGGCTGAAGCCGGGCGGTGGCCCAGTCACCTCATGGGAAATTGGCCCGTGAAACCGGGCCAATCTCCCACTACCGTAGGCACAATGACAACAAGATCCACCGCCCCCGACCAGGCCGTGACCCTCGCCGACGCCCCCACGCGCCAGGCCCGCAACTCCGCCGCCTTCTGGGCCGCCACGGGCCTCAGCCGGGGACACCAGGTCATCCGGCGCCGAGGATTCCTCGCGGTCGAGGGCGATGAGCGCGCCGGCACCCGCATCCTCGTCCAGGAACCCGACCTGACCCCCGACGAACTCGCCGAGCTGACCGACCTGGTCCGCCGCGCGGCCGGCCCGGTCACCGCCGAGGACCCGTACAGCTCCACCGACCTCAACCACCTGCCGATGCGCAACTGGCAGATGCCGATCATGCTGCGCCTCCCCGCGCCCGTCGCCGCCCCCGCCCTGGACGTCGTCCGCGCCCGGAAGCCCGAGGACCTCGAGGCCGCCGAACGGGTCGTGATCGACAGCTTCGACCTGGACGGCTTCCAGCCCCACCGCGGCGGCGAGCTCTTCCCGCGGGCGCTCGTCGAACAGCCCGGCGTCGACGTCTTCCTCGCCTCGATCGACGGCGCCCCGGCAGGCGCCTGCATCAGCGTCGTCGCCGACGGCATCGGCAGCCACTACTGGGTCGGCACCTCCTCCGCCTTCCGCTCCCGCGGCGCGGGCCGCGCCGTCATGCTCGGCGCCCTCGCCCACATGGCGGACCACCCCGCCACCCTCACCGCCTCCAAGCTGGGCCGCCCCCTCTACGAGTCCCTGGGCTACGAACTCGCCTCCCCCTCCACCTGGTGGGCCTCCCTGCGCGATGCGTGACCGTGTGCGCGGGAAGTCGGCCCGGCCGACTTCCCGCGCCGAGGCCATCAGATCGCCCGGGCCGGGTCGTCGAGCCAGGCGTGCCAGCCGTCCGGCGTGACGGTCAGCCCGAGGCGCTCGATCCCGGGTTCGCCCGTCCCGTGCCACCAGGTGAGGGTCCGCTCGAAGTCGTCCCACAGGCGGGGGTGGTGAGGGAGTAGAGCCACAGGGTGCGGGCGCCGTCCGCGGCTGGACGGCGTGGGTGACGTCGCGCAGGCGCAGGCCGGCCGCGAACGGGAACGGGAACGGGTCGAACCTGCCATGGGGCGGCAGGACGGCGGTGGTGGTGTGCCCGGCGACGGTGCCGCCGGCGGCGGGGTTCTGCGGCCACCGCAGGCGTTGGGCGCGCATCTTCATGAACTCCACCGGCTGGAGGAACGGGCCGGTGGCGGTGCCGTCGCCGCGGACGGTGAGGCGGACCACGGCGTCGGCGTTGGAGTAGTGGGTGCCGAACGGCGCGCAGCCCGAAGGTGGCGGTGATCCGGTCGTACGGCGCGCCGGCCTTCCAGCCGAGCGCGCCGTCCGCGCACACGACGGTCGGCCGGTGACCGGCCGCGTGCAGGGCGGCCCGGGCCCGGGCGGAGATCCGCGGGTCGATCTCGACCGTGGTCACGTTCGCGTCGCCGAGCCGGTGGCCGAGTAGCGCGGCGTTCCACCCGGTGCCGGTGCCGGTGCCCAGCTCCAGTACCCGCATTCCCGGCTCGGCCCGCAGGTCGTCCAGCATCGAGGCGACCAGCGAGGGCATCGAGGCCGAACTGGTCGGTACCGAGCCGGGCTCGGTGCCCTGGCGCTCGCCGTCGTCCCATTGGGTGACGATCGGAATGTCCGCAGCGGCCGCAGTGAGCCAGCCCCGCTCGTCCTCGGTCCGGTCGACGGCCCGGCTGGTCCCGGTGGTCATGTCGTGCGCCCAGACCAGGTCCGGAAGGAAGAGGGCGCGTGGAACGGCATCGAAGGCCGGGGCCCATGCGTCGGCGACGGGGAAGGGCCGCCCCGGCTGCTCGGGCGGCGCGAGCGTCACTTGCGGTGTCCTCCGTCGTCACCCGAGCCTGCGGTGGAGTGGCCTGCCTGTGACCGTACCCGTTGGGCTTCCCTTACCTCCTGGCGTTGGTATCACGGTCGGCCCGTGCAGGGCAGGGCCGTTGCGTGGGAAGTCGGTGTGGCCGACTTCCCACGCAACGGGCCTTCTGCGCTGCTACATCCTCAGACGAACGTCGCCGAGCTCGTCGTCCAACTTCGAGCTCCTATCCTCCTGCGCATGAGTAACAGCGCGGAGAACTCCCGGTCAACGCCGCTCCACTCGGTGTCCGTCGCCGGGGTGGTGGTGCGGGAGGACGGCCGTGTGTTGGCGATTCGGCGGGCTGACAACGGGACTTGGGAGCCGCCGGGTGGCGTCCTGGAGCTGGATGAGTCCGTCGAGGACGGGGTGTGCCGCGAGGTCTACGAGGAGACCGGGATCAAGGTCGGCGTCGAGCGGCTGACCGGCGTCTACAAGAACGTGAGTCGGGGGATCGTCGCCCTCGTCTTTCGTTGCCGACCGGAGAACGAGGCGATGCGCCTCTCGACGGAGTCGGTCGAGGTCGCCTGGCTCACGCCGGAGGAGGTCTCCGATCGCATGGCCGAGGTCTATGCGGTACGTGTCCTGGACGGGCTGCGGGATGACGCCGCACCGAGTGTGCGGACGCATGACGGCCGGCACCTGCTGTAACGGCGGGGCCTCTTCGTTGCTACTTCCTCGCGTTGGTGCGGCGGGTGGGTTCTGCCGTGGTGGGGTCTTCGGGCCAGGGGTGGCGGGGGTAGCGGCCTCGCAGGTCTGCGCGGACGGCTTTGTAGCCGGTGTGCCAGAAGGAGGCGAGGTCGCTGGTCACGGCTGTGGGGCGGCCGGCGGGGGAGAGGAGGTGGATGGTGAGGGGGACTCGTCCGCCTGCCAAGGCCGGGGTGGTGGTCCAGCCGAAGAGTTCTTGCAGCTTCACTGCCAGGACCGGGGGGTTGGTGGTGTAGTCGATGCGGATCTTGGAGCCGGTGGGGACGGTGATGCGTTCCGGGGCCAACTCGTCCAGGCGGCCTGCTTCTCCGGTGGCCCAGGGGAGGAGGCGTTGGAGGGCGGACGTGGTGTCTATGCGGGTGAGGTCGGAGCGGCGGCGGGCGCGCGATAGCTCGGGTTCGAGCCACTCGTCGGCGCGGGCCAGCAGCGAAGCGTCGGAGACGTCGGGCCACGGGTCGCCGAGGGCGGTGTGGAGGAACGCCAGGCGCTCGCGGAGGTTGGTGGGGAAGGTGAGGAGGGTGCTGACGCCTTCGCGGGTGAGGCCGTCGAGCAACGCGGCGCGGATGAGGGTGGGGGCGGGGCGGCCCAGCGGGGACGCGGAGAGTTCGACGGCGCCCAGGGAGTCGACCTGCCGTGAGACGACGTCCCCGCGCCGGGTGTCCCAGTGGACTTCCTCGCGGGTGGTGAGCAGCGGCGCCCCCGCGAGGCGGGCGGTGTCCTCGTCGAGGGCTGCCGCGTGGCGGATGCGGGCGGACGGGGATCCTGCCGGGCGGTCGGCGACGGCTACGGCGAGCCAGGGGAGGGCGCCGAGGCGGGTGTCCGGGGGGAGTTCGGCGGCGGTGCCGGAGGCCATGAGGTACGGGCTGCGCTCGCCGGGGGCGGGCTTGTCGACGCGGGCGCGGGCGATGCGTTCGGGGAAGGCGAGGGCTACGACCAGGCCGGCGGCGGTGGGGTCGGGGAGAGAAGTGGCAGGCGAGGAGTCGGTGGCGCGCTCGAGGCGGCGGACTTCGTCGCGCCAGCGGCCCGCATAGGGGTCGTTGGAGGAGCGGACCGTACGCCAGACCGCCCCGAGGTCGTCGCCGAGGGCGCGCGGGGGTTCCTCGGAGAGGAGCGCGACGACTTCGGCGGCGCGGCGGGAACCGACGGCGGGGGCTCCGTCGAGCAGGGCACGGGCGAGGCGGGGGTGCAGCCCCGTACGGGCGAGGCGGGTGCCGCGTGCGGTGGCCCGCCCGTCGGGGGAGACGGCGCCGAGGGCGATGAGGGTTTGCCGGGCGGCGGCCATGGCTCCGGCGGGCGGGGCGTCGGGCAGGGCGAGGCCCGTGGCGTCGGGGTCGCCCCAGCAGGCGGCCTGGAGGGCGAAGGAGGTGAGGTCGGCGAGGGCGATCTCGGGTGTGGGGAAGCGGGCGGCGCGGGCGTCCTCGGCCTCGTGCCAGCAGCGGTAGACCGTGCCGGGGGCCTCGCGTCCGGCGCGGCCCGCGCGTTGGCGGGCGGCGGCGAGGGAGGCGCGGACGGTGACGAGGGCGGAGAGGCCGCGCGCGTGGTCGGTGCGCGGCTCGCGGGCGAGTCCGGCGTCGACGACGACCCTCACGCCCGGGACGGTGAGGGAGGACTCGGCAACGGCGGTGGACAGGACGACCCGTCGGGAGGGCGAGGGGGCGAGGGCGGCGTCCTGGACGGACTGGGGTGCTCGGCCGTGGAGTTGGAGGACGTCGACGGGCAGGTCGGACAGCTGCCCGGCGACGCGGGCGATCTCGCCGACGCCGGGGAGGAAGCAGAGGACGTCGCCGTCGCGTTCGCCCAGCGCCCGCCGCACCACCGAGGCGACGTGGTCGAGCAGCGCGAAGTCCACCCGCGTCCCGTGCGCGGGCCGCACCGCACGCGGCGGCGGTGCCCACACCACGTCCACCGGGTGGGACACCCCGTGCGCCTCCACCACCGGTGCCCCGCCGAGCAGTTCGGCCCAGGCGGCGGTGTCGGAGGTCGCCGAGGCGCAGACCAGCCGCAGTTCGGGCCGCAGCGCCGCCCGTACGTCGAGGAGGAAGGCGAGCGCGGTGTCGGCGTCGAGGTGGCGTTCGTGGCACTCGTCGAGGACGACGACGTCGACGCCCGGCAACTCCTGGTCCCGCTGCAGCCGTTGCAGCAGGACGCCCGTCGTGACCACCTCGATGACGGTCGAGGGTCCGACCTTACGGTCCCCGCGCACGGTGTACCCGACCTCGCGCCCGACGGAGGAGCCGAGCAGCCAGGCCATCCGCCGGGCGGCGGCCCGGACGGCGAGGCGGCGCGGTTCGGCGACGAGCACGCGCCGTACGACCCCGGACGGGAGCAGCCCCGCCAGGGCCAGCGGCACCAGCGTGGTCTTCCCCGTCCCCGGCGGCGCCGCGAGTACGGCGACGCCGCGCGAGTCCAGCGCCTCGTGCAGCGCGGGCAGGGCGTCGCGGACGGGCAGTGAGCGCCACGCAGGGTTCACGGACGCTCCGCCACGAAGATCGCCGTCCCCGGGATCAGCCGCCCGCGCAGCGGCGACCAGCCGCCCCACTCCTGCTCCAGCCCCTCCGGCCACTCCGGCTCGACCAGGTCGACCAGCCGGAACCCGGCGCCGACCAGCTCCCGTACCCGGTCCCCGACGGTGCGGTGGTGCTCGACGTAGCTGGCGCGCCCCTGCTCGTCCTCCTCCACGTACGGGGTGCGGTCGAAGTAGGAGGAGAGCGCCGTGAGCCCCTCGACCCCCGGCTCGTCGGGGAACGCCCACCGGATCGGGTGGGTCACGGAGAACACCCACCGCCCGCCGGGCCGCAGCACCCGGTGCACCTCGCGCATCAGGGCGGCGGTGTCGGCGCTGAACGGCACGGCCCCGTACGCGGAGCAGGCGATGTCGAACGAGGAGGCGGCGAAGGGCAGCACCGCCGCGTCGGCCTGGACGACCGCGACGGGCGTGGCGCCCCGCGCGAGGTCGATGCGCAGGGAGTGCTGGAGCTGCCGGTGGGAGATGTCGAGGGCGACGGGCCGCGCTCCCTGGGCGCGCAGCCACCGCGAGCACTGGGCGGCGCCGGCGCCGATCTCCAGGACGTCCCTGCCCTCGACGGGACCCAGCAGGTGCACGGAGGATTCGTCGAGGCCCTCGGGGCACCAGGTGAAGCGGTCGTCGCCGAGGAACTCCCCGTGCTCGTCCTGGTATTCGTCGGCGTTGCGGTCCCACCAGTGCCGGCTCGCGCGGCTGCTCTCACCGGTTCCGGCCTGCCGCCTTACCGCGTCGTCGCCGTCGTCGTCAAGATCGCGGAGCTCGGACGGGAGTTCGGACGGGAGTTCGGACTGGGGGGTGGTGGCCACGGTGATAATGCCCATCGCGTAGGGTGTGGTCTGCGGAAGCGCCGCTGCCGCGACCCGGCCCGTGAGGGCCGGAGTCCTGGTGGTGGCATCCGGGGAAGGGTCCCTCCAGGGCGTCGCCGCGAGGTGCGCCATCGGAGGATAAGACCTGATCCGTACCGGGCTCCACCGTCTTGCCGACCTTCGGCATTGACCGTGCCCGGCCGTCCCCGTATGCTACAAGTTGCGCTGCGGGCCTGCGCGCCTCGGACGGAGCAGGTCGCGCTCGCATTCTGTCGAAGACCCCACGGTCGCAAGACGGACGCCGGTTATCGCTATGGCGAAGACCCCGGTGCGCCGTTTTCTTGGCTGTCCGGCTTTCGGTGGGAGCGATACGGGCCCTCCGCGTGGCATTACCTACGACTTCATGTCCGTACCGGAGCCCTTTTCCTAATGACGAGCCCCACCGACTCCTCCCTCAGCACCACCCCGCAGGTCGCGGTCAACGACATCGGCGACGCGGAGGCGTTCCTCGCCGCCATCGACGAGACCATCAAGTACTTCAACGATGGCGACATCGTCGAGGGCGTCATCGTGAAGGTCGACCGTGACGAGGTCCTCCTCGACATCGGTTACAAGACCGAGGGCGTCATCCCGTCCCGCGAGCTCTCGATCAAGCACGACGTTGACCCGCACGAGGTCGTCGCCGTCGGTGACAACATCGAGGCCCTGGTTCTCCAGAAGGAGGACAAGGAGGGTCGTCTCATCCTGTCCAAGAAGCGCGCTCAGTACGAGCGTGCCTGGGGCACGATCGAGAAGATCAAGGAAGAGGACGGCATCGTCACCGGTACCGTCATCGAGGTCGTCAAGGGTGGTCTCATCCTCGACATCGGCCTCCGTGGCTTCCTGCCGGCCTCGCTCGTCGAGATGCGCCGCGTCCGCGACCTCCAGCCCTACGTGGGCAAGGAGCTCGAGGCCAAGATCATCGAGCTGGACAAGAACCGCAACAACGTGGTCCTGTCCCGCCGTGCCTGGCTGGAGCAGACCCAGAGCGAGGTCCGCCAGACCTTCCTCACCACCCTGCAGAAGGGCCAGGTGCGCTCCGGCGTCGTCT
Organism: Streptomyces sp. NRRL WC-3742; assembly: GCF_000720635.1. GTDB lineage: Bacteria > Actinomycetota > Actinomycetes > Streptomycetales > Streptomycetaceae > Kitasatospora. Next base: position 38,950 of record NZ_JOCF01000018.1, on the reverse strand, counting down.
CCTCGATCGTCAACTTCGGTGCCTTCGTGGACCTGGGTGGCGTCGACGGCCTCGTGCACGTCTCCGAGCTGTCCTGGAAGCACATCGACCACCCGTCCGAGGTTGTCGAGGTCGGCCAGGAGGTCACCGTCGAGGTTCTCGACGTTGACATGGACCGCGAGCGCGTCTCCCTGTCGCTGAAGGCGACCCAGGAGGACCCGTGGCAGCAGTTCGCCCGTACCCACCAGATCGGCCAGGTCGTTCCGGGTAAGGTCACCAAGCTGGTTCCGTTCGGTGCGTTCGTCCGCGTGGACGAGGGCATCGAGGGTCTGGTCCACATCTCCGAGCTGGCCGAGCGCCACGTCGAGATCCCGGAGCAGGTCGTCCAGGTCGGCGACGAGATCTTCGTCAAGGTCATCGACATCGACCTCGAGCGTCGTCGCATCAGCCTGTCGCTCAAGCAGGCCAACGAGGCCCTGGGTGCCAACCCGGCCGAGGTCGAGTTCGACCCGACCCTGTACGGCATGGCCGCCTCGTACGACGACCAGGGCAACTACATCTACCCGGAGGGCTTCGACCCCGAGGCGAACGACTGGCTGCCCGGCTTCGAGAAGCAGCGTGAGGAGTGGGAGCGCCAGTACGCCGAGGCGCAGACCCGCTTCGAGCAGCACCAGGCCCAGGTCATCAAGAGCCGCGAGGCCGACGCCCAGGCCGCCGAGGAGGGTGGCGACGCCGTCGCCGCCGCCGCGGGTGGCTCGTACTCGTCCTCCAGCGACGAGGGTGCCGGCGCCCTGGCCTCCGACGAGGCCCTGGCCGCCCTGCGCGAGAAGCTGGCCGGCGGCCAGAGCTGAGGCTCTCGCTTCCCGCCCGCTGACAGCGTCTGCTGACAGCCGGTGCGCTGACAGCCGGTGTGCTGATAGCTAGGGGAGGGGCCCCATTCGGACTTCGGTCCGGGTGGGGCCCCTTTTCGTTTTTCGTTGTCCGCCTTCATTTATGCGCCGCGTACTGATGTGTCGTTTATGTGAAGGGAAGTGTGAGATGAGGCTCATCCGCCTGCTATAGGCCGGAGTTCGGGTTCCACCTACATTGAGGTGAACTGCCCGAAAGGCTCCTCATGCGCAACCCCTCCTCCGCCGCCCCCGCCGCTGTGGTCGGCGCCGTGGTCGGCGGCCGCCTCGCGGCGATCGGCCGGTTCTGCTTCCGCCACCGCCGCTGGGTGCTCGGCTTCTGGGCCGTCGTCCTGGTCGTCGGCGTGCTGATCGGCGGCCGGGTGTTCGAGGGGTCGGTGGCCGGAGCCTCCTCCGCCAGTGCCGAGGCCGACCGGGGCGCCGCCGTCACCGCCGCGGTCGACCCGTCCGAGGGCACCGTCACCGCGGTCGTGGACGGCAAGCCCGTGACCGACCCCGTCGTACGGGCGGCCGTGGAGAAGGCGACCGCCGAGATCACGGGCCTGCCCGGGGTCTCCTCCGCGCTGGACGCGTACGGGCACGGGCCGGCCCCCGCCGCCCTGCGCGCCGCGGACGGCACGGCCAGCCTGCTGACCGTACGGATGGCGGACGGCGCGACCACCGCGCAGACCGACGCGGTCGCCTCGCGGCTGGCGGCGCTGGACGGCGCTGGCGGGGCGCACGTGACCGTCGGCGGGGACCTGGTGCTCCAGCAGGAGGTCAAGAAGCAGACCGAGCGGGACACCCGCTTCGGCGAGATGGTGACCCTGCCGCTCACCCTGGTCGTGATGGTGCTGGTCTTCGGCGGGCTGGCGGCGGCCTCGCTGCCGGTGATCGGGGCGGTCGCCTCGGTGGGCGGGGCCCTGCTGGCGATGTTCGGGTTCAGCCGGATCATGGACATCGACACCAGCGTGCTGCCGATCGCCACCGTGCTCGGGCTCGGGCTCTCCATCGACTACGCGCTTCTCATGGTGAATCGTTTCCGCGAGGAACGAGGCCACGGCGCGGGCATCGCCGCCGCCGTCGAGCGGACCGCCGCGACCGCCGGACGGACCGTCGCCTTCTCCGGACTGACCGTGGCCGTGGCGCTCTCCGGCCTGTTCGTCTTCACCAGCCCGGTGCTCGGCGCCGTCGCCGCGGCGGGCGTCAGCGTCGTCGTGATCGCCGTGGCCGCCGCGCTGACCCTCATCCCCGCGCTGCTCGGCTTCGCCGGCTCCAGGATCAAGGCCCCGACCAAGCCGGTCTCGGACGAGGGCTTCTTCAGCCGAACGGTGCGGCGGGTGAGCAAACGGGCCGTGCCCGTCTCGCTGGCCTGCGTCGCGCTGCTGATGGCGGCCGGGGCGCCGTTCTTCCACGCGCAGATGCGCAGCTCCGGCGCCGCGGTGCTGCCCGCCTCCTCGGCGGGGCGGCAGGTCGCCGAGACCATCGACCAGCGCTTCCCGCAGGTGGCCGCCGCGCCGATCACCGTGGTCGTCGAGGGCGGGGCCCAGGCGGCCCAGGCGTACGCGGACGACGTGGTCGCCAAGCTGCCCGGGGTCAGCGGGGTACGGGCGGTGACGCCCGTGAGCGACTCGGTGTCGACCGTGGACGTGCTGGTGCCCGGGGACCCGCAGGGCGGCGGCGCCAAGCAGGTGGTGGACGAGCTGCGGGAACACCGGGGCGGGCTGACCACGTACGTCACCGGCGGCGCGGCCTCGGTGGTGGACTTCCAGGACGAGCTGTCCTCGCGCGGCCCCTGGGCGCTGGGGCTGGTCGCGGCCGGGACCCTGGTGTTGCTCTTCCTGATGACGGGCTCGGTGGTGATGCCCGTCAAGGCGCTGCTGATGAACCTGCTCTCGCTGGGGGCCTCGCTCGGCGCGCTGACACTGGTGTTCCAGGACGGCTGGTTCAGCGGGCTGCTCGGGTTCAGCCCGACGGGCGGGCTGGAGACGTTCATCCCGGTGCTGGTGTTCGCCTTCGCGTTCGGGCTTTCGATGGACTACGAGGTGTTCCTGCTCGCCCGGATCAAGGAACTGCACGCGCGCGGCTACGGCTGCCGGCGCGCGGTGGAGCTGGGGCTGCAGCGCAGCGGTCGGATCATCACCTCGGCGGCCCTGCTGATGGTGATCGTCTTCGCGGGCTTCGCGGCCGGGGACATGCTGATGGTCAAACAGATGGGCATCGCCCTGGCCGTCGCCGTGGCGGTGGACGCCACACTGGTGCGCTCCCTGCTGGTCCCGGCGGCGATGACGTTCTTCGGCGAGTTCAACTGGTGGGCCCCGGCCCCGCTGCGGCGGCTGCACCGGCGCTTCGGCCTGAGCGAGCACGTGGAACTGCCGGAGCTGGGGGGCGAGGGCGGGGCGGCGGCGATTCCGGCGCAGCGTCCGGCGAAGGACCTGGTGGAGGTCTGAGGGGGTCTGAGGGGGTCGAGGAGGCGGCGGGCACTACGCACGTAGTGCCACTACTGGAGTAGTTCCACTGCTCGCGAGGTGCCGCCGTCACCCGTGCGGGTGCACTACGTGCGTAGTGCCACTACGCGAGTAGTGGCACTACTGCGGTAGTTCCGGCGTCGGCGCGGCGGCGAGCAGGTCGGCCGCGCGGTCCTCGATCGAGCGGTGGGCGGTGTCGAGGACGAGGTGGTCGCGGTCCCAGGGCTCGTACGGACGGGCGGTTGCGGGCGGGTGGTTAGGGGCGGGGCGCCCGGAGCAGGGCGAGGCGGCTGGCGGTGCGGTCCAGGTCGCGCTGGAGCGGGGAGTCGGGGTCCAGGCCCGTCATCGGGTCGGCGCCGATCAGGACGAGTCGGAGGTGGCGGTCGCAGCAGACGTCCACCAGGTTGGCGAAGCGCTGGCGGCCGTCCGGACCGGCCTCGGCGAGCGGCGGGACACCGTCCAGGACGAGGGTGGGGAAGCGGTCAGCGAGCGCCAGGTAGTCGGGGACGGAGGTGCGGCCCTCGCACAGCGCCTCGAAGGAGAACCAGACCAGGCCCTCGCGTACGGCCCGCGCGGGCAGCTCGCGCAGGTGGGCCCGTACGGGGGCGGCCTCCTCGGGGGCGGGCGGGGTCAGCCCGGCGGCCGGTTCCTGGCCGGGGCGCAGGACGGCGCCCGTGGTGAAGCGCGGGGCGGGCGCCTCGGAGCGGGGCCCGGCCGGGGCGAGGCGGCGGAAGTCGACGGGGCCGGCGACGTCGAGGACGTCCATCCGCTCCTCGATGAGCTTGATGGTCGGCTCGAAGAGGTGGTGGTGGATCGGGTCGGGCAGCAGCCCGGCGGGCGGGTAGTTGGACGTGGTGATCAGGGTGATCCGGCGTTCCAGCAGGGTGCGCAGCAGGCGGGCCATGAGCATCGCGTCGCCGGCGTCGTGGGCGTGGAACTCGTCGAAGACCAGGAGCCGGCAGTCGCCGAGCAGGTCGTCCACGGCGCGGTCGACGGCGGCGCGGTCGACGGCGGCGACGTCCGGGGCGGGGGAGCCGTGGTGGGCGACGCCTTCGTGCAGGCGGCGGAAGAAGTCGTGGAAGTGCAGCCGGCGCTTGCGCGGGGTGGGCAGGCCCTCGAGGAAGGTGTCGACGAGCCAGCTCTTGCCGCGGCCGACCGGCCCCCACAGGTAGAGGTGGCGCGGCGGGCGGCGCGGGCGCCAGGCGGGGCGGGCCAGTTCACCGGCGAGGCGGGCGAGCCGCTCGGCGGCGGCCTGCTGGGCCGGGGCGAGGGTGAACCCGCGCCGCTCGGCGGCGCGGCGGAAGTGCTCGCGCATGGCCTGGTGCTGCTGTTCTGCCCGGTCCGTCACGTCGCTGGACCTTAGCAGGGGGTGGAAGCGCCGGTTCCGCCGGGTGTTGATCTTGAGTGAGGGGGCAGGCGGCTCGGACGGGCGGCTCAGGACAGGCGGCCGAGGAGGGTGATCATCTCGCGCAGGCGCTCCTGGTCGGCGGGGCTGAGGCGGGCCTCGATGGCGGTGGCGAGCTGGTGCTCGCGGCGGGAGCGCTGGTCGAGGAGGGCGGTGTGCCCGGCCTCGGTGGCGGCGATCAGCTGCTTGCGGCCGTCGGTGGGGTGGGGCTGCTGGACGACGAGTCCGGCCTCGGTCATCAGGGCGACGGTGCGGGCCATCGACTGGTGGCGCACCCGCTGGCGGTCGGCGAGTTCGGCGACGGTGTACGGGCGCTCGTCGCGGACCAGCCGGCCGAGGACGGCGGCCTGGTTCTGCGGCAGCTCGTCGCTGTCGCGCAGGGAGCGGACCAGGGTGCCGAGGCAGGCGCGGAGGTCGGCGGCGAGGTCCAGGGTGTCCGGGTGGGGGGTCGCGTCGTCGGGCATGGCCCCAGTCTAGCCAATAGATATGCAGCGAAGCTGTACAGCATTGCTGTATGGTTTGGAGCATGCGAATCACCAAGTTCGGACACGCGTGCGTCCGCATCGAGCACGCCGGCACCACCGTCGTCGTCGACCCCGGCGCGTTCAGCGACTCGTCCGCATTCGCGGGCGCCGACGCCGTCCTCATCACCCACGAGCACTTCGACCACTTCGAGGAGTCCCGGCTGCGCGCCGCCCTGGAGGCTGACCCGGAGCTGCGGGTGTGGACCAACACCGCCGTCGCCGCGCAGCTGGACGGCGTGGCGCAGCGCGTCACCGTCGTCGGCGAGGGCGACGCCTTCGAGCTCGGGGCCCTCGGCGTCTCCGTGCACGGCGAGTGGCACGCCGAGATCCACCCCGACATCCCCCGGGTGCGCAACACCGGCTTCCTCTTCGACGGCCGGCTCTTCCACCCCGGCGACTCCTTCACTCTGCCGCCGCACGCCGTCGACACCCTGCTGCTGCCGATCGCGGCGCCGTGGAGCAAGGCGGCCGAGGTCGTCGACTACGTCCGGGAGGCTGGCCCCCGCCGGGCGGTGCCGGTGCACGAGGCGGTGCTCAGCCCGCTGGGCTTCGCGGTGCAGACCCGGCTGGTCGGGCCGGAGGGCCCGGGGACGGGGGCGGAGCTGACGGTGCTGGGGGAGGGGGAGAGCCTGGAGCTGGGTTAGGCCGTGCCTTTCGGCCTGGACCCGGTCCGGGAGGGACCGCCGCACCGCCGCCCCGGGCCGCCGGTAGCCTGGCGCCATGCTGAAGATCGGACTGACGGGTGGCATCGGCGCGGGCAAGAGTGAGGTGTCCCGGCTGTTCGCCGCCCGGGGCGCCGTGATCGTCGACTCCGACGTCATCGCCCGCGAGGTGGTCGAGCCGGGGACGGACGGCCTGGCGGCCGTGGTCGCCGAGTTCGGCCCGCAGGTGCTGCGGGAGGACGGCGCCCTCGACCGCCCGGCGCTCGGGGCGATCGTCTTCGCCGACTCCGAGCGGCTCAAGGCGCTCAACGCGATCGTCCACCCGCTGGTACGGGCCCGCTCTGCCGAGTTGGAGGCTTCCGCCGCGCCGGACGCCGTCGTCGTGCACGACGTGCCGTTGCTCGCGGAGAACGGGCTCGCGCCGCTGTACGACCTGGTCGTGGTGGTCGACGCCGAGGACGAGGTGCGGATCGACCGGCTGGTGCGGCTGCGCGGCATGACCGAGGAGGAGGCCCGGGCCCGGATGGCCGCGCAGGCCACCCGGGCCGACCGGCTGGCCATCGCGGACCTGGTGATCGACAACAGCGGCCCGCTGGAGGGGCTCCCGGCCCGGGTCGACGAGGTGTGGGCGCAACTGGCGCAGCGGGCGCAGCGCGCGGCCGGCTAGCCGGTTAGCTGGTTGGCAGAGCGGCCGGTTGGGAGAGCGGCCGGTCAGGAGAGCGGCAGCCGGGCCCGGACGGCGAACCCGCCGTCCGGGGTCGGCCCGGCCTCCAGGGTGCCGCCGAGGTCGGTGGCGCGGGTGCGCATGCCGTCCAGTCCGTGCCCGCCCGAGGGCAGCGCGGCGGCGTCCGAAGTGCCTTCGGAGGCAGGCGAGTTGACCACCGCCAGGCGCAGCCCGTCCGCCGTGGCCGCCAGGGTGACGGCGACCTCGGCGGTCGACGCGTGCTTGTGGGCGTTGGTCAGCGCCTCCTGGACGATCCGGTACGCCGCGTACTGCGCGGCCGGCCCGGCCTCGGCCGTGCCGGTGATGCTCAACTCGACGGCCAGGCCCGCCTGTCGGGACTCCTGCACCAGGGCGGGCAGCCCGCGCAGCGAGGGTCCGTCGTCCGAGGACGGGGTCAACACGCCGAGCAGGCCCCGCAGTTCGGTGAGCGCCTGCAGCCCGAGGGTACGGATCAGCCCGAGGGTCTCCCCGACGGCCTCCGGGTCCCCCGTCTGCGCGAGCCGGGCGCCGCCCGCGTGCAGGGTGATCAGTGACACCCGGTTGGACACCACATCGTGCATCTCCCGGGCGAGCCTGGCCCGTTCGGCCGCCGCCGCCCGCTCCTCGGCGTGCAGCCGGGCCTCCTCCAGCAGCTGGTTGCGCTCCTCCAGGAGCCGGTTGCGTTCGGCCAGCAGCCGGTTGTGCTCGGCGAGCACGGAGACGGTGCGGGCCCGCTGGTGCGCGGTGAGGCCCAGGGCGATCGGGACGACGCCGAAGACCAGCGGGTCCTCGATCAGGTTGGCGAGCTGGGAGATTCCGGCCAGGTCGTCGAGGTCGAAGGGCCCGAGCAGCCGCGCCACGGCGAGGGCCGCCAGGCCGGACGCCACCGGGCTGCGGCCGCGCAGGGCGGTGAGGGCGTAGAGCGCGAAGGCGAGCGGGAGTTGGCCGCCGACCAGGGTGAACAGCGCGACGGCCTCCGGCCACCGCCGCCGCAGGACGAGCACCAGCGCGCCGGCCGCCATCAGGGCGGCGTTGAGCGGCCGCGAGGTGGTCGGCCCGACCTCCGGATCGTGCGTGGCGAGCGGGACCAGCATCAGCAGCACCATCACGGTGGGCGCCAGAACGGTGACCGGGCGCGGCAGTTGGCGCGGCAGCGCGGGCGGTGTAGGGAGGGCGGGATCGTCGGTGGACGGAGCGAAGGGCCGGCGCATGGGGGCATGGTTGCACAGGCCCCCGACGGGGGCGCCGGTGGCCGGGAAAGGGGTGGTCACCGGGCCGGGGGAGAGGAGAACATGGCTCCATGAACGATCATGACTCTGCCATCGCCGGAACGGGAGCCGGGGCCGGCGCAGGTTCCGCTCCCGCAGCCGAGGTCGAGCGGCTGGCGCACTACGGCAACCCCGAGCAGGAGGAGATCCTCGGCCAGGACTCGGACGCGTACGGCGTCGCCCACCTCGGGATGTCCTTCCTGCCCAAGGAGATCCACTTCGGCATCCGGGCCGAGGACGGCCGGCTCGTCGCCCACACCGGGCTGCGGCCGGTGACGCTCACCGTGGGCGGCGCCGACCTGGAGGCGATGGGCGTCGGCGGGGTGTGCGTCGCCCCGGCGAGGCGTGGCCAGGGCCTCGCCGGAACGGTCGTCACCGCCGCGCTCGACCACGCGCGCGGGCTCGGCGTCCGCTACGCGCTGCTGTTCTGCCGCCCGCAGAAGGCCGCCCTCTACCGGGGCCTGGGCTTCCGCGAGGTGGCGGAGGCCGTCACCGTGGAGCAGCCCGAGGGGCGGCTGGTGGAGATGCCGCTGCGCACCATGTGGGCGCCGCTGGCACAGGGGGCCGTCTGGCCGGAGGGGCCGGTGCGGCTGCGGTCGCTGCCGTTCTGAGCCGTTCTGAGCCGTTCTGAGCCGACCTGATCGGCTGATGTGCCAAGGGGCTTCAGGCGGCGGCGGCCTTCGCCGCCGCCTGGGCCACCGCGGCACCCGCCAGCGCGCGGATCGCCGCGTGCGCCCTCGTTCCGTCGCCCGCCAGTTCCGGCTGGAACAGCGTCGCGAGGAAGAACGGGTGCTCCGGCAGCTCCACGATGCGGACCTCGCCCGCCTCGTCGGTGCCGGTGATCCGCAGCCCGCCCGCGCGCAGCACGTCCAGGTACTCGGCGTTCAGCCCGTACGCGCAGTGGTAGCGCTCCTGGGAGCGGGTGGCGCCGAAGGCCCGCGAGGCGAGGCTGTCGGGGGCGATCTCGACGGCGCCCTCGTGGCCGACCAGGGAGCAGGCCAGCGGGGCGATCAGCCGCTCCTCGCGGTCGGGCTCCTGCTCGGCGTGGACGGCCCCGGTCAAGCCGCACACGTTGCGGGCGTACTCCAGCAGCGCGTGCTGGAACCCGGCGCAGGTGCCGAGGAAGGGGATGCCGCGCTCGCGGGCCGTGCGGATGGCGGCCAGGGCGCCGGCCTCGCTGGCGTACGGGCTGCCGGGCAGCAGCCAGATGGCGTCGAAGCCGTCGAGCGCGCCGGGTGCCTCGGCGTCCGGGGTGGGGATCCAGTAGGCGTCCAGGACGAGCTGCTCCTGCTCGGCGAGGGCGCCGAGCAGTCCGGGGATGCGGGCGTGGGAGCGGACGGCCGGGGAGCGGTCGCCGACCAGGGCGAGGCGAGGGGTGGTGTAGGTCATGCGGCTATCCTGACCCCGCACCAGGGATCAGCGCCAACGATGATTTCTTACGCTTCGATCAGATCGGTTGATGACCGCCGTGGACCCGCAGCAGCTGCGCACCTTCGTCACCGTCGCCCGCCTCGCCTCCTTCTCCGAGGCCGCCCGGGAGCTCGGCTACACCCAGTCCGCCGTCTCCCAGCAGATCGCCTCCCTGGAGGCGGACCTCGGCGCGCCCCTGCTGGTGCGTCGCCCCGTCGGCCCGACCCCGGCCGGGCAGCGGCTGCTGGAGCACGCCGCGCCGCTGCTCGTCCGGCTGGCGGCGGCGCGCGCCGACATCGCACGCCTGGCCGGCGCCTCGGGCGCCCGCCTGGTGGTCGGCGCGACCCCGCTGGCGGTCGGGGCGTCCCTGGGGCGCGCGCTCGGCGAAGTGCGCCGTGCGTACCCGAGGACGGAACCGGACGTACGGGTGCTCGGCCAGGACGTGCTGCCCGCCCAGGTCGCCACCGGGGAGGTCGACCTCGCGCTGATCGACGGCCTCGCCGCGCCCAGCGACCCGCTGCCGCTGCCCGAGGTCGGCCCGCTCACCACCGTCGCCGTCGAGGAGCAGCCGGTGGCCGTCGCCCTGCCCGCCGGGCACCCGCTGGCCGGGCGGCCGGGCCTCGCCCTCGCCGACCTGTCCACCGCCCGCTGGCTGGACGCCCCCGAACTGGCCCCCACGGGCGCCCGGCTGAGGGCCGTCACCGGCGTGGACGGCTTCCGGGCCGCCACCCGCTACCGGGGCACCGACGTGCGCGGGCTGCTCGCACTCGTCGCCGCCGGGCACGGGCTGGCGCTGCTGCCGCGGCCCGTCCTGGAGGAGGCGTCCGGCGTGGTCGGCGTGCCGGTGACGGCGCCGCGCCTGGTGCACCGCACGGAACTCGTGCACGGCAGCCTCCCGGAGGGCCCGGCGGCGGTGCTGGCGGTCCACCTGGCCGCTCAGCTGACGGGCAGCTGACGGGCAGCTGACGGCCGACCGGCGGACCCAACTGGCGGGCGGGCGAAGCCTGCTGTTGTGTACACGTGGACATGAGGCGTTCACGTCCCGAGCCTGACGGACGCCGCCCCGTCGGTGCTGTGATGGAGCGCAGTCGCCCGGCACCCCGGCCGGGCCGGTCCGGGAGAGCCGCCACCATGATGAACCGTCAGCGCTTCACCGTCGTCGCCTCGGCGACCGTCCTCGGCCTGGCCCTCGCCGGGCTCGCCGGAGGCACCGCGCAGGCCGCCCCCGCCAAGAGCAAGCCCGCCAAGGGCTCGACGGTCGCGGCGAGTTGTTCGCGTGCGCGCCTCCCGCTGCCCGACTCGCGCTGCACGCCCGGTGCGTACAACCCGGACGTCACCCAGGCGACCATCGGCAGGACCATCTGCGTCTCGGGCTGGACGGCCACCGTGCGCCCGCCGGTGAGCTACACCAACAAGCTGAAGGCGCAGCAGATCGCGGAGTACGGCTACTCCGACACCAACCCCTCGGACTACGAGGAGGACCACCTCGTCCCGCTGGAGCTCGGCGGCGACCCGCGCGACCCGCGCAACCTGTGGCCCGAGCCGCGCTACGGCAACGAGCCGGCGCAGAGCAAGGACTCCGTCGAGAACAAGCTCAAGAAGGCCGTGTGCAGCGGCAAGGTCAGCCTGAACTCCGCGCGCAATGCCATCGCGAGCGACTGGACCACGGCGCTCAGCCGCCTGGGGCTGTGAGCGACCTTCCGGGCACCGCTGTGAGCACCTCCGCGTGCTGAGCCGGTCGGTCCGTCCGGTCCCCTGTGCCGGACGGGCCGACCGGCCGTCTGTGCGGGGGAGCCCTGGGCCGTGGCCTCGGCGAGGCGGGCCGTCGGTTGACGGCGCCTCAAGCTGGGCATGGCTGTTCCTTCCCCCGGGTGTGCGCGTCGGCGGGGCGTCCGGGGCCTGCGGTGCGGGCCGGCCGGGGACGTCCTGTTCGACGGCGGTCGAAAACCTATGTCACCCGGCGGCTGGGAGCAAAGCGGGATTTCCGCTGGTCGGCGGATCGGCATATGCAGTTGCAGGGGCTTGGTGTCGAAGGTGTGTGCGAGACGTCAGGGGCGGGAGTGACCGGTGGTGCCGGCGGTGACGGCGCACCGCAGGCAAGGACGCGGAGGCTGGCGGCCGTTCGTGCCCGGTGCGGTCGGGCGGGTGCGGTCACCGGTCGGGTACGGACCGTCCCCGACGCCAAGGATTCGCCAGGCCCGAGCCGTTACGTACGGGCGCCCGGCACCGCGAGCTGCTGCGCGAGCCAGGGAAGGGCCTGGGCGAACAGCGCCGAGCCCGTTTGCCAGGTGTGCCTGCCGCCCGCGACGCTGCCGGTGGTGGTGCGGATGCCGTCCCTGCGTGCTGCCGCGTCCAGCGCCTTCGCGGCATCGATCTGGCCGTGCTCCTCGTCGCCCTGCCCGAAGTAGCCGGACACGCCCTGGTACTTGGGGTGGTGGGCCAGGACGGTGAGCGGGTCGTGCGCCGCCCAGGCGTTCGCGTCGCCCCCGTACAGCTCCTGGACCGTGCGCTCCCTGTCGCCGATGTACGGGCCCTTGTCACCGGAGAAGTCGCCGAAGTGCGCGAAGACGGCGGGGTGTTCGACGGCGAGGTCGAAGGCGCAGGTGCCGCCCATGGACCAGCCGGCCACGCCCCACTTGTGCGGGTCGGTGGCGGCGTTGAAGGTCTTCTCGATGTACGGCGGCACGTCCTTGACGAGGTGGCTCTCGGAGTTTCCGTGCGGGCCGTCCACGCACTCGGTGTCCACCTTGAACCCGCCCGTCGCGTCCACGAACACCAGGATCGGGGCGAACCCGTTGTGCGCGGCGGCGTACGCGTCGGCCGTCCGGACGGCGTCGCCGGAGCGGACCCAGTTGTCGGGCGCCGCGAACTCGCCGCCGATCATCTCCAGGACGGGCAGCTTGGGCCTGTTCAGACTGCGGAACCAGGCCGGGGGCAGGTAGACCAGCTCCTGGCGGTGGGCGAAGCCGCTGGCCGTGTCGGGGATGTCGACCTGGACGATGCGGCCCGTCTTCGTCCGGCCGTGGATGGAGGCGACCTGCGCCACGGTGACCTGGTCCGGCAGCGGCTGGCCGGTCAGCTCGCCGACCGCGTCGTCCAGGGTCGGGTAGTAGCCGGTGGCCAGGTTCACACTGTTCGCCGCGCAGAAGAGCGCCAGCAGCGCGGCCGGCGGCGCCAGCGCGCGGCGCCACCAGCGGGCGCCGCGCCAGCCGAAACCGAGCACGGTGAAGGCGGCGATCGCCGCGCCCGTCCAGAGCCAGACGCCGAACGGGATCGGGTCGGTGATCCCGGCGAAGGCGAGCACACCGAGGGCCAGCGCGGCGGTCAGCACCACGGCCGCACCCAGGGCGATCGGTCCCCACCTGAGGCGCCAGGCGCGGTCCCGGCGCGCGACGGTGGCCAGGAGCAGGGCCAGGGCGGCGGCCTGGACGGTCCAGGGGAACCAGCCGTCGAGCAGGGAGACGTTCATGCGGTGGGACGGTAGGGGCGGGAGATGAGAGGGCGGTGAAGGGCTGAGCGGAAGCTGATGAGTTCCTGGGAGGACGCTGACAGGCGTCCACTCCCTTGTCGTTGGCGGCATCGACGAGGTCCCCGGCCTCCGCGATGCGTCCCCGTGCGGCACACGGGGACGCCCGGGAGAGCTGGTTCAGAAGCTGGCCGGGAAGTCGCCGCCCTGGAGGGCGGAGACGAAGGATCGCCAGGCGTCAGTGGTGTAGGTGAGGACGGGCCCGTCGGGGTCCTTGCTGTCCCTGACGAGGAGATCGTTTGGGATGCTTGTCGAGACCTCGACACATTCCTCGCCGGCGGCATTGCTGTAGCTGCTCTTTCGCCATTGCAGATCGACCGACACGTTCGTGGCCTCCTTCGGCTGCCGCTGTGGTTCGGCGGCCCATGCGGTGCGTGGGCCGCCGAACCATCGTCGTGCGTCGGAGGCCGGCCCGGAAGGGCATTGGGCATGATCGACCCGGGAGATTGGTCACCCTCCCCGCGTGCTAGCTTGAACGTGTTCAGAATTGCGTCCGCAGGGGGAATCGTGCCAGTCGTGCCGCCAAGCGCCCGCCGGCTTGCCGCGGCCGCCGCCGCGCTCTTCGTGCTGCCGTCGCTCGTCCTCCTCGCCGGGTTCGGCGGCGCCGTCCTGTGGGACGTCATCCTGGCGGTCCAGTTCCTCAGCGCCGCCGCCTGTGCGGCCCCGCTCTTCTTCCCGAGTCACGACCGCTTCCGCGTCGCCTGCGCCGCCGCAGGTGCGATCATCGCGTGCCTGTGGACGCCCCTGCTGATCATCGGATTTGCGGCCACCGCGATCTCCGGCGTCCTGCCGTGGGTGGGCGCCTACCTCGCCATCGTCCTCGCCGCCGTCGCCGCGCTCATCGGCGCCTTCCAGCGCGCCAAGGGCCCCGGAGTCGGCCGCCCGGCCGTCGTCGTCGGCTGGACCGCCGCCGCGCTCGCCGTCGCCGACTGGCTGTACGTCGCCGGACCGGCACTACTTGCGTAGTGGCACTACTGCCGTAGTGCCACTACGCAAGTAGTGCCGGCGAGGCGCGGTCGAGCGGGGCCGGCTCTATCGCCATGAAATATGCAGGGCAATATCCGATTTCAGGGGGATTTGAACCGCTGAAATGATTTTACGAAAAGCCAGCTCAAGCCCTACGCTCCGCGATCATGAGCGATTCCCCCGCAAAGCGTCACTGGCGCGTGTCGCTGTTCCTCTGGGTCGGCCTGCCCTTCTTCGCCGTCGTCGGCCTCGTCAAGGCCGCGCCTGATCTCGTGCCGGCCTGGCAGGCGCAGAGCGGCAGCGGAGTGGTCGGGACGTTCACCGCGCTCCAGGAATCCTGCAGTCACGGCTCCTGCGACTACTACGGCAACTGGAAGTCGGCGGACGGCACGTCCACGCGCACGGACGTCCTCCTCTACGACGGTCCGGACCCCATGCGTATCGGCGCGACCGCCGAGGCACGGGACGCCGGTGCCGGCGGCGGGGTCTACTCCACGAAGGGCGGCTCGTCCTACCTGCTCGTGACGGCCTTCGCCATCGGCGGTGTGGCGGCGGCGATCGCCTGGCCGGTGTTCCTCTGGCGCACCTGGCGCACTTGGCGCTCTTCGCGCAACCGCCCGACCACGCCACCCGAGCCGGTTGAGGTCGGCGCCTTCCCGATGGCGTGAGGCCGTTCCGACACTTTCGCCGTTCGACAACGCAAACGGGGAGAAACCCGACCGCCTTGTGATGTGACGGAGGGTCGGCCGAGCTTCGTTCGGTGTCTCCCGGAGGTGCTCGGCGGAGCGGACTCTCACTCCCGAGCCTTCGAGGACGGCCTCATCGGTGCCTTGCCGTGCAGTGTTCGGTGCTCTCATCGACGACGACGCAGAACTGGCTGATGCTCTCCCGGTAGCTGTCCGGCGTGTGGTGGTGCTGCTTGTGGGGTGGTCCGTCAATCCACTGGTGCCAGAGGCTGCCTGGGGCCAGGAACCGGTCTGCTCGATTGGCACCGAGCTTGGTGTCGAGGTGCAGGAGTGCGCCGATGGCGGCTGTCTGGTCGTAGTAGAGGTCGGGGCGTCGCAGGCAGCGATCGAGGTAGGCGGCCAACAGGTCTGCGTCGGCAGGGGTGCCGAAGGTGGCGAGGGCGACGCAGTAGGCCGAGCCTGCGAAGCAGACCTCGCTGGCGAGCAGCAGTTCGCCGAGGCGGTCGCGGAACTCGGTTCTGCGGCCGACGGCGATGAGCCAGGCCGCAGTCTTGCGCTCGCGCCACCCGCCCTCGAGCAGGATGGTCAGCTCACGTGGGGTGATGTCGGCGGCGGCCTCGCCGAGCGCCCGCGTGACCTCCTTGCCGACAACATCGAGGACTTCGCGTCCGAGGCGGACGCAAGCGATCACCGCCACATCGAGTCCTCGACATACGACTACATCGCGTCAGAGTCGGACCCGCTGGTGATTGCGTTCATGAGGTGAGCGGAGAAGGTCTCGTAGTTCCGGGCGAGGATCTGGGCGGTCCAGTCGACCAGGGGCTGTCCGGCAGAGCCCTGGTCGGCCCAGATGTTCTTGACGCCGGGGTGGTCGAGGCGGCTCCACCAAGGCCCACTGCTCATCCGTCAGGTCCGACGGATACTCGCGCTCTCAGGCGAGCACCTCGTCCGGCAGCCCGAGGTGCTGCCGGAACGCCCGTCGGCCGGTCTCCGTGATCGCGACGGCCCGGTCGGTGCCGATCCGGGTGATCCACTCGGCCTCGAACGCGTGGCGGCACAGCGCCGCTCCCACCGACCCCGCCAGATGCGGACGGCGTTCCGTCCAGTCCAGGCAGGAGCGGACCGGCGGGCGCCGCGTCCCACCGCCCACCGCCGGGATGCCGAGCCCGCTCAGCCAGGCGGCCCCGGCGCCGGTGAGCGTCAGGCCGTGTTCCCAGTCGAGCAGCCCCCGGTCGGTCATGGCCGTGGTGATCGCGACGCCGAGCGTGCCCGCGAGGTGGTCGTAGCAGGTGCGGGCGCGGGCCAGGGCACGGTTGCGGGTGGCGGAGGACAGGGAGCGGGGTGGCGTGGCGCGGCGGGGGGCCATGGCGGCGAGGTTCTCGATCAGTTCCGCCGCCGCCGGTCCGGCGAGGCGGACGTAGCGGTGGCGGCCCTGGCGTTCGTCCGCGAGCAGCCCGCCGGCGACGAGCAGGTTCAGGTGCTCCGTCGCGGTGGAGGGGGCCACCCCGACATGGCGGGCCAGTTCGCTCGCCGTCCACGCCCGGCCGTCCAGCAGCGCGAGACAGAAGCCCGCCCGGGTGCTGTCGGCCAGGAGTGCGGCGAGGGCGGCCAGGTCGGGGCCCTCGGTGTGTGCGTCACGGCTGTTCATCGCCGCCCATCCTCCCCCGACGACCCTTCGGTGCCCACCGAAGCCTCACCGTCCTAGCGTCGCGTCCCATGAACACCGTGACACCCGACACCACCTTCACCACCTTCACCACCTTCACCGCCGACACCACCGACACCGCCGACACCGCCGACACCGCCGACACCACCGCAGAGCACGTGGCCATCACGCCGAGCATCCTGTACTTCGGCACGCCCGTCGTCCTGCTCTCCACCGAGAACGAGGACGGCTCCTTCAACCTCGCGCCGATGTCCTCCGCCTGGGCGCTGGACCGCACGGTCGTCCTCGGCCTGGGCGTCGACGGGCAGACCGCGCACAACCTCCGCACCCGGCCCGAGCTCGTGATCAACCTGCCCGGGCCCGGCCAGTGGCAGGCCGTGGAGCGACTCGCGCCGCTCACCGGGCGCAGCCCCGTACCCCCGGCCAAGCAGGACGGCTTCCGGTTCGAGCGGGACAAGTTCGGCGCGGCGGGCCTGCGACCCGAGGCGTCCGAACTGGTACGGCCGCCCCGGGTCGCCGAGTGCCCCCTGCAGCTGGAGGCGCGTGCGGCGGCGGTCCGGCCCGACAGCACCGGCGAGTTCCTCGTCGTCGAGGCGCAGGTACTCGGGGTCCACGCCGATCCGCGCATCGTCGTGCCCGGGACGCAGCACGTCGACCCGGGGGTGTGGAGCCCGCTGATCTACAACTTCCGCCACTACCACGGGCTCGGCCCCGAACTGGGCCACAGCTTCCGCTCCCGTACACCCCGCTGAACCCCGAACCATCAGGCTCGTCAGAGCGGTCTGGCAGCATGCCGCCATGGACGACCTCGCCGGAACCCAGGCCCCCGCCCGTCGCCTCACCGACCCCGCCGAGGCGGTCGCCGCGCTGGAGGCCGCCGTGCCGAGCCTCGCCGAGCTGCGCCTGCCCGAGCCGGAGCGCATCGACTGGCAAGCCGTCGAGAGCGAGCTGGGCACCGGCCTCCCGCAGGACTACAAGCTGCTGTGCGCGCTCTACCCGCGCGTCGTCCTCGGCGACTTCCTCAGCCTCTCGGGCCCGCTCCCCGGCGGCGAGCGCGCCTGGGCGCGCGAGATGGACGACACCCTGGAGACCGTCGAGGAGTGGTGCGCCGAGGCGAACCTGGCGGTGCCGCTGCGCCCGTACCCGGCCCCCGGCGGGCTCCTGCCGTGGGCGGGCACGTATGAGGGGGACCTGTTCCTCTGGTCCACCAGTGCGGACGGGCCGCAGGCGTGGACCGTCACCGTCGCCTCGCGCAGCTCCGTGTGGTGGCACTACACCGGCGGGATCGTCCAGTTCCTCGCCGACCTGGCCTCGGGCGCGGTGGAACCCTGGGGCCTGCCCAGGCTGCGCCCGGAGGCGTCGCGGTGGTGAGTGAATGGCGGTGAGCACATCGGGGTGACGGCGATCAACGGGCCCGCTACGGTGGCCCGCATGTCCTCGATCAAGAAGGTCCAGATCACCTTCGACTGCGAAGAGCCCCTGCTGGTCGCCCGTTTCTGGGCCGAGGCGCTGGGTTACGTCGTCCCGGAGCCGCCGGAGGGGTTCGCCAGCTGGGAGGAGTTCGACGGGGCCAGGCCCGCCGACTTCCGCGGCCCGGCGTGGGGCGCGTGCGCCGACCCGACGGGGGAGGGCCCGCGGCTGTACTTCCAGCGCGTTCCCGAGGGCAAGGTCGTCAAGAACCGGGTGCACCTGGACGTGCGCGTCGGCGTCGGGCTGGTCGGCGAGGAGCGCCTGGCCGTGCTCGAGGCCGAGGCCACCCGGCTGATCGCCCTGGGCGCGGTGCGCGGGCAGCTGCTGCTCGCCGACGGCGTCAACGAGTCCTGCCAGAACATGCAGGACATCGAGGGCAACGAGTTCTGCCTCGACTGATCCGGCCGGGAACCCGCCGGAACCGAAGCCGCAGGGCTCGCCCGCTCAGGGCGCCTTCGGCAGCCGGATGACCGCCCTGCCGCGCGCCAGGTCCACCTCGGAGTGACGCGGCGGGGCGCCGTCCCCCTCCTCGTCGCGCAGCATCAGCACCGCCTGCCGCTCCTTGAGCTCGTGCTGCTTGCCCGCCGAGAAGTTCGCGTGCAACTGCTCGAAGCCCGTCGCCGAGACCTGCCCCTGCCGCGCGCCCGTCCGCCACGGCAGCAGCCCGGCCCGTCCGGCGCGCAGCAGCACCTGGTCCACCACCGCGAGCGCGGTGAGCAGCAGGACCAGCCCGGGCAGCGTGACGAAGACGACCATCCCCATGCGGTCCAGTATCACCGCCCCGCCCCCAACAGGCCACCGTTGGTGGATTGTTGGGCCCTCCCGCTCCAGGGGCCTACCCGATCCGGCGCCCTTCGGTGAGCTCGGTCAGCAGCTTCGTCAGCAGCTTCGCCGCCACCGTCGTGCCGTCCGTACGGATCGTGGCCGCCACCTCGTGGGCCCGCTGCGCGGTGCCGGGGGTGAGGGCGGCGGCGAGGGCGGTGGAGAGGGAGGCGGTGGTGGGGGTGGGGCCCTGGTGGGCGGCGCCGATGCCGAGTTCGGCGACGCGGGCGGCCCAGTGGGGCTGGTCGACGATCTGCGGCACGATCACCTGCGGCGCGCCCGCGAGGGCCGCCTTCGCGGTGGTGCCCGCGCCGCCGTGGTGCACGACGGCGGCCACGCGGGCGAACAGGGCCTGGTGGTTGACCTCGCCGACGACGAAGCAGTCGTCCTGCTCGTCGACCGCCGCCAGGCCCGCCCAGCCGCTGCCGAGGAGCACGCGACGGCCCCGGGCCCGTACGGCCTCGACGGTCGTCCGGGCGAGGTCGGGCGCGGTGCGCATCGCCATGCTGCCGAAGCCCACGTACACCGGCGGCTCGCCGGCGGCCAGGAACGCCTCCAGCTCCGGCGGGAGCGGGCGGTCGTCGGGCAGGAACCAGGCGCCCGTCTGGACGAGGTCGAAGTCCGTCGCGTCCTGCCACGGGCCCAGGACGGGGTCGGCGGCCAGCCACGGCCGCTCGGTGTACACGTGGTCGCGCACGCTCGGCACGGGCGGCAGGCCGATCGCCGCCCGGTGGGTGTTGAGGACCTCCCCGTACAGGGCGTCCACGCGCTCGGCGTCGTGGCGCCACAGCACCCGGTTGTCCGTCTCGTCCGCCGGCGAGGGCTTTCCCGGCCGCCGCTGCGGGAGGAAGCGCGGCGAGGGCAGCCCGAAGGGGTGGAAGCAGGCGAACACGTACGGAATGCCCCGCTTCTCCGCCACCGAGCGCACCCCGGCGGGCATCAGGCCCGTCGCCAGGACGGCGTCGCACCCCTCGGCCGCCTCGGCGAGCACGCCGAAGCGCGCGGCCACCAGCTCGGCCGCGAGGCGGAACGGGTCGGGCGTCCCCGTACCCGTCACGACGGAACGCACCGACGGGCCGCACGGCACCATCGGCACGCCGACGCGCGCCAGCAGCGCCGCGAACTCCTCGTCCGGCGGGGCCGCCACCAGCGCCTCCGCGCCCAGCTCCCGCAGGCGCACCGCGAGGCCCGCCAGCGGTTCGACGTCCCCGCGCGACCCCCAGGTCGACAAAAGCACACGCATGCTCTCAGATCACCCCAACTCAGCAGGTTCCGGCTCAGGTCGGCCATTTTGCGGCAGGGTAGGGGCCTTGCCGCAAGCCCGGGGGTGCGCTATAGCTTGGAAATGGAGGGAGAAGCGCTCGGTTCCGGAAGCACTCCCGACCGGCGTGGGCGCGGTGACCGGGGTGAGGCTGAGGGTGGAGGGGCCGCCTAGGATCGTCGGTCATGGACGTGAGCACCCGCCTGATCGCCGTGCCGTCCGGCCGTGTGACGCTGTCGGACCGCCGTACGCAACGCAGTTGGACCGTCGAGGTCGCGCCGTACGAGCTGGCGTCCTGTCCCGTCACCCGTGAGCGGTACCAGGGCGTCGCGGGCGACAGGCGGCCCGCCGACAGCGTCTCCTGGCACGACGCGGTGCGGTACTGCAACCAACTCTCCCTCCGGGAGGGCCTCGTGCCCGCGTACCGGGTGGACGGCGAGGACGTGGAGTGGGAGCGCTCCGCCGACGGGTACCGGCTGCCCACCGAGGCCGAATGGGAGCACGCCTGCCGCGCCGGTACCGACGGGCCGCGCTACGGGCCGCTGGACGAGATCGCCTGGCACCGGGGCAACTCGGGCGAACGTCCGCACGAGGTCGGCGAGTTGGCGCCCAACGGGTTCGGCTTCCACGACCTGCTCGGCAATGTGTGGGAGTGGTGCTGGGACGTCTACGACGCCGAGGTGTACGGCAGTTACCGCGTGCTGCGCGGCGGCGGCTGGTTCGACGAGCACTGGAGCTGCCGAGCCTCCGTCCGCCGCCGCAGCCACCCGACGCTGCGGATCGACGACGTGGGGTTCCGGCTCGCCCGTTCGGTGCTCTAGGCGGCTCTGCCCGGGCTGGGCGGCTCTGGTTGGGGTCCGAAGAAACCGGTGGCGCCGACGGGCGCGGGCGAGAAGACTGAACGGGTGACGCTTGTTTCGCCCCCGTCCCCGCCCTCGCCGCCGCCGGACCCGCGCTCCGACTCCCTCGCGTTCGACTACTCGGGCATGCGGGCACTGGTCGCCGACCTGGTTCCGCCTCCGGACGTGTCCGGGGCCGTGCGCAGCGCGCTGGAGACCGCCCGTGAACTGATGGTGCACTCCTTCTACCGGTACGAGTTCGCCACCGTCGCCGTCGTGCACTCCCTGTACGGCCTGGAGCGCGCACTCGTCGAGGGCCTGGGTGTCGAGGGCCTGGGCGTCGAGGAGTTGGGCGAAGAGGAGCCGCTGGAGGGCCTCATCGCGCGGGCCCTCGAGGCGGGGCTCGTCACGGCGGAGCTCGCCGGTGCACTCGACCGCGGCCGACGGGTACGTGACCAGATCGCGAGCGGCGCGGCGACGAGTGCCACCCTCCCCGCGGGCGGCGCGCTCGGCCTGCTCCGCTCCGTCTTCGAGGCCGTCGCACTGGTGCTCGGGCCGCCCGAGGAGGCGAAGAAGCCGACACGCGTGGAGCAACTCCAGGACCGCTGGGACGAGTTGCGCAGCAGGCCCTTCCCCCCGGGCTTCGCCGGGGCGGAGATCGCGGGCGTGGATCTGGTCATGCTGGACCTGAACGTCGCCGGGCTGGTCCACCGGGCCCTGAACGGCGGCCTCGACGACGACCACGTGGCCCACCTGTGGCGCTGCATCGCCGACCTCGACACGGTCGTGCCGCTGATCGGGGAGGGCAACTGCGCCGCCTACTTCGCGCAGGTCCGGGCGACGGCCGTCCTGGCCGTGGCGCCGTACGTTCCGCCCGCGTTCTGAACGCCGGTGCCGGTGCCGGTTCGGTGCGGTGGAACCGTCGGGTCGTCGTCGACGTTGGCGCGTGCATGGACGAGATCAGGTTGAGCCCGATGGCCGAGGACGACCTCGCGCAGCTGGCCGGGTTGATGGAGGACCCGGAGGCGCTGGGGGAGTTCCAGTGGTTCGGCTGGAGGAGCGCGGAGCCGTTCCGGCGGGAGTGGGCGGAGGACGGGCTGCTCGGCGAGGAACGGCTCATGCTGGCGGTGCGCGCCGGTTCCGGTGCTGATTCCGGTGTCGGTCCCGGTGTCGACGGGGAGTTCGTCGGGTTCGTCGCCGCCCGGCGCGCCGGCGCGCGGGTGGTCTCGCGCCACTGGAACATCGGGGTGCAACTGCTGCCCCGGGCGCGCGGGCGGGGGGTCGGGACGCGGGCTCAACAGCTGCTGGTGGAGTACCTGTTCGCCCATTCGCCGGTGATGCGGTTGGAAGCGGACACCGAGACGGGCAACCTCGCCGAGCAGCGGGCCCTGGAGAAGTGCGGCTTCCTCCGGGAGGGCGTACAGCGGGCCGCGGTGTTCCGGGCGGGCGAGTGGCGCGACGTCGTCCGCTACGGGCTGCTGCGTACGGACCCTCGGCCCGGGCTCTGAGCGTGCCCTTGCCTCGGCCCCCTGCCGATCGGCAGGGGGCCGAGGCGTTTTCGCAGCTCAGGATGGGCCGATCGGGACATGTGCGGATGGGCTCGAGCCGTCAGTCTTGGAGGCACTTGAGCGGAGGCCATCGGGGCCTTCGCGGGAGGGGGGTCTCCGTCATGCAGCGTCTCGTTCGGTCGTTTCGGCAGTGGTTCCTGGCGTGGTGGGGCCCGGCCGCGTCCGTCGTGCTGTGCGCAGCAGTGCCGTGTCCGGCCCGGTGCCGCTCAGGCGGTGCCGAACCACTCCTGCGCCAGGCCGTCCAGCGTGGTCGCCGAGGGCTTCAACTCCCGCAGGTACCAGGGCAGGTGGCTGTACACGTGGAGCAGGGTGTACGCCATCACCAGCCGTGGGTCGACTCCGCGCCCGTAGCCGTGGAGCAGCTGCCCGAACAGGGCCGGGTCGGCGCGGGTGGTGAACAGGCCGACGGCGACCAGGTCGTACGCCGGGTCGCCGATCATGGCGGGCTCGAAGTCGAACAGTCCGGTCAGGCGCCAGCCGTCGGCCGGGTCGGTCAGCAGGTGCTCGCGCATGAACTCGGTGTGCAGCACGGCGAGGCCCGGGGCTCGGGGGAGCGGCGCCGCCGCCAGGAAGTCCGGGATCTGCTCCAGCCACGCCTCCGACAGCCCGCGCTCGCGCTGCCGCCGCACCGCACCGGCGCGCTGCCGCTCCAGGAACGCGGACCAGTCTCCGGGCCCGAGCACGTCCGCGAGCGGCCGCGGATCGAGCCCGTGCAGGACGGCCAGCGCCTGCCCGCACTCCCGGGCGATCCGCACCCGCTCGCCCTCCGGGACGCGCGGCCACGCCGTGGCCAGGCTCTCGCCGGCCAGGCGGGACATCAGCACGTAGCGCCACCCGTTCACGTACTCCCCGGCGGCGTGCACCTCGGGGGTCGGGATCGGCAGGGCGCCCCGCAGGTGGCCGAGCACCCGCTCCTCGACGACCCCGTCCCGCGCGCTCGTCGGCGGGAACAGCTTCAACACCTGCGCCCCGCCGACCGCGTACACCGGCACCGAGCCCTCGGCGAACCGCTCCAACGGCGCCCCGCCGAGCCCCAGCCGACCGCACAGGTCCTCGGCCCCGGCCCGCAGCACCGCCTCGTCGTCCGCGAGGGCGTCCCACTGCTCTTCCGTCTCCACCACCGGCAACATCCCAGCACCGTAAGCACGGCAACCCCCGCCCGGCAAAAGGGTTTTCCCGCTCCCGGGGCAGCGACTGCACCAGGATGGCGGTATGACGGATGAAACGATCACTGCACGCACCATCGCCGACCGTCACCTCGACCAGGTGGCCGCGCACGATCCGCTGGCCGCCGCCCGGTTGGGCCTGCACCCGGGCGACGACCGGCAGCCGGACCTCTCCCCGGAGGGGCTCGAGGCGCTCGCCGACATCGCCCGAGGCACCCTGGCCGCACTGGACACCGCCCCCGTCGGAGCAGATCCCGCCGACCGGTCCTGCGCGCGGCTGCTCCGCGAGCGCCTCGCCGCCGAACTGGCCGTGCACGACTCCGGCGAGAACTTCCGCCGGCTGCGCAACATCGGCGCCCACGTCCACCACGTGCGGGACATCTTCACCTACATGCCGACCGCCACCGACGACGACTGGGCGGCGGTGGCCGGGCGGCTGCGCAACCTGCCCGCCGCACTCGACGGGTACCGGGCGACGCTCACCGAGGGGATGTCCCGGCAGCTGTTCGCCGCGCCGCGCCAGGCGGCCACGGTCGTCGACCAGCTCACCGCCTGGACCGGCGAAGGCGCCGGCCTAAGCACCGGCGAAGGCACCGGCCAAGGCACCGGCGGCGCAGGCTGGTTCGCCGAGTTCGTCGCCCCCGGCCCCGAGCCGCTGCGCGGGGAACTGGACGGCGCCGCCCGCCGGGCCACCGCCGCCGTCGCCGGGTTCCGCGACTGGCTGCGCGACACGTACGCGCCCGCCACCCTCGGCACCCCGGACGCCGTCGGGCGCGAGCGCTACCGGCTCGCCGTGCGCTACAACAGCGGCGCGGACCTCGACCTCGAGGAGGCGTACGCCTGGGCCTGGAGCGAGTTCCACCGCCTCGCCGCCGACATGCGCACCGAGGCCGAACGCGTGCTGCCCGGGGCCGGGGTCCGCGAGGCCATGCACCACCTGGAGCGGCGCGGCCACGCCGTCCAGGGCGAGGAGGCGGTCCGCGACTGGCTGCAGCAGCTCATGGAGGAGGCGATCACCGCCCTCGACGGCACCCACTTCGACATCGCCGGGCCCCTGCGCCGGGTGGAGTCCAGGATCGCGCCGGCCGGCAGCGCCGGGGCGCCGTACTACTCCAGCCCCAGCCTGGACTTCAGCCGGCTGGGCCGTACCTACCTGCCCGCCCTCGGCCGCGAGACCTTCCCGACCTGGCAGCTCGTCACCACCTGGTACCACGAGGGAGTCCCCGGCCACCACCTGCAGCTCGCCCAGTGGGTGGCCCTCGCCGACCGGCTCAGCCGCTACCAGACCACGCTCGGCACGGTCAGCGCCACCATCGAGGGCTGGGCCCTGTACGCCGAGCGCCTCATGGACGACCTGGGCTTCCTCACCGAGCCCGCCCACCGCCTCGGCTTCCTCGACCAGCAGATGCTGCGCACCATCCGGGTGATCGTCGACATCGGCATGCACCTGGGCCTGTCCGTCCCCGCCGAGGCGGCCGGCAGCGGTTGGAGCAGCCACGCCGGCGAGCGCTGGACCCCCGGGCTCGCCACGGAGTTCATGGCCGCGTACAACGGCAGCCCCGCCGCACTGCGCGACAGCGAGATCGTCCGCTACCTCGGCTGGCCCGGCCAGGCCATCGGCTACAAGCTCGGCGAACGCGCCTGGCTGCAGGGGCGCGAGGCCGCCCGGAGCCGGCAGGGCGCCGCGTTCGACCTCAAGGGCTGGCACATGAAGGCACTCGCCCTGGGCTCACTCGGGCTCGACGACCTGGCCGACCAGCTCGCCGCCTCTAGGAACCACCCGCGAGGTCCGCCCCTCCCGCCCCATAGCGGGAGGGGCGGAGGCGGCACGGTCAGCGGGCGCCGCAGGGGGTGATGTCGGCGCTGGTCGGTTCGGGTCCGGTGGTTGGGTCGCGGGTGAGGAGGTAGCGGGCGCCGGGGCCGGCCTCGGCGGCGCGGTCGCCGAGGTTGTAGAGGGCGCAGCGGGTGAGGGAGAGGCAGCCGCAGCCGATGCAGCCGGTGAGCTTGGTCTTGAGGCGTTCGAGTTCGGCGATCTGCTCGTCGATGCGGTTCTGCCAGGAGGCGGCGACCTCGTCCCATTCGGCGCCGCTGGGGGCGGGCCGCTCGGGGAGGCGGTCGAGG
Source organism: Streptomyces sp. NRRL WC-3742 (assembly GCF_000720635.1). Taxonomy (GTDB): domain Bacteria; phylum Actinomycetota; class Actinomycetes; order Streptomycetales; family Streptomycetaceae; genus Kitasatospora. The sequence continues at coordinate 13,553 of NZ_JOCF01000018.1, read as the reverse complement.
GCGGTGCGGGCCTCCTCGAGGGAGAGGCCGACGCGCTGGGCGGCGCGGACGAAGGCGATGCGGCGCAGGGTGGCGCGGGTGTAGCGGCGCTGGCCGCCGGTGGTGCGGGTGGCCTCGATGAGCCCGAGGCTCTCGTAGTAGCGCAGCGCGGAGGCGGCGAGGCCGCTGCGCTTTCCGAGCTGCCCGATGGTGAGCAGGTCGCTGTGCCGGGGGCCGGGGGTCTCGCTCATGGGTACGCACTGTAGCCGCTTGACCTCAAGTTCGCTTGAGGTTGCACGATCAGGGGCATGACGACGCACACGGCGACCAACGCGGCAACGAAGGCCCGTTTCGGGGACATCCCGAAGCTGATGGCCCTGATGACCGGCGACGAGAAGCACGACCCCGCCGCCACCTCCACCCTGGACGCGCTCTGGGTGCTGTACGACCGGGTGCTCCGGGTCTCCCCGGCCACGGCCGGGGCGCAGGACCGCGACCGGTTCCTCCTCTCCAAGGGCCACGGCCCGATGGCCTACTACGCCGTGCTCACGGCCAAGGGCTTCCTCGACCCCGAGGTGCTGCCGAGCTTCGGCGGCTACGACTCCCCGCTCGGCTACCACCCGGACCGGATGCTGCTCCCCGGGGTGGAGATCTCCTCCGGCTCGCTCGGCCAGGGCCTGCCGCTGGCGGTCGGCACGGCGCTGGGCCTGCGGGCGCAGGGGCTGGCGGACCCGGCGGTGTGGGTGCTGATCGGCGACGCCGAGTTCGACGAGGGCTCCAACCACGAGGCGGTCGCCTTCGCGGGCGCCTACGGCCTGGAGCGGCTGCACGCGGTGGTGATCGACAACTCCTCGGCCACGCACGGCTGGCAGGGCGGCATCGCTCAGCGCTTCGCCGCCGCGGGCTGGTCGGCCGAGACGGTGGACGGCCGCGACCACGAGGCCCTGTACCGCGCCTTCACCGCCGAGCACCCGGGCCGCCCGCACGTCGTGGTCGCCCGCGTCGAGTCCAAGAACTCCTGAGCCCAAGAACTCCTGAGCCCGACAACTCCTGAGCCCGAGAACCCCTGAACTCAAGAACCCCTGAACTCAAGAACCTCCTGAGCCCCAGAAGCCCGCACACCAGACACCCCCCCCGAAAGGCCCCACCCGTGGACACCATGCGCGAACGCTTCATCGACGTCACCACCCATCTGCTCGACGAGGACCCCCGCCTGGCCCTCGTGCTGGCCGACATCTCCGCCGCCTCCTTCGAGCCGGCCCGGGAGCGCCACCCCGACCGGGTGGTCAACGTCGGCATCCGCGAGCAACTGCTGATCGGCGCGGCCGGCGGGCTGGCCCTGGCGGGGATGCGCCCGATCGCCCACACCTTCGCCAGCTTCCTGGTGGAACGCCCCTTCGAGCAGGTCAAGTTGAGCCTGGTCCACCAGGGTGTCGGCGCCGTCCTGGTGAGCGCGGGCGGCTCCTACGACAACCCGGCGGCCGGCCGCACCCACATGTCCCCGGGTGACGTGGCGCTGTTGGACACCCTGCCGGACTGGACGGTCCACGTCCCCGGCCACCCGGACGAGGCCGAGCGCCTGCTGCGCCACGCCTACGCGGACGGCGAGCGCAACGTCTACGTCCGCCTCTCCAACCACCAGAACGCCACCCCGCTCGCGGTCGAGCCCGGCCGCTTCACCACCGTCCGCACCTCCCGCAAGGGCGCCGTGGTGATCGCCGTCGGCCCGATGCTGGACGCGGTGCTCGCCGCCACCGAGGGCCTGGACGTGACGGTGCTGTACGCGGCGACGGTGCGCCCCTTCGACACGGCGGCCCTGCGCGCGGCGGTCGGTGAGCGCACGGACGTGGTGCTGGTGGAGCCGTACCTGGAGGGCACCTCCGCGCACGCCGTGCACGAGGCGCTGGCCGACCGGGCGCACCGGGTGCTGGCGCTGGGCGTGCCGCGCGCCGAGCACCGCCACTACGGCTCGATGGCGGAGCACCTGGCCGCGTACGGCCTGGACGCGCCGTCCCTGCGCGAGCGGATCGGCACCTACCTCTGGTAGTCGGCCAGGACGATCGCCACCGCGTCCGCCCCCAACCGCACGGCGGAGCCCGCCAGTTCACAGGTCCCGAAGGCCGCCACCACCTCCCGTCCCGCGCCCCCCAGCGGCAGCGCCGCCTTGCCCGCCCCGAGGTTGACCGCCACCCGGTAGGGCCCCCGGTGCACCACCACCCACCCCACTCCCGGGCCGATCTCCGAGAACGAGACCCGCACCGCCCCCAGGTCCGGGTCGGCCAGCTCCGGACGCTCCCGCCGCAGCCGGATCAACGTCCGGTACCAGTCCAGCAGTTCGGTGTGCGGGGCGCGGTGCGGCTCGGTCCAGTCGAGGACGGAGCGCAGCAGGGTGGCGGGCTCCTGCGGGTCGGGGACGGCCTCGGCGGTCCACCCGTGCTCGGCGAACTCCCGCCGCCGTCCCTGCCGGACGGCTTCGGCCAGGCCGGGGTCGGTGTGGTCGGTGAAGTACTGCCAGGGGGTGGCCGCGCCCCACTCCTCGCCCATGAACAGCATCGGGGTGAACGGCGAGGTGAGCACCAGGGCGGCGCCGCAGGCGAGTCGGCCGGTGCCGAGGGTGGTGGAGACGCGGTCGCCGAGGGCCCGGTTGCCGATCTGGTCGTGGGTCTGGAGGTAGCCGAGCAGCCGGTGTCCTTCGCCGAGCGGCGTGAAGGGCCGTCCGTGGCTGCGGCCCCGGAAGCCGGACCAGGTGCCGTCGTGGAAGTACCCGTGCCGCAGGGTCTTGGCGAGGGCGGCGAGCGGGGCGCGCGCGAAGTCGCCGTAGTAGCCCTGGGATTCGCCGGTGAGCGCGCAGTGCAGGGCGTGGTGGAAGTCGTCGCTCCACTGGGCGGTGAGGCCCTGGCCGCCGGCTTCGCGCGGGGCGGTGGTGCGCGGGGTGTTGAGGTCGGATTCGGCGATCAGGAACAGCGGCCGGTTGGTCGTCACCGCCAACTTCTCGACCTCGCCGGACAGTTCCTCCAGGAAGTGGACGGCCCGGTCGTCGGCGAGGGCGTGCACGGCGTCCAGGCGCAGCCCGTCGAGGCGGTAGTCGCGCAGCCAGGCCAGCGCGCTGCCGATCAGGTAGGCGCGGACCTCGTCGGAGCCGGGGGCGTCGAGGTTGACGGCCGCGCCCCAGGGGGTGTGGTGCCGGTCGGTGAAGTACGGCCCGAAGGCGGGGAGGTAGTTCCCGGACGGGCCGAGGTGGTTGTGTACCACGTCGAGGATCACGCCGAGCCCCCGCCCGTGCGCCGCGTCGACGAAGCGCTTGAGTCCGGCGGGCCCGCCGTAGGGCTCGTGCACGGCCCACAGCGACACCCCGTCGTAGCCCCAGCCGTGCTTGCCGGGGAAGGGGCAGACGGGCATCAGCTCGACGAAGTCGACGCCCAACTCGACCAGGTGGTCCAGGTGTTCGGCGGCGGCGTCGAAGGTGCCGCGCGCGGTGAAGGTGCCGACGTGCAGCTCGTACACCACCGCGCCGGGCAGTGTCCGCCCGTGCCGGCCGGTGGCGGTCCAGCGGTGCGCGGCGTGGTCGACGGCCCGGCTGGGCCCGTCCGGCCCGTGCGGCTGCCGGGGCGAGCGGGGGTCGGGCAGGGGCGGGCCGCCGTCGAGCCGGAAGGCGTAGTCGCCCTCGGGCGCCTCGCCGGACCACCACCCCTCCCGGTCCGGGCAGCGGGCCAACTCGTGCTCGAAGCCGTCGACTTCGACCGTCACACGGTCGGCCGCCGCGGGCGCCCACACCTCGTAGACCGCCATGCTCAGCCCCTTCGTCCCTCGCGGGTCAGCAGTGCCACCGGGTACGCCGCCAGCAGGTCCGCCACCGGTACCGGCCCGGGCGGGAAGGCGCGCTGGGTCAGCTCCTCCGTCCAGGGCCCGCCACCGCCGGGCAGGTCGAGTACGGCGTCGCCCCAGCCGCCGGAGCGCTCCAGCCCGTACGGGAGCCGGGTGACGGCGGCGACCACGTCCTCGCCCCGGGCGAACGCCAGAAGGTGCTCAGCGGCAGCGGCAGCGGCAGCGGCAGCGGGCGCGGGCGCGGCACCGGCGCCGGCAGGGGCAGCGCGCGCGGCCAGCGCCCGGTACGGCCCGAGCGCCCGGGACCGGCGCAGGTGCAGGGCCGTGGTGGTCAGGTGCAGCTTCTCCCGGGCGAGGTCGCCGGGCCGCGCGGCGGCGGAGTCGGTGAGCCGCACGGCGAGCGCGCCGAGGTCCACGACGCCCCGGTTGTCGGGGTCGACGAGGGTGTACAGCGGCTCCTCGCCGCCCTGGTAGAGGTCCGGCACGCCCGGGACGGTCAGGTGCAGCAGCGCGGCGCCCAGGGTGTTGGCCCGGGCGTACGGGGCGAGGGCGCGCACCCGCTCCTCGATCCGGCCCAGCAGCGCGGGGGAGTCGTACACCGCGCGGGCCCGCTCCTCCAGCGCCCGCTCGTACGGCTCGTGGGGCGAGGTCCAGGAGGTGTGCACCTTGGCCTCGCGCGCCGCCTTGAGCAGCGCGGCGACCAGCCGGTCCGGCCCGATCGGCCAGGCAGCGACGAGGGTGTGCCAGAGCATCCAGTCCGCCTCCCGGTCCCAGGGGTCGGCACCGGACCACCTGTCGGCACCGGACCACCCGTCGGCACCGGACCACCCGGCGACCTCCGCGGCCCACTCCCGCGGCTGCTCCGCCAGCACCGCCAGCCGGGCCCGGGCGTCGGCGCTGCGCTTGGTGTCGTGCGTGGACAGCACGGTCATGCTGCCCGGCCAGGCCCCCTCCAGGTACCGGCACCACGCGTGGAACGCCTCCGGCGCGACCCCGGGCCGCCCGGGCTCGCCGCCGACCTCGTTCAGGCCCGGCAGCGCGTTCCAGCGGTAGAAGGCCGTGTCCTCCACGCCCTTGGCGGCCACGGCGGCCGCCGTCTGCGCGAAGCGCACGCAGAACTCGTCCTCGTCGGGGCCGCGCCCCAGCAGCCCGAGCGCCAGGGCCGCCACCAGCCGCTCGGTCGGGTCCTCGGCCGCGTCCAGCCAGGACTGCAGGTACCGGTCCCGGCCCTCCTCCCCGGGCCGCACGTACGGCCGGTACACCGGGTACGCGGTGAGCAGCGCCCGCAGCGCCGCGTGCAGCTGCCAGGGCGCGTGGTCGGCGTACGCGGGGTCGGCGGCGCCGATCCGCAGGGCGATCCGCACCAGCCGGTCGACCTCGGCGGCCAGCTCGCCCTGCGGCGCGGTCATCTCCGCCCGCCCGAGCCGCGCGGCCGCTGCCGCGTCGCCGCCCACCCCCTCCGACGGGGGCAGCCCCGTGAACTCCCGGTACGCGGCCGCCAGGCTCCGCGCGCCCTCCCCGTCCAGCAGCACCCCGTCGATGCGTCGCAGCGCGTCGTACCCGGTGGTGCCGGCCACCGGCCAGTCGGCGGGCAGGTGCTCCTCGCCGGTGAGGATCTTCTCGACCACCACGTACGCCCCGCCGGTGGCCTCCGCGAGCTGCCGCAGGTACCCGCGCGGGTCGGCGAGGCCGTCCGGGTGGTCGATCCGGAAGCCGTCCAGGACGCCCTCGCGGTGCAGCCGCAGCAGCACGGCGTGGGTGGCGGCGAACACCTCCGGGTCCTCGACGCGCACCGCGATCAGCTCGTTGACGGTGAAGAACCGCCGGTAGTTGAGCTCGGTGCGGGCCAGGCGCCAGTGGGCGAGCCGGTACCACTGCCGGGCGAGCAGCTCCGCGAGCGGCAGATGCGCCGTCCCGGGCCGCAGCGGCAGCTCGTGCCCGTGGTAGCGCAGCACCTCGCCGTCGACCACCAGCTGGTCGAGCACCGCGCCGAGCCGGTCGCCGAGCACGGGCAGCAGCACCCGCCCGCGCCCGGGGGCGTCGGCGGGCCCGCTCTGCGCCGTCCAGTCGATGTCGAACCAGCGCGCGTACGGCGAGTCGGGCCCCTCGCGCAGCACCTCCCACAGCGGCCGGTTGAGCCGCTCGGGCACGGGCACGGCCATGTGGTTGGGCACCACGTCGGCGATCAGCCGCAGGCCGTGCCGGTGCGCCTCGGCGGCCAGGGCGCGCAGGGCCGCCTCGCCGCCGAGCTGCCCGCTGATCCGGGTGTGGTCGACGGTGTCGTAGCCGTGGGTGGAGCCGGGGGAAGCCTCCAGCAGCGGGGACAGGTGCAGGTGGGAGACGCCGAGGGCGGCCAGGTAGGGCACGGCGGCGGTGGCGTCGCGCAGGGTGAAGCCGGGCTGGAGCTGGAGCCGGTAGCTGGCGGTGGGGACGGCGGGGGCGGCGGGTGCGGTGGCGGCGGCGGGGACATCGTCCGGGCGGGCCTGGGCGGGCTCGGCGTCGGAGGTCATGCCTCCATAGGTACCCGTCCGGGCCCGCGGCCAAGACCCGCTGATGACCCGAACAGGTGACCGCGGGAGCAGCTGACCGTGGGAACAGGTGACCGCGGGAGCCCTACGCCGGCCGCTGCAGCACCATCAGCGACCGGTCGGTCAGCCACAGGGTGTCCCCGGCCTTGACCGTCGCCCCCGTGCCCGGGGCCGGCAGCGACGGCTTCGCGGTGTCGACCACCACCTGCCACTCCTGCCCGTGGTCGGCCGGCACGGTGAACTCCAGCGGCTCGAAGTGCGCGTTGAACATCAGCAGGAACGAGTCGTCGACGATCCGCCCGCCGCGCCGGTCCGGCTCCGAGATGGCGTACCCGTTGAGGAAGACCGTCAGCGACTTGGCGTAGCCGACGCCCCAGTTGCGCTTGGTCATCTCCTCCCCGGCCGGGGTGAACCAGGCGATGTCGGTCAGATCGTCGTACCCGCCCGAGGCCGGCACCGGCTGGCCGGAGACCTGACCCGACGCCGGCTGACCCGACGCCGACTGGCCAGAGACCGGCTGGCCGGAGACCGGCCGGCCCGACACCGGCCGCCCGTGGAAGAAGCGCCGCCGCCGGAACACCGGGTGGTCGCGGCGCAGCCAGATCATCCCCTGGGTGAACTCCAGCAGCCGCGCCGCGGGCCCGTCGCCCTCCGGCCAGTGCACCCAACTCAGCTCGCCGTCCTGGCAGTAGGTGTTGTTGTTGCCCAACTGGGTGCGGCCCAGCTCGTCCCCGTGGGAGAGCATCGGCACGCCCTGGGAGAGCATCAGGGTGGCGATGAAGTTGCGCTGCTGGCGCGCCCGCAGCTCCTCCACGGCCGGGTCCTCGCTCGGGCCCTCGACGCCGCAGTTCCAGGAGCGGTTGAAGGACTCGCCGTCCCGGTTGTCCTCGCCGTTGGCCTCGTTGTGCTTCTCGTTGTACGAGACCAGGTCGCGCAGGGTGAAACCGTCGTGGCAGGTCACGAAGTTGATGGAGGCGATGGGGCGGCGGCCGTCGTCCTGGTAGAGGTCGGAGGAGCCGGTGAGCCGGGAGCCGAACTCGGCGAGCGTCGCGTTCTCGCCGCGCCACAGGTCGCGCACGGTGTCCCGGTACATGCCGTTCCACTCCGTCCACAGCGGAGGAAAGTTGCCGACCTGGTAGCCGCCCTCGCCGAGGTCCCAGGGCTCGGCGATCAGCTTGGCCTGGGAGACCACCGGGTCCTGCTGGACGAGGTCGAAGAAGGAGGACAGCCGGTCCACCTCGTGGAACTGCCGGGCCAGGGTGGCGGCGAGGTCGAAGCGGAAGCCGTCCACGTGCATCTCGGTGACCCAGTAGCGCAGCGAGTCCATGATCAGCTGGAGCACGTGGGGGCTGCGCATCAGCAGGCTGTTGCCGGTGCCGGTGGTGTCCTCGTAGAAGCGCTGGTCGCGGGCGAGGCGGTAGTAGGACACGTTGTCCAGGCCGCGCAGCGACAGCGTCGGGCCCAGGTGGTTGCCCTCGGCGGTGTGGTTGTAGACCACGTCGAGGATCACCTCGATCCCGGCCGCGTGCAGCGCCTTCACCATCGACTTGAACTCCTGCACCTGCTGGCCCCGGTCGCCGGTGGAGGAGTACGAGGAGTGCGGGGCGAAGAAGCCGATCGTGTTGTAGCCCCAGTAGTTGGCCAGGCCCAGGTCCCGCAGCCGGTGGTCCCGGACGAACTGGTGCACCGGCATCAGCTCGATCGCGGTGACGCCCAGCTTCGCCAGGTGCTCGATCACCGCCGGGTGCGCCAGGCCCGCGTAGGTGCCCCGGATCTCCTCGGGGATGCCCGGGTGCAGCCGGGTCAGGCCCTTCACGTGGGCCTCGTAGATGACGGTGCGGTGGTAGTCGGTGCGCGGCGGCCGGTCGGTGCCCCAGTCGAAGTACGGGTTGATCACCACCGAGTGCATGGTGTGCGGGGCCGAGTCGAGGTCGTTGCGGCGCTCGGGCGCGCCGAAGTGGTAGCCGTAGACGGACTCGTCCCAGTCGACGGTGCCGCTCATCGCCTTGGCGTACGGGTCCAGCAGCAGCTTGGAGGCGTTGTGCCGCTGGCCCAGGCCCGGGTTGTACGGGCCGTGCACGCGGAAGCCGTAGCGCCGGCCGGGCTGGATGCCCGGCAGGTAGGCGTGGCGGACGAAGGCGTCCGTCTCGCGCAGTTCGACGGCGGTCTCGGAGCCGTCCTCCTCGAGCAGGCACAGCTCGATCCGGTCGGCGCTCTCGGAGAACACCGCGAAGTTGGTGCCGGCCCCGTCGTAGGTGGCGCCGAGGGGGTAGGGCTTGCCCGGCCAGACCTGCATGAGTCCTCGACTTCCTCAGATACTTCCCAGAGACTTCCCGGTGACCTCCGCGGACGAACGCGCGCGGACGAACGCGTGGACGAACACGCGGACGAACGCGGAGGCGAACGCGGAGACGAACCAGACGGCATACTCCCCGAGCCTTCCCCCGGCGGCCGGGACACACGGCCCCGGTTCGCCCGAACGGGTGTCCGGCCGGTATTCCTCCGAAGAGAAGCCCAGGTGATGCGCGCGAGCCCCCTCGCCCATCCGGCTGCGGGCCGCTCGCGCCGGGCAGTACCCTTGATCGTCCGGCCGTGCCGGCTGGTGGCGATCCGTCAGCGATCCGTCAACGGCCCCTCCCCGCCGCCGGGTCCAGCGACGAAGCAGCAAACCAGTGAGGTGGCGCATGGTGTTCCCCGCCGGCGGCCGTGGCTCCGGGCCGGGCGGCCCCGACCGGGGCGGCGCCCGCAGCGAGGCCCCGACGGTGGTCATGCGCCCCACCCTGACCGGCCGCCCACTGGTGCCCGCCCAGAGCGGCCCCGTCGAGATACCCGCCCTCGCCTGGTCCGCCGCCGAATGGGAGGACGCCTACCAGCGCGTGCGCCTGTCCGGCCGCGCCTACGTCTGGCTCAACCTCGTCGAACAGCGGCTGCGCTCCCTCGTCGACGAGGTGCTGCACCCCATCTACGCCCCCGCCCACGGCGAGGACTGGGTCACCGCCGCCGCCGGCCCCGCCGGCGAGGAGTGGGCCCACCGCGCCGGCGCCGTCCGCGAGGTCAGCCGCCGCAAGGGCTACCTGCTCGACCCGGCCGACGACGACCCGCTGGTCTTCCTCACCCTGCCGCAGCTGCGCGAACTGATGGTCCAGCACTGGCCCTGCTTCGAGCCCTTCCTCGCCGACCGGCGCGAGATCGAACTCGCCCTGGACGAACTGGAGGTGGCCCGCCACGTCGTCTCCCGCAACCGCGTCCTGACCGGCACCGTCCTCGCCCAGACCGAACGCGCCGCCGCCCGCCTGCTCGCCGTCCTCGACGGCGGCGCCGGGGGAGTGCCCGCCGACGTCGTCGAGTCCCTCGTCGCCGGGCGCTACGCCGACGTCGTCGCCGTCCACGCCGACCGCGTACGGCTCCAGCGCGACCTGCCCGTCGAGGACCTCCTCGACGGCGCCCGCCGCCTGGACGCGCTCGGCATCGGCCTCGGCATGCTCTGCCAGAACTACACCGGCAAGCGCCTCGTCCGCCTCGCGGGCGACGGCTGCCGCGTCCGGCTGCTCTTCCTCAACCCCGCCAGCAGCGCCGTACGCCGCCGCGAACGCGAACTCGGCCTCGGGCGCGGCGAGTTGTCGCGCTCCATCGAGATGAACATCATGCACGTGCGCCGCGTACGGGCCCGGCTGCGCGACCAGGGCGGCTTCGAGATCCGCGTCTTCGACGAGACCCCGCGCTTCACCGCCTACCTCGTCGAGGGCCCCCGCCCCACCGGCCCCGTCGCCGGCCGCCGCCAGAGCCGCGACCTCGGCGTCATCCAGCCCTACCTGCGCCGCGCCCGGGGCATGGAGTCCCCCGCCCTCGTCCTGCGCGGCGGCGCCGGCCAACAGCCAGGCGGCACCGAACCGGGCCTGCTGGAGGTCTACCGCGAGGAGTTCGAGGGCGCCTGGGACGACTCCCGTCCCGTCTCCTGAAACACACCGACAGGCACGGGCCCGCCCCTGGCACACTGCGGGCCGTGAACAGCCACCCCGCCTGGAGCCTGCGCCCCGCGACCCCCGCCGACATCGAGCCCGTCGCCGAACTGCGGGCCGTCGTCATGCGCCCCGACCTGGAACGGCTCGGCCGCTACGACGAGGACCGCGTCCGCACCCGCCTGCGCGAGGGCTTCTCGACGCGCCACACCTCGATCCTGCTCGTCGACGGGGCCTTCGCCGGCTCCGTCACCGTCCGCCCCGCGGCGGCCGGCGGGCGGCTCCTCGAACACTTCTACCTCGACCCCGCCCACCACGGCCGGGGCGTCGGCACCGCCGTCCTGCGCCACGTCCTCGCCGAGGCCGACGCCGCCCGCGAACCCGTACGCCTCACCGTCCTCCAGGGCAGCCCCGCCCGCCGCCTCTACGAGCGCCACGGCTTCGCCCTCGACGACGAGGACGCCGTCGACGCCCACCTCCTGCGCCCCGTACCCGCCGCCACCCCGGCTGACCTGCGGTAACGATTCCCCCAAGGAAACTGGCCAGCAGTGACGCCCGGATGGTAGACATGCCCACCGTGACGATCATGGGGGATGACGGCGCCGCACTGCGCCTCGAAGACGTGCACCGTACCTACGGCTCCGGCCCGGAGGCCGTCCGGGCGCTCAGGGGGGTGGACGTCACCTTCGACCGGGGGAGCTTCACCGCCGTGATGGGACCCTCCGGCTCCGGGAAGAGCACGCTGCTCCAGTGCGCCGCCGGCCTCGACCGGCCCGACCGGGGGCGCGTCCTCCTCGACGGCACCGACCTCTCCGGGCTCGGCGAGAGCGCGCTGACCGTCCTGCGACGGCAGAAACTCGGCTTCGTCTTCCAGGCGTTCAACCTCGTCGGCTCGCTCACCGCCGAACAGAACGTCGGCCTGCCGCTGCGCCTGGCCGGACGCAGACCCGACCGCGACGACGTCCGCCGCGCCCTCGCCGCCGTCGGCCTCGAGGCCCGCGCCGCCCACCTGCCCTCCCAGCTCTCCGGCGGCCAGCAGCAGCGCGTCGCCATCGCCCGCGCCCTCATCACCCGGCCGAAGATGCTCTTCGCCGACGAACCCACCGGCGCCCTCGACAGCACCAGCAGCCGCGAGGTGCTCACCCTGCTGCGCGACCTCGTCGACCGGGACGGCCAGAGCACCGTCATGGTCACCCACGACCCCGTCGCCGCCTCCTACGCCGACCGCGTCCTCTTCCTCGCCGACGGCACCGTCGTCGGCGACCTGGCACGCCCCAGCGCCCAGCAGATCGCCGAGCGGATGACCGCCCTGGAGACCTCCGGGACCGCGGCGACGGCGGAGAGCGCGGCATGAGCTCCTTCACCACCCTGCTGCCCGTCGCCGCCGCCGGGCTGCGCCGCCGCAAGACCGCCTTCGCCGGCTCCTACGTCGCCCTGACCTTCGGCGTCACCCTCGTCGCCACCACCGGCAGCCTCCTCGCCGACACCGCCGGCGACGACTCCCCGCTCGGCGCGCCCTCCCTGCACAAGGTGCTGCTCTTCACCTCCGCGATGGCCGCCTTCGTCGCCGTCTTCGTCGTCGCCGGGACCTTCGCCTTCGCCGTCGCCCAGCGCCGCCAGGAGATCGCGATGCTGCGCGCCGTCGGCGCCACCCCGCGCCAGATCGTCTGGCTGATCACCGGCGAGGCGTCCGTCGTCGCCCTCGCCGCCGCCCTCACCGGCTGCCTGCTCTCCCTGCCCGGAGCGCCCGCCCTCGCCGCCTGGCTCGTCGACCGCAGCGCCGCCCCCGCGGGCTTCACCGCCCACCCGGCCGCAGGCCCGATGCTGCTCGCCGCCGCCACCGGACTCGCCGTCGCCCTCCTCGGCGCCGTCACCGCCGCCGTACGGGCCGGGCGCGTGCGCGCCGCCGAAGCCCTCGCCGACGCGGCCGCCGACCGCACCGTCATGACCCCGCTGCGCTGGGCCGCCGCCATCGGCCACCTGATCGCCCTCGCCGGCGCCGTCGGCTACTACCTCGCCGCGCCCACCATGCCGGCCACCCCCGGCGACCAGGCCGGCGACCCCCAACTCGCCTCCCAGTGGGTCATGGGCGCCGACCTGCTCACCATCACCGCCCTCGCCCTCCTCGCCCCCGTCCTCGTCCCCCCGCTCGTCCGGCTGCTCACCGCGCCGCTCACCCGCGCCGTCTCGGCCGCCCCCCTGCTCGCCCGGCAGAACGCGCTCACCGCCGTACGCCGCACCGTCTCCACCGCCACCCCCGCCTTCCTCGCCATCGCGCTCACCGGCACCGCCGTCGGCTCCACCGCCGCCTTCGCCGACGCCATGACCGCCCAGAACCGCGCCACCACCGCCGCCCGGTACGTGCTGCGCCCCGGGGACCAGCCGCTGCCCGCCGACGCCCTCCACCGGCTCACCGCCGCCCGGCCCGGCCTCGCCGCCACCGCCACCACCCCCACCGTCGTCACGGGCCTCGGCGCCGAAACCGCCGCCTTCGCCGACCACGGCGAGGACTCGCCCGCCACCGTCCCCACCGCCGCCACCGTCGTCGACGGCGACCTCGCCGGCGCCTGGCACCTGCCCGCCGACCAGGGCTCGTCCGCCGAACTGCACGGCGCCGCCTTCGCCGCCTCCACCGACCAGGTCCGCGGCCACGACTGGCACCTCGGCGACCAGGTCAACCTCCGCCTCCCGGACGGCACCGTCACCCACCTGCGCCTCGCCCTCGTCTACCGCACCCAGCTCGGCCTCGACGAGATCCTCCTCGGCGGCGACACCCTCACCCCCCACCTCGCCGGCGCCCGCCCCACCGCCGTCCACCTCGGCGACCGGCCCGCCGACCTCCTCGGCGGCACCCTCACCGACTCCCGCGCCCCCGGCCCCGACCCCGGCGCCCACTACGCCTGGATCGCCACCAGCACCATCCTCGGCCCGGCGCTGCTGTACGCGCTCATCGCCATCGTCAACACCATGGTCATGAGCGTCGCCGACCGCCGCCGCGACTTCGACGTCCTGCGCCTCGCCGGGACGGTCCGCCGCCAGGTGCTCGGCACCGTCGCCCTGGAGTCCGCGCTCGTCGTCGCCACCGCCGCCGTGCTCGCCCTCGCCGTCACCACCCTCACCCAGTGGGCCACCACCGCCCTCCTCAACCACCGCATCCTCACCGGCCAGGCCGCCATCCCCCTCCACCTCCCCTGGCCCGCCCTCACCCTCACCGCCGCCACCTGCCTCACCCTCGCCCTCCTCGCCGCCCTCCTCCCCACCC
>NZ_JOCF01000017.1 GCF_000720635.1 Streptomyces sp. NRRL WC-3742 | reverse complement strand
GCCCCCGCCGCACCGCTCGCCGCAGCCCCCGCCGCGCCCCCGGCGCCGAAGGCCGCCGCCCCGGCCGCACCCGCCGCCGCTGCCCCGGCCGGCCCCGAGCTGGTCCAGCTGCGCGGCCCGGCGAAGGCCGTCGCCACCAACATGGACGCCTCGCTGGAGGTGCCGACCGCGACCTCGGTCCGCGCCGTCCCGGCGAAGCTGTTGATCGACAACCGCATCGTCATCAACAACCACCTGCAGCGCGCCCGTGGCGGCAAGGTCTCCTTCACCCACCTGATCGGCTACGCCCTGGTCCAGGCCATCAAGGCTTCGCCGGGCATGAACCACAGCTACAAGGTGGAGGACGGCAAGTCCTACCTGGTCAAGCCGGAGCACATCAACCTCGGCCTGGCCATCGACCTGGTCAAGCCCAACGGCGACCGCCAGCTCGTCGTCGCGGCCATCAAGAAGGCCGAGACGCTCGACTTCTTCGGCTTCTGGCAGGCGTACGAGGACATCGTCCGCCGGGCCCGCGCCAACAAGCTGACCATGGACGACTTCACCGGCGTCACGGTCTCGCTGACCAACCCCGGCGGCATCGGCACCGTGCACTCCGTGCCGCGCCTGATGCAGAACCAGGGCACCATCGTCGGCGTCGGCGCCATGGAGTACCCGGCCGAGTTCCAGGGCTCCGCCCCGGAGACCCTCTCGCGCCTGGGCGTCTCCAAGATCATGACGCTGACCTCGACCTACGACCACCGCGTCATCCAGGGCGCGGCCTCGGGCGAGTTCCTGCGCGAGATCCACCGCCTGCTGCTCGGCGAGAACGGCTTCTACGACGAGATCTTCGAGTCGCTGCGGATCCCGTACGAGCCGGTCCGCTGGGCCACCGACGTCGCCACCACCCACGACGACGAGGTCAACAAGACCGCCCGCGTCATGGAGCTCATCCACGCGTACCGCGTGCGCGGCCACCTGATGGCCGACACCGACCCGCTGGAGTACAAGCAGCGCAAGCACCCCGACTTGGACGTCGTCCAGCACGGCCTCACCCTGTGGGACCTGGAGCGCGAGTTCGCGGTCGGCGGCTTCGGCGGCCAGAAGATGATGAAGCTCCGCGACATCCTCGGCCTGCTGCGCAACACGTACTGCCGCACCGTCGGCATCGAGTACATGCACATCCAGGACCCGAAGCAGCGCAAGTGGCTGCAGGAGCGCCTGGAGAAGCCGTACACCAAGCCCGAGCGCGAGGAGCAGCTGCGCATCCTGCGCCGCCTGAACTCCGCCGAGGCGTTCGAGACGTTCCTGCAGACCAAGTACGTCGGGCAGAAGCGGTTCTCCCTGGAGGGCGGCGAGTCCCTCATCCCGCTGCTGGACGCCACGATCGACGCCGCCGCCGAGCACCGCCTCGACGAGGCCGTCATCGGCATGGCCCACCGCGGCCGCCTGAACGTGCTGGCCAACATCGTCGGCAAGCCGTACGGCAAGATCTTCGGCGAGTTCGAGGGCAACCTCGACCCGAAGTCCATGCACGGCTCCGGCGACGTCAAGTACCACCTGGGCGCCGAGGGCACCTTCACGGGCCTGGACGGCGAGACCATCAAGGTCTCCCTCGCCGCGAACCCCTCCCACCTGGAGACGGTCGACCCGGTCGTCGAGGGCATCGTCCGCGCCAAGCAGGACGTCCTGGACCAGGGCGGCACCACCTTCCCGGTGCTCCCGATCCAGGTCCACGGCGACGCGGCCTTCGCCGGCCAGGGCGTCGTCGCGGAGACCCTGAACATGTCGCAGTTGCGGGGCTACCGCACCGGCGGCACGATCCACCTCGTGGTCAACAACCAGGTCGGCTTCACCGCCGCCCCGGCGTCCTCGCGCTCGTCGATGTACTGCACCGACGTGGCCCGCATGATCGAGGCGCCGATCTTCCACGTGAACGGCGACGACCCGGAGGCCGTGGTCCGCGTCGCGCGGCTCGCCTTCGAGTTCCGGCAGGAGTTCCACAAGGACGTCGTCATCGACCTCATCTGCTACCGCCGCCGCGGTCACAACGAGGCCGACAACCCGTCGTTCACCCAGCCGCTGATGTACGACCTGATCGACAAGAAGCGCTCGGTGCGCAAGCTGTACACCGAGGGCCTGATCGGTCGCGGCGACATCACCATGGAAGAGGCGGAGCAGGCGCTCCAGGACTTCCAGGGCCAGCTGGAGAAGGTCTTCGCCGAGGTCCGCGACGCGGCCCAGGCCCCGGCCGACGCCACCGCCGCCCGCCCGGTCGCGAACTTCCCGGTCACCATCCAGACCGGCATCTCCCAGGAGATGGTCAAGCGGATCGCCGCCTCGCAGGTCAACCACCCGGACTGGCTGACCGTCCACCCGCGCCTGCTGCCGCAGCTCCAGCGCCGCGCCGCCTCGGTCGAGGACAACACCATCGACTGGGCGACCGGCGAGGCCCTCGCCATCGGCTCGCTGCTCATGGAGGGCCACCCGGTCCGCCTGGCCGGCCAGGACAGCCGCCGCGGCACCTTCGGCCAGCGGCACGCCGTCCTGATCGACCGCAAGACCGGCGAGGACTACACCCCGCTGCAGTACCTCACCGAGGACCAGGCCCGCTTCACCGTCTACGACAGCCTGCTGTCGGAGTACGCGGCCATGGGCTTCGAGTACGGCTACTCGCTGACCCGCCCGAACGCGCTGGTCATGTGGGAGGCGCAGTTCGGCGACTTCGTCAACGGCGCGCAGACCATGGTGGACGAGTACATCGCCTCCGCCGAGCAGAAGTGGGGCCAGCACTCCGGCGTCACCCTGCTGCTGCCGCACGGCTACGAGGGCCAGGGCCCGGACCACTCGTCCGCCCGCCCGGAGCGCTTCCTCCAGCTGTGCGCGCAGGACAACATGACGGTCGCCATGCCGACCCTGCCGTCGAACTACTTCCACCTGCTGCGCTGGCAGGCGCACAACCCGCACCACAAGCCGCTCATCGTCTTCACCCCGAAGTCGATGCTGCGTCTGAAGGCCGCGGCGAGTGCGACCGAGGAGTTCCTGTCGGGCTCGTTCCGCCCGGTCATCGGTGACACCACCGTCGACCCGGCGCAGGTCCGCAAGGTCGTCATCACCTCCGGCAAGTTCTACTACGACCTGGCGGCGGCCCGGACCGAGCGCGGCGTCACCGACACCGCCATCGTCCGCATGGAGCGGCTCTACCCGCTCCCGGTCGCCGAGCTCCAGGAGGAGCTGGCCCGCTACGGCGAGAACGTCCAGTTCGTCTGGGCCCAGGAGGAGCCGGCCAACCAGGGTGCCTGGCCGTTCATCGCCATGAACCTGGTCGACCACCTCCAGGTCGTCGTCGGCCGCACCGGCGGCGACGCCCGTCTGCGCCGCGTGGCCCGTACGGCCTCCTCGGCCCCGGCGGTCGGCTCGGCCAAGCGCCACGGCGCCGAGCAGGCGGCCCTGGTGGACGAGGTGTTCACCATCTGACGACGGCCCCCGCGCCGACGCTCCGACGCCCGCGGCCCCCGCCCTCCCGACCAGGGAGGACGGGGGCCGCGGGCGTTCGCAGTTCACGGTTGTGCAACCGATGCGTATCCCCGCTGCACGCCCCACTGACGGGTCGATAGGTTATGCCTCGCCATGTCGGCCGCCCGGTGCCCGTCTTCGCGCCGGCGGCCCGGCCGTACGACCTCACCGCTCAGGGGGACCTCACCACATGACCGCCGACACTCCCCGGGATGCCAGCAAGCTCCCTCCGGTCTTCCAGCCTCTGCTCCCCGACGACCCCCGCGAGGTGGGGGGCTACCGGCTGTACGCCCGGCTCGGCGCCGGCGGCATGGGCCGGGTCTACCTCTCCTACACCCCCGGCGGGCGCCCGGTCGCGCTCAAGGTGGTGCGCCCCGAGTTCGCCGAGGACAGCGAGTTCCGCCGCCGCTTCGCCCAGGAGGTCAGCAGCGCCCAGCGCATCCACGGCCTCTACACCGCGCAGGTGATCGACTCCGGCGGCCTGGACTCGGACGCCCCATGGCTGGTCACCGCGTACGTCCCCGGCCCCTCCCTCCAGCAGGTGGTGCGCGAGCACGGCGCCCTGCCGGTGCGCACCGTGCTGCTGCTCATGGGCGGCATCGCCGAGGCGCTCCAGGCGATCCACAGCGTGGAGGTCGTGCACCGCGACCTCAAGCCGGCCAACGTCCTGGTCGCCGGGGACGGCCCCCGGGTCATCGACTTCGGCATCGCCCGGGCCGCCGACGCCACCGCCCTCACCGGCACCGGCTACCGGATCGGCTCCCCCTCCTTCATGGCCCCCGAGCAGGCCCAGGGCCGGGCCGTCACCCCGGCCACCGACGTGTTCGCCCTCGGCGCCCTGGCCGCGTACGTGGCCGGCGGCGCGGCGCCCTTCGGCGACGGCCCGGACACCGCGGTGCTCTACCGCGTCGTGCACGAGGAGGCCGACCTCACCGGCGTCCCCGAGGACCTGCGGGAGCTGATCCAGCGCTGCCTGGCGAAGTCCCCCGAGGACCGGCCGACGCCCGCCGAGATCATCGGCGTCGCCCGCAACCACCCGGAGGTCGGCGGACAGCTGCGCTTCGGGGAGGACTGGCTGCCGCGCCAGGTCAACACCGAGATCCCCCGCCGCTCGGACCTCCCGAAGACCCCGCCCACCCCGGTACTGGCCGCCCCCGTCGTCCCGGCCGCGCCCACCGCGCCTCCGGCCGCCCCCGCCACTCCCCCGCCGCCGGCCGCGGCGCCGACCAACCAGACCCACCCGACCCATCAGCCTCACCAGACCCACCCGGCCACCGCGGCCGCCCCGCTCCCGCCGCAGCAGCCCGTCACCCCGCCGCCCGGCTTCGCGCCGCCCGCGCTGGGCGCGTACGGCCCGCCGCAGCCCGTCACCGAGGCGCCCACCGCGCCGGTGCTCTCCGCCCCGCCGACCGTGCAGCTGCGCGCCGAGCCCCCGACCTTCGACACCCCGCCGCCGGGCCCGGTGGTCACCTCCGCCCCGGAGCCCGAGAAGAAGGAGCCGGAGCCCGCGAAGAAGAAGGGCGGGGTCTCCTGGAAGGTGCTGCTCGTCGTCGCCCTGGTGATGGCGATCGGCGGCACCGCGGGCGGCGTCGCCCTGATGAAGAAGCTGGACGACGGCAAGAAGGACACCAGCTCCTCCGCCCAGTCGCCGTCGACGGGCCCCGCGGCCAACCCGCCGGCGCCGATCGGGGGCGACACGTCGCCGAGCTCGGGCCCCGTCTCCAACGCTCCGGTGACGGCCTCGCCCTCGAAGACCCCCCGGAGCACCGTCTCGGCCCCCTCGCGGCCGACCGGCTACACCGCCGCGCTCAGCAAGGTCTCCCTCGCCATCCCCGGGGCGAACGACTCCACTGACGCCTACCGGATCGACCTGGAGTCGGGCAAGGTCGTCCCCCGGCAGACCAAGCTGAAGTGGGGCTTCGGCGTCGGCAAGAAGGACTGCTGCGGCGGCAAGGCCGACACCTTCTACGCCTTCGGCGACGACGCCTCCGACTTCGCGCTGATCACCGACGCCACGGTCACCCCCGAGCAGTGCCAGACGGCGATCGACTCCCGGCCCGACACCGACCTGAGCTTCAACCGCGTCACCGCGGGCCGGCTGCTCTGCATCCGGGACCGGGTCACCCGCAACATCTCGGTCGCGGCCATCGACTCCGTCGACACCACCTCCGGGGGCGTCACGGTGACGGTGAGCACCTGGCGGGCGAACGACCAGCCCGGTCTATCCTGACCAGGTCAATCCCCACCTGACCGGAGCGAACCGTGTACTTCACCGACCGCGGCATCGAGGAGCTGGAGAGCCGGCGCGGCGACGAGGAGGTCACCTTCGGGTGGCTGGCCGAGCGCCTGCGCGAGTTCGTCGACCTCAACCCGGACTTCGAGATCCCGGTCGAGCGGCTGGCCACCTGGCTGGCCCGCCTCGACGACGAGGACGACGAGTGACCTGAGGGCACGCCGATGAGGGCCCCCGGAGGCAACCGCCTCCGGGGGCCCTCGCGTTCTCCCGTAGGGGTCGCGTCCGGGACGGTCTCGGGGGCGGAACCACTTGCTTTTCCCGGCACGCGATATATCGTCTTTGGAAGAGAACGCGATACATCGCGATCCGGGACGGGAGGCGGCAGAGATGAACCAGTGGACGGTCGAGGGGCCCGAGAGGATCACCGTCGACGAGGCGATCCGGGCGCTGCACGTGCGCGTCATCGACGGCACGGTCAACGTCGTGGCCGCCGAGGGCCCGGCGCGTCTGGAGGTCACCGAACTGCGCGGCGAGCCGCTGCACGTGACGCTGGTGGACGGCGTGCTCACCGTGACGTACAAGGACCTCAACAGCTGGGGGGACTTCGGCAACGTCCTCAAGTCGATGGACTCGGTCAAGACCTGGTTCTCCGCCCTGCGCAACAAGCGGGTCGTCGGCGTCACCGTCACCGTCCCGGCCTCCACCGAGGTCAGGGTCGGCACCGTCTCCGCCGGCACCACCGTCTCCGGGGTCGCGGAGCACGTCTCGGTGCAGAGCCTCAGCGGCGACGCCACCCTGGTCGGCCTGACCGGCAGGACGGACGCCAACACCGTCAGCGGCGACGTGGACGCCCAGTCGGTGGCCGGCCAGCTCAAGGTCAACACCGCCTCCGGCCGGCTGACCGTGGTCGCCGGCACCGCCGACCGCGTCCAGGTGAACTCGGTGACCGGCGCCGTCACCCTGGACCTCGACGTCGCGGCCGAGACGGACGTCAAGGTCACCACCGTCAGCGGCGCGGTCGCCATCCGCATCCCCTCCCTGGCCGACGCCAAGGTCGAGGCCGGCTCCACCAGCGGCGACATCACCAGCACCTTCGAGCAGCTCAAGATCGCCGGCAACTGGGGCGCCAAGCGCCTGTCCGGCCAGCTCGGCGAGGGCCGCGGCAGCCTCAACGTCACCACCGTCTCCGGCGCCGTGACGGTCCTGCGCCGCCCCGAGAGCGAGGAGGAGGCCCCGGTCCGCGAGCTCCCCGGCCCGAACCTCGACAAGCCGGCCGGCCCCGACTTCACCAAGGAGGCGTGAGATGACCCCCGTCTTCGGCCACGGCCGGCTCCGGCTCTACCTGCTCAAGCTCCTCGACGAGTCCCCCCGGCACGGCTACGAGGTGATCCGCCTGCTGGAGGAGCGCTTCCAGGGCCTGTACGCGCCCTCCGCCGGCACGGTCTACCCGCGCCTGGCCAAGCTGGAACAGGAGGGACTCGTCAGCCACAGCACCGAGGGCGGCCGCAAGGTGTACCGGCTCACCGACGCCGGGCAGGCCGAACTCGAAGCCCGGGAGGGCGAGTTGGAAGAGCTGGAGCGGGAGATCCACGACTCGGTGGCGCAGCTGGCCGGGGCGATCCGCGAGGACGTCAAGGACAGCGCCAAGAACCTGCGCGAGGAGCTGTGGCGGGCCGCCGGCCAGGCGCCGAAGCCCGAGCGCTCCGAGGGCGGCGACCCGTGGTCCGGCCCCTGGGGCGACAACGAGTCCTGGCAGCGCGCCAAGGAGGAGTTCGCCCAGTTCAAGCAGCAGGCCAAGGAGCAGGCCAAGCGGGCCCGCGAGCAGGAGAAGGCCGCCAAGGCCAAGGCGAAGGCCGCCGAGGAGGAGGCCCGCCGGCTGCGCGAGGAGGCCAAGGCTTCGCGCACGGCAGCGCAGCAGGAGGCGCTGCGGATCAAGCGCCGGGTCGAGCAGCAGGTGCGCGAGCACGCCGCCAAGGGCGACTGGCCGACGGGGCTGGCCGAGGGCCTGTCCGAGCTGACCAAGGGCCTGGCCGGGCTGGCCGACGCGGCCCGCTGGGGCCACCCGGCAGGCGACCAGCCCTCGCCGTCCTCGCCGTCCTCGCCGCCGAGCCCGCCGTCCCCGCCCTCGGGCGAGCGGATCACCGTCACCCGGGTCGACCTGGACAAGCCGGACGAGCCGGTCGAGGAGACCGCCGAGCCCGCCGACCTGCCGGCCTGGGCGCACACCGACCCCGCCGGGGACCCGGCCCGCGAGCTGGAGCGGCTGCTCGACCGCTTCCGCGACCAGGTCCGCGACGCGGCCCGCGACGGCGGGGTCGACGCCGACCGCCTGGCCCGGGCCCGCACGGTGCTGGGCACGGCCGGCGAGCGGCTGCGACGACTGCTGGGCTGACGGGCTGACGGGCTGACGGGCTGACGGGCGACCGTACGGACGGACGGTCCGGTGCCTCCGGGGGGAGGCACCGGACCGTCTTTCACGTTCCTGCACTCAGGGGTTCAGCACGATCTTGCCGAAGAGGTCCCCGGCGGCGAGCCGGGCGAAGCCGTCCCGGGCCCCGGCCAGCGGCAGCACGCTGTCGATCACCGGCCGCACCCCGGAGGTGGCGCACAGGGAGAGCAGCCCGGCCAGCTCCTCCTTGGAGCCCATCGTCGAGCCGACCACCTTGAGCTCCAGGAAGAAGATCCGGTTCAGCTCGGTGGCGCTCGGGTTGGCGCCGGAGGTGGCACCCGAGATGACGATCGTGCCGCCCGGGCGCAGCGACTTCACCGAGTGCGACCAGGTCGCGGCGCCGACGGTCTCCATCACCGCGTCCACCCGCTCGGGCAGCCGGGCGCCGCTCTCGAACACCGCGTCGGCGCCGAGCCCCAGGGCCCGCTCCCGCTTGGCGCCGTCCCGTCCGGTGACCCAGACCCGCAGGCCCGCCGCCTTGCCGAGGACGACCAGCGCGGTCGACACCCCGCCGCCGGCGCCCTGCACCAGCACGGTGTCGCCGGGCTTGACCCCGGCGTTGGTGAACAGCATCCGGTAAGCCGTCAGCCAGGCGGTGGGCAGGCAGGCGGCCTGCTCGAAGCTCAGCTCGGCGGGCTTGGGCAGCAGGTTCCAGGTGGGCACGGCCACCTTCTGGGCGAAGGTGCCCTGGTAGCGCTCGGTCAGGATGGAGCGGGGCTCGGCCGGTCCCACCCCGTGGCCGCTCTGGCCGATCACGGAGTGGATGACGACCTCGTTGCCGTCCTCGTCGATCCCGGCGGCGTCGCAGCCGAGGATCATCGGCAGCCGCTCGGCGGGCAGACCGACCCCGCGCAGCGACCAGAGGTCGTGGTGGTTGAGGCTGGCGGCCCGGACGGTGACCACGCTCCAGCCCGGACGGGCCTGCGGCTCGGGCAACTCCCCGAGCTCCAGCCCGCTCAGCGGATCGTCGGCGTCGATGCGTGCGGCGTAGGCGGCGAACATGCCCAGGACGTTAGCCCGGCACGGCCGAGGCCGGGAAGCACGCGAACATGTGACGCGTGTCCCGGCCTCGGAAGGCACGGCTCAGGAAGGCACGGCCCAGACGGGTCGAAGCCCTTACGCCCGGGCGACGCCCTCCGCGCGGGCGGCCTCGGCGACGGCCTTGGTCACCGCCGGGGCGACCCGCTCGTCGAAGGGCGAGGGGATGACCTTCTGCGGGGTCAGCTCGTCGGCCACCACGCCGGCCAGCGCCTTGGCGGCGGCCAGCTTCATGCCCTCGGTGATCCGGGAGGCCCGCACCTGGAGGGCGCCCGCGAAGATGCCGGGGAAGGCCAGCACGTTGTTGATCTGGTTCGGGAAGTCGCTGCGCCCGGTGGCGACGACCGCCGCGTACCTGTGCGCGACCTCGGGGTGGATCTCCGGGTTGGGGTTGGCCATCGCGAAGATGAACGCGCCCTCGGCCATGGTCGCCACGGCCTCCTCCGGGACGGTGCCGCCGGAGACGCCGATGAAGACGTCGGCGCCCTTCAGCGCCTCGGCCAGGCTGCCCTTGAGGCCCGTGCGGTTGGTCCGCGCGGCGATCTCGGCCTTGACGTCGGTCAGGTCGCCGCGGCCGTCGTACACCACGCCCTTGCGGTCGCACACCGCGACGTCGCCGATCCCGGCGGCCACCAGCATCTTGGCGATGGCGATGCCGGCCGCGCCGGCGCCGGAGATGACGGCCCGCAGCGAGCCGATCTCGCGGCCGGTCACCTTGGCCGCGTTCCACAGGGCGGCGGTGGTGACGATCGCGGTGCCGTGCTGGTCGTCGTGGAAGATCGGGATGTCCAGGGCCTCCTGGAGCCGGCGCTCGATCTCGAAGCAGCGCGGCGCGGAGATGTCCTCCAGGTTGACGCCGCCGAAGGAGGGCGCCATCCGCACCACGGTCTCGACGATCTCGTCGACCCCGGTGCAGGCCAGCGCGATCGGCACCGCGTCCACGCCGCCGAACTGCTTGAACAGGATGGCCTTGCCCTCCATCACGGGCAGCGAGGCTTCGGGACCGATGTCACCCAGGCCCAGCACGGCGGTGCCGTCGGTGACCACCGCGACGACGTTGGACTTCCAGGTGTAGTCGTTGACCAGCTCCGGCTGCTCGGCGATGGCCGTGCAGACCCGGGCGACACCGGGGGTGTAGGCGAGGGACAGGTCGTCCGCGTCGCGCACCGGGACGGTCGACCGGATCTCCATCTTGCCGCCGCGGTGAAGCGCGAACACGGCGTCGACCGGATCGTCGGTGTCCTGGGTGCTGCTGTGGATGATCTCCGCTGCCACGATGACCTCTTCGTCATTGATCTGGCGAGGTGCGCGGCCGACGGACTGGGCGACCCGTCCGGGAAACCGGAAACCGGGTACGCGAAAGCGGTACCCGGGGGCGGGGTCGGGGCGCAGCCGCCGGGCGGCGCCCTCGGATGAGGGTTATGGGGTCTGTTGGACTGATGAGTGCTTCCGGGGCGAGCGTAGGTCGGACGAAGGCATCGCACCTATGCCTTTTCGTCCTCGTCGCGCACTGTTCATCGCCGTGCCGTCGCGTCACAGGGGCCCTGCGGCGAGGCGCCGGGGCTCCGGCGGCGGCAAGGTGGGAACACGCACTTACCCGCGGGAGTGAACGCGGACCTGGAGGGAGCCGGTGCCATGGATACGGAGCCTCGTGATGACTTCCGTTCCCGGGCACCCCGAGCCTGTCGGGGCTCGTCGGTCCGGTTCGAGCGTCCGGGGGTCACCCGGGTACCGAATTCTGGCACACCCACCCCCCGCCCCGGCAGGGCGGGCGGCCTCCGGAAGCCTCCGGCGGGCCTCCGGGCCGAGACCGGAGAGGTCTGCATACTTATACGGAGGGTGACAGGTTCACGATATTGGTCCGAATAGCGGACAGTATCCGCCCTCGTTATCCGATTTTGATCTGAATAAGGGCCACCTGACCGTCCTCAGATGGCAGGATTCCCCCCATCTCGGATCGAGCCGACCACTGGTCGAGGCGGTTCCGTCAACGTCCACCTCGGCGGAGGGTGGCGGACGCAGTACCCGCAAGCCCCCTGCGCGCCCCCGCGCCCAGGCACTGCTTCTCTCCCCAGGAGGAGATCCCCCTCATGACCGCCCGTACCCGCACCCGGCTCCTCGCCACCTGCGCGGTTGCCGCCTCCGTCTCCCTCGTCCTGACCGGCTGCGGCAGCAGCAAGTCCTCCTCCGGTACGACCGCCGGCGCGGGCACCAACCCGAGCGCCACGGTCGGGGCCGTGACGGCCGACCCGAAGCTGGCCGACCTCGTCCCGGCCGACGTCAAGTCCGCGGGCAAGCTCGTGGTCGCCGCCGACGCCTCGTACGCGCCCAACGAGTTCAAGGACGAGAAGGGCAACATCGTCGGCATGGACGTCGACCTGGCCGACGCCATCGCCAAGAAGCTGGGCCTGACCGCCGACGTCCAGAACGCCGACTTCACCTCGATCATCCCGGGCATCTCGGCGAAGAAGTACCAGGTCGGCATGAGCTCCTTCACCGACACCAAGGAGCGCGAGGCGACCGTCGACATGGTCACCTACTTCACCGCCGGCTCGGCCATCGCGGTGAAGAAGGGCAACCCGGACAAGATCGACCCCAAGGACCTCTGCGGCAAGAAGGTCGCCGTCCAGACCGGCACCACCCAGGCCGACGAGATCAAGGACAAGCGCAACCCGGACTGCACCAAGGCCGGCAAGCCGACCATCCCGAACGACGGCGACAAGTTCCCGCTGCAGACGGACGTCACCCAGGCCCTGTTCGCCGGCCGCGACCAGGCCATGATGGCCGACTCGCCGGTGATCGACTACGCCCTCAAGCAGACCAACGGCCAGCTCGAGAAGGTCGGCGACACCTACGACAGCGCCCCCTACGGCGTCGTCCTGGACAAGAACTCGCCGCTCACCAAGGCCGTTCAGGGCGCCGTCCAGTCGCTGATCGCCGACGGCACCTACAAGCAGATCCTGGCGAAGTGGGGCGTCGAGGCCGGCGCGATCGACAAGTCCGAAGTCAACGCCGCCAAGAGCTGACCCTCCGCACCACCACACCCCCTGAGGCCACTCAACTGTGAATTCTTCAGACCAGGGGCTGGCGAAGCCGGGACGGCCTGAGCCCATCAAGGCCGTCCCGGTCCGCCACCCCGGACGCTGGGCCGGAGCCCTCGTCGTCCTCGTCCTCGCGGCGATGCTGCTCCACGCCCTGATCTACAACCCCGCGTTCAAGTGGGACGTCGTCCGCGACACGATGCAGGACGACACGATCATCTCCGGCATCGGCACGACCCTCGAACTCACCCTGTTCGCCATGCTCATGGGCGTGGTCGGCGGTGTGCTCCTGGCGATCATGCGGCTCTCCCCGAACCCGCTGCTGTCCGGGACGGCCTGGTTCTACATCTGGGTGTTCCGCGGCACCCCCGTGCTGGTCCAGCTCGTGTTCTGGAACACCCTGGGCTCGCTCTGGCAGAACCTCTCGGTCGGCATCCCGTTCGGCCCGTCGTTCTGGTCCGAGAACACCAACACCCTCATCCCGACCTTCACCGCCGCGCTCCTCGGCCTCGGCCTCAACGAGGCCGCGTACATGGCGGAGATCGTCCGCGGCGGCATCCAGTCGGTCGACGAGGGCCAGAGCGAGGCCGCGCACGCGCTGGGCATGAGCCGGGCGGCGACGCTGCGCCGGATCGTCCTGCCGCAGGCGATGCGGGTGATCATCCCGCCAACCGGCAACGAGACCATCTCGATGCTGAAGACCACCTCGCTGGTCCAGGTCATCTCGCTGACCGAGCTGTTCACGGCCGGCCACGACATCTACTCGCGCACCTTCCAGACCATCCCGGTGCTGGTCGCGGTCAGCATCTACTACCTGATCATGACCTCGATCCTCACCGTGGGGCAGTACTACATCGAGCGGCACTACGCTCGTGGTGCGAACCGAACGCTGCCGCCGACACCGCTTCAGCGGGTGCGCAGGCTGTTCGGCGGAAAGCCGGCCCCGAAGGAGCACGACGTCGTCCCGGGGCTCGAGGGAGGTGGTCACGTATGACCGATCTGACCAAGACCCCTGCGGACGCCGCACCGGCCGCCACCCGGCCGATGGTCAGGGCCGAGGGCGTGCACAAGTCGTACGGCCTGGTCGAGGTGCTCAAGGGCATCGACCTGGAGGTCAAGCAGAGCGAGGTGTTCTGCCTGGTCGGGCCGTCCGGCTCCGGCAAGTCGACCTTCCTGCGGTGCATCAACCACCTCGAGAAGATAAACGGCGGCCGGCTGTGGGTGGACGGCGAACTCGTCGGCTACCGGCAGAAGGGCGACCGGCTCCACGAGCTGCGCGACCGCGAGGTCGCCCTCAAGCGGCGTGACATCGGCATGGTGTTCCAGCGCTTCAACCTGTTCCCCCACATGACGGCCGTCGAGAACGTCATGGAGGCCCCGGTCCAGGTCAAGAAGGAGAGCAAGGCCGAGGCCCGCGAGCGCGGCATGGCCCTGCTGGAGCGGGTCGGGCTCGCCGACAAGGCGAAGAGCTACCCCTCCCAGCTCTCCGGCGGCCAGCAGCAGCGCGTGGCGATCGCCCGGGCGCTGGCCATGAAGCCCAAGCTGATGCTCTTCGACGAGCCCACCTCGGCGCTCGACCCGGAGCTGGTCGGCGAGGTGCTGGACGTCAT
This sequence comes from Streptomyces sp. NRRL WC-3742, assembly GCF_000720635.1. Lineage (GTDB taxonomy): Bacteria > Actinomycetota > Actinomycetes > Streptomycetales > Streptomycetaceae > Kitasatospora. The sequence goes on along the minus strand of NZ_JOCF01000017.1, from coordinate 80,844 downwards.
GCGCGGTCTCGCCGAGGAGGGGATGACGATGATCGTCGTCACCCACGAGATGGGCTTCGCCCGCGAGGTCGGCGACGCGCTGGTGTTCATGGACGGCGGCGTGGTCGTCGAGTCCGGCAACCCCCGCGAGGTTCTCACCAACCCGCAGCACGAGCGCACCAGGGCCTTCCTGTCCAAGGTGCTCTGAGCACGTACGATCGGCGCCCGGCAGGCGGATCCTGCCGGGCGCCGACGTTTTGCCTCTCAAGGTAATAGGCTGGAAGCTGTCAGCCCGTTACCGATACCTGGAAGGACCGCCGTGGAGCTGGCCTCGTACGCCGACCTCGCCGTTCGGCTGGTGAACACCGAGGAGCCCGAGCGCGGCACCGACACGCTGACCTCGGTGGACGCGGTGCGCGCCCTCTTCTCCGACTCCTCCCGGGCCGGCGCCCTGGCCGACGAGTCCGACGTGCCCCGGCTGCGGGCCGTGCGCACCAGGCTGCGCGGCGTCTTCGAGGCCGCCGCCGAGGGGGACGAGGTCCGCTCCGTCGACCTGCTGAACAGCCTGCTGATGGAGTACCCCGTCAGCCCGGTGGTCTCCGGCCACGACGTCCTGGACGACGCCGGCCGCCCGCGCTGGCACCTGCACCTGGCCGACAACTCCCCCACCGCCACCGCCCACTTCAGCGCGGTGGCCTGCATGGGCCTGGCCGTCCACCTCACCGAGCTGGGCGCCGACCGCCTCGGCATCTGCCAGGCCGCGCCCTGCCGCAACGCCTACCTGGACACCTCGACCAACCGCTCCCGCCGCTACTGCTCCGACCGCTGCGCCACCCGCGCCAACGTCGCCGCCTACCGCGCCCGCAAGCGCCTGGAGGCCGCGGCGGCCCTCCAGGAGCAGTCCTAGGGGGTCTCCTCGACCCACACGCCGAGGCGGCGGGCCAGCCCCGGCAGCCGTGCCAGCCGGGGGCCGAGCAGCAGCCTTTCCAGCCGCCGCCCCGGCGCCAGCCAGGCCGGGGAGGGGCGCAGTCGCAGCAGCACCCGGCCGAGGACCAGTTCGTCCGGCACCGGGCCGTAGGAGCGGCTGTCGCTGTCCACCGGGCGGTTGTCGGAGAGCAGCCACCAGCCCTTCGCCCGGCGCTCGGCGGCCCGCTTCACCACCAGCAGGTCCTGCTGGAGGGGGTGCCGGAAGAGCACCACGGCCCCGGGCCTGATCGGTGCCCCGTAGCGGACCAGCAGCTGGTCGCCCTCGCGCAGGGTCGGCACCATGGACGGGCCGGCCACGTCGACCACCCCGAACGGCAGCGCTCCGCCCTGGGCCACGCCCTCCGCTCCTGTGCTTCGCGCCACGACTCCTCCTCCCGCGCCGACCGTCCCCCAGTCTGCCGTACGGACCGTCACCGGTTCGACGTGCGCTTCGACTCGGCCACGGCCCGTACGCGACTCGGCCTTTTGCCCTAGGCCCACCGCCCGATCGCGAAACCACGAGGGGGTGACGGTAGTCTCGGCCGCGGGAAGACGATCTAAGGAAGGACTCCCATGTTCTCTCGTCTGTTTGCACCGCGCGTCACCGCGCACGCCCACTGCGACCTGCCCTGCGGTGTGTACGACCCCGCGCAGGCCAAGCTGGAGGCCGAGTCGGTCAAGGCCACTCAGGAGAAGTACCAGGCCAACGAGGACCCGCACTTCCGCGCCCGCGCCATCATCATCAAGGAGCAGCGCGCCGAGGCCGTCAAGCACCACATCTCGGTGCTGTGGAGCGACTACTTCAAGGCCCCGCACTTCGAGAAGTACCCGCAGCTGCACCAGCTGATCAACGACACCCTCAAGGCCGCCTCGGCCGCGAAGGCGTCGACGGACCCGGCCACCGGCCAGGCCCTGCTGGACCTGATCGCCGAGGTCGACAAGATCTTCTGGGAGACCAAGCAGGCGTGAGCCTGACGCGTCGCCACCCGACCGCCCCCGTCCGCACCGTCGGCCGGGGGCGGTCGCGCGTTCACGGCCGCCCCACCCCCGGTAAGGGTTGCCTAGCCTGAGTGGCTGTTATGCTGCCAGGGCGTCCGAGGGAGAAGTCCGGTGAGAGTCCGGCGCTGACCCGCAACGGTGAGCGGAGCCCGTACCCGTACGGCCCCGCCAGCCCGATCGCCCCCGGCCGCTGAACTCCCGACGACTCGCCGTGGACTGCGAGGGGACGGCCCCCCGGCGCAGCCCGGCAGGCGGCCCGGCCCGGCGCGCGCCCGGCCCGAGGCAAGGCGCAGCCGCCCGTGACCGTGAGCACCAGCCCGCCCCCACGCCGAACACCCGCCCTGCCCCTCGCACTCGGACTTTCCCTCGCCCTGCTGGTCTCGCTCGTCTGCGGGGTCGCCCTCGGCTCCGCCGGGCTGGGCCTCCCACAGGTCCTGCGGCTGCTGGGCGCCGGTCTGACGGGCGGCCGGCTGGGGGCCGACGAAGCGGCCGCGTACGCGATCGTCTGGCAGATCCGGCTGCCGCGCACCCTCCTGGCCGCCGTGGTCGGGGCGGGCCTGGCCGCCACCGGCGTGGCCGTGCAGGCGCTGGTGCGCAACGCGCTCGCCGATCCCTTCGTCCTCGGCATCTCCTCCGGGGCGGCGGTCGGCGCCAACGCCGTGATGCTGCTCGGCGCCTTCGCCGCGCTCGGGATCTGGGCGATCTCCGTCTCCGCCTTCGCCTCCGCGCTGGCCGCGATGGTGCTGGTCTACCTCGCCGCCCGCACCGCGTACGGGCTCACCCCGCTGCGGCTGGTGCTCACCGGCACCGCACTGTCCTACGGGTTCTCCGCCGTCACCTCCCTGATGGTCTTCGCCGCCGACCGCGGCGAGGCCGCCCGGGACGTCATGATGTGGCTGCTCGGGAGCCTGGGCGGCGCGACCTGGGGCTCGGTGCCGATCGCCGCCGCCACCGTCCTGGCCGGGCTGGTGTACCTGGCCTGCGCCGTTGGGCGCCTCGACGCGCTCGCGATGGGCGACGAGACCTCCGCCTCGCTCGGCGTGGACCCGGACCGGCTGCGCCGCGAGCTGTTCGTGGTGACGGCCGCCGTCACCGGCACCGTGGTCGCCGTCAGCGGGGCGATCGGCTTCGTCGGGCTGCTGATGCCGCATCTGGCCCGGATGCTGGTCGGCGCCTCGCACCGCCGGGTGCTGCTGGTCGCGCCGCCCGCCGGGGCGCTGCTGCTGGTCTGGGTGGACATCGCCTCGCGGACCCTGCTGGCGCCCGCCGAACTGCCCGTCGGGGTGTTCACGGCCGTGCTCGGGGTGCCCGCCTTCCTGCTGATGATGCGCCGCCGCGGCCAGTCCCTGGGAGGCCGGTGATGGCGAAGGCCGAAGAGCTGCTCGTCGAGGGCGTCTCCGTCGAACTGGCGGGCGCCAGGCTCGTCCACGAGGTGGGCCTGAGGGCCGCGCCGGGGCAGGTGGTCGGGCTGATCGGGCCCAACGGCAGCGGCAAGTCCACGCTGCTGCGCTGCGTCTACCGGGTGCTGCGCCCGGCGGGCGGGTCCGTACGGCTGGACGGCGAGGACCTGCACGCGCTGACCCCGCGCGAATCGGCCCGCCGGGTGGCCGCGCTGACGCAGGAGCACTCCGCCGAGTTCGACTTCACCGTGGCCGAGGTGGTCGCCATGGGGCGGCTGCCGCACCGGCGGGGCCTGTCCGGCCCCGGCGCCGCCGACGAGGCGGAGCGCTGCGCCTGGGCGATACGCCGGGTCGGGGTGGAGCACCTGGCCGAGCGGGGCTTCCTGAACCTGTCCGGCGGCGAGAAGCAGCGGACGCTGATCGCCCGCGCGCTCGTCCAGGAGCCGAGGCTGCTGGTGCTGGACGAGCCCACCAACCACCTGGACGTCGCCCACCAGTTGGAGGTGCTGGCGCTGGCCCGCGAGGCCGGCCCGACCGTGCTCACCGCGCTGCACGACCTCAACCTGGCGGCGGCCCACTGCGACCTGCTGTACGTGCTGCGCGCCGGCCGGATCGTCGCCTCCGGGCCGCCCGAGGAGGTGCTCCGGCCCGAGCTGCTGGCCGAGGTGTTCGGCGTGCGGGCCACGCCCGTACGGCACCCGCTGACCGGCGCCCTCCAGTTGCTGTTCGACCGCCTCTGACCTCTCCGGGAGGAGAACCCCCTTGCGTACCAAGGCCCTTGCCGCCACCGCCCTGCTCACCCTCGGCCTCACCGCCTGCGGCGCCGAGATCGCCCCCGCCGACCGGGCTGCCGGAGCCTCGGCGCACTACCCGGTGACCGTCGACAACTGCGGCACCGCGCTCACCTTCTCGCAGAAGCCCGCCCGGACGGTCACCAACGACGTCGGCATCACCGAGATGGTGTTCGCCCTCGGCCTCGCCGACCGGATGGCCGGCTACGTGATGCCCGACGACAGGGGGCGGGTCGACGCGGTGGAGTGGAAGGACGGGTACGGGAAGACCTCCTGGCTCTCCAAGAAGGAGATCACCAAGGAGATCGTCCTGGACGCCAGGGCCGACCTGGTCTTCGCCGGCTGGCACTACGGCTTCGACGAGGGCAGCGGCGTCACCCCCGCGGCGTTCAGGGCCCTCGGCGTGGACTCCTACGTGCTCACCGAGTCCTGCCGCAGCGGCGCGGGCCGCGAGCGCGGCGTGATGGACCCGCTGGAGGCGCTCTACACCGACCTCGCCAACCTCGGCGAGATCTTCGACGTCCGCGAGCGCGCCGACAGGCTGATCGCCCGCTTCAAGGCGCAGATCGACGCCACCCGGCGGCCCACCCGCAGCCCGTCCGTCTTCCTGTACGACAGCGGGAAGGACAAGCCGTTCACCGCGGGCAGGTTCGCCGCCGCGGACGAGATCATCGCCAAGGCCGGCGGTACCAACGTCATGCACGACCTGAACGACTCCTGGGTGACCGCCGGCTGGGAGAGCGTGGTGCAGCGCGACCCCGAGGTGATCGTGATCAACGACTACGGCTCGGTGAGCGCCGAGGAGAAGCGGAACTTCCTCAAGTCCCTGCCCGCGCTGGCCGGCGTCTCCGCGATCAGGAACGACCGGATCTTCGTGATGGACTACGTCGACCTGGTGGAGAGCCCCCGCAACCCGGCGGCGGTCGACTCGCTGGCCCGATTCCTCGGCAATGTGCCGGAAGCCCGCTGAGCTCGAGATCTTCATCGGCCGGGCCCTGGGAGAAGCGGGGCCCGGTCGGTACGCTCGGAGGCATGATCCGCACCGCCGTCGCGAGCGACGTCCCGCTCATCCGCGCCATGATCCGCGATCTCGCGGAGTACGAGAAGGAACCGCAGGCGGCCGTGGCCACGGACGAGCAGCTGCACGACGCGCTGTTCGGCCCCGAGCCCGCGCTGTTCGGCCTGATCGCCGAGGACGGGGCCACCGGCGAGCCGGTCGGCTTCGCGATCTGGTTCCTCAACTTCTCGACCTGGCGCGGCACCCACGGGATCTACCTCGAGGACCTGTACGTCCGCCCCGAGGCGCGCGGCGGCGGCCACGGCAAGGCGCTGCTGCTGGAGCTGGCGCGGATCGCCGTGGAGCGCGGCTACTCCCGCGTCGAGTGGTCGGTGCTGGACTGGAACCGGCCCTCGATCGACTTCTACGAGTCCCTCGGAGCCGTCCCGATGGCCGGCTGGACGGTCTACCGGCTCACCGACGAGGCTCTCACCCGGGCCGGGACCTCCGGGTGAACGACCGGTTCCCGATTGGACCGGCGGAGTCCGGCAAAGCCCCTGCCACCCTGCGTCGCAATGCCTTACCATGAGTAACTCCCGCACCGTGTGCGGAAGGCGATCGACCTCGATGCCGGGAACACCTGGCATCGAACCCCTTCACGGGGTACCAAGGAAGCACAGCACGCCACCCAGGAGGCAAGGGTGTCCCAGATCGACGACGATCTCGGAGTTCAGGACTTCGTGGAGGTCCGGCTGCCCGCAGCGGGGGCCTACCTCTCCGTGCTGCGAACAGCGACCGCCGGGCTCGCGGCCCGGCTGGACTTCACCCTCGACGAGATCGAGGACCTGAGGATCGCGGTCGACGAAGCCTGCGCCATCCTGCTCCAGCAGGCGGTGCCGGGCTCGGTGTTGTCCTGCGAGTTCCGCCTGGTCGGGGACTCGCTCAAGGTCACCGTCTCCGCGCCGACCACCGACGGCAAGGCCCCCGAGCGGGACACCTTCGCCTGGACGGTGCTCTCGGCGCTCGCCGGTGAGGTCGACTCCTCGGTCGGCGAGGACAAGACCGTCACGATCAGCCTGCACAAGAAGCGCGGCGGCTCCGCCGCCCACTAGCCGGCCCCTGAGCAACACCCGTGCAAGGGCCGTCCGCCACTCCCCGTCCGGGGGCGGGGCGGGCGGCTCCCGGTACCGCCCGACAAGCGGTACGACCAACGAGACGAAACCGGGGCCGGTGGCCCCGGTGCTCCCGGAACGGAACGGGGGAATGGCCGTGAGTGATCTGGACCGTACCGGCCTCGCGACGGCGGGCCCTGCCGTACCGACCCAGGCGAGCGTTCCCGGCCTCGCCGCCAACGACGAAGCGCACCCGAAGGACGCCCACCGGATGAGCCAGCCGACCGAGCCGACGTCTGATCCGTCGCACTCCTCGCCGAACCCGCCCGAACCGGCGGACGAGGCCGGGGAGCCGCACGGGGCGGTGCCCGTCCAGAGCGCGCACCGCTCCGGCGCGCCGGACCGGGAGGCGGCCAGGGCGCTGTTCGTCCGGCTGTCCGCGCTGCCCGAGGGCTCCTCGGAGCGCGTCGAGCTGCGCAACCAGCTGGTGCGGATGCACATCCCGCTGGTCGAGCACCTGGCCCGGCGGTTCCGCAACCGGGGTGAGCCGCTGGACGACCTCACCCAGGTCGCCACCATCGGCCTGATCAAGTCGGTGGACCGCTTCGACCACGAGCGCGGGGTCGAGTTCTCCACCTACGCGACGCCGACCATCGTCGGCGAGATCAAGCGGCACTTCCGCGACAAGGGCTGGGCGGTCCGGGTGCCGCGCCGCCTCCAGGAGCTGCGGCTGTCGCTCACCACGGCGACCAGCGAGCTCTCCCAGCGGCACGGCCGCTCCCCCACGGTGCACGAGCTGGCCGAGCACCTGGGGATCTCCGAGGAGGACGTCCTGGAGGGTCTGGAGTCCGCCAACGCGTACTCCACGCTGTCCCTGGACGTCCCGGACAGCGACGACGAGTCGCCGGCCGTGGCGGACACCCTGGGCGCCACCGACGAGGCGCTGGAGGGCGTCGAGTACCGCGAGTCGCTCAAGCCCCTGCTGGCCCAACTGCCGCCCCGGGAGCAGAAGATCCTGGTGCTGCGGTTCTTCCGCAACATGACCCAGTCGCAGATCGCCGCCGAGGTGGGGATCTCCCAGATGCACGTCTCCCGGCTGCTGGCCCGCACGTTGGCCCAGCTGCGCGAGAAGCTCCTCGTGGAGGAGTAGACCTGACGACGGCTCAGGACCTCTCAGGACCTCTCCGGCCCTGTGCGCTCAGCCCTCGTGCTGGGTGTACAGGGCCGCCGTCGTCCTCGGGTTCAGCAGCGCCCCGATGCCCACCAGCCCGAGCAGGCCGACGACCGCGCCGACCGCGATCATCGCCCCGCCGCTCTCGACCATGTAGTAGGCGACCGGCAGGCAGATCGAGTTGGTCAGCACGGCCGGGCTGCGTCCCCAGCGCCGCTCCTTGAGCAGGGCGCGGGCGGCCAGCACCGGCAGGACGCCGAGCAGCACGATGACCACGCCGCCGAACTCGTTGAGGGCCATCTGCTTGGACTGGCCGGACAGTGCGGACACCATGTCCCAGACGCCGACGACGGCCAGCGCGGCGCCCTCCAGGGCGGTGATGGCCGCGCCCAGGGTGAGCGGGACCGGGCGGGCGGTGGCGGGTGCGGTGGTTTCTGCGGTCACTCCAGCAGGGTAGCCGCCGGTTGCTCCGTACCGACCCGTAGGCTTTCCCCATGCGCGCTCTCCTGGTCGTGAACCACAAGGCCACCACCACCAGTGGCCGGACCAGGGACGTACTGATCCACGCCCTGCGCAGCGACCTCAAGCTGGATGTCGCGGAGACGCAGTACCGGGGCCACGCGCGCGACCTCGCGGAGGAGGCGGCCCGGGACGGTGCGGTGGACCTGGTCGTGGCCCTCGGGGGCGACGGCACCGTCAACGAGGTGGTGAACGGGCTGCTCACGCACGGCCCGGGCGAGAAGGTCCCGCGACTGGCCGTGGTGCCGGGCGGTTCGACCAACGTCTTCGCCCGCGCCCTGGGCCTGCCCAACGACCCCGTGGAGGCCACCGGGGCCCTGCTGGACGCGCTGGAGCGCGGGCGGGAGCGCCCGATCGGGCTGGGCAAGGCGATGACGGAGGGGCTGCCGGACCGCTGGTTCACCTTCACCGCCGGCTACGGCTTCGACGCCGGGGTGGTCGGCCGGGTCGAGGCGCAGCGCAGGGCCGGGAGAAAGTCCACCCACGCCCTGTACGTGGGGCAGGCCGTCCGGCACTACTTCACCCAGCGTGAGCAGCGCCGCCGGGGCCCGGTGAGCCTGGAACTACCGGGCCACGAACAGCTTCCGGGCCTGGTCATGGCCATAGTCAGCAACACCTCGCCGTGGACCTTCCTCGGCAACCGCCCGGTCTACCCCTCCCCCCAGGCTTCCTTCGACACGGACCTCGACCTCTTCGGGATCACCCGGATGACGGCGTTCGGTACTGCTCGAACGGTCCGTCAGATCCTGCGGTCGTACGCGCCTTCGAGCGACGGCGCCCCACCGGCCGGGCCCAGCGGGAAGCACGTCGTCTCCTATCACGACGTCAGACACTTCACCTTGGTTTCGGAGGAACCTGCCCCCTTCCAGGTCGACGGGGACCATCTTGGAGACCGGAGTCGGGTCAGTTTCACAGGCGTACGCCGGGCACTGCGTGTGATTGTGTGACCGGAAGGGGGGTTCGCCCTTCTTCTCGAACGCACAAGCCCCCTTCACTCCATAGAAGTACTGGCTGTGAGCTAGGCGACACCGAAGAATCAAAAATTCCTCGCCGAAGGGGGTTGTATCCGAGCCCGAGGTTTGCGAACCTCTACATGGCGATCGGGACACCTCGCAGCGACGGCCACCCCGGCATCACAGGGGAGCTGACCGCGAGACGCCCCTCGAATCGCCGAATCCCCTCCCAGCACAGACCTCCCGGGCCCTATGGGCCTTTGGTCTCTTTTGTTGTTGTGGGATTCGTGAAAGCGTTCACATTCACAAGGCCCATCGATTATGCCGAGCGGGTGACCCCCGTCGGCAGGAGGAGTTGGACGACCATGGACTGGCGCCACCGCGCTGTCTGCCGCGAAGAGGACCCGGAGCTGTTCTTCCCGATCGGGAACACCGGTCCTGCTCTGCTGCAGATCGAGGAAGCCAAGGCCGTGTGCCGCCGCTGTCCGGTCATGGAGCAGTGCCTGCAGTGGGCGCTCGAGACCGGCCAGGACGCGGGCGTCTGGGGCGGTATGAGCGAGGACGAGCGTCGTGCGATGAAGCGCCGCGCCGCCCGCAACCGCGCCCGCACCGCCTGAAACACGCCTTGAATTTCGCCGCCTGATCACACCACGTGACACAGGCTGCACACCAGCAGTAACCGCACCATCGATCGACTCATGATCACAGGCTTCCCTGCACCTCCTGGTGAAGCCTTCCGCACAAGGGGCCTTGCTGGACCGGGCCCTGCGACACCGGATTCGCCCAGGCACTTGATACTGTTCACAGAGAGCAATATCGTGGAGCTTAGGCGCTCACCGTGTGCAACGCACCGGTGAGGTGTCGCACCACCCAGAGCCCCTGCTCCGGCCGACTCCCCCCGACGGCCGGAACGGGTTGAGAGGCCCTGTCGACCCACCCCCCCCGGTCGACAGGGCCTCGTTTCTGTTTCCGCGCCCCTGCGGCCCCACTCCCCCGCCCCCGCACCGTCGCGTTCTCACGCCCGCGCGTGGAGCGTGCACCCGGCGCGTCGGCCGTGCGCACGCCCCCGCCGCACCTCACTGCTTCTCGCTGCTTCTCACTGCACATCCGCGCGTCTCAGCGGTCTCGCGGTCTCGCGGTCTCAGCGGACCGGGATCTCCAGGATCACCTTGGTGCCGCCGTCCGGGCCGGCCACCATGTCGAAGGTCCCGCCCAGCTCCCCGCAGGCGAGCGTGCGGACGATCTGGAGGCCCAGGTTGCCCGCGGACTGCGGGTCGAACCCCTCCGGCATGCCCCGGCCGTCGTCCTGCACCGTGATCAGCAGGTACTCCTCCGGCTTGGCGCCGCCGTTCCAGCTGTCCGACCAGCCCATGCCCGTGGCGGGCGCCCGTCCGCGCAGCGCGCTGACCTCCAGGTTGCCGGAGGCCGTCGGGCCGAACGCGTGTTCCAGCGCGTTCTGCAGCAGCTCGGTCAGCACCATCGACAGCGGGGTGGCCACCTCGGCGGAGAGGATGCCGAAGCTGCCCGTGCGCCGGGTGTGGACCCGGCCGTCCTGGGAGAGCTCCATCGCCATGGCCAGCACCCGGTCGGCGATCTCGTCGAAGGCCACCTGCTCGTCCAGCGCCTGGGAGAGCGTCTCGTGCACGATGGCGATCGAGCCGACCCGGCGCACGGCCTCGTCGAGCGCCGCCCGGGCGGGCTCGGACTCCATCCGGCGCGACTGGAGCCGCAGCAGGGCGGCGACGGTCTGGAGGTTGTTCTTCACCCGGTGGTGGATCTCCCGGATGGTGGCGTCCTTGGTCATCAGCTCGCGGTCGCGGCGGCGCAGCTCCGTCACGTCCCGGCAGAGCACCAGCGAACCGGTCAGCACGCCCTTGGGCTTGAGCGGGATCGCCCGCAGCGTCACCACTCCCCCCTGGGCCTCGACCTCGGTCTGCCGGGGTGCCCAGCCGCTGGCGATCTTCACCAGCGCCTCGTGGACGGCCGAGCGCGAGGGCGGGGCGAGGTCGGCGGTGGCGCGGCCCAGGTGGGTGCCGACCAGGTCGGTGCTCAGGCCGAGGCGGTGGTAGGCGGAGAGGGCGTTGGGGCTGGCGTAGGTGACGATGCCGTCCGCGTCCAGGCGGATCAGGCCGTCGCCGACGCGGGGGGCGGCGTCCATGTCGGCCTGCTCGACGCCGGGGAAGGGGAAGCTGCCGGCGGCGATCATCTGGGCCAGGTCGGAGGCGCTCTGCAGGTAGGTGAGCTCCAGCCGGCTGGGGGTGCGCACGGTCAGCAGGTTGGTGTTGCGGGCGATGACCCCGAGCACCTTGCCCTCGCGCCGCACGGGGATCGACTCGACCCGTACGGGCACTTCCTCCCGCCACTCCGGGTCGCCCTCGCGCACGATCCGGCCCTCGTCGAAGGCGGCGTCCAGCAGCGGGCGGCGCCCGCGCGGGACGAGGTGGCCGACCATGTCGTCCTGGTAGGAGGTGGGGCCGGTGTTGGGCCGCATCTGGGCCACGGAGACGTAGCGGATGCCGTCCCAGGTGGGGATCCAGAGCACCAGGTCGGCGAAGGAGAGGTCGGAGAGCAGCTGCCACTCCGAGACCAGCAGGTGGAGCCATTCCACGTCGGCCCCGGTGAGGGTGGTGTGGCGGCGGACGAGTTCGTTCAGCGAGGGCACAGGGCGAGGGTAGCGCCGTACGGGCGGGGCGCGCGGGTCCGGAGGGCTCCGTGGGTCCGGAGGGTTCGGTAGGCCCGGTGGGACCGGTTCGGACCTCCGGGGGTTGTTTAGACCAATTTGCCGCCGGGCCTGGACAAGCCCGATTGGTCTAGTCCACAATGAAAGGGCACCAAGGAGAGGCCCCCCGCGCAACTGCCCTGACCGCGCGAGGCCGCTCCTCGGTCGGACACCGTCGAACGAGGACCCCGCACAGTTCTCGATCGTCACCGGTGGCCGACGACAGCTCCGGGCTGCGGTGCCGCGTGGGTTGAGGGTCCCGCGTCGGCGCCGTGGCCCGTAGTGCTTTCCGCCCTCGGGCCGTTCTCCGCCGCTCACGGGATCGGGGGCCGTCCACAGGCTGTGGACGGCCCCCGATCCTGTCGGTCGGCGTCGGTCAGCGCGTCTCCGTCACCTTCGCCAGGGCGCGCGGGGCGTCCGGGTCCTGGCCGCGGGCGATGGTCACCTCGTACGCCAGCAGTTGCAGCGGCAGGATCTCCAGGATCGGCTGGACCTCCTCCGGCACGCCCGGCGGCAGGGCGAACCCGGCCGAGGCGGCGTCCACCTGGGCCTGCTGGCCGACGACCACCAGGTCCGCCCCGCGGCCGCGCAGCCGGTCCAGGACCGGCTGGAGGGCCTCGCCGCCCTTGCCGTCCGGCACGATCGCGATCACCGGCGAGACGTTGTCCACCATCGCCAGCGGCCCGTGCAGCAGGTCGGCGCCGGAGAACGGGGTGGCGGGGATGTAGGTGGTCTCCATCAGCTTGAGCGCCGCCTCGCGGGCGGTCGGGTAGCCGTAGCCGCGCGAGGTGATCACCAGCCGCTGGGCGAAGCGGTACCGCTCGGCCAGTGCCTTCACCTCGGCCTGGCGCGCCAGCACCCCGGCGGCCAGCGCGGGCAGCTCCCGGGCGGCCCCGCCGTCGCCGCCGCGCAGGCCCTCGACCAGCAGGTAGAGCGCGAGCAGTTCGGCGGTGTACGTCTTGGTGGCGGGCAGCGCCTTCTCCGGCCCGGCCAGCACGTCGATGTGGAACTCCGAGACCTCGGCGAGCGGGGAGTCGGGGTTGTTGGTGACGGCGAGGGTGACCGCCCCCGCCTCGCGGGCGGCCTTGGTGGAGGCCACCAGGTCGGGCGAGCCGCCGGACTGGCTGACGGTGATCACCAGCACGTCGGTCAGGTCGGGCTTGGCGCCGTACGCGGTGGTGGTGGACATCGAGGTCAGGCCGGCCGGCTTGCCGAGCAGGATCTCGATCAGGTACTTGGCGTAGAGCGCGGCGTTGTCCGAGGTGCCGCGCGCGGTCAGCAGGACGAAGCGGGGCTTGCGGGCGGCGATCTCGGCCGCGATCCCGCGGATCTTCGGGGCGCCCTCGTCGAGGATGCGCCGCAGGACGGCCGGCTGCTCGGCCATCTCCGCCGCCATGATCCGGCCGGGAGCGGTCTGGTGGTCGGACATCTGCTGTTGCCTCCGGTCTTCCGGGCCTTCCTGGCGGCAATCCTAGGAACAAACGGCCCGGTGTGCCCGCGATCGCGGGCGCACCGGGCCGTCGGGGTCCAAGGGCCTGTCCCGTGGGTCCCGCAGGTCAGGACTGGGTGTTGATGAGCTGGTCGATCGCGGCGTCGGCGTCCTTGGTGGCCTGGTCCACGGACTTGCCCTTGAGGATCGCGGTCAGCATGTCGGGCAGGATCTTCTGCTTCTCGATCGCGCCCCAGCCGGGGGCCAGCGGGGTGAACCAGGCGTCCGGCACGGCGTTGGCCGCGGCGGCGGTGGACGGCTTGCTCTTGAGCGGGGCCAGCTGGGTGAGGTTGTTCGGCAGGATGTCCTTGTCGGCGAGCGCCTGCTGCGACTTGCCGCTGGTGAACATCCGCACCCAGTCGGCGGCCAGCGCCGTCTGCTGGGACTTGGCGGTGACGGCGAGGTCGGAGCCGCCGATGAAGGTGGGCAGCGGCTTGCCGTCCGGACCGGGCATGGTGGCGAGCTTGACGGCGTCCTTGAGGCTCGGGTCGCCGGTGCCGGGCGCGGCGACGCTGGCGGCCTCGTAGCCGTTGCCGTAGAAGGAGGCGGCGCGGCCGCGCGCCATCGCCTCGTACTGGTTCTGCTCGTTGACCGTCAGGTCGCCCTTGTTGTACTTGCGCACCAGGTCGACGAAGTGGCTGATGCCCTGCTGGGACTTGGCGTCGTGCAGGGTGCCGTGCCAGTTTCCGGAGGAGTCGAACTTGGCGATGCTGCCGCCGTACGCGGCCACGTAGCTCGCCGCCGCGTACCAGTACGGGCCCGGCATGTAGAGCGGGGAGAAGGACTTGTCGGACTTGTTCTTCTCGGCGATGCGGTCCAGGGCGGCCAGCAGGTCGGTCTCCGTCTTCGGGAACTCCCCGCTGCCGGTGGCCTGCTGGAAGGCGGCCGAGTTGTAGATGGCGACGCGGGCGCCGGCGTAGTACGGCACGCACCAGAGCTTGTCCTGGTACGTACAGGTGTTGGCGAGCGCCTTGATCCAGGCGTCGGAGTTGTCGAAGCTGCTGCGGTCCACCGGGGCGAGCGCGCCGGAGAGCACGTACTTCATGGTCTCGGTGTTGCCGAGCTCGACCACGTCGGGGGCGCTGCCGTCGGCGAGGGCCTTGTCCAGCTTGGTGACCTTGTCGGCCCAACCCTGGTACACCAGGCGCAGGGTGACCTTGGGGTACTTCGCGGCGAACTCGTCGTTGACGCGCTGGACCAGGTCGGGCCAGTTCTTCTGGGCGTCGTCCATCAGCCAGACGGTGACGGTGCCGCTCGCGGCCTTGGGGTCGGAGGCGGGGCTTTTGTCGGCCGAGGTCGAGCCGGACGAGGAGCAGGCCGTCATTCCGATTGCCAGGGCTGCGATCCCGAACGTGGAAATGAGCTGACGCTTCATCACGTCATTCTCCGAGGTGCTAGAGCCAAGAGTGGTGCAGGAGGGATGAAGTGGACTTTGGCCTAGACCAAGAGTGCTGTCAACGGCCAACAGCCCTTGTCACCAAGGCCGTTGCAGAGCCGTTGTCACCGCGTGGCGATCAGTCGCCGGGCCATTACCCACAGTGGGATTTCCGGTGGATTTAAGGGCCCAATTGAGGGAGCACGGTCATTTCGGGAATCCGGAGGTCAATTCCTGGAAATGCGCGGGAAAACGAAAAGGGCCCGCCGTGCGCCGTGCGCACGACGGGCCCGCGCCCGGCTCTCAGCCGATCGCTCCCGACTGCCCGGTGAGGACCTCCACGGCCGCCAGCCCGCAGACCCGGGCGGCGCCGTGGGTGGCGATGTGGAGCGCGCCGGAGGGCTCGGACTGGGGCAGGCCCATCTCGACCACGGCGGCGTCCGGCCGGGCCGCCACCAGGCGGCCCAGCGCGGCGGACATCCAGGCGTGCCTGTGCGCGTCCCGGACCACCAGCACCAGGCGGCGGCCCTCGGCGCCGGCCACCAGCTCGTCGACCAGCGCGTCCAGCAGCTCCGGGGCCGCCTCGGCGGCCGACACGTCGCGGGTGCGGGTGCCGGGGAAGCGGTCGGCCAGCATGCCGGCCACGCCCCACGGGGTGACGTCGCCGACGGCGATGTTCGGCTCGTCCGAGAACGAGGCCACGTACGGGCGTTCGGTCACCGCCAGCACCTCGCGGCCCGGCGCCCGGACGACCCTGAGCGCCCGGCGGGCGGCGCGCAGGCCGACCGCGAGGTCCGGCTCCGGCTGGTCGCCCTGGGCCGCGATCCGGCCCCAGCTGCCCAGCGAGCGGACCCGCTGGGCCGCGTCGGCCAGCCGCTCCTCGGAGATCCGGCGCGAGCGCACGGCCGCCACGATGGCGTCGCGCAGCATCAGCACGGTCTCCTCGTCGGCCAGCCCGCCGCCGACGCAGATCGCGTCCGCGCCGGCCGCCAGGGCCAGGACGGTGCCCTCGCCCATGCCGAAGGTGTCGGCGATGGCGCCCATCTCGATCGCGTCGCTGACGATCAGGCCCTGGTAGCCGAGGCCGCCCTCGGCCGGGGCGGCGCGCAGCAGGTCGCGCAGCACGGTCGGGCTCAGGGTGGCCGGAAGCTTCGGGTCGAGCGCCGGGATCATGATGTGGGCCGTCATCACGGCCTTGGTGCCGGCGGCGATGGCTGCCTGGAAGGGCACCAGGTCGCGGGCGCGCAGCACGTCCAGGTCGACGTCGATGACCGGCAGGCCGTGGTGGGAGTCCACCGCGGTGTCGCCGTGGCCGGGGAAGTGCTTGGAGCAGGCGGCCACGCCGGCCGACTGCAGGCCCTCGACCCAGGCGGCGGTGTGCCGGGCGCACAGCTCGGGGTCGGCCCCGAAGGAGCGGACGCCGATGACCGGGTTGCGCGGGTTGGAGTTGACGTCGGCGGTGGGCGCCCAGTTGTAGTTGACGCCGGCGGCGGCCAGCGCCCGGCCCAGCTCGCGGGCGACGTCCCGGGTCAGCTCCGGGTCGTCGATCGCGCCGAGGGCGAGGTTGCCGGGCCAGGAGGAGCCGGAACCGGCCTCCAGGCGGGTGACGTCGCCGCTCTCCTCGTCGATGGCGATGAGGAGGTCGGGGTTCTCGGCGCGCAGCGCGCCGGTGAGCGCGGACAGCTGGTCGAGGTCGACCACGTTGCGGTCGAACAGCGCGACGGAGCCGAGCCCGGCGGCGAGGTGGCGGCGCAGCCACTCCGGCGGCTCGGTGCCGACGAAGCCGGGCTGCAGGACGGTCAGCGCGTCCCGGTGCAGCTGGTCGCTGTCCAGGGAGGTGGGGACGAGGATGCTCACGTCGGCTCAGCCCTTCACGGCGCCGTCGGTCAGACCGCCGACCGCCTTGCGCTGCAGGAAGATGAACAGGATCAGGACCGGCAGGGCGAACATCGTCGAGGCGGCCATGGTGGCGCCCCAGTCGTTGCCGAAGGCGGTCTTGAAGGAGGACAGCCAGAGCGGGAGGGTCTTGCCCTGCTCCTTGTTGAGGGTCAGGACGAGCGGGAACTCGTTCCACGCCGTGATGAAGCCGAACAGCGAGGTCGACATCAGGCCGGGGGCCAGCAGCGGGAAGATCACCTTCACGAACGCCTGGGTGCGGGTGCAGCCGTCCACCATGGCCGACTCCTCCAACTCCTTGGGCACGGCGGCGATGAAGCCGCGCAGCGTCCAGATGGTGAAGGGCAGGACCATCATCATGTAGAAGAGGGTCAGCGGGACCAGGCTGTTCAGCATGTCGTTGTCGCGCGCGATGAGGTAGACCGCGATGGTCATGACCTCCCAGGGCGCCATCTGCGCCATCATCACGACCAGCACGAACGCCTTGCGGCCGCGGAACCTCATGCGCGCGATGGCGAAGGAGGCCATGGTCGCGATCAGCAGCGACAGCAGCACCGCGGCGACGGTGACGACCACGCTGTTGGTGACGTACTCCCAGAACTTCTCCACGCCGGTGGCGGTGGTGTAGTGCTCCAGGGTGCCGTTGAACGGGATGAACACCGGCGTCTTGCTGGTGATGTCCTGGTCCTTCTTGAAGGACGTGGCGATCATCCAGTAGACGGGGAAGATGAAGAAGACGATGAGGACGGCCGCGATCGCGTTCGGCCAGGTACGTCCGAAGAGAGAGCGCCTCACAGCTCGTCCTCCTGCTTGATCAGGATGCGGAAGTAGTACGCCATCAGCACGCACAGCATCAGGATGGTGAGCACGGCGATCGTGGCGCCGACGCCGTAGTGCTGGCTGGAGGTGCCCTCCAGGTAGGCGTGCACGGGCAGGGTCCGGGTGAGCTTGTCGGGGCCGCCGGCGTTGATGGCGTAGACCTGGGTGAAGCTCTTGAAGATCCAGATGATCTCCAGGAACGTCGTGGCCAGGAAGAACGGCTTCAGGTTGGGGAAGATCACCAGGCTGAAGATCTTGCCGGAGCCGGCGCCGTCCATGCGGGCGGCCTCGTACAGCTCCTTGGGGATGGTCGTCAGCGCGGCGTACATGTTGAACGCCACGAACGGGATCGACTGCCAGACGATCAGCAGGGTGACGACGAAGAACGTCGTGTACTCGTCGCTCATCCAGTTGTAGCCGGCCATCGAGTGCCAGCCGGCCTTGTCCAGAAGCCAGTTGACGACGCCGTACTGGGAGTCGAACAGCCAGGTGTAGACGGTGGTGGCGGCGACGATCGGCATGGCCCAGGCCAGGACCAGCGCGATCGACAGCCCCAGGCGCATCTTCTTGCCGAGGATGTTGAGCAGCAGGCCCACCAGGGTGCCGGCGACCATGGTCAGCGCCACGTTGACGCCGGTGAAGACGACGGTGCGCCCGGTGACGGCCCAGAACTCCGGGTCCTTCAGCTGCTCGGAGTAGTTGTCGAAGCCCACCCACTCCGTGAGGTGCATGATGATCTGGCGCCGGTTGAGGTTCTGGAACGACACCAGGAAGATCTTCACCAGCGGCCAGCCCAGCAGGGCGAGGGTCGCCACGGTGGCGGGCAGCAGCAGCGCATACGGCGCGAAGCGGGCGCCCAGGCTCGGACCGCCCGCGGATCTGGTGCCCTTCGGCACGGAGCGCCTGCCCCCGCCGTTCCCGGCACCGCTCACTTCCCTGGCCACGACCTCGTCCCCCGCCTCCGGGGCCGGGGTCTGCACCCGCTCCGAATGCACAGCCATCGTTCTCACTTCCTCACAACCGGCCACGACGGACAGGCGCCGCCCACCGGCCCCCCGCCGGGGGCCGGTGAGCGACGCCGCTCAGCACTTACTGCTTCTGGTTGAGACGCTTCGCGATCTCGTCGTCCGCCTTCTTGGCGGCGGCGGCGTAGTCACCCGTCAGGGCCGCGGTCAGGAACTCCTTGACCGGGTTCGGGTTGTCCTCGACGCTCGCCCAGTTCGGGGTGTTCGGGGTGATGGCACCGACCGCGGCGGCCTTCTGCGCGGCCACGGCGAAGTCGCCCTTGATCTGGCTGTTCAGCTTGGCCTTGTTCGGGATGCTGCCGGCCGCGGCGAACATGCTCTCGTTCTTGTCGTTGAGAGCGATCTTCAGGAAGTCCTTGGCCATGTCGGTGTTCTTGCTCTGCGCGGCGATCGCCAGGTTCGAGCCACCGAGGAACACGCCGGACGCCTTGTCGGCGGTCTTGCCGGGGAGCGGGAAGAAGCCGATCTTGCTGGCCGGAATGACCTCTTCCTTCGGGAGCTCCCAGCCGAGGCCGATGATGGCGCCGACGTCACCCTTGCCGAAGACGTCCTTCTGCTGCGGGGTGGCCTCGTCCTTGTCCTTCGGGCCGGTGACCGAGTGGCTCTGCAGCGCCTTGTAGGTCTCGAACGCCTTCTGCGCCTCGGGGGAGGACAGGCCGCCGACCCACTTGTCGCCCTCCTTCTTGGCGATCTTGCCACCCTCGCTGGTGAGCAGACCGAAGTAGACGTACCACTCCTGGCCCGGCATGTAGATCGGGTCGGAGACGCCGGCGGTGGCCTTGAGCTTGTCGAGGTCGGCGTAGAACTCGTCGAGGGTCTTCGGGGCGTCGGTCAGCTGCGCCTTGGCCCAGAGGTCCTTGTTGTAGGCGACGACGCGGTTGGTGACGTACCACGGCGCGGCGTACTGCTTGCCGTCCAGGACGGCGGACTCGTTCTGGTTGGCGGCCCAGTCGTCGCCACCGAGGGCGGACTTGTCCTTGGTGATGTCCAGCAGACCGCCCGAGGCGGCGTAACCGGCGGTCTGGGTGTTGCCGACCTCCAGGACGTCGACCGAGCCCTCGGAGAGCGCGGCGGTGACCTTGGCGCCGATGCCGCCCCACTCCTGGGTGGCGAACTCGACCTTCGAGCCCGGGTAGGCGGTCTCGAACTCGGTCTTCACGGAGTCGGTCCAGCCCTTGGGGGCCGTGCCGCTCATCGTCCACACCTTGAGCGTCTTGCCCTTGTACTTGTCGGCCGAGGAGGCAGCGGAGGTCGACGAACCCTTGTCGTCCGACTTCTTGCTGTCCGAGCCACAAGCCGCCAGGCCGACGACCATTGCTGCGACGCCGACCGCCGCGATGAGCTGACGCTTCACGCCATCCTCCTGAGGGATGCCATTGGGTTACCCCACGTCGGGCGGCAGCGGCAGACCCACGCAAAGCGGGAGGAAAGGTGCCGCGGACCCCTTCGAACAGGTGGGGGGATTCATCGGAACCGGCCTAGTGGTGTAGACCAGATGCCTGGAGCTTGGCCTAGACCAATGGGCCTGTCAACGGCCGTTGGACCGATCTCGACCACCCGTTATCAAGCCGACACCGCACATCGTTCATCGCGTGATGAGGTATTCGTTCCGTAGCCATACATGCAACGATGTGGTCCGTTAACGATGTGGCGGGGCCCGAAAAGGCCCCGCGAGAAGCGGGAGAACAGGCCGGATGAGCAGCGACGGGGGAACCAGCGCCCAGGTCAACGACCCCGAGGTGAAGAACCTGCCCACGCAGGCCGGCACCGACCCGACCGCACGCGTCCCCAAGTACTACGGCCTCAAGCGCCACCTGCTCCAGCTCACCGAGACCCAGCCCGCCGGCACGCCCGTACCGCCGGAGAGGGCGCTCGCCGCGCAGTTCGACACCTCCCGCACCACCGTGCGCCAGGCCCTCCAGGAGCTGGTGGTCGAAGGCCGGCTGGAGCGCATCCAGGGCAAGGGCACCTTCGTCGCCAAGCCCAAGGTCGCCCAGGCGCTGCAGCTGACCTCCTACACGGAGGACATGCGCGCCCAGGGCCTGGAGCCCGCCTCCCGGCTGATCGAGATCGGCTACATCACCGCCGACGACCGGCTCGCCCCGCTGCTCGACATCAAGCCCGGCGGGCGCGTGCTGCGCATCGAGCGCCTGCGCCTGGCCAACGGCGACCCGATGGCCATCGAGGTCGCCCACCTGTCCGCCAAGCGCTTCCCCGCGCTGCGCAAGAACCTGGCCAAGCACAACTCCCTCTACACCGCGCTGCGCGAGGTCTACGGGGTCAGCGTCGCCGAGGCGGAGGAGACCATCGAGACCACCCTCGCCAACCCGCGCGAGGCCGGGCTGCTCGGCTCCGACCTGGGCCTGCCGATGCTCCAGCTCTCCCGGCACTCCTTCGACGCGGACGGCGACCCGGTCGAGTGGGTGCGCTCCATCTACCGCGGCGACCGCTACAAGTTCATCACCCGCCTCAAGCGTCCGGAGTAGGCCGGAACAGGCCGGAACAGAGGGGGCGGCGCCCGGCCGAGCACCGGCGCGCGGCCCGTCCGACTGGCGGGAAGTTCTGCCGTTCCCGGTGACATGGGTCACGCCATGCTCTACATTTCGCAGCCGTACCGACCGTTGATCACCTCTGGTGCCGCTCGGCGGGCTCGCGGGGGCGTGCGGTTTCCCGGGGGCTGCGGCATCGACGGGTAACGAAGCCCTCCGGAGCGGAGCCGAGATGCCGTCAGAACCCGATCCACTCGAAGATGACATGCCCCAGTCGACCGGGCCCACCGTCCCGGTGGTGACGCCCGAACGGGTGCTCGCCGGGCTCGCCCTGCTCGTGCCCATCGTCGCGATGCTCTGGGTGTCCTCCTACGACAAGACCGACCCGGCGGTGTCCGGTGTCCCCTTCTTCTACTGGTACCAGCTGCTCTGGGTGCCGGTGTCGGCGGTCTTCACCGTCGCCGCCTACCTGCTGATCAACCGTGACGAGAAGGCCCGCAAGGCGGCCCGGACCGGGGGTGCCCGATGAAGGACGTCAACGTTCCGGCCCTCGTGGTCTTCGTCCTCTTCTTCGCCCTGGTCACCGTGATGGGCTTCCTCGCCTCCCGCTGGCGCCGCGCGGACAACGCGGCCCACCTGAGCGAGTGGGGCCTGGGCGGGCGCAGCTTCGGCACCTGGGTGACCTGGTTCCTGCTCGGCGGCGACCTCTACACCGCGTACACCTTCATCGCCGTCCCCGCGGCGGTGTACGCGACGGGCGCGGCGGGCTTCTTCGCGGTGCCGTACACGATCATCGCGTACCCCCTGGTGTTCCTCTTCCTCCCCCGGCTCTGGTCGGTCTCCCGGGTGCACGGCTACGTCACCCCGGCCGACTTCGTACGCGGGCGCTACGGCTCGCGGCCGCTGTCCCTGGTGGTCGCGCTCACCGGCATCCTCGCCACCATGCCGTACATCGCGCTGCAGCTCGTCGGCATCCAGGCGGTGCTGGACGTGCTGGGCCTCGGCGGCGGGGAGAACGCCGGCTGGTTCGTCAAGGACCTGCCGCTGTTCATCGCCTTCGGCGTGCTGGCCGCCTACACCTACTCCTCCGGGCTGCGCGCCCCGGCGCTGATCGCCTTCGTCAAGGACGCGCTGGTCTACATCGTGATCATCGTCGCGGTGATCTACATCCCGATCCGGCTCGGCGGCTACGGCCACATCTTCGACTCGGTCGCGGAGCACTTCAAGCAGACCAAGACCGGCTCGATGACCGTCCCGGCGGACAAGCAGTGGGTGTACGCCACGCTCGGCCTCGGCTCGGCGATGGCGCTGTTCATGTACCCGCACTCGGTGACGGGCGTGCTGGCCTCCAAGTCCCGCAACACCGTGCGCCGCAACATGGCGATCATGCCCGCGTACTCGCTGATGCTGGGCCTGCTGGCGCTGCTGGGCTTCATGGCCCTCGCGGCCGGCGTCGGCACCAAGGAGAAGGGCTACAACGCCCAGCTCTCGGTGCCGCAGCTGTTCGCGAGCATGTTCCCGGACTGGTTCACCGGCGTGGCCTTCGCCGCGATCGGGATCGGCGCGCTGGTGCCGGCCGCCATCATGTCCATCGCGGCGGCCAACCTGTTCACCCGCAACGTCTACAAGGAGTGGTTCAGGCCCGCCGCCACCCCCGCCGACGAGACCCGGGTGGCCAAGCTGGTCTCGCTGCTGGTGAAGGTCGGCGCGCTGGTCTTCGTCCTCGGCATGGACAAGCAGGCCGCGATCAACCTCCAGCTGCTGGGCGGCCTGTGGATCCTGCAGACCTTCGTGGCGATCGTCGGCGGCCTGTTCACCCGCTGGTTCCACCACTGGGCGCTGTTCGCCGGGTGGGCGGCCGGCATGGTCTACGGCACCTGGAAGGCGTACGAGATCCCCAGCAAGGCCACCAAGCACTTCGGCGGCAACTCGGCCGAGATCCCCGTGCTCGGCCAGCTCGGCTACATCGGGCTGACGGCCTTCGTGCTCAACCTGCTCGTCGCGGTGGTGCTCACCCTGGTGCTGCGGGCCGCCAAGGCGCCGGTCGGAGCGGACGAGACCTCGCCCGCCGACTACGGCGCCGAGGACGGCGGGGACGAGCCGAAGAGCGCGCCGGAGCCCGTAGCGGCGCACTGATTCACGCCCCACGCGCCCTGTGGTCGCGCCGCCTTCTCCGTGAACACTGGAAGAGGCGGCGCGATCATATGTATGAACTGACGTGCACGCCGGGCACCACATCACCGGACCGGCGAACGGCCGGGACCTGATCGACCCACGGGGAGCTCGCGGCCATGGCAGAACTCGGCACCACCCTCAACGGCCAGCACCAGCCCACGCAGCACCAGCCCACGCAGCAGCCCACGCAGCACCAGAACGGCCAGCACACGAACGGCCTCCACCACCTGACCTCCCACCGGCACGCCGCCGTCCGGCCGCTGCCGTCCCTGCTGATCGCCACCCGGCACGGCGAGTCCACCGCCAACGTCGAGTTCCAGCTCGCCGATGCCTCCGGCGCCCTCAGCGTCCCGATCAGCTGCCGCGACGCCGACATCCCGCTCTCCCCGCACGGCCGGCAGCAGGCCCAGGACCTCGGCCGCTGGTGGGCGGGCCTGCCCGCCGCCGACCGCCCGCGCAGCGTCTGGTGCTCGCCGTACGTGCGCACCACCGAGACCACCCGCATCGCGCTCGCCCAGGCCGCCGGCCTCGGCGCCGTGCCCGTCACCCTCGCCGTCCGCTACGACGAGCGGCTGCGCGACCGCGAGCTCGGCGTCCTGGAGATGCTGCCCAAGGCCGCCATCGAGGCCAGGCACCCGGAGGAGGCCGCCCGCCGCCGCAAGATGGGCGAGCTGTACTACCGACCGCCCGGCGGCGAGTCCTGGGCCGACGTCGCCCTGAGGGTGCGCAGCCTGCTGCGGGACCTCGGCGAGGAGGAGGCCGGGCGGCCCGTCCTGCTCGTGGCGCACGACTGCACCGTGCTGATGCTGCGCTACGTGCTCGACCGGCTCAGCGAGGAGCAGCTCGTCGGGCTCGGCCCGGTGCACAACTGCTCCACCAGCCTGTGGCGCGCCCAGGACGGGCGGCTGCGCGCCGAGCAGTGGAACGGCCTCGGGCACCTCGACGCGGACTGACCGCCGCTCCCGGCAGCCCTCGGTTCAGCCCTCGCTTCAGCCCTCGCCGAAGACCCGCCGGTAGGCCATCGGTGTCGTGCCCAGCCGACGCCCGAAGTGGTGCCGCAGCGCCGCCGCGTTGCCGAAACCGCAGCGGGTGGCGATCGCGTCCACCGACTCGGCGGTGGACTCCAGCAGCCGCTGCGCGAGCAGCACCCGCTGTCCGACCAGCCAGCGGTGCGGGGTGGTGCCCGTCTCCTGCTGGAAGCGCCGGGCGAAGGTGCGCGGCGACAGGTGCGCCCGGGCGGCCAGCTGCTCGACGGTGGCCTCCTCGGCCAGGTGGTGGCGCATCCAGTCGAGCAGCGGCGCCAGCGAGACGCCGTCGCGCTCCGGCAGCGGGCGGTTGACGAACTGGGCCTGCCCGCCCTCCCGGTGCGGCGCCACCACCATCCGGCGGGCGATCTCCCGGGCCACCTCGGCGCCCTGCACCTTGCGCACCAGGTGCAGGCAGGCGTCGATGCCGGCGGCCGTACCGGCCGAGGTGAGCACCGGGTCGTCGTCCACGTAGAGCACGTCGGGCTCGACGGTGGTGGCCGGGAACCGCCTGGCCAGCTGCCGGCTGTAGCGCCAGTGGGTGGCCGAGCGGCGCCCGTCCAGCAGTCCGGCGGCGCCCAGCACGAACGCGCCGCTGCAGATGGACAGCACCCGGCCGCCGTCGGCCACCACCCGGCGCAGCGCCTCCAGCAGCGGCTCCGGGTACGTCTCGCGCAGCCCGGAGGCCGTCACCACGGCGAGGTCGGCGCCGGCCAGGCGCTCGGGCCCGTGCGGGACGTCGAGGGTGAACCCGGCGTGGGTGACGTGCGGGCCCGGGCGCTCGCCCGCGATCGCGAACTCGTACCCGGGCAGTCCCTCGGCGGTGCGGTCCAGGCCGAACACCTCGCAGGCCACGCCCAGTTCGAAGGGGTGGACCTCCTCCAGCACCACCGCGACGACGTTCTTCAGCATGCCGCCCAGGATGCCCGGCCACCGGTGGGCGGCGGAAGGGCCCCGGTGGCAGGAATTCGCGGTCATCGGCCGTTCCTGCCACTCGTGGGCACCCGCACCGCCCGGCCACAGTGGAGCCATGGACAGCGACATCCTCGCCTCGGCACTGGCCCTCGCGGGCGCCGTCGGCGGCTTCGGCCTGCTGGGCACCCTGATCGGCCGCGACCTCGCCCGCGGTCCGGCCGCCGGCACCTACCACCGCCCCGGCGGCCACCGCGCCGCCGGGGCCGCCTCCCCCGAGACCCTTCCGGTACGGACCACCCCCCTGACCAGCACCGCACCCCGCTCCGGCACACTGGCCCGATGGACATCCTCATCCGCCGCGCCCTCCCCCAGGACCTCGCCGACGCCGGCCGGATCACCGTCGACGCCTTCGTCGGCGGCGGCTTCACCCGGCCCGACAGCCCTTACGTCGCCCTGCTGAGCGACGCCGGGCGCCGCTCCCTCGAGGCCGAGCTCCTGGTCGCCGTCGACGCGTCCGACCAGCGGGTCCTCGGCTGCGTGACCTTCGCCGTCGGCGGCACCGAGTGGGCCGACATCGCCACCCCCGAGGAGGGCGAGATCCGGATGCTCGCCACCGACGGCGCCGCCCGGGGCCGCGGCGTCGGCGAGTCCCTCGTGCGCGCGAGCATCGCCCGCAGCCGCGAGCTGGGCCTGGCCGGCATGGCCTTCTCCACCCAGCCGACCATGACCACCGCCCACCGCGTCTACGAGCGCATCGGCTTCCTGCGCACCCCCGGGCGCGACTGGTCCCCGATCCCGGGCATGAACCTGATGGTCTACACCATGGCGTTCTGAGGCTCAGTCAGCCTGTGCATGTATCCGGTGACTTGAAATGACCATCCCATCGACGCACTGCTAATATCCGCCGCATGACGACGGGGAGTGTTCCTAGCGGCTGGTACGACGATCCATCGGGGCAGCCCAACACGGTGCGTTGGTGGGACGGTTCGACCTGGACCGACAAGGTTCAGGCCAAACCGGCGAGCGGCGCTGCGCCCGTGAGCCCCTTTCCCGGCCACGCCGTGGCGGACGCCGTCTCGCCGACGGCGACCACGCAGACGGCGCCTCCGCGGCAGCCGGCCGCGCCCGTGACTCCGGCACCGGCCCCGGTTCCGGCACCGGTTCCGCCCACGGCGACGATGCCCTCGGTGCCGTTCCAGGCCGCCGCCTCGCCCCAGCCCCGGCCCGAGCCCGTCGCCTCGCCCTCGCCCGGCCTGCCGCCCGTGAAGCCGGTCCCCACCTCGGTGGTGTTCGAGACCGTCGAGCCCAACCGCGGCAAGAAGCGCGTGCTGCTGGCGGTCGGCGCCGTGGTGCTGTCGGCGGTCATGGCCGCGGGCGGCTACCTGGTGGGCCACAGGGGCTCCGGCTCCGACGCGCCGGCCGCCGGCCCGGCCAAGGCCGCGACCCCCGCCGCCGACCCCAAGAGCCCGAACGGCTTCATGGGCACCGCCCTGACCGGCGGTCAGCAGCTGCCGGGCGGGCGGCAGATCACCGGCCAGGACTCGAAGATGAACTTCATGCTGCCCCAGGAGTGGCAGGTCCAGGTCGACGCCAAGGCGCCGAACGAGATCCGCTACGCGGTGAACCCGTACGCCTGCGTGGGCCACGGCAGCGGGGCCTGCACCCGCGGCCTCGTCGTCCAGAACCTCCGGGTGCTCAACGGCGGTTGGTCCGACCCGAAGTCGCTGGTGCTCGGCATGGGCCAGCTGCTCTACAACGCCCGCTACGGCTCCGACGCGCCGACGCCGCCGGAGCCGGTGAAGCAGTCGCCCGTCAAGATCCAGGGCATGGACGGCTACCTCGCGCTCTGGCACGTCCCGATGTCCAGCAACTCCTCCGCGCCGGACAGCTACTGCGGCGTGCTGGAGGTCACCCCGGCCGCCGGGGCCACGACCGTGCCGGTGCTGCAGATCTGCCTGGACCAGGCGACCGAGGCGCCGCCGCTGGCCCTGATGGACCAGATCGCGAACAGCGTCAAGATCACTCCCTGACGGGCTTCCCGACGCGCACCCGGCCCCACCTGCCGAGACGCCCCGGTTCCACGGGAACCGGGGTCCGGCCGTATTCGCTCGACCACGACCCGTATGCTGGGCCGCGTGCAAAGACAGCTTGACTGAACATCAGCCAAACCTATGAGCGCAGGCCCACTGCCGATCGAGGCGGTGGTACGGGGGTTGACCTGGTGGACTCCACCAACGAGCACACGACGGACCGGGGCAAGCGGGGGCGCGGACGCCACGGACGCGTCCTGCCGCGTGCCCGGCACGAACGGCGCATCGTCCGGCGGGAGTTACGCAACGCATCGGCCCAACGCGCCTACATCGCCTGCGCGGAGACCGCCGGGCCACTGACTCCCGGCGAGGACGGCGCCGCCGTCCGCTACCGCTCCGTCTCCTCGCGCGGCGCGACGTTCACGACCACCCTCCTGGTGGCGGTCAACGCCCTCGCGGGCCTCGCCTTCGTCGGCTGGCTGCTCCTTCCCGAGCACATCCCCGGTACCGGCGTGGGCTGGTCCCCGGACTGGCGGATCAACCTCGCGCGAATCTGCTTCTGTGCTGTTATCACGGTGGAAGCCATCCGGTTGGTTCAGAACCTCGCCGTCTGGGTCTTCGCGTTCCGCGCCAAGGACCCGGTACCGGTCACCGCCCCCTCCGGCCTGCGGGTCGCGGTGCTCACCACGATCGTGCCCTCCAAGGAGCCGATCGAGATCGTCGAGCGCACCCTCGCGGCGATGCTGCGGATCGAGTACGACGGCCGGGTCGACGTCTGGATCCTCGACGAGGGCGACGACGACCGCGTCAAGAAGATGGCCGCCCGCCTCGGCGTCCACCACTTCAGCCGCAAGGGACGCCCCGAGTACAACCAGGCCGAGGGCGAGTTCCGCGCCCGGACCAAGTCCGGCAACCACAACTCCTGGCGCGCCGAGCACGAGCACGGCTACGACGTGGTGGCCCAGATGGACCCGGACCACGTCCCGCTGCCCTGCTTCCTGCAGCGCACCCTCGGCTACTTCCGCGACCCCGACGTCGCCTTCGTCGTCGCCCCCCAGGTGTACGGCAACATGTACGACAACTGGGTCGCCCACGGCGCCTCCGTGCAGCAGTACCTCTTCTCCGGCCTGGTCGAGCGCGGCGGCAACGGCATGGACGCGCCGCTGCTGATCGGCACCAACCACCTGTACCGGCCCACCGCCTGGCAGCAGATCGGCGGCTACCAGGACTCGATCATCGAGGACCACCTCACCAGCATGCGGGTCCAGGCCACCGCCAACCCGGCGACGGGCCACCACTGGAAGGGCGTCTACACCCCCGACGTCCTGGCCGTCGGCGAGGGCCCCACCTCCTGGACCGACTACTTCAACCAGCAGAAGCGCTGGGCGTACGGCATCTGGGAGATCCTCACCAGGAGCCGGCTGCGCTCGGGCCTCAGGCTGCGGCTGCGCCAGCGCGTGCTCTACGGGCTCGTCCAGTTCTACTACCCGAGCGTGGCGATCAGCACCCTCCTCGGCAGCCTCGCCACCTCCGTCTACCTCGCCCTCGGCGTCACCTCCATCCACCTCAACAGCACCCACTGGATGGCCCTGTGGGGCGCCAGCATGGGCAGTTGGTTCGTGCTGTGGCTCTGGCTGCGCCGCTTCAACCTGGCCGCCCACGAGCGGCGCGAGATCGGCGTGGCCGGGATGGGGCTCGCCCTGTTCGCCGGGCCGGTCTACGTCGCCGCCGCCATCTCGGCGCTGCTGCGCCGCCCGCTCGCCTACGCCGTCACCGCCAAGGGGGACCTGCGCAGCGCCGAGTCCCTGTCCACGTTCCGGCTGCACCTGATGTGGGCGGCCGTCGCGGGCGGGCTGCTCGGGGCGAGCTTCACGCTCCACCACGACATCTGGATCCTGCGGTTCTGGGCCGGGATCAGCCTGTTCACGGGCGTCGCGCCGCTGGTGATCTCCTTCGTCGGCGCGCGCCGCGAGGCCCGGGCCCAGCGGGCCGCCGAGGCCCGGGCCGAGGCGGAACGGGCCGCCGAGCCCGCGCCCGCGCCCGTCCCCGTCCAGCGGGGCCCGCGTACGGCGGCGGCCGAACCGGTGGGCTCCGGTGGATCCGCCGGAGCCGCCGGAGCCGCCGAACCCTCGGCGCAGGCCGCGTTCGAGGAGCTGCGGGAGCCCGCCCGGGTCGGCGGACGACGCGAGCGGGGGGCCCGCTGATGCTGCGGATCACCGTCCCCCGGATCGCCGCCCTGCTCGCCCTGGCCCTGATGGTCGGGTACACCTTCGTGCTCGCGCCCCGGCTCTCCCGCAACCACGACCAGGACCCGTACGCCTTCGCCGGCAGCGCCCCCACCGCGAAGCCGAGCTGGCTGACCGCCGCCCTGGCCCTGCCGCCGCCCACGCCCACCCCCGCCCCGGGCACCCCCGGCGCGACGCCCTCCGCGACGGCGACCCCCGGGCCGCCCCCGGCGCCGCGCTTCCCGTCCGCGGGCACCGCGTTCACCGGCATCATGACGAAGCCCGGCCCGTACGACCTCGGCCCGCTCGACGAGTTCGCCACGGCCGTCAAGCACCAGCCGAACGTGCTGGAGTTCTCGGTCGGCTGGTGGGACCGGAAGTTCGACCGCCGGGTCTTCGACACCGTCGCCGAACGCGGCATCATGCCGATGGTCGCCTGGGAGCCCTGGGACTACCGCAAGGAGGCGAAGGAGGACAAGCTGCGCGGCCTGCAGCCCGAGTACTCCCTCGCGCACATCGTCGACGGCACCTTCGACGACTACATCAAGGCGTGGGCCCAGGGCATCAAGGACCTCGGCTACCCCGTCGCGCTGCGTTTCGCCCACGAGATGAACGGCTACTGGTACCCGTGGTGCGAGCAGACCAACGGGAACCAGAAGGGCCAGTACGTCCAGGCGTGGAAGCACGTGCACGACATCTTCAAGCAGGCGGGCGCGACCCGGGTCGCCTGGGTGTGGAGCCCCAACGTCGACTACGAGAACGCCACCACCCTGAGCACCCTCTACCCCGGTGACGACTACGTCGACTGGCTCGGCCTGTCCGGCTACTACGGCACCACCGGCGTCGAGAAGTACAAGTCGTTCGACCAGATCTTCGGACCGACCATCGCGCAGCTGCGGGGCTTCAGCCAGAAACCCGTGGTGATCACCGAGACCGGGGCGACCGACACCTCGGGGCTCAAGGCGCAGTGGATCACCGAGATGTTCTCGCAGCTGGCCCAGCACCCCGACATCATCGGCGTGATCTGGTACGAGTCGCGCAAGGAGGTCGACTGGCGGGTCTCCGTCTCCCCCGCCGCCTCCGAGGCGTTCGCCAACGGCGTCTCCGCGCCCCGGTACAACACCTCCTGGACGGTCCACTCCGAGCCGACGCTGACCGTCCCGCCACCGCCCGCACCGGCCCCCGCACCGACGACCGATCCCCCGGCCCCTCCGGCGCCGACCACCAAACCCCCCACGAAGAAGCCGACGCCCACCGCGACCCGGCCCAAGACCCCCACCTCCGACGGGTGAGCGCGCCCCCCACCCGGCCCGCGTACCGGCCGGACACACCGCAGCAGCAAGGCGAGAACCCCATGACCAACCCCGCCATGCCCGGCCCCGGGCGCGCGGACCGGCGCTCGTGGTGGTGGCTCGCGCCGTCCGTCGTGGTCGCGCTGATCCTGTGCGCGGTCCTCCTGCCCCGCGACCGCCCGCAGGGCGCCCCCGGCACCCCGGCGGCCGCCACGACGCCCGCCAGGGCCGTCACGCCGCTCCCGGCCGCCACCGCCGGGGAGATCTGCTCCACCGGGGAGAACCGCTACCCCTCGCAGGCCGTCGACTCCGGCCGCTTCCTGCTCAACCCCAACGAGTGGAACTCCACCGGGGGCCTGTGCATCAGCAGCACCGACGGCGCCACCGGATTCCGGGTGACCCGCAGCGGCGTCGGCCCGGAGAGCCTGACCGACCCCGACCGCGGCCCCGGCGCCTACCCGTACGTCAGCACCCCGCTCCAGGGCGGCGCGGGCCCGCTGCCCATCCCCGTCGGCAACCTGCGGTACGCGACCACCAGCTGGCACACCACCCAGGTCGACTCGGGCGTCTACAACGTCTCGTACGACCTCTGGTACAGCAGCAGCCGCACCAGCTGCTCCTTCACCGAGAGCGCCGAGCTGATGATCTGGCTGCGGGGCAACGGCAAGTCGCCCTTCGGCGACGCGGCCGGGGAGCTGAAGGCCGGCGGCGCCTCCTACCGCGTCTTCCAGGCGCCGAAGAAGAGCAGCCACACCCTGATCACCTACGAGGCCGCCGCCAGCACCACCTCGGTGACCGACCTCGACCTGAGGGCCTTCACCCGCGACGCCGTCCAGCGCGGCTACGTCCCGGCCGGCTCGTACCTGTGCGCCGTCCAGGCCGGGTTCGAGATCTGGGAGGGCGGCGCCGGGCTCGCCGGCGACTCGTTCTCGTTCCAGGCGGCCGCCGGACAGCCCAGCGGGGCGATCACCTCGGCCCTGCCCGGGCTCTGCCTCGACAGCCGCGTGAGCGGCGATCCGGCCGCGGTCGGCGCCGGCACCTGCGACGGCTCCCCCGCGCAGACCTGGACCATGGGGGACGCCGGAACGATCGAACAGAGCGGGCGCTGCGTGGAGGACTCCGACCTCGGCGCGCCCGTCCTCACCGGCTGCGCCCCGGGCTACGGGCGGCGGTGGCGGGTGACGCCGAGCGGGCAGCTCGCGAACCAGGACACGGGGCGCTGCCTGGAGAATCCGGGGGCCTCGGCGGGTGCCCCGGCAGGCGGGTCCACGCCGGTGCGGATGCGCCCGTGCGCGGCCCGTGCGGGCCAGGAATGGCACCCTCCAGCATGATCAGCCTATCGCACACACGGTCGAACAACCCCTGTGCGCGACACTACATGTGGGGCTGCATTGGATTCCTGGCACTAGATGTATGCTCACTCCTGCTGTCGAAGCAGGGGAACCCGGTGGAAGTCCGGACTGCCCCGCAGCGGTGAGCGGGCGGCTCGCAGGAGCCGTGCCCGTAAGTCCGAGTACCTGCCGACGGCGTGCCCACGGCCCTCCCGCAGAGGCCGCGCCAGCACCAGCACCACCACTCCGGGCCTCGCGGGCGGGCCGGGGAGTCACCGTCGCGCGTACGCGTTTCCGCGTTCGCGCCGAGCTCCCCTGCCCCGAACGGTCCGGCGCCCGTCCGATCACGCCGCCGATCGCCGCCAGGAGAGAGCGCCTTGACCACCGCTGCCTCAGCCACCCTGCCCGCCCAGGGCACCGGCACCGCCTTCACCGACCCGACGGTCTCCGACCCGGGCGGTGCGCTCCTGCGGCTGCTGACCGACCGCAGCGCCGATCTCCCCGAGGTGGACCCGGGCCATGTCGCCGCCGCCGCGCTGCGCGGCCGCCACGCCGGCTCGGACTTCGCCGAGCTGCGCGGGCTGGCCGTGGACGCCTCCGCGTCGATGATCGCCGAGGACCCCCAGTACTCGAAGCTGGCCGCCCGCCTGCTCGCCCTGGAGATCGTCGACGAGGCGAACAGCCAGGGCGCGACCTCCTTCTCCGCCTCCATCGCCGTCGGCCACGCCGAGGGCCTCATCGGCGACACCACCGCCGCGTTCGTCGCCAAGCACGCCGCCGCGCTCGACGCCCTGATCGACACCGAGGGCGACGACCGCTTCGAGTACTTCGGCCTGCGCACCGTCCAGTCCCGGTACCTGCTGCGCCACCCGATCACCCGCAAGG
Organism: Streptomyces sp. NRRL WC-3742; assembly: GCF_000720635.1. Lineage (GTDB taxonomy): Bacteria > Actinomycetota > Actinomycetes > Streptomycetales > Streptomycetaceae > Kitasatospora. Next base: position 48,267 of record NZ_JOCF01000017.1, on the reverse strand, counting down.
TCGTCGAGACCCCGCAGCACTTCCTGCTCCGCGTCGCCTCCGGCCTGGCGGTCGGCGACAACGAGAAGTCCGTGGCCGAGGTCGCCGAGCTGTACCGCCTGATGAGCCGCCTGGAATACCTGACCTCCTCGCCGACGCTCTTCAACTCCGGCACCCGGCACCCGCAGATGTCCAGCTGCTACCTGCTGGACTCCCCGCTGGACAACCTGGACTCGATCTACAGCCGCTACGCGCAGATCGCCCGCCTGTCCAAGCACGCCGGCGGCATCGGCCTGTCCTACTCGCGCATCCGCTCGCGCGGCAGCCTCATCCGCGGCACCAACGGCAAGTCCAACGGCATCGTCCCGTTCCTGCGCACCCTCGACTCCTCCGTCGCCGCCGTCAACCAGGGCGGCCGGCGCAAGGGCGCGGCCTGCGTCTACCTCGAGACCTGGCACGCCGACATCGAGGAGTTCCTGGAGCTCCGCGACAACACCGGCGAGGAAGCCCGCCGCACCCACAACCTCAACCTGGCGCACTGGATCCCGGACGAGTTCATGCGCCGCGTCAACGCCAACGCGGACTGGTCGCTGTTCTCCCCGGCCGACGTCCCCGAGCTGGTCGACCTGTGGGGTGCCGACTTCGACGAGGCGTACCGCAAGGCCGAACTCGCCGGCAAGGCCGTGCGCACCATCCCCGCGCAGACCCTGTACGCCCGCATGATGCGCACCCTCGCGCAGACCGGCAACGGCTGGATGACCTTCAAGGACGCCTCCAACCGCGCCGCCAACCAGACCGCCCTGCCGGGCCGTACGGTGCACTCCTCCAACCTGTGCACCGAGATCCTCGAGGTCACGGACGACTCCGAGACCGCCGTCTGCAACCTGGGGTCGGTCAACCTCGGTGCGCACGTGGCTGCCGGGGCCTCGGCCGACGACCTGCTCGGCGCCATGGACTGGGAGCGCCTCGACGCCACCGTCCGTACGGCCGTGACGTTCCTCGACCGCGTGGTGGACATCAACTTCTACCCGACGACCGAGGCCGGGACGTCCAACTCCCGCTGGCGGCCCGTGGGCCTGGGCGTGATGGGCCTCCAGGACGTCTTCTTCAAGCTGCGGATCGACTTCGACTCGGCCGAGGCCGCGAAGCTGTCCACCCTCATCGCCGAGCGCATCATGCTCACCGCGTACGAGCGCTCCGCCGACCTGGCCGAGCAGCTCGGCCGCCACGAGGCGTACGGCGAGACCCGTGCGGCGCGCGGCGAGCTGCACATCGATCACTTCCCGTCGGCCGCCCCGCAGTGGGCCTCGCGCTGGGACGCGCTGCGGGCGCGGATCGCCGAGACCGGGCTGCGCAACTCGCTGCTGCTCGCCATCGCCCCGACCGCGACCATCGCCTCCATCGCCGGCGTGTACGAGTGCATCGAGCCGCAGGTGTCCAACCTGTTCAAGCGCGAGACGCTGAGCGGTGAGTTCCTCCAGGTCAACCCGTACCTGGTGCGCGAGCTCAAGGACCTCGGCGTCTGGGACCAGCAGACCCGCGACTCCCTGCGCGACGCCAACGGCTCGGTGCAGGACCTGAGCTGGCTGCCCGCCGAGGTGCGCTCCCTGTACCGCACCGCGTGGGAGCTGCCGCAGCGCGCCCTGATCGACCTGGCCGCGGCCCGCATGCCGTACCTCGACCAGAGCCAGTCGCTGAACCTCTTCATGGCGGCGCCCACCATCGGCAAGCTCAGCTCGATGTACGCCTACGCGTGGAAGGTGGGCCTCAAGACCACCTACTACCTGCGCTCGCGCCCGGCCACCCGCATCGCCCAGGCCGCCTCCGGCGCCGCGCGTGCCGCCGCGCCCGCGCCGGTTCCGGTGAACACCCCCACCATGACCCAGGCCGAACAGGACGCCATCGCCTGCTCCCTGGAGAACCCCGAGTCCTGCGAGGCGTGCCAGTGATGTCCCAGTCCGACGACCGCGAGAAGATGCTGCTCGACCCCGGCTTCGAGCTGACCCTGCGCCCGATGCGCTACCCGTCGTTCTACGACCGGTACCGGGACGCGATCAAGAACACCTGGACCGTGGAGGAGGTCGACCTCCACTCGGACGTGGCCGACCTCGCCAAGCTCAGCGAGGGCGAGCGGCACATGATCGGGCGGCTCGTGGCGTTCTTCGCCACGGGTGACTCGATCGTGGCGAACAACGTGGTGCTGAGCCTCTACAAGCACATCAACTCCCCGGAGGCGCGGCTGTACCTGAGCCGTCAGCTGTTCGAGGAGGCCGTGCACGTTCAGTTCTACCTGACGCTGCTCGACACGTACCTTCCGGACCCGGAGGACCGCAACGCGGCCTTCGCCGCGGTGGAGAACATCCCCTCCATCCACCAGAAGGCCCAGTTCTGCTTCAAGTACATGAACGCGGTCGACCACATCGACTCGCTGCAGAGCAAGGAGGATCGGCGGGCGTTCCTGCTGAACCTGATCTGCTTCGCGGCGTGTGTGGAGGGACTGTTCTTCTACGGCGCGTTCGCGTACGTGTACTGGTTCCGGAGCCGGGGTCTGCTGCACGGTCTCGCGACCGGTACGAACTGGGTGTTCCGCGACGAGTCCATGCACATGGACTTCGCGTTCTCGGTGGTGGACACCGTGCGCGAGGAGGAGCCCGACCTCTTCGACGAGGAGATGGCCAAGCAGGTCACGGAGATGCTGGAGGAGGCGGTTGAGGCCGAGCTCCAGTTCGCCCAGGACCTGTGCGGTGAGGGTCTGCCCGGCATGAACACCGCGTCGATGCGGGAGTACCTCCAGGCTGTTGCCGACCAGCGTCTCGCGCGGCTCGGCATGCCGATCCGGTACGGGTCCAGCAACCCGTTCGGCTTCATGGAGCTGCAGAACGTCCAGGAGCTGACGAACTTCTTCGAGCGCCGGGTGTCGGCGTACCAGGTGGCCGTCGAGGGCTCTGTGTCCTTCGACGACGACTTCTAGATCGACCAGTAGCGGAGCTGCCGTAGGCGTTGGCCTACGGCAGCTCCGCTGTATCCACGGGGGATTCTCAGGTATATCGCAACAGCAGGTGATCGACGGCCCGTTCGGGCCGATACAGATCGACTACGATCCGTGGCCCTCGGTAGTCGCCCGCATCCACGGCCCGGGCATCCCGGCCGTCATCGCGGTCCCCGATCGCCGCCACGGCAGAATCAACTTCGGCGGCCACTCGGTCCCCACCAGCCAGAACAGGAGCCGCTGGAACCCCCGCCGCAAGTCCCGCGCGTGGACAGCGGTAGTCGGCGAGCGCACTTATGAGCTGCGCCCCACCACCCTCCGCCGCGCAGAAGTACGCCGCAACGGCACGGTCATCGCCCGAGCAAGCAGCACCCTACGCTCGTACTCCCCCGGCTCCACGATCCCCGGCCGCCACGCAAGGCTTACGTGGTCGCAGGGCCTCGACCCCACCGATGTGGCCATCGCCCAGGCCCTGGTGCTCACCTTCGGCGCGGGCGCCCCCGGTGCCCTGCTGCGGATCTTCTTCTTCTGGTACGACAACGTCTTTTAGACAGCCGCCCCGCACGGCCACGAGCCGTGCGGGGCGCTTCAGTTGTCTCAGCCGGTCGGGAACTCCCCGCCCTTGATCCCCGCAACAAACGAGGCCCAAGCCTCGGCACCGATCGCCGTTCCATCCGCACCTTCGTCAGCTGTTCGACCTGATCGACGCTGGCATCCTCTATCTGCGCCCGAACCACGGCCCGGGTGTAGTCCTCCGTCTGCAAGAGGCCGGGGACGAGGAAGGTCTCCACGCTGTAGGCATCCGAGGCGTCGGCCTCCACCCAGTGGGGCTGCTGCCCGCGCAAGGGCGGCATCGGCAAGTTCGTCTGGTGCCACCTCCAGGCCGCCGCCGCGTGACCCCCGTCCGGGCCGAGATCACCGGACTCATGCCTCCCACGCTCTTCCCCGACCTCGAGCGCGCGCTGCCCGTCCTCTGGGAGCAGGTCCGCAGTCTCCCCGTCCGCGAGGCCCACCGGGACTTCATCCGCCTGTGCATCGGCCCCGCCGGCGGCGACGGCGTCGCCAGCTGCCTGACCCGCCACGGCAGTTGGAGCACCATCCTCTACCTCGGCAGCATGACCACCTGGACCACCCACCGCATCACCACCACCACCCACCGCCCGTGACCTACTGCGCAGGAAGTCGGCCCCGCCGACTTCCTGCGCACCGGGCCAGCCATCGTCCTCCCAGTCCTCCGCGCAGAAGCGGGGCCGCGCTGACGACGGTCATGCGATCGTGGGTCCCGTGGAGGAGCCGGTGGAGCGCGTGGATGATCAGGATCAGGTGCTGGCGGTGGTGGACCGCGGTGAGGCCATCCGTCGAGGCTGGCTGCACCGGGTCGCGACGACGGTCTGCCGTGATCAGCAGGGGCGGGTGCTGATCTACCGGCGGCCCGGGAACCTGTCACGGTTCCCGGGCCACCACGAGGTGATGTTCGGCGGGGCCGTGGGCGTGGGCGAGTCCTATGAGCAGGCGGCGGCCAGGGAGTTGGCCGAGGAGCTGGGCGTTCACGTGCCGGTGCGCTTCCTGTTCAAGTTCCTGTGCCGAGGGGCAGTCAGCCCGTACTGGCTCGGCGTGCACGAGGCCGTGATCACGAGCGAGGTGACGCCGGACCCGGAAGAGGTCGCCTGGCACGCTTGGCTGACGGGGGCGGAGTTGCGAGAGGCCGTCCGGCAGTGGCGCTTCATCCCGGACGGGCAGGAGGCGTTCGCTCGCTATCTCACGCATCGCCACGAACCACCCCGGACCGGGTCGTAACGCGGCTCACCCTGCACGAGAAGTCGGCCGGGCCGACTTCTCAGGAGCGGCCGAACCAGCGGCGCTTGGGGCGGGGGTCGGCGGGCGGGGTGTCGTACTCGCGGGAGATGACCTTGATCTGGCCCGTGTCCGCGTCGTGGTGGACGGTGTCGAGGCCCCTCCGGTCCAGGTCGGCGATGGTGTCGGCGTGGGTAGTGGTGTTCAGGGCGAGCATGCCGACCTTGGGGTGGGTGGGGCCCAGCTCCACCTCCTCTCCCAGCAGCACCTGCATCAGGCGGTCGGCGGAGGCCGAGGGCAGTTCCTCGTCCACCGCGATGTGCAGCAGCAGGTGCTGCTCGCCGCTCTCCTGCCACCGGACCTGCGCGACCCACGCCGAGCGGACGGCGGGAAACTCGCCGATCCGGCGGGAGAGCGCGTCGCGCAGGGCGATGGCCACCGGGTCCGTGGACCAGTCGAGCCGCATCTCCGCCCCCGAGCCGTGGGTCGCCCACTCCCGCAGCGTCTGCTCGGGGAAGATCGCCTGCCCGTTGCCGGAGCGGACCCCCAGCCGGGAGACGCCGGTCTTCGCCAGGATGTCCCTGAGCCGCGCCGCGTCGCAGTGCGCGAACCCGGCGGCCTGCGGGAGCAGTCGGGCGCCGAGGGCCGCGTCGGTGAAGGCGAGCAGGGTGGGCGGCTGGTCGGGGTCCGGGAGGAAGATCACCGATCCGGCCTCGGCGACGGGAACGAACACCCCGCCCTCGAACAGCGCTGCCAACACCTCCTCCGGCGCGGGTTCCACGACCTCGCGCCGGTCGAGGAGTTCGGCAAGACGTACGTTCGACGGCTCGATCATCCGTGCAGCGTAGTGCTACCGCGCGAGCTCCCGGCGGACCGTCGTGAGGACCTCGGCGTCCAACTCCCCCGCGCCCTGGTCGAGGAGCCAGCGTTCCAGCGCCCGTCCGGGGTCCCGCAGCCACCGGACCGGTCCGTCGGCTCCCCGTACAGTCACCAGGCCGCCGAACACGAGGAACTCCTGTGTGCGCAGCCCCCGGTAGCCGAGCCCGACCTCCGGTGGGCCGGTCCCGCCCGTCGGCGCCAGTAGCGCGATCCGGTGCCTCAACTCCCCTTCGACGGCGGCTGCCAGCACGAACCGCGGATTCGGCCGGCCGCTGTAGAGGTCGACTTCCACGAGCATTCGTCAGTTGATCCTTCGCCGTTGGCTGTTGCAGCCGTAGAAGTAGCCGCAGAAGATCGTGTAGGGCCCGCGGTCCGCCGTCTCCGGGTTGGTGATCACGTGCCCGCTGTTGTCGTAGTTGCGGGCCGCCGTCCCGCCCGGCTTGTGGCCCCAGAAGCCCTCCTTCTGCTTGCGGTACCAGTGGTAGTCGCGTCCGCCGGGGATGAGGACCAGGGCGACGAGGCAGCGCGGCTTCTCGCTGTCGGGGAAGCAGTCGAACCGGTGGTGCATCCCGTCGCAGAGCGCCCCTCGGCCGACCTCGGCACAGGTGATCTGGTGGTACATGTTGCCGCAGCCGCGCCCGGGCTGGGCGAAGGTGTTGGTGCGCCAGTTGCTGGCGTAGTTGTAGCAGTTGTTGTGGGCCATGACGTTCGGGTCGTTGTTCCAGAACCCGGGGTTGAAGGCCGCGAACTCGATCTGGCAGGTGACCGAGAGGCCCTCCTCGCCCTGCTCGCCGCCCGCCGGTCCGACCTGGTCCGTCGCGGAGATCCGGCCGCCGCCGAGTTGGCCGAGCAGGAACTCCCGGAAGTCCTCCTCGACCGGCAGTGCTTCGCCGGTGAGCGTCTCGGGCGCCTCGCGCCAGTCCGCGGTGGCGATCAGCCGTTCGGCGACCTCCGCCGCCCGGCCGCGGCCCGCCTGTGCCCCGGCGGGGAGGAAGACCCGGGGCTCCACGTCGAAGTCGCGGGCGAGCTCATCGTCGAAGGTCTCCAGCCATAAGCCCCGCAGGCCCAGGCCACCCGTCTGCGCCTCGGTGGACCGGGCGCCGGAGAGCAGGTCCCGGTCCCTCGCCAGTTCGCGGAGGGCGGCGCGCGCCTCCGCCTCGTCGTCGATGTCCGCCACGGGGTTGGGTCGGCCGGAGTAGATGTCCGCGGTGATCCTCAGCATGGGTGCCGGTCTCCTTGATCGAGGAGTGGGGTGAGGGGCCGGAAGTCGGCGAGGGCGCCTCTACCCCTCCGCCTCCGGCCCGCAACCCGACCGCGCCGGTACGCCCCCGGCCACTGCACGAGAAGTCGGCGGGGCCGACTTCTCGTGCGACCGACTCCCCCTCAGAGGGCCGAATCCGCCGCCTTCATGGCTGATTCGGAGATACGGGCGGCGGCCTCGACCGCGCGGCCGTCGCTCTGCCAGTCCTCGATGACCTGCAGGGTGGCGGGGTTGGGCGGGAAGATGCCGAACTGGCCGAGCAGGGTGAGGTCGTCGCGGACGGCCTCGTGGCGCACGACCTTGCCGTCCCGCAGGTGGAGTACGTGCACCTGGTCGGTGTCGATCTCCACTCCCGTGGGCGGGATCGCCTGGTCGAGCTGCCCGTCGCGGTACCGCACGAACGGTCCGGTGTGCCGGCCGACCATGCGCAGCCGTATCCACACCTGGTCGCCCTCGTGGACCACGGCCGTGACGGGGAAGCCCAGGTCGCTGAAGGCCGCGCGCAGCCACGCGCCGGAGGCGAGGGCGCCGGCGGGGCCGGGGAGGGAGCAGGCGGCGGGGGAGACGACGGCTTCGCGGTTGACGAAGTCCGGGTGGACGACCTCCGCGGCCAGGGCCGGGTCGCCGGTGGCCAGGACGTCGAAGAGGCCGCGGGCCAGGTCCTCGGGTGTCATTCCCATGGTTCGGGTCCTCTCTCAGGAGGGCGGGGCACGTCCCCGCCCTGACCGATATTCAGGTTACTCACCACCTATTGAATAGGTCCAGCACTTTTCGAAGCTAGGCTGATCCCATGCCGACCAAACGCAGGTACGTCTCCCCCTTGCGGGAGCAGGCCGCCGCCCGGACCCGCGCCCAGATCCTCGGGTCGGCGACCCGGCTGTTCGCCGAGCGCGGCTACGGCCGGGTCACCGTCGCCGACATCGCCGCCGACGCGGGCGTCTCCGCCAAGGCCGTGTTCGCCAGCGCCGGGAGCAAGGGCGACATCCTCAACGAGATCGTCGACACCGCCGTACGGTCCTCCGGCGAGGAGCGGGCGATGCGCGACGTACTCGCCGCGCAGAGCCAGGAGGCCACCCTCACCGCGCTGGCCCGCGGCACCCGGGCCGGGAACGAGAGCATGTTCACCGTGCACGAGGCGATCCACAAGGCGCTGCCCTCCCACGAGGACGGCGAGGCCCTCTGGGAGCGCGCCACCGCCTCCTACCGCACCGCCCTCGACGCCACCGCCCAGCACCTGCACGCCCTGGGACAGGCGGAGGAGACCGCGGACCTCCTCTGGTTCTGGTTCGGCCCGGGCAGCTGGCGCACCCTGGTCGTCGAGAACGGCTGGTCCTGGGACCGCGCCGAGGCGTTCCTGCTGCGCACCGCCCTCGCCACCCTGCTCCCGGGCACGTAGAAGCCCCGACCCGCTCGCGACGACGAGCGGGCCGGGGCCACCAGGACGCGACTACCGCGAAGGCCAGGCCACCGCCGTCTCGACCACGGCCTCGTAGTCGACGCCGGGCACGTCCCAGCCGTACAGCTCCCGGAACTGCTGGTAGAACCACGCCGCCCCGGCCGGCTCGGCCGCCAGCGCCGCCGCCGGGTCCGCCCACAGCTCGCGCACGCGCTCCTGCACGGTGCCGTCCAGCTCCCAGCCGTCGAGGCGGATGCGCCCCTGCCCGTCCAGGTTCAGCTCCCGCGCGCCCGTCAGCTGCTCCCACAGGTCCACGGCCTGGTCGGCAGTGGTGCGCCAGCCGTCCTCGCCAAGGACGTTGCGCAGCAGCGAGGTGTAGAGGGCGATGGACGGGATCGCCGTCGACGCCTGGGTGACGGCCGCGCCGGCCACGACGGTGTAAGCCCGGCCGCGCTCGCCCAGCTCCGTCTGCAGCCGGTGCGCGGTGGCCTCCAGGTGCTCCTTGGCCGCGCCGATGGTGCCCTGGCGGTAGACGGGGGCGGTGATCTCGGAGCCGACGTAGGAGAGCGCGGCGGTGGTGAAGCCGTCGGCGAGGAGGTCGGCCTCGGCGAGGGCCTTCACCCACAGCTGCCAGTCCTCGCCGCCCATGACCTTGACGGTGGCGGCGCGCTCGGCCTCGTCGGCCGGGGTGAGGTCGACGCTGCCGATCTGCGGCGCGCCGTCCTCGAAGACCAGGGACGCCGAGGTGTAGGCGCCGCCGATCGGCTTGATGACGGAGTGGTGGACCTCGCCGGTGGCCGGGTCGGTGCGCCGCGGGGAGGCGAGCGAGTAGATCAGGTAGTCGACCTTGCCGTAGCGGTCGGCGACCAGCTTGAGGACGTCCGTACGGGTGGCGTCCGCGTAGGCGTCGGCGTTGACGAACGTGAAGTCGCCGCCGTCCCGCTCGATCAGCTCGGCGCCGGCGGCCGTGCGGTACCAGCCGGCGGTGGCGGTGCGGCGCTCGCTGGCGGGGGTCTCGTAGGCGACGCCGACGCCCCGGATGCCGTGGCGGCGCAGGCCCGCCAGGAGGATGGACAGGCCGTAGCCCGCGCTGGAGCCGAGCACCAGGGCGACCGGGCGCCGGTCGCCGGAGGCGGGCTCGAGGCCCTCCCAGAGCCGCTCGACGGTGGCCGCGCTGCCGGCGGGGTGGGAGTTGACGATCAGGTAGCCCCGCTGCTTGGGGGTGATCTGCTGCGTGCTCACGCGGTGCTTGCCCTCTTCTCCAGGTGTCCTTGTTCGGATCGTAACCATGTCGCGGTCCACAACCGCTGCCAGGGCACCACCGAGGATGCGCCCCGCGCTTGTCGGGATCGCCCTTGCGGTCGGTCGCCTCAGTCGATTACGGGCGTCCACCGCGGCACCCACGTCCCCGCGGCTCCGGGCGCCGGAGCCGCGGTGGCGAGGTGCTCGCGCAGGGTGGCCAGGGCGGGGTGCGGGTTGTCGCGGTGCCACAGCAGCGAGTGCGGGTAGACGGGCACCGGGTCGACGACGGGGATCAGGCGCAGCCCGTACCCGGCGGGCCAGACGACACGGGCGTACGCGCCCATGAAGGTGGCCAGGGCCGGGGTGTCGGCGACGGTGTCCAGCAGGGCGTCCGCGCCGAAGTTGGGGCCGGTGGCCTCGATGGTGAGGCCGAACTCGGCGACGAGGTCCTCGTAGTACGCGGCCCACTCGGTACCGGGGGTGATGCCGGGCATCCAGATCCGGTGCCCGACGAGATCGGCGACGGTCACCGACTTCTCCCCCGCCAGCGCGTGCCCCGGGCCGGTCATCAGCTGGAGCGGCTCGTCGAGCACCCGCGCGGAGGCGAGGTCCTCGGGCAGGGGCCGGCCGGGCGCGCCGACGGCGCGGAAGGTCGCGTCGATCGAGCCGCTTCGCAGGGCCTCGACGGCCCGGTCGATGTCGAACAGCATCAGCACGTCGAGATCGACCTCGGGGTGCGCGCCGTGGAAGCCGCGCACCAGGCCGGCCGTCGCGCCGCGCGAGCTCAGCACGTCGACCCGAAGCGGCCGCCGACCGGCCCGCACGGACGCCGCCGCCCGCTCGGCGACGCGCAGCAGCTCGCGCGCGTGCGGCAGGAACGCCTGCCCGTCGATGGTGAGTTCGGCGCCGCGCGGCGTCCGGGCGAACAGCCGGACGCCGAGGTCGCGCTCCAGCGTGGCGATGCGCTTGGAGACGGCCTGCTGGGTGAGCGACAGGTCGACGGCGGCCTTCTGGAACTGGCCCGCCTCGGCGACCGCGGCGAAGGTCCGCACTGCTTCGAGATCCACGAGGAGCCACCCTACTGAACAACCAGGGGTTGTGGAGAGGACGCGGATCGGTTGTTTGACCGGCCCGTACGCCGCTCGGTTAGCTCTCCCCGATCAACTTCCGTTTGTTCGATCGAGGGGTGAACAGGATGGCCAGGAAGCAGCTCGGCCGGCCGTTCGGCCGACTGTGGGCGGCGTACGCGGTGAGCGCGTACGGGTCGGGGCTGGGGTTCGGGGCGTTCCCGCTGATCGCCGTCCTGGCGCTGCACGCGAGCCCCGCCGAGGTGTCCGTCCTCTCGGCGGTGGGGCCGGCCGTGGGGGCGCTGATCGCGGTGCCGCTCGCGCCGTGGGTGGAGTACCGCCGCAAACGGCCGGTCATGATCGCGATGGACCTCCTCCGCTTCGCCGCGCTGGCGACGATCCCGCTCGCGTACGCCTTAGGCCGGCTCGGCTTCGCCCACCTGCTGGCGGTCTCGGCCGTGGTCGCCGCCGCGAAGATCGCCTTCAACGCGGCGAGCGGCGCCTTCCTCAAGGCCCTCGTCCCGCCGGACGGCCTGCTCACGGCCAACTCCCGCTTCGAGTCCACGAACTGGAGCTCCATCGCGATCGGCCCACCGCTCGGCGGGGCGGCGATCGGACTGTTCGGGCCCGTCGTCACCGTGGTCGCGGACGGGCTCAGCTACCTGCTCTCCGCCCTCGGCATCACGTCGATCGGCGGCCGGGAGGAGGCACCCCGCCGGCCCGAACCCCGCACCGGCGCCGGACTGCTGGACGGCTGGCGCCACCTGTTCGGCCACCCCGGACTGCGCGCGCTCCACCTCAACAACCTGCTCGTCTCCGGCCTCATCATGTCCACCGAACCGCTGCTCGCCGTCCTCCTCCTGCGCCAACTCCACTTCCCCGCCTGGCAGTACGCCCTCGCCTTCGCCGCCCCCTGCTTCGGCGGACTGATCGGCTCCCGACTGGCCGGCCGGGTCGTGGCCCGCTACGGGCAGAGCCGCGTCCTGCGGACGGTCGGCACCCTGCGCGCCGTCTGGCTGATCGGACTGGTCCTCGTCCGCCCCGGCGTCCTCGGGCTGCTCACCGTGATCGCCGTCGAGCTGGCGATCATCGTCCACATGAGCCTGTTCATGCCGGTACTCGCCACCTACCGGCTCGAACAGACCCCCTCACACCTCGTCGCCCGCACCCTCACCGCCTGGTCCATCGGCCAACAGGCCGCCATCGCCGCCTGCACCGCACTCGGCGGACTGCTCGCCGACGCCACCAGCCCCCGCACCGCCCTCGCCGCCGCCGGACTGCTCATCCTCCTCACCCCGCTGCTGCTCCCCCGCCCCGCGAAGACCCCGACGCCGGAACCCGCCAACGCCTGAACCAGGAGAGCCACCCGCATGAGCACCCTCGTCCCCGCCCACACCGCCCTGCTCGTCCTGGACGTCCAGCCCGCCGTCCTCGCCGCGCTGCCCTCCGCCGACGCCGACGCCCTGCTCGAGCGGGTCGAGGCGGCCATCGCCGAGGTCCGAGCCGCCGGCGGGCTCGTCGCCCATGTACGCCTCGGCTTCACCGAGGCCGACTGGGCGGCGATCCCGGCCGCCAACCGCGCCTTCGCCCCGATCGGCCGGCACCGCGCCCTGCACCACGAGGACCCGTCCACCGCCGTCCACCCCCGCCTGGCACCCCGCGACGGCGACCTCCTCGTCCGCAAGACCCGCACCGGCGCCCTCTCCACCACCGACCTCGACCACCAGCTGCGCGAACGCGGCATCACCACCCTGCTCGTCGGCGGCCTGAGCACCGGCGGCGCCGTCCTCGCCACCGTCCTCGACGCGGCCGACCGCGACTACCGCCTCCACGTCCTCGCGGACGCCGTCGCCGACCCGGACCCCGAGGCGCACGACGTCCTGCTCCGCCGCGTCCTCCCCACCAGGGCCGAGGTCATCGCCACCGCCGAACTCGCCACCCTGATGCGGGGATAGAGCCGCCTGCCGCCCCGCCCGGCAGGCGGGGCGGCACCCCCTCGGGCCCGGAGCCGCTACCCCACCGGCAGCCCGTACCGCACGTCCGTCAGCCGCTCGGACACCTCCCACAGGCGCCGCCCGACCTCCTCCTCCGCCGCCCTCGGCGCGAGCTTCACCACCGCCGGAGCGCCCCGCAGCTCCCCCGGCCCGCCCGGCCCGATGAACTGCCCGCCCCGCGCCTCCGGCGCCGTCGCCGCGAACAGCTGCGGCAGCGCGCCCGCCTCAGCCCCCTGGGCCAGCGGGATCAGCAGCCGCCCGAACAGGAACTTCAGCAGTCCCCCCGTCGCACCCGTCTGAATATTCGTCGCCGCATACCCCGGGTGCGCCAGGAGGCTCCGCACCGGGCTGCCGGCAGCAGCCAGCCGCCGGTGCAGCTGCACGCCGAACACCGCGTTCGCCAGCTTCGACCGGTTGTACTGCCCCATCGGCGAGTACCGCCGCTCCCCTCCGAGGTCCTCGAAGTCCAGCCGCCCCTGCCGGTGGTTGATCGAGCTGACGGTGACCACCCGGGGGTCCTCCCCCTCCGCCAGCAGGTCGAGCAGCAGCCCGGTGAGGGCGAAGTGCCCGAGGTGGTTGGCCGCGAACTGCAGCTCGTGCCCCTGGGCGCTGAGCGTGCGCGGCGGCGCGAACACCCCGGCATTGTTGACCAGGACGTCCACCCTGCTGTGCTCCGCCCGCACCCCCTCCGCGAAGGCCCGCACCGACTCCAGATCGGCGAGGTCGAGCCGCCGCACCTCCGTGGACCCGCCCACCCGCTCGGCGGCGGCCCGCCCCTTGGCCTCGTCCCGTACGGCGAGGATCACGTGCCCGCCGCTGCGGACGATCGCCCGGGTGGTCTCCAGCCCGAGGCCGCTGTTGGCCCCGGTGACCACGAACACCCGCCCCGCCTGGTCGGGAATGCGGTCAGCGCTCCAGGACTGATGCTTCGTCATGCGTCACACACTGCCGCTCGTGTCACCAAGTGTCAAGCATGACTCCAAGCGCCAGAGCCGACGCCACGTGTAGCATGCCGAGGTGACCACCACCCCCACCCTGGCCGAACGCAAGCGGCAGCTCGTCGCCGACGAACTCGCGCAGGCCGCACTGGAGTTGCTCGCCCAGAAGGGCTTCGACGCGGTCACCGTCGACGAGATCGCGGCCGCCGCAGGCGTCTCCAAGCGGACGTTCTTCCGCTACTTCGCCTCCAAGGAGGACGTGATCGTCCGCCTCCTGGCCGAGATGGGCGCCGACATGCGCGCCGAACTCGCCGCCCGCCCGCCCGAGGAGCCCCCGTCCGTCGCGCTGCGCCACGCCGTCTCGGTCTCCGTCACCTCCTGCACCGGCCACGCCGAGCAGGCCCTCCAGGTGGTGCGGCTGATCCTCGGCACCCCCGCCCTGCACGCCCGCTTCCTGGAACGCCAGGCCCAGTGGCGCGAGGAACTCGCCACCGAACTGGCCGCCCGCACCGGACAACCCGTCGGCCTCCACCCCCGCCTCGCCGCCGGCACGGCCCTGGCCGCCTTCGACGTCATCCTCCAGCAGTGGAGCACCGGCACCCAGGACCCGGCCGAGCTCACCGCCCGCGCCTTCGCCGCCATCGCCCCCGCCCTGGACGCCTGCTGAGGACCACCGGGTAAAAGCAGTTGGCCCGCCCACCCGGCGAACAGACAATCGCCGAATGACCGACGACCTCCAGCAACGCCGACGCGCCGCCCGCCACGCCTGCGAGCGCCTGCTCTCCGGCCCGCGCCCCCTCACCATCCGCGACCGCCTGACGAACCTCGCCGCCCTCGACGGCCTCGACACCGACCCCGACCACTACGGGGGCGACGGCCCGGTACGGCAGCTGGAGGAGCGCACGGCCGCCCTGCTCGGCACCGAGGACGCCGTCTTCTTCCCCACCGGCACCATGGCCCAGCAGGTCGCCCTGCGCTTCGGCGCCGAGACCACCGGCCGCCGCGCCGTCGCCCTGCACCCGCTCAGCCACCTGGAGCGGCACGAGCGCCACGCCTACACCCAGCTCACGGGCCTGCGCGGCCTCTGGCCCACCAGCGCGGAACGCCACCCCACTGCCGCCGAACTCGCCGAACTGGGCGAGCCGTTCGGCACCCTGACCGTCGAACTCCCGCTGCGCGACCCCGGCTACCTCCTGCCCACCTGGGAGGAGCTGTCCGAGCTCACGGCGGCCGCCCGCGCCACCGGCGCCCGGGTCCACTTCGACGGCGCCCGCCTGTGGAACACCACCACCCACTTCGGCCGACCCCTCCACGAGATCGCGGCCCTCGCCGACAGCGTCTACGTCTCCTTCTACAAGGACCTCGGGGGCCTCAGCGGCGCCGCCCTCGCCGGGGACGCCGCGCTCACCGCCTACGCCCGCACCTGGCGCCACCGCTACGGCGGCACCCTCTACCAGCAGTGGCCCGCCGCCCTGGCCGCGCTCGACGGCCTGGACACCGTCCTGCCGAAGCTGCCCGGGTACGCCCGCCACACCGCCGACCTCGCCCCGGCCCTGGCCGCCCTGCCCGGCGCCCGCCTCCACCCGGCGGTCCCGCCCACCCACGAGTTCCAGCTCTGGCTCCCCCACTCGGCCGAGGCCCTCAACGCCGCCCACCTCCACCTCGCCGAGCAGGAGCGCACCTGGTTCGTCTCGCACTGGCAGGACGCCGCCCCGGGCCTGGCCATGGCCGAGGTCAGCCTCACCGAACCGGCCCTGGAGTGGACGGCGCAGGACGTGACCGAGACCGGCCTGCGCTTCCTCGACCTGGCAGCCGCCCGCTAGGCCCTGTCCCGGCAAGATCGCCCGGACAGGGCCTAACCGGCACGCAGCCGAGCCGCCACCGGCAGATGGTCACTGCCGGTGGCCGGCAGCGTCCAAGCGCCGAGCGCGGGCAGCCCCCGGCTCAGGATGTGGTCGATCCGCGCCAGCGGGAACGCCGCCGGCCAGCTGAAGCCGAACCCCGAGGCCGCCGGGGTGAGGCGGTCGGTCAGCGGCGCCAGGGCCCGGTCGGAGGCAGCGGTGTTGAGGTCCCCGAGCAGCAGCACCCGCCCCAGCCGCTCCTCGTCCAGCGCCGCCGCCAGCGCCCCGATGTTGCGGTCCCGGTGCCCGGCCGCGAAGCCGGAGGCCGTCAGCCGCACCGAGGCCAGGTGGGCGACGTACACGGCCACCGGCCCGCCCGGGGCCCGGACCTCGGCCCGCAGCGAGCGGCTCCACCCGGGGTCGATGGTCAGCCGCCGCGACTCGGTGATCGGGTGGCGGCTCCAGAGCGCGACCGTCCCGATCCGCACATGGTGCGCCAACTCCCGGTCCAGCACGCCCTCGTAGGCTCCCAGCGCGGCGTCCGTCACCTCCTCCAGCGCCACCAGGTCCGGACGGGCCGCCAGCAGCGCCCGCGCCGTCCCCGCCGGATCGCGGTTGTCGGCGCTCACGTTGTGCGTCACCACCACCAGAGCGCCCGTCCCCCCGGAACCACCCGAACCGCTTGAACCGCCCGAACCACCCGCGCCGCCGCCCGCCGACAGCACCGGCCCGAACAGCCCGGCCCACACCGCCACCAGCACCGCCGCCGCACAGCCCGCCGCCGGCGCCCGCCGCACAGCCGCCCACACCAGCGCCGCCACCGCCACCAGCCCGCTCCACGGCAGCACGCTCTCCCACAGGCTCCCCAGCCGCAGCCCCAGGTCCGGCACCCACCGGTGCCCGGCCAGCGCCCCCGCCGTCGCCAGCGCGCACCCGCCCGCCACCCACCCGCGCCGCCACAGCGGCACCACCCGCCGCCGCGCAGCCCGCCGCGCCCGCCGCCGCGAAAGCCGTACGACCCCGGCCGCCGAAGCCACCCGCCTCACCCCGCCGCGTCCGCCAGCGGCGCCGGGCACGTCCCGCCCGGCGTCGTCAGCAGCTCGAAGTGCCAGATCTCGTTGGCGTACACCTGGCACAGCCCGTACTTGGCGCCGTGCTGGATCATCCAGTAGTCGGCGGCGGTCGCCCCCACGTCCACCGCCTTGCCCGACACGTGCGCCGACTTCTCCGGGGTGTTCACGAACCGCCGCGCCTGCTCCAGGCTCCCGTACTTCGCGACCGCCTTGTCCAGCAGCCGCTGCTGGTACGCCTTGCTGCGCCAGCCGGAGGTGACGGACATCTCGATGCCCTGCGCCTTCGCGTCCCCGGCCGCCTTGCGCAGCGCCGCGAGCAGCGCCGGGTCGAGGTTGCGCACCGCCGCCGCCTTGGTGTCGAACGGGCTGAGCGTCACCCCGTCGGGCACCTGCCCGTCCTCCGTGGACGAAGGCGAGGGCGAGCCCCCGGGCGACAGCGAGGCGACCGTCGCCTCGAGCGTGCTCAGCGCCTTCTGCGCGGCGGGCGGATTGCCCGCGCACGCGGCCGCCAGCCCCAGCACCACCGTCGCCACGACCCCCACGGCCACCCGCCGCCGGCCCCCGGCCATCCGTCCGGCCACACCCATTCCCGCCTCCCGAAGCACTCGTCACGCCGCCGCGACGCGCTGTCGCGGCGGCGGTGACCATGGAAGGCGAGCGGGTGTTGCCAGGATGTCTTCGCCGGCCGATACGTTCCCGATATCCCGGCTCGTGTCCAATGGACGCGTACACACGCAGCTCGAGCAGGGAGAACGGCACGTGCGGGTCCTGGTGGTGGAGGACGAGATCTACCTCGCCGAGGCGGTCCAGGCGGGCCTGCGGCTGGAGGCGATCGCCTGCGACATCGTCACCGACGGTGACGCGGCCCTGGAGCGCCTCGCCGTCCACTCCTACGACGTCGTCGTCCTCGACCGCGACATCCCCGGCGTCCACGGCGACGACGTCTGCCGCGAGATCGTCCGCCGCCGGCTCGGCTGCCGGGTGCTGATGCTCACCGCCGCCGCCCGCCTCGACGAGAAGGTCGCCGGCTTCGAGCTCGGCGCCGACGACTACCTCACCAAACCCTTCGACCTGCCCGAACTCGTCGTCCGGCTGCGCTCGTTGGCCCGCCGACCCGCCGAGTCCGCCCCGCCCGTCCTGGAGTACGCGGGCCTGCGGGTGGACCCGTTCCGCCGCGAGGTCTACCGCGACGGCCGCTACGTCACCCTCTCCCGCAAGCAGTTCGCCGTCCTGGAGGTCCTGATCACCGCCCGAGGCGGCGTCATCAGCGCCGAGCAGCTCCTCGAACGCGCCTGGGACGAGAACGCCGACCCCTTCACCAACGCCGTGCGCATCACCATCTCCACCCTGCGCAAACGCCTCGGCGACCCCTGGCTGATCCACACCGTCCCGGGCGTCGGCTACCGCCTCTCCCCCGAAACCCCCGAAGCCGACGACGAGCCCACCCCGTGAGCGCCGCCCGCAAGCGCCCCCGCCGCCTCACCGCCCGGATGCGCCTGACCCTCAGCTACACCCTCTTCGCCGTCACCGCCGGCACCCTCTCCCTCGCCGTCGTCTACGTCGGCATGAAGTACGTCCCCAACTACCCCCTCACCTCCTCCAACCCCCGCTACCGCTCCGACGCCCCCTCCCGCCAGGAGATCCTCGACACCCTCCTCAACGCCTGCGGCTACGCCCTCGCCCTGCTCACCGCCGTCGGCATGATCGGCGGCTGGCTGATCGCCGGAAGGGTGCTGCGCCCGCTGCAGGACATCACCCGCGCCGCCCACGCGGCCGCCGACGGCGCCCTGGAGCACCGCATCGCCCTGACCGGCCCCAAGGACGAGTTCACCGACCTGTCCGACGCCTTCGACGAGATGCTCGAACGCCTCCAGCGCTCCTTCGACGCCCAGCAGCGCTTCGCCGCCAACGCCTCCCACGAGCTGCGCACCCCGCTCGCCATCACCCGCACCATGCTCCAGGTCGCCGCCGCCGACCCGAACGGCCAGGACTGGCCCAAGCTCGTCGGCCGCCTCCAGGACACCAACCAGCGCGGCATCGAGATCAGCGAGGCCCTCCTGCAGCTCGCCGACCTCGGCCACGCCCCGCCCGAGACCGGCCCCGTCGACCTCGCCGACACCACCGGCCGCGCCCTCGCCGCCGTCCGGGACGAGGCTTCCGCCCTCGGCGTCACGATCACCGCCGACCTTCGGCCCGCCCCCGCCACCGGCAACCCGGTGCTGCTGCGCCAGGCGGCCCTCAACCTGCTGCACAACGCGCTGCGCCACAACCTGCCCGCCGACGGCCGCGTCACCGTCACCACCGGCCCCGACCCGGACGACCCGGCCCGCGTACGGCTGACGGTCACCAACTCCGGTGCGCCGCTGGCCCCGGAGGCCGTCGCCACCTTCACCGAACCGTTCCTGCGCGGCCGGGGCCGCACCGCCGAGGCCGACCCGGCCCGCCGGGGCCACGGCCTGGGGCTGGCCATCGTCGCCGCCGTCACCGAGGCCCACCACGGGCGGCTGCACCTGGCCGCCGAACCGTCCGGCGGCATGCGCGCGACGCTCAGCCTGCCCGCGCGCTGAGGAACGACCGTGGGCCGGTACGGGAATCCCGTACCGGCCCACGGCGACAACCGGACGAGGCTTACGCGTTGGGCACCGTCGCGTAGCGCGCCGTGCCCTCGGCCATCTGCTGCAGCGCGTCCTTGCGGTCCCGCTTGGAGAGCTTGTCGATGTACAGCGTCCCGTACAGGTGGTCCGTCTCGTGCTGCAGGCAGCGCGCGAAGAAGCCGGTGCCCTCGACGCGGATCGGCTTGCCGTCCTTGTCCAGGCCGGTCACCGCCGCGTAGTCGGGGCGCGGCAGTTCCGCGTACGCGGTCGGCACGGACAGGCAGCCCTCGTTGCCGTCGTCGAGCACCCGGCGGCGGTCGGCCGGGTACTCCTCCAGCACCGGGTTGATGACGTGGCCGATGTGGCGCACGCCCTCGTCGTCCGGGCAGTCGTAGACGAAGACCTTGAGGTCGACGCCGATCTGGTTGGCGGCCAGGCCCACGCCCTCGGCGGCGTACATCGACTGGAACATGTCGTCGATCAGCGCGGCGAGCTCGTCGTCGAAGGCGGTGACGGTCCTCACCTCGCGGTGCAGGACGGGGTTGCCGACCACGGTGATCGGACGGGCGGTGCCCTTGGTGAGGTCGGGCAGCTCCCCCATCACCTTCGCGGGGGCCTCGGGCGCCGCCCCCTCCACGTCGTGCTCGTGGTCGTGCCCGTGCTGCTCGGCCTGCTCCGCCATGTCTTCCGCTTCCGTCGGTCTAACGCGTACCTCACCAGGGTACTCAGCGCGATCAGCAGACCTCTTCGAGATCCCGGTACGCCCGGCTGTCCGGGGCGGCGGCGACCCAGCGGTCGAGCAGGGCGCGCACCAGGTGCGCGGGGGCGGCGAGGCCGCACTCGCGCTCGACCAGCCAGGACATCCCGGCGGCGCCGCCCTGGCTGAGGTGGCTGAGGTGCCCGGGGTGGGCGGCGTCCCCGTCGTCGTGCGGGTCGTGGTGGGCAGCGAGGCCGTCGTCGGCGGCCATCCGGCTCTCCGAGCAGGCCCGGCACAGCAGCCGCACCGAACTCGTCCAGTCCTCGGCCGCGTACCCGGCGTCGGCGACGAGGCGCTCCAGCGCGTCCCGGTCGGCGGCGGTGGAAGCCTGCAGCAGCACCACGTAGGTGGGCACCGGCGAGGGCGCCCACAGCTCGATCTCGTCGAACACGGGGTAGGCGACGCCGTCGGTGACCCGCTCGCCGTGCGGGGCGCCGTCGTGGAGCACCACCTCGCCCCAGCGGCGGCCGGAGGAAGGCAGCGGGATGGACAGCACCTCGATGCGGGACGGGTCCAGCCGGCGGCCCCAGACCACCTCGGACTCGCCGTCCGGGGACAGCCGCACCGGGGTGGTGCCCAGGTCCAGGCTGACGGGCCCGTCCACGCTGGGGCCGCCGGGCAGCTTCAGCCCGTACGCCTGCCAGGCGCGGCGGGCCAGCGGCCAGTCCTGCAGGGCGGTGGCGGTGATGCCGAGGTTCCACCAGTCGGGGGCGCCGTGCTCGCGGTCCAGCAGGGCGACGGCCCGCAGGCCCGCCGAGCGGGCCTGCTCCCAGTCGCGGCGGAACTTGTGCAGCAGGGCGAGGTTGAACCAGGAGTCGGAGAGCCAGGGCTCCAGGTCGGCGGCCATGACCAGCAGCGCGCCGGCGTCCTCGTAGCGGCCGTCGCCGATCAGCGTGAAGGCCCGGTCGGTCGTCTGCCGCCAGGTGGCGGACGGCCGGTGCCGTGCCCGGTGGAAGATCCTCACGTTCGTCCCTGCCGTCGTCGTCCGCTCAAGTCCCCGTGCCCACCGCGCCCGTGACGCCTGCCGAAGGTCTCGGACGGCGCCGGGACCCGGAGCCCGGGCCGGTGTTCCACGCTACGACCGCATCCAACCACGCCCGCCCCCGCCCGCGCTCCCCACCGCCGAGGTTGGGGCCCGCACCGCCCGGGCCTCACCGCCCGCACCGCCCGGCCCGCACCGCTCGACCCGTCCCCACCCAGCCTGCCCGCCCCGGCCCGCCGTCTCAACCCGTACGGGCCCGCGCGCCAGGTACCGGACACGAGGCTCGGGTACGGGCCTCGGGTACGGGGGCTCGGGTACGGGCCTCAGCCCCGGTACTGCCCGCCCACCCGGGCCAGCGCGTCCACGACCCTGGCGTCGTAGACCCGCCCCCGGCCCAGCCGCAGCACCTCCAGCGCCTCCAGCCGCCCCACGGCCTCCCCCAGGCCCCGGCCCCGGGCGGCGGTGAGCAGGTCGTCGTGGGCGTTGGCGACGCGGATGATCCGGGCGGCCAGCGGTACGGGCCGCTCGCCCCCCGCCGGCCCGACGCACGGATCGGCCAGCCGGGCGACCTGCTCGGCGACCTGCCGGGGCACCCCGGTGCGGCTGATCACCTCGCTGCCCAGGCGGGCGATGCGCTGCTGCTCGGCGCAGGGCAGCAGCGCGGTGGCGCCGTCGGGCACCGGCTCGACCAGCGACAGCTGCCCCACGTCGTGCATCAGCGCCGCGTACTCCAGCAGCGCCAGTTCCCGGGTCCCGAGGCCCAGCTCGCGCCCGAGCGCGCACGCCGTGTCGGCGACCCGGCGCGCGTGCCCGTGCGGGGTGTAGCCGGCCACCTCGGTGGCCCGGGCCAGCGAGGCGATGGTCTGCCCGGTGGTGGCCCGCACGGCGGCGGCCCGCCGGAAGGACACCTGGGCCAGCAGCAGCGGGGTGCAGAACAGCGGCAGCGCCCACAGGCCCACCTCCCCGGCCGCCAGGCTCACCAGCATCCCGGTGGCGACGATCGCCGAGCCGATGCCGAACAGCGAGCGCAGCTCGTCCTCCAGCGCCGCCGGGAAGCGCAGCCCGGTGGAGGAGCGGCGGATCAGTGCCGCCAGCGTCGCGTCGCACAGGGCGGCCAGCGCCGCGACGGCGGTCAGGAACGCCCCGTACGCGGGCCCCTCGGGCGAGAACCGGTCGACCAGGCCCCCGTTGTAGAGCGGCTGGAAGACGGCGGCGGCGAAACCGACCCCGAGCAGCCGCCGGGCGGCGCTGTCCCGCCGCGCCGCGTCCGCCCAGGGGGGCCGCCGGTGCGGCGCGACGAGGCCCGGCAGCCAGGCGAGCAGCAGCCCGGTGCCGGTGACGGCCACGACCTGCAGCGTCCCGTGGGCGGTCGGCACCCCGCGCAGCGGGCCGAGCAGCGCGTACGCCAGGGCGCCGGCCGCGCCGATCGGCGCCTGCTCGCGGTCACCCGGAAGGGTGATCCGTACGCACTCCCCGAGCGCGATCAGCGCGGTGAACGCCAGCGCGACCCCCGGTTCGGCGACCCCGCGCACCGCGACGGCCGCCGCCGCGAGCACCAGCAGCCCCACCGCGCCCGCGTGCACGGCCCGCACCGTCCCGGCCCCGCGCACCGCCGGGGCGCTCACGGCTGCCCGGCCATCGGCGCGGCCCCGCCCTGCGCGGGCACCCGGCCCGGCGCGGCCCGGGCGGGCTCGGGCACCCCGAGCGGGATGTCGGGCACGGCCCGGATGCAGTCCTCGGAGGGCGGCAGCACCGGCTGCCAGTCGTGCACCGCCAGCGCGTCGATGAGCGCCCGCACCATCACCGGGTCGAACTGGCTGCCCGAGCAGCGCTCCAGCTCCGCGACGGCCTCGGCGACGGGGCGCCCGCGCCGGTAGGAGCGGGTGGAGGTCATCGAGTCGAAGGCGTCGGCGACGGAGATGATCCGGGCGAACTCGGGGATCTGCTCCCCGGCGAGTCCGCTGGGGTAGCCGCGCCCGTCCATCCGCTCGTGATGGTGCAGGATCCCGGCGTGCGCCTCGCCGAGGAAGTCGATGCCGCGCACCAGCTCGTACCCGTACACCGGGTGGATCTCCACCGCCCGGCGCTCCTCCTCGCTGAGGGGACCGTTTCTGCGCAGCAGCTCGGTGGCCACCCCCAGCTTGCCGACGTCGTGCAGGACGCCCGCGAAGCGCAGGGTGCGCAGCCGCCCGGGCTCCATGCCGAGCTGACCGGCGATCAGCACCGATGCCCGGCCCACGCGTTCGCTGTGGCCGCGGGTGTACGCGTCCTTGATCTCCACGGCCTGCACCAGCGACTGCACGGTGGCCTGGTGGGCGTCCTGCTCGCGCTGCCCCTGGGCGAAGACCCACGCCGAGATGGACAGCGGCAGCAGCGCCAGCAGCGCGGCGAACGCCCCGTACGGGCCCTGCCACAGCACCGCGACCATCAGCCCGCCGGCCGCGTGCACCAGCACCGGCAGCCCGCACACCGAGCAGGCCCCGCGCAGCAGCACCCCGGGGCGCCGGCCCTCGGTGAGCATCAGCATCCCGCCCACCACGGCGCCGTTGACCAGGCAGAACGCGGCGACGGCGGCGAAGCCTGGCAGCAGCGCGGCGGGGAAGCGCGAGCCGAGCAGCAGCTGCGGGCCGTGCAGCAGGTGCCAGGCGACGGAGGAGGCGAAGGCGCACAGCGCCAGCTGCGAGCCGTTGAACAGCTGCCGGGCCCGCCACCGCGGCCCGGCGGGGCCGCCGAGCAGCGCGGCGGGCACGGCGACCAGCGCGGCGGCGGCGGGCGTCAGCATCAGCACCCCGGCGAACAGCACCGGGAAGAAGGCGTTCGCGCCGGAGCGGATGCGCACCCGTTCGGCGGGCGCGGGGCGGCGCAGCACCCGGCGCACCAGGCGCAGGCAGGGGGTCGGCATGCCCTGGGCGAGCGACTCCCAGCAGCCGTGCAGGAAGGCCAGCAGCGCGACCTTGGGCCAGTCGACGGGCCCGCCGAGCCAGCCCGGCACCCCGGCCAGGAGCCCCGCGGGCAGCAGCGGGACCAGGCAGCACACGGCCGCCGCGGGGACGGCCACCAGGTAGCGCGCCGCCCCGGGCGGCAGGGTCGCGCCTCCACTGTCGGTAGCGATATCGACCTCCCCGCCGTCCTGGCCCGCGCTGTCTCGACCCGCCGGGGGGACCGGCGGTGAGCGTCCGTCAGGAGGATAGGGCGCTCATCGGGCGTGGGGACGCATGATCGCGCAATGGCGCAGTTGGCGCACCGCCAACTCACTCGAACGAGTGAGGGCGCACGTGAGCAGAACGGGAGCGGCCCCGGGAGCGCATGCTCCCGGGGCCGCTGTGGGTCCCTGTTCGAACCATCCGTCGGGCGTGCCCGGCACGCCTCCCGGACGGGAGGATCGGCTCCGCCGGTCAGTCACGCACCGTGACGGCCGACGCGTCCTGCGGCTCCCCGGACGCCTTCGCGTCCTCGGAGTCCAGGACCGGAGCCGGACGCGCCGCCTCGACGTGCACCTCGACGGAGGTCGTCTCCACGACCACCACCGGCTCGCTCGGGCGCTGCCCGGCCCGGATCGAGTCGATCCTCGCCAGCACCTTGCCGCGCAGGTCCGCCGGGGTGTCGTCGCACCCGCAGGAGCGCTTGATCAGCGCCTTGATCGCCTGCTCGAGCCCGTACTGCTTCAGGCACGGCGAGCACTCCTCGAAGTGCACGCGCAGCTTGGCGCAGTCGCCCTCGGCCATCTCGTTGTCGAGGAATTCATAGAGGTGGTCGAGGACCTCGCCACACTCGGTTTCGTGCGGATCGCCGCAGCTCATGAGCCCGAGCCCTTCGCTTCCTGCCCTGCCCCGCTGCCGGCCGGGACGAGCCCGCGCTCACGGGCGTAGTCCTCCAGCATGCCGCGCAGCTGACGACGGCCGCGGTGCAGCCGGGACATCACCGTACCGATGGGAGTACCCATGATGTCCGCGATCTCCTTGTACGCAAAGCCTTCTACGTCCGCGAGGTAGACGGCGATCCTGAATTCCTCCGGGATCGCCTGCAGCGCGTCCTTCACGTCGCTGTCGGGGAGGTGGTCCAGGGCCTGCGTCTCGGCCGAACGCAGACCGGTCGACATGTGCGACTCGGCGCGCGCCAGCTGCCAGTCCTCGATCTCCTCCGCCGCCGTGCGCTGGGGCTCACGCTGCTTCTTGCGGTACGAGTTGATGAACGTGTTGGTGAGGATGCGGTACAGCCAGGCTTTGAGGTTCGTACCCTCGCGGAACTGGTGGAAGGACGCGTACGCCTTCGCGAACGCCTCCTGGAGGAGGTCCTCCGCATCGGCCGGGTTGCGCGTCATGCGCAGCGCCGCCGAGTACATCGGGTCGAGGTACCCCAGGGCGTCGCGCTCGAAGCGCTCCCGCCGGGCCTCCTCGGTCTCCTCCACGGACACCCGGAAGGTGTCCTCGCCGATCGCCTCGGCCAGCTCCTCACCGGTCAGCGCCTCGCCCGCAGGCAGGGCCTCGTCCGGGCCGTGGCCCGACTCGGCCTCATGCTCGGTCCCGACGACCGGACCCACCTCCTCGGCATGACGGGCACGACCCACGGCGGGCCGCCCCGAGAGCGAGGATATCGGGCTCACGGGCTTCTCGCCCGCGTCGAGCCACTCCGACCAGGAGGGTGCGAACGCCGCGGCGGCCTCGCGCTCCTCAGGCCGTTCCGGGCACGCGATCGAACCCATCTGCCCTGCCTCTCACCGGTGACTCGTGCTGACACTCACGCTGACGAAGGCGACAACCACGCGGACCCCGCCCGCATTCCCGCCCACCACCACCGTTCACCCGCACCGGCGACCCCGCCCTCACACCCGGAAAACGGCCCTGCTCACACCAGCCCCAGCACGAAGTCCCCCACCGCCCGGCAGAGCAGCTCCAGCACCTCCTCCTGCCCGACCTCCGCCCGCTTGGGCACCTCGAACCCGTGGTTGCCGTACGGCAGCGCCACCAGCTCGTGCCCCTCGGGCAGTTCGGGGAACTCCCCCGGCCCGCCGAACGGGTCCGCCGGCCCCTGCACCACCAGCGTCGCCAGCCCCGACTCCAGCAGCTCCTGCGCCCGGCTCTTCTCCGGCCTGCCCGGCGGGTGCAGCGGGAACGCCAGCGCCACCACCCCCACCGCCCCGGTCGCCGCGCCCGTACGGCAGGCCACCCGCGCGCCCGCGCTGCGCCCGCCGACCACCAGCGCCGGGCCCTTCGCGGCCAGCCGCTCGGCCACCGGCCGCCAGCCAAGATCCAGCGTCCTCGGCGCGGGCGCCACCCTGCGCCCCGCCACCCGCCAGGGCTGCTCCACCAGCGCCACGGTGATCCCGCGCGGCGGCAGCGCGGCGGCCAGCGCCACCAGGTCCCGCGCCTCGATCCCGCCGCCCGCGCCGTGCCCCAGCGCCAGCACCGCCCGGGGCTTCGCCGCCCGGTGGTACGTGATCCTGGCCTCGCCGGCCTCGGTGTCCACGAGCTCGACGGTCATGACAGATCCCCTTCGGCGATTCAGAACAGCGTGGTCTCGTACTCGACCTCGGTGTACGGCTCCATGAGCTCCGGGCCGTTGTTGCGGATGTTCCCCACCGCGGGCGCCACCGGAGTGGCCAGCAGCGCCCCCGGCGGCGGGGGTATCAGCAGCCTGCGCAGCTCCTCCGGGTCGTCCGCCGCCGGGTCCAGCCACTCGTCCCAGGTGGACGGGTCCAGGAACAGCGGCATCCGCTCGTGGATCGGCGCCAGCAGCTCCTCCGCCTCCGTCGTCACCACCGCGAAGGTCACCAGCCAGGCCCGCGGGTGGTCCGGCGGCACCGTCCGGTCGCGCCAGAACTCGTACAGCCCGGCCAGGGCCAGCGGCGTCCCGTCCGCCCGGGAGACGAAGTACGGCTTCTTGCGCGGCTTGCCCCGCTCGCCCGGCACCGTCTGCCACTCGTAGTAGCCGTCCACCGGCAGGATGCACCGCCGCGCGGCGAACGCCTGCCGGTAGGAGGGCTTCTCGTGCACGGTGTCCGCCCGGGCGTTGATCATCTTCACCGCCGTCTCGGCCGTGTTCGACCACTGCGGCACCAGCCCCCAGCGCAGCACCCGCAGCTGCCGCACCGCCCTCGGCTCGTTCCTCGCCATCCGCTCCAGCACCACGAAGGCGCTGTTCGTCGGCGCGACGTTCCAGTTCGGCTCCAGCGTCTCCTCGGGGTCCCACTGCTCCACGCCGAACAGATCGACGATGTCCTCCGGCCTGCCGCCGGCTGCGAAGCGCCCGCACATACGGGCCAGCTTCCCACGCCACCCGTTCCCGTCCGGCCCGTTCCCGTCCGGCCCGTTCTTCTCATCCGGAACCCAGAACCACCGGCTGCCGCCGCACCGTCCCCGCATGGGAGGCTGCCCCGAACGGCCCAACGCAGCGGACGGAGCCAGGGACCATGAGCACGCACCAGAGCGGACACGACCTCGCCGACCTGTGGAGCCGCGTCACCGGCACCCAGGCCGCCCCGCCGGGCTGGCTGGTCCTCGCCACCGGCGCGGCCGCCCTGCTCACCGTCCTCGCCCGCCCGCTCTGGCACCTGGCCCGCAACGCCGTCACCATCGCCCACGAGGGCGGCCACGGCCTCGCCGCCCTGCTCACCGGCCGCAAGCTCGCCGGCATCCGCCTGCACTCCGACACCTCGGGCCTGACCCTCTCCTACGGCCGCCCCACCGGCCCCGGCATGATCCTCACCGCCCTCGCCGGC
Source organism: Streptomyces sp. NRRL WC-3742 (assembly GCF_000720635.1). Taxonomy (GTDB): domain Bacteria; phylum Actinomycetota; class Actinomycetes; order Streptomycetales; family Streptomycetaceae; genus Kitasatospora. The sequence continues at coordinate 20,763 of NZ_JOCF01000017.1, read as the reverse complement.
TACACCGCCCCCGCCCTGCTCGGCCTCGGCTGCGCCGCCCTGCTCGCCGCCGACCGCATCACCCTGCTGCTCTGGCTCGTCATCGCCCTGCTGCTCGCCCTGCTGGTGCGCATCCGCAACGCCTTCGGCCTGTTCACCGTCCTGATCGCCGGCGGCGCCTTCTTCCTGGTGTCCTGGTTCGGCACCGCCCAGGTCCAGGCCGGCTTCGCCTACCTCGGCTGCTGGTTCCTGCTCTTCGGCGCCGTACGGCCCGTCCTGGAGCTCCAGCACCAGCGCCGCATCGGCTGGGCCCGCGACTCCGACGCCGACCAGCTCGCCCGCCTCACCCACGTCCCCGGCCTCGCCTGGATCACTGTCTTCCTGCTCACCGCCCTCGCCTGCCTCGCCCTCGGCGCCGCCTGGCTCCTCCAGCCCCTGCAGCTCTGAACCGCCCCCGTCCCGCCATACGGCCGCCGCCCGGAGAGGCCACGTCCGGCCCCTAGACTGGCCCCCATGACCGAGACCCTGTGGCCCGCCCCCGTCGCGACCACCCCTGTTGACGCCACCGTCACCATCCCCGGCTCGAAGTCGGTCACCAACCGGGCCCTGGTGCTGGCGGCACTCGCCGACGAGCCCGGCTGGGTGCGCCGCCCGCTGCGCAGCCGCGACTCCCAGCTGATGGCGGACGGGCTGCGCGCCCTGGGCGTCGGCATCGAGGAGAAGGTCAACAACGACTCCGGCGGCACCGGCGGCGGCGAAGCCTGGCGCGTCATCCCCACCCCCGCCCTGCTCGGCCCCGCCACCGTCGACGTCGGCAACGCCGGCACCGTCATGCGCTTCCTGCCTCCGCTCGCCGTCCTCGCCGACGGGCCCGTCCACTTCGACGGCGACCCGCGCAGCCACGAGCGCCCCCAGCACGGCGTCATCAACGCCCTGCGTGCCCTCGGCGCCCGCATCGACGACGACGGCCGCGGCACCTTCCCTTTCACCGTGCACGGCACCGGCGGCCTCGACGGCGGCCCCGTCGAGCTCGACGCCTCCGCCTCCTCCCAGTTCGTCTCCGCCCTGCTGCTGTCCGGCGCCCGCTACCGCCATGGCGTCGAGGTCCGCCACGTCGGCGGCCCCGTCCCCTCCCTGCCGCACATCCGCATGACCGTCGAGATGCTCCGCAAGGCCGGCGTCCAGGTCGACGCCCCCGAGGACGGCGGCGAGAAGGACGTCTGGCGGGTCACCCCCGGCGCCCTGATCGGCCGCGACCTCGTCGTCGAGCCCGACCTGTCCAACGCCGCCCCCTTCTTCGCCGCCGCCCTCGCCACCGGCGGCCGCGTCACCGTCCGCGACTGGCCCGCCCACACCACCCAGCCCGGCGACCAGCTGCGCGAGCTGTACACCCGCATGGGCGGCGCCTGCGAGTTCACCGACGAGGGCCTGCAGTTCACCGGCACCGGCCGCATCCACGGCATCGAGGCCGACCTGCACGACGTCGGCGAGCTCACCCCCGTGATCGCCGCCGTCGCCGCCCTCGCCGACTCCGAGTCCCACCTGTACGGCATCGCCCACCTGCGCCTGCACGAGACCGACCGCCTCGCCGCCCTCGCCAAGGAGATCAACGACCTCGGCGGCGACGTCACCGAGACCGAGGACGGGCTGCGCATCCGCCCCCGCCCCCTGCGCGGCGGAATCTTCCACACCTACGAGGACCACCGCCTCGCCACCGCCGGCGCCGTCATCGGCCTGTCCGTGCCCGGTGTCCAGGTGGAGAACATCGCCACCACCGCCAAGACCCTGCCCGACTTCCCGCAGATGTGGGCGGAACTGCTCGGTGAAGCGGCGGCGGGCGCCTGAGCGGAGACTGAGAGCATGCGCCGCTACGGCAAGGACGCCGACGAGGACGACATCCGCAACCGCCCCGCCCGCCGGGGCTCGCGACCGCGCACCCGCATCCGGCCCAAGCACGATGACGCCGCCGAGGCGATGGTGCTCACCATCGACCGCGGCCGGCTGACCTGCCTGGTCGACCAGGGCACCAAGCAGGAGCGCGAGGTCGTCGCCATGAAGGCCCGCGAACTGGGCCGCAAGGGCGTGGTCGTCGGCGACCACGTCGGCATCGTCGGGGACCTCTCCGGCGACTCCGACACCCTCGCCCGCATCGTCAGGGTCGAGGAGCGCGCCTCCGTCCTGCGGCGCACCGCGGACGACGACGACCCCTACGAGCGGATCGTCGTCGCCAACGCCGAACAGCTCGCCATCGTCACCGCCCTCGCCGACCCCGAGCCCCGCCCCCGGCTGATCGACCGCTGCCTGGTCGCCGCCTACGACGCCGGCATGGAACCCCTGCTGGTGCTCACCAAGTCCGACCTCGCCCCGGCCGAGCCCCTGCTGGAGTCCTACGCCCCGCTCGGCATCACCTACGTGGTCACCCGGCGCGACGAGCTGGAGACCACCGGCGCCGAGGCCGTGCGCGAGCACCTGCGGGGCCTGTCCACCGTCTTCATCGGCCACTCCGGCGTCGGCAAGACCACCCTGGTCAACGCCCTCGTCCCGGACCACCGGCGCCAGACCGGCCACGTCAACGCCGTCACCGGCCGCGGCCGGCACACCACCACCTCCGCGCTCGCGCTGCGCCTGCCCCCGCCGCCCGGCGCCAAGGCCGGCTCCAAGAAGGCCCTGAACCCCGGCTGGGTGATCGACACCCCCGGCTTCCGCTCCTTCGGCCTCTCCCACATCGATCCGTCCCGGGTCATCCACGCCTTCCCCGACCTGGAGCCCGGCACCGTCGACTGCCCGCGCGCGTGCAGCCACGACGAGCCGGACTGTGCCCTGGACGCCTGGGTCGCGGACGGCCACGCGGAGGGCGCCCGGCTCTACTCGCTGCGCCGCCTGCTGGCCAGCAAGGAGGCCCGCGAGGGCGACTGATCCCTCGCACTCCTCCTCCGTTCGAGGTGTCGGACCGCGCCGGCCTGGCGATCATAGGAAAGTCGGGCCGGCGCGCTGCCCGATCCGTCGAACGACTGGGAGGGCACGGATGGCATGGGCCCTGGTGATCCTCGCCGGCCTGCTGGAGACCGGCTTCGCGATCAACCTCAAGCTCAGCGAGGGCTTCACCAAGCTCTGGCCCACCATCAGCTTCTGCGTGTTCGCCCTCAGCAGCTTCGGCCTGCTGACCCTCTCCCTCAAGAGCCTGCCGGTCGGCCCCGCCTACGCCGTCTGGACGGGCATCGGCGCGGCCGGCACCGCGATCTACGGCATGGCCTTCCTCGACGAGACCACCTCGGTGCTCAAACTCGTCTCCGTCTCCCTGGTCATCGCCGGCGTCATCGGCCTCCAGCTCAGCGGCTCCGCCCACTGAGACCCGGCGGGGCCTCGGAACGGAGGGACCCGGGAATGGCCGGACTCGCTCACCCGCCCGCGGGGAAGCCTCGGCTAGGGTTTCGGACATGGCCGACTACCACGACGATCTCCGACTCGCCCACGTCCTCGCCGACTCGGCCGACTCGGTCACCCTGGAGCGCTTCCGTGCCCTCGACCTGAAGGTCGAGACCAAGCCCGACCTCACCCCCGTCAGCGACGCCGACAAGGCCGCCGAGGAACTGGTGCGCAGCATCCTCCAGCGCGCCCGCCCCCGCGACGCCGTCCTCGGCGAGGAGTTCGGCCTGCAGGGCTCCGGCCCGCGCCGCTGGGTGATCGACCCGATCGACGGCACCAAGAACTACATCCGTGGCGTCCCGGTCTGGGCCACCCTGATCGCCCTGCTCGAGGACGGCCCCGACGGCGTCGAGCGCCCGGTGGTCGGCATCGTCTCCGCGCCCGCGCTCCAGCGCCGCTGGTGGGCCGCCAAGGGCCTGGGCGCCTTCGCCGGCCGCAGCCTCGCCAAGGCGTCCCGCATCCACGTCTCCGGGGTCTCCCGGATCGAGGACGCCTCCTTCTCGTACTCCTCCCTCGGCGGCTGGGAGGACCGCGGCCGCCTCGACCCGTTCCTGGACCTCACCCGCGCCTGCTGGCGCACCCGCGCCTACGGCGACTTCTGGTCCTACATGATGGTCGCCGAGGGCGCCGTCGACATCGCCGCCGAGCCCGAGCTGTCCCTGTGGGACATGGCGGCCAACAGCGTCATCGTCGAGGAGGCCGGCGGCCGCTTCACGGGCCTGGACGGCGTCCCGGGCCCCGGCGGCGCGGACGCGGTGGCCTCCAACGGGCTGCTGCACGAGGAGACGCTGCGCCGCCTGTCGGTCTGAGCCCCGCCCCGAGCCGAAGGGGCGCGCCGGTGTCGAAAGGGAGAAGCGACAAGCGAGGCACGAGCGCCGGAGCGCCGGCCACCGACACCGGGTCAAGAGCGCCCCGGAGGCGAGCGGGCGAGTAGCAGCGCAGGCCCCTTCACCAGTGGGAGCTGGTGAAGGGGCCCGCGGTCTGTGCCCGTCCGGCCTACCGCTTGCGCAGCTCGCGGACGGCCGCCTCCAGCCGCTGCCCGTAGTCGGCGTCGGCCTTGCGGAAGTTGTCGACGGCCCGCTCCACGATGTCCTCGCGGTCGGCGGAGACCTTGGCGATGAAGCCGGCCAGGTTGGCGACCAGCCGCTGCTTCTCGTCCTCGGAGTAGAGCCGGTACAGCGCGCCGGCCTGCCCGAAGTCGTCGTCCTCGGTGTGCGAGGGCGCCTCGTGGGTGCCCGTGTACCCGTCCACCGCGGTCGCGGCCCAGAGCGGGCGGCCGGTCTGCACGGGGCCGCCGAAGCTGTTGGGCTCGTAGTTCTTGCTCCGCCCGTGCCGCCCGTCGTACAGGTACCCGTCGCGGCCGTTGGTGCGGGCCTCGGTGGCGTGGGGGCGGTTGACGGGCAGGTGGTCGGCGTTGACGCCGACCCGGTAGCGGTGGGCGTCGGCGTAGGCGAAGAGCCGGCCCTGGAGCATCTTGTCCGGGGAGGGGCCGATGCCGGGCACGAAGTGCGCCGGGGAGAAGGCCGACTGCTCGACCTCGGCGAAGACGTTGTCGGGGTTGCGGTTGAGCTCGAGGCGGCCGATCTCGATCGGCGGGTAGTCGGCGTGCGGCCAGACCTTGGTCAGGTCGAAGGGGTTGAAGCGGTAGGCGGCAGCGTCGGCGGCGGGCATGACCTGCACCTGGACCGTCCAGCTCGGGTACTCGCCGCGCTCGATCGACTCGCGCAGGTCCCGCTGGTGGCTGTCCGGGTCCTCGCCCGCGAGGTGGTTGGCCTCGGCCTGGGTGAGGTTGCGGATGCCCTGGTCGGTCTTGAAGTGGTACTTGACCCAGAAGTGCTCGCCGGCCTCGTTCTGCCACTGGAAGGTGTGCGAGCCGTAGCCGTTCATGTGCCGGTACGAGGCGGGGATGCCGCGGTCGCCGAAGAGCCAGGTCACCTGGTGGGTGGCCTCGGGCGACAGGCCCCAGAAGTCCCAGACGTTGTCCGCCTCCTGGGAGCCGGTGTACGGGTCCCGCTTCTGGGTGTGGATGAAGTCGGGGAACTTGGTGGCGTCCTTGATGAAGAACACCGGGGTGTTGTTGCCGACGAGGTCGTAGTTGCCCTCCTCGGTGTAGAACTTCAGCGCGAAGCCGCGCGGGTCGCGCACGGCGTCGGCCGAGCCGAGGTTGCCGGCCACGGTGGAGAAGCGCAGGAACACCTCGGTCTGCTTGCCGACCTGCGAGAGGAACGCGGCCCGGGTCCAGGCCGACACGTCGGCGGTCACGGTGAACGTGCCGTACGCCCCGGCGCCCCGGGCGTGGACGACGCGCTCCGGGATGCGCTCGCGGTTGAAGTGCGCGAGCTTCTCGAAGAGCAGCTGGTCCTGGATGAGGGCGGGGCCGCCGGGGCCCGCGGTCTCGGTGTTCTGGTTGTCGGCGACGGGGGCACCCGCCTCCGTGGTGAGGGTCGGGCGCAGCTCGTCCTGGGTGGTCATGGGGGTGCCTCCGCGGTTTCCGGTCGTGACGACATCGAACCTAACTTTGGACTTTGTCCAAGTCAACACTGGAACCAATTCCGGATCATGACCTACTCTGGACTCATGAGCGACCTGCTGGAACGACTTCGCGCCCGCGGCTGGCGGCTGACCTCACAGCGCCGGGTCGTCGCCGAGGTCCTCGAAGGCGACCACGTCCACCTCACCGCCGACGAGGTGCACACCCGCGCCACGGCCCGCCTGCCCGAGATCAGCCGCGCCACCGTCTACAACACCCTCGGCGAACTCGTCGCCCTCGGCGAGGTGCTGGAACTCGACGCCGTCGGCCGCGCCAAGCGCTACGACCCCAACGCCCACCGCGCCCACCAGCACCTGGTCTGCTCCGGCTGCGGCACCGTGCGCGACGTGCACCCCCGCGGCGACGCGCTCGCCGCCCTGCCCGCCACCGAACGCCACGGCTTCACCCTCGCCGCGGCCGAGATCACCTACCGGGGGCTGTGCCCGAACTGCCGCCCCCGACAAGGGGCTTGAGCGCTCCTTACGCGCTCAGCTCCGCATTGAGCGCACCCAGCAGCCGCCCGGCCCGCTCCGCCACCTCGGCCGGCCCGTAGTCCGCCGCCCGCCGGCACCAGTTCTCCGCCTGCACCGGCTCCCCCCGGCGCAGCGCCAGCAGCGCCAGGCGCAGCGCCGCCCGCCCGTGCCCGGCGTCGGCGGCCCGGGTGTACCAGAGCATCGCCTCCGCCTCGCTGTCCTGCCGGGCCAGCAGCAGCCCCAGGTTGAACGCCGCGCTGCGGCTGCCCGCCTCCGCCGCCCGCCGGTACCAGCTCTCGGCGATCTCCAGCGCCCCCCGCTCGGCCGCCCGCACGCCCATGCGCACCTGCGCCCGCCGGTGCCCGGCGTCGGCCGCCACCGCGTACCAGTGCTCCGCCTCGGCGTCCGCGTCCCCGCGCCGGTCCAGCAGCGAGGCCAGCCGGAAGCAGCCCTCCGCCGAACCGCCCGCCGCCGCCTGCCGGTAGCGCTCCAGGGCGCCCGCCAGGTTGCCGCGCTGCTCCTGGGCGACGGCCAGTTGCAGCGCCGCCTCCCCGTGCCCCTCGGCGGCGGCCCGCGCGTACCACTCCTGGGCCTGGCGCTGCTCGCCGCGCCCGGCGTGCAGCACGCCCAGGTTGAAGGCGCCGTCCACGCTGCCGGCCTCGGCGGCCTTGGAGAACCACGGCTCGGCGCCGGACTCGTCGCCGCGCTGGAGCAGCACCACGGCCAGCGCGTTGCACGCCTCCCGGTGCCCGGCGTACGCGGCCCGGCGGTACCACTGCTCGGCCTGCTGCTCACGGCCCGTACCGGCGCACAGCAGGCCCAGGTTGAAGGCGCCGTTGTGGTCGCCGGCCTCCAGCGCGGTGCGGTACCAGCGCTCGGCCTCCTTGGCCGAGCCCCGGCCGGCGTGCAGGGCGCCCAGGGCGTTGGCGGCGTTGCCGTCGCCCGCCTCGGCGGCCTCCTGCCACCACTCGGCGGCGGCGGTGAGGTCCCCGCAGTCGCGCAGCAGGAAGCCGAGGGCGCAGGCGGCGCGCGCCTCCCCGTTCTGCGCGGACTGCCGGTACCAGCGGGCGGCCTCGTCCAGCAGCGCCTGCTCGCCGCCGGCGCGCTCCTCCAGCAGCACGCCCAGGCGCAGCGCGGCCCGGGCGTGGCTGCGGGCGGCGGCCGTGCGGTACCAGGTCTCGGCGGTGTCCTTGTCCCCCGCGGCCTCGCGCATCCGGGCCAGCCGGTAGGCGGCCTCGCGGTGCCCGGCGTCGGCGGACACCTTGAACCAGCGCTCGGCGCGCACGTCGCGCCGGTGCTCCATCAGGTCGCCCAGCGCGTAGGCGCCCAGCGGGTGGCCGTGGTCGGCGGCGAAGTGCAGCCAGTACTCGGCGGCCTCCTCCTCGCCCTGGTCGCGCAGCTGCAGCCCGAGCGCGTGCGCGGCCGGGGCGCTGCCCGCCACCGCCGCCTGGCGCCACCACTGGCCGGCCTCGGCGCGGTGGCCCTGCTGGTGCAGCAGCACTCCGAGGTTGTTGGCCGCGGCGCGCACCCCGGCGGCCGAGGCGGCGCGCAGGTACGGTTCGGCGTCCTCCAGGTCCCCGCGGCGCAGCAGCAGGGTGCCCAGGCGGCTGGCGGCGTCCGCGTCCCCGTCGTCGGCGGCCTGCCGGTGCCGGGCCTCCAGCGCGGCGGACTCCCGGGCGGCGAGCGCCGTCTCGAAGCTCGTCGGGTCCAGGGCGGCGGCCTCCAGCACGGCGCCGTCCCCGCCCTGCGGGCCGTACGGGCCGACCTCGGCGGAGAACTGCCGCGAGGGCACGTGGACGAGGCTGTCGGGCCCCGACCCGGCGGCCTGGGGCCGCTCGGACAGGCCGCTGGTGCGCTGGGCGGGCAGGGCTCCGGGGCGGGCGTCCAGGCTCTCGGCGCTCTCCGCCCAGGCGTCGGTGTCCGCCTCGACGGGCGCCGGCTTGGCGCCCGGGCCGTTCTTGCCGATCAGCCTCATGCCGACTCCCGCTCCCCCAGAGTGACGCGGCACCGCGCCCCGGCTCCTCGCCGGGGGGACTCCCAGGGGAGACGCCGGACCGGACGGCCTGTCAGCAGCCGCGCCGCATCCCCCATGTGTCCCATCGTCGCACCACCCGCAACCCGCGTACACCTGCCCCGGCCGAATTCGGGCGGGGCGGACCCGAAGCCGACGAGATTGCTTCGGCGCTTTGTCGATTTCCCGACACCCGGATCCCACAAACCCCGCAGTCGACAGCTCTGGCGACGGTTGATGCTACCGGAGCGGTTCCCTCCCTTCGGGAAACACGGAAGGCCCGGAGGACGAATCCTCCGGGCCTTCCCGCTACTGAGTAGCGGGGACAGGATTTGAACCTGCGACCTCTGGGTTATGAGCCCAGCGAGCTACCGAGCTGCTCCACCCCGCGTCGGTAACTGAACCATAGCACGGGTCGGAGGCGAACCGGAAAACGGTCGCCGCAGCTCAGCGGCACTACGCGTGAGGACTGGGCGATCCCCCCGGGGTCGGCGTCGCGGGCGGCGGGCCGCCGGGAGTCTGCGCCGAGCCGCCGCCGCGCGCCGCCTCGGCCGCCTTCAGGGCGTCCCCGAGCGCCTTCTGCGCGTTGCCGTACGCCACCCAGTCGCCGTTCTTGAACGCCGTCTGGCTGTCGTTGTACGCCTTCTCCGCGTCGGAGAGCGCCTTCGCCAGCTCCGGCGAGATCGTCCCGCCCGGGGCAGGCGTCGCGGGGGCCGTGGGCCCGGGCGTCGCCGGCGAGGTCGGGGTGCCCGGGGTCGTCGGCGTGGTGGCCGCGCCCTGCGAGGAGGCGGCCGGGGCGACCGGCGTCACCGGCGGCGTCCCGTCGCCGAACAGCTTCTTGAGCGCGTCCTCCAGCGTGTTCTCGAAGGCGACGTTGTCGTCCCCGTACACGGCCAGCACCTTCTGCATCGTCGGGTACTTGGCGCCGCGCCCGCGCACGTACACCGGCTCCACGTTCAGCAGGCCCCCGCCGACCGGCAGGGTCAGCAGGTTGCCGTACTCCAGAACCGAGTCGCCGCTCTGCAGCAGCGTGATCTGCTGGGCGACCTCCTTGCGGGAGTTGAACTTCGACTGCACCAGGCCCGGGCCGGGGGCTCCGCTCTCACCCGTCATCTTCAGGAGGCGGATCTTGCCGTAGTCGTCCCCCGGATCCGAGTTCACGGCCATGAAGGCCGCCAGGTTCGGGCGGTCGGTGGGCACCAGCGTGCTCGTCAGCGAGAAGCTCGCCTTCGCCGCGTCCGGCATCCGCACCGTCACGTAGTACGGCGGCTGCACCTGCTTGGTGTTGCTGGTCGGGTCCACCGGGACCTGCCAGACGTCCGTGCCGTTGAAGAACGTGTTGGAGTCCGTCACGTGGTACTGGCCCAGCAGGTCGCGCTGCACCTTGAACATGTCCTGCGGGTAGCGCAGGTGCGGCAGCAGCGAGGCCGGGATCTCGGCCTTCGGCTCCACCGTCCCCGGGAACGCCTTCATCCAGGTCTTCAGGACCGGGTCCTTCTCGTCCCACTGGTAGAGCGTCACCTCGCCGGTGTACGCGTCCACCGTGGCCTTGACCGAGTTGCGGATGTAGTTGACCTGCCCGGCGACGGCCAGCGGCTCACCGCGCTGGTTGGTCAGCGAGTCCTTGGTCGCGGCGCCCAGCGTCGTCTTCGAGGAGAACGGGAAGCCGTCCGAGGTGGTGTAGCCGTCCACGACCCACACCACGCGCTTGTCCATCACCACCGGGTACGGGTCGGCGTCGATCGACAGCCACGGCGCGACCTTCTCCACCCGCTCCTTGGGCGTGCGGTCGTAGATCACCTTCGCGCCGTCGGTGATCGCCCCCGAGTAGAGGATCTGCGGCTCGGTGAAGCGCACCGCGTACGCGGCCCGGGTCAGCGGGTTGTCCAGGGACACCCCGCTGCCGCCCTCGTACGTCGTCTCGACGTTCACGCCCTTCTTGACGTCCGGGTAGTCGATCTCCTTGTTCGAGCCGCCGACGATCGAGTACGTCGTCGTCTTCTCGCCGTAGTAGATCCGCTGCTCGTACGGGCCCAGGTTCCCCGACGTCGGCAGGCCCGACTCGGTCAGCACCGGCTGGCCCGTGGTGTCGACCTGGTTGCCCTTGGCGACCACCGCGCCGTAGCCGTGGGTGTACTTGAAGTGGTCGTTGATCCAGTTGCGCTGCACCCCGTTCAGGTCCAGCTCGCGCAGGCCGATCACGGTGTCCTGCTTGCCCGAGCCCGAGCCGTAGCGGTCCACGTCCAGCGTGTTCGGGAACCCGTAGTAGTTGCGCTGCTGCTCCAGCGTCTGGAGCACCGGCGACACCACGTTCGGGTCCACCAGCCGCACGTCCGCGATCGTCTGCGCGTCCGGCTTCAGCGCCTCACCGTTCGTCGCCCCCTGCGGGGTGTACGGGGTCGTCTGCGAGTCCGCGATCCCGTACGCCTGCCGCGTCGCGTCGATGTTCTTCTGGATGTACGGCGTCTCCTTGGCCTGCTCGTTCGGCTTGACCTGGAACTGCTGCACGATCGCCGGGTACAGCCCGCCGATCAGCACCGCCGACAGCACCATCAGCCCCAGGCCGATCAGCGCCGGCGCCCAGGTGCGGCGCACCGGCGTCAGGAAGAACAGCACCGCGCAGATGATCGCCACGAAGAACAGGATCGTCTTCGCCGGCAGGAACGCGTTCGCGTCCACGTACCGCAGACCCGTCCAGCCCGTGACGCCCTTGTACGTGCCGGTCTTGACCGCCAGCGCGTACCGGTCCAGCCAGTACGCCACCGCCTTCAGCAGCACGAACACGCCCAGCAGCACCGCCAGGTGCCCCTGCGCGCCCGCGCTCGCCCGGCGGCCCGGGCCCTGCAGGCGCAGCCCCCCGTACAGGTAGTGCACCAGGGCCGAGGTCAGCAGCGAGACGATCACCGCGCTGAACGCGAAGCCCAGCACGAACTCGTAGAACGGCAGGTCGAAGGCGTAGAAGGAGACGTCCATGCCGAACTGGGCGTCCTTCTCACCGAAGGAGGTCGCGTTCGTCCACATCAGCCAGGTCCGCCACTGGCCCGAGGCCGCTGCGCCCGCCACCAGGCCGATCACCAGCGAGATCCCGATCAGCGCCCAGCGCTTGAACGGCGCCAGGCCCGCCCGGTAGCGGTCCAGGCTCTGCTGCTCCACCGACATCGCCGACAGCGGCGGCCGCAGCCGGTGCGCCAGCCAGATGTTGAAGCCGACGATCACCGCCATCAGCACGCCGAACACCGCGAACAGTCCGGCCTTCGTCCACAGCTGCGTGGTGAACACCGAGGAGTAGTGGACCGACCTGAACCACAGCCAGTCCGTCCAGAACCCGGCGAACATGACGAACAGCAGGAACAGCACCGCGAGCACGCCCAGGGTCAGCAGGGCCACCCGCGCCCGCCGGGAGGGCGGGCCTACCCTGCGCCGGAAACCCGGCCCTGAGCGTTCCGGCATCTGGAATACCACGGTGGCACCTCAGCTGTGTCGTCTGGAGTCGGTCTGTCTTCAGGGCAACTTAACCAGTCATTGGCCGAGTTCCCACCGTTAGCAGACGGTTACGACGTCCTCCCCCGCCACCGCCCCCGCGCCCGCCGCCCGCCCGGCGTGTGAGGATTGGGGCATGTCCGACGCGTCTGATCCGAAAAACTCCCCCGACGACGTCTCCAAGCTCCCCGCCGCCACCCCGCTCACCCGGGCCGCGCTGGAGATCGACGAGTACGTCGCCACCCTCGGCTGGGACCTGCCCGCCCGCCTCTTCGCCCTGGTGGACACCGCCGCCCTGCGCAAGGCCGACCCCCGCGTCGCCAAGCAGCTCGGGCTGGCCGACGGCGACCAGCCCGGCCTCACCCCCGTCGAGCAGGACGAGATCCCGGCCGGCACGGAACTCGACAAGTTCCTCGGCACCATCGCCTGGCCCGACGCGGTGGTCGGCTGCGCCCTCGTCGTCGAGCGGCTGATGCTCCCGCCGGGCGCCGAGCAGTCCCGCCCCCGCGGCGCCAGCGACGCCCAGCTCGCCGACTGGGTGGCCAACCACCCCAAGCGCGAGGAGGTGCGGATCACCGCCGCCGTGCTGCGCGACGGCAAGAAGGAGATCGCCCTGCGGCTGCGCTCCAAGGACGTCGCCCGCGAGGTGCTGACCGGCCCCGACCTGGTGCCCGGCCTGACCGACGCGCTGCTGGCGACCTTCTCCTGACGCCTGCCCCGTCGTCTACTCCACGGGCTACTTCACGCAGGACGGCAGCGCCGCGGTCTGCCCGGAGCGGATCTGCTCCAGTGACTTGAGCGCGCCGTCCAGCGTGTCCGTCCTGATCAGGGTCAGCCCCGACGGGATGTTCTTGGCGGCCTCGGCGCAGTTCGAGGACGGGGTGAGGAAGTACTCGGCTCCGGCGTCCCGGGCGGCGATGATCTTCATCGATATCCCGCCGATCGCGCCGACCTTGCCGTCGTCGTCGATGGTGCCGGTGCCCGCGACGAACTTCCCGCCGGTCAGGTCCCCGCCCGGGGTCAGCTTGTCGATGATGCCCAGCGAGAACATCAGCCCCGCGCTCGGGCCGCCCACGTCCTGAAGGCCGATGTCGATCTGGAACGGGTAGGTGTGCCGCACCCCGGTGCCGATCCCCACCACCGCGAGGTCCGCCCGCTCCGCCGGGGCCTTCGGGTCGAGGTCCCGGGCCCTGGTCGTCGGCACCGTCACGTCGGTACGGGTGCCGGCCGAGCCGCCCTGCGAGCGGGGCACCACCGTGAACACCACCGACTCGCCCGGCTTGTGCTTGGTCACCACGCCGACGACCTGCTCGGCCGTGGCGACCGCCGTGCCGTCCACCGCCACGATCTGGTCACCGGCGTGCAGCTTGCCCTCCGCCGGAGCGCCGGCGGTGACCGACTTGACGATCAGGTCGTTGCCGACCGGGATGCCCAGCTGCTTGAGCGCCGCGGTGCGCGCGCTGTCCTCGGAGGAGGCGAACTCCTCGGCGTTCAGCTTCTTCGCGTCCGCGTCCGACTGCCCCTTCGGGTAGACGTTGTCGTGCGGAACCACCATCACGTCGTCGCGCAGCCAGCCGATCACCGCGTTCACCAGGCTGGGCTCGTACTTCGCCCCCGTCACCTGGACGGTCGTCATGTTGAGGTGCCCGCTCGTCGGGTACGAGTCGTGCCCGGTGACGGTGATCACCGGCTTGCCCCCCTGTTCGCCGAGCGTGTTGTACGTCGGCCCCGGGCTCATCTCCGTGTACGGCACCTTCATGAGCACCGAGACGCAGAGCAGCGCTATGAGCAGCAGGGTGGCAGCGAGCATCGTCGCGGAGCGGCGTGGCATGCCTCGACAGTACGGGACGCCGCCGACGCCGCGCCCGGCGGGTCAGCGCCCGGACCGCTCCCCGGACGCTCCCGCGCCCGCGGTGGTGCGTTCCATCGCGGCCATGAAGCGCCGGTGCTCGGCGAGGGAGGCCGGGTCCCCCGTGGCCCTGGGGGCCCGCTGCGCCCAGCCCGCCCACACGGCGGCGAGCAGGACGGCGACAACCGGAATGATCAACCAGGCGAGCGCGCTCATGTCGGTACTCCCAGCTCGTCGTGTCTATGAGCAGATTAACCACCCCGGCGGACAACGCCGACGGCGCCGTCCGGGTTACGGGGCCGCCGATCGGCTCACTTCCAGGGAGTATCCGAACCACCCCGCCGGACCCGTTCGAGTGATGGCCCGGCGCGCCTGACACGAGAGGCGCTGCGTGTGTGCTCCCGCGCGGGTCAGCAGCCCCCGGCGCCGACCCACTCCTCCTCGCCGTCCGCGAAGACCTGGTGCTTCCAGATCGGCACCTCGTGCTTGAGGTCGTCGATCAGGCGGCGCGCCGCCGCGAACGCCTCGCCGCGGTGGGCGCAGGAGACGGCGACGATCACGGCCTTGTCGGTGATCTCCAGCCGGCCGATCCGGTGCACCGCGGCGAGCGCCAGGACCGGGAAGTCCGCCGCGACCTTCTCGGCGACCCGGCGCAGCTCCTCCTCGGCACTCGGGTGGCAGCTGTACTCCAGCGCCGTCACCGACTTGCCGCCGTCGTGGTCACGGACCGTCCCGACGAAGACGGTCGTCCCGCCGGCCGCGTCGTCGCCGACCGCCTCGTACACCTCGTCCAGGGAGAGCGGGGTGTCCCGGATGGCGAGCAGGCGGATCGGGTCGTGGTTCTCGGACATGGCCCCATGATCCCCCATCGGGGGCGCACCCGGGCAAGTGCCTTCCGCATCACGATGCCGTGATTTCGCATCGTGAGAACTTTCGCAGGTGTACGGGAGTCGGCGCGGCCTCTCCGCGGCCCCCGTGGTCTCTCCGCCGTCTCTCCGCGGTCTCTCCGGCGTCAGAACCTGCGCCGCTTGCGGGCCCGGCGCACCAGCGCCGCCGTACCGACCAGCGCCACCGTCGCCCCAGCCGCACCCAGGCTCGTCGCGGCCTCCTTGCCGCCCAGCCGCCGCCCCGCCACCGCGTGCTTGCCCGACACCTGCGCCAGCAGCTCCGCCAGCACCTGCTCGTTGGTGTGCGCCGGGCGCCAGCCCGCCTCGTGCAGCCGGCTGCCGGAGACCACCCACGGGTACATGGTGTACGCCAGGTCCCCCGCCGGGGCCGGCGTCAGGCCCAGCCGGTGCAGCCGGGCCGCCGTCCCCAGCGCCAGCGCCGCCGGCAGCTCCATGCGCCGGATGCCCGACAGGCGCTCCACGTCCTCCTGCTCCAGCCAGCCGTCGCAGCCGACCGTCACCTCGCCGTCCACCAGGCCCAGCGCCGCGTACTCCAGCGCCGCCGCCAGGTCGTCCACGTGGCAGAACTGCCAGCACGGCCGGGATCCGGCCACCACCAGCAGCCGGGGCGCCTCGAAGTGCCGGGTCAGCACGGTGTCCACCCCCGGGCCCACCACCACGGCCGGGCGCAGCACCGTCACCTGCAGCCCCGGGTGGGCGCGCGGCGCCCGTCGGGCCAGGCGCTCGATCTCCAGCAGGTCCCCGACGAGGGACGCCTCCTCCGTGGCCCGCAGCTCGGAGTCCTCCGCCAGCGGCACCTCGTTGTCGGGCAGCGCCCCGTAGACCATCGCCGAGGTGCACAGCACCACCCGGTGCACGCCCGCGGCGGCGGCCGCGGTCAGCACCGTCTGCGCGCCGCGCACGTTGTAGGCGCTGCGGGCCCTCGGGTCGGACTCCATCCCGAAGTCCATCGCCAGGTGCACCACCACGTCCACCCCGGCCAGCCGCTCCGCGACCGCCGGGTCCCGCACGTCCAGCACCCGCCACTGCACCCCCGGCACGTCGCCGCGCCGGTCGTCCACCGCCAGGACCCGGCGCACGTGCGGAGAGGCCACCATCCGGGCCGCGACCCGCTCGCCCATCACGCCTGCGGCGCCGGTCACGGCCACGGTCAGCGGCCGTCCGCCGTAGGCTGGAGGCGGCGACGCCGTGGCGTCCGGGTCGTCCTCTCCAGCGGTCAGCCCAGAGCGAACGTCCGAAGGCGGGGAACTCACCGGCCATCCTCCACGGTTAGCTTATGTGCGTACGGACGTGTGTCACGTACGTCCATCCTGCCCGAGGCGAAGGCCCCGCGGTGCACCCGGCGCGGGCCTGCCGTGCGGGAGCCGCGCACGAGTCCCCCACTGAGCCGGTGCCCCGGGCGGCAGCACTTCCCGCCACACCCGTATGACGGCCGACCGGATCGAGGACCCCGTGAGCGACCTTCCCTTCGGATTCGGCGTTCCGCCCGAGGAGCCCGAGGACGGCAAGGCCAAGCCCGACGACGCACAGCAGAAGAAGGACAAGGGCGGCTCCGACGCCGCCTCCGGCGAGTCCCCGTCCGGAGCCTCGGCGTCCGGCGAGGGCGGCCCGCAGCAGTTCGGCTTCTCCGGCGCCAACCCCTTCGGCGCGATCTTCGGCCTGCCCGGCGCCCCGGGCGCAGGCGGCGCAGGCGGGGACAACCCCTTCGCCGCGATGTTCGGGGGCCTGGGCCCCGGCGACCTCGGCGCCGCCTTCCAGCAGCTCGGCCAGATGCTCTCCTTCGAGGGCGGCCCCGTGAACTGGGAGCTCGCCACCAACATCGCCCGGCAGACCGTCGTCGCCGAGCCCGCCGAGGGCAAGAGCAAGGACCGCTCCGTCAGCGCCGCCGAACGCTCCGCCGTCGCCGAGGCCGTACGCCTCGCCGACCTCTGGCTCGACGGCTCCACCGAGTTCCCCTCCGGCGCCGGCACCGCCGTCGCCTGGAGCCGCGCCGAGTGGATCGAGGCCACCCTCCCCGTCTGGAAGGACCTCGTCGACCCCGTCGCCGAGCGCGTCGGCACCGCCATGGGCGGCGTCCTGCCCGAGGAGATGCAGGCCATGGCCGGCCCGCTGATGGGCATGATGCGCTCCATGGGCGGCGCCATGTTCGGCACCCAGATCGGCCAGGCCCTCGGCGCCCTCGCCGCCGAGGTCGTCGGCTCCACCGACGTGGGCCTGCCCCTCGCCCCGGCCGGCAAGGCCGCGCTGCTGCCCCAGAACGTCGCCGAGTTCGGCGAGGGCCTCAACGTCCCCGTCGACGAGGTCCGCCTCTACCTCGCCCTGCGCGAGGCCGCCCACCAGCGGCTCTTCGCCCACGTGCCGTGGCTGCGGGCCCACCTGCTCGGCGCCGTCGAGGCGTACGCGCGCGGCATCAAGGTCGACACCTCCCGCATGGAGGAACTCGTCGGCCAGCTCGACCCGAGCAACCCCGAAGCCCTCCAGGACGCGCTCGCCGGGGGCCTCCTCCAGCCCGAGGACACCCCCGAGCAGAAGGCCGCGCTCGCCCGCCTGGAAACCGCGCTCGCCCTGGTCGAGGGCTGGGTCGACGCCGTCGTCCACGCCGCCGCCGAACCCCACCTGCCGCAGGCCGGCGCGCTGCGCGAGACCGTCCGCCGCCGCCGCGCCGCCGGCGGGCCCGCCGAGCAGACCTTCGCCACCCTCGTCGGCCTCGAACTGCGCCCGCGCCGCCTGCGCGACGCCGCCCGGCTGTGGGCACTGCTCGCCGACGCCCGCGGCATCGAGGGCCGCGACGCCCTCTGGGAGCACCCCGACATGCTGCCCACCGCCGCCGACCTCGACGACCCCGACGCCTTCGTGCACCGGGGCAGCGGCGACCTGGAGGGCGGCATCGACTTCGACGCCCTCGACAAGCTGCTCGGCGAGGCCGCCGCGGGCGGCAAGCCCGACCTCACCAAGGGCCCGGACTCCGGCACCGGCACCGGCACGGGTACCGACCGCGACTCCGGCACCGGCTCCGACTCCGGATCCGACTCCGACGGAAAGGGCGAGCCCACCGCATGACGGCCACCCGGACCGGCACGCCCACCCTCCACCAGGACGCCGTCCGCGCCCTCACCTCCTGGCGGCCCGCCGAGGAGGAGCAGGCCCGGCTGCGCGAGGACTACCTGGCGCACCTGGCCGAGCAGCCCGAGGGCCTCTACCGCTCCTGCCTGCCCGCCCACATCACCGCCAGCGCCGCCGTCGTGGACCCGGCCGCCGGGCGGGTGCTGCTCACCCTGCACCCCAAGGTCGGCAGGTGGCTGCAGATGGGCGGGCACTGCGAGCCCGGCGACGCCACCCTGGCCGCGGCCGCGCTGCGCGAGGCCGTCGAGGAGTCCGGCATCCCCGAACTGACCCTGCTGGAGGCGGACGGCGCCCAGGTGCCCGTCAAACTCGACCGGCACCTGGTGCGCTGCACCGGTAAGGACCGGCCCGAGAACGTCCACCTGGACGTCCAGTACGTCGCCCTGGCCCCGGCCGGCGCGCAGGAGCTGATCAGCGAGGAGTCGCTGGACCTTCGCTGGTTCGACTACGACCGCCTCCCGGACCTGGCCGACCGGTCCGTGCGCGACCTCGTCGCCCGGGCCCGCCTCCTGACCAGCTGAGGTGCGACACCCGAAGGGGGCGTGAGCCGATCCGGCTCACGCCCCCTTTCTCTTCGCTCCCTGTCACCTCAACCACAGGAGCCCGCCGGCTCGGCCCCCGGTGCCGAACCGTGCCGGGCCCCGGGAATGTGCGGCAGCCGCGCCGCCGACACCACGCCCTCCAGATAGCCCCGCGCCCGCTCGGTGCGCGGGTACGCCTCCAGCAGCGCCCAGAACGCCGGGCCGTGGTCCGGCACCAGCAGATGGGCCAGCTCGTGCAGCAGCACGTAGTCGAGAACGTAGTCCGGCATGCCCTGGAGCCGGTGGGACAGGCGGATCGTCCCCTCGCTGGGCGTGCAGGAGCCCCAGCGCGAATTCTGGTTGGTCACCCAACGGACCTGGACCGGCAGCGCCCGACCGCCCAGATAGGCGTCCGACAGCTCACGGGCCCGCGCCATCAGCGCCTCGTCCCCGGGAACGCGCCGCTTCTCCTGCGCGGCGAGCTTCTCCAGCATCTGCGCGACCCAGCGCTGCTCCTCCGCGGGCGACATCCGGGCCGGGATCAGCACCACCGTCCGGTCACCCTCGCGGTACGCGGACACCGTACGGCTGCGGCGGGCACTACGGCGCACCTCGACCCGGCCGCGGTCGTGCGGCTCCTGGGGCGGGGCCGACACCGCCTGCTGTTCCTGATCCGCCCGTCCACGTGTGCTGGGCGCCGCCACTTGCGACCCGGACGCTGCACGGGCACGCCGACGCGACGCCGGTGGATGGGAGTCCCGCTCGGCTGCCATGGCACACGACGTTACCCGCTACCCCTGACAGAAGTCCGCTGCCATGGCCGAAATCTTTCATGGAGTGATCGGGAACGAAAGGCCGACTTGGAGTGTCCGGAACTCGACTCTCCGGGGAGACCTCTCGTTATCCACAGGGCCTGCGAACCGATCATGTGATCACCGCACCGGACCTGTGGATAACTTTCCGCACGAAGTCGGCGAGATGGTGCAAGCTGCGGTCAGCCGTCCGGAAACGATCGGAAGGGAGATCGCCGTGCGCCTTGCCCTGAAACCCGCGCTGTCCCGCAGCTGGCGGGACTCCGAGACCCTGCAGTTCGGAACCGTCACCCGGTTCGCCGGGGTGCTCGGCAACGCCGACAAGACCCTCTGCGCCTTCCTCGCCCTGCTCGACGGAACGCGCGACCGACCGGCACTCCTCGACGAGGGCGAACGCCTCGGGCTCGGCCGCGAGCCGGCCGAGGCACTGCTCACCGAACTGGAGGAGACCGGGCTGCTCGACGACACGGCCGCGGCCGCCGCGGCCCTGGCACGGTTCCCCGAACCGCACCGCAAACAGCTCGGACCCGACCTCGCCTCGCTCACCCTCGTCCACTCCGGCCCCGGCGCCGCACCGGCGATCCTCTCCCGCAGGGCGGACCTGCGGATCGAGGTCCGCGGCGCGGGCCGGGTCGGCGCGGCCGTCGCGGCGGTCCTCGCCGCCGGCGGCGCGGGCGAGGTGACCGTCGTGGACGGCGGCCGCGTCCTGCCCGGCGACTGCTCCCCGGCGGGCGTACCGCCCCAGGACGTCGGCCGGCTGCGCTCCACCGCCGCCAGGGAAGCGGTGCAACGGGCCTCGGCCCGGCCACCGCACCCCGCCCCGCGTCGACCGTCCGGCGCGCCGCCACCCGACTTCGTGGTGCTCGCACCACGGGACGGCAGCGCGGCCTTCGCCGGAGGGACGTACGAGGCCCGACTGCTGCTGCGCGCCGGCGTGCCACACCTCTACGTGGGCGTGGTCGAGGAGTTCGGCATCATCGGGCCCCTCGTGATCCCCGCAATGTCGGCCTGCGGGCACTGCCTGGTTCTGCGCCGCGAGGACGAGGACGCCGCCTGGCCGCGGGTCCTGGCCCAACTCGCCGGCAACGGCCCCGGCCGGGCCCGCACCCCGGCCTGCGACACGGCCCTCGCCACCACCGTCGCCGGCCTGGCGGCCCTGCACGTCCAGATCTACCTGGACGGCGGCCGGCCACCGAGCGTCGACGGCTGGTGCGAGGTGTCCGCCACGGACGGAATGCCACGACGCCTGCGCCTTCGCGGGCACCCGGACTGCGGCTGCCTGTGGCGGCCGCTGCCCCCGGGCTGAGAACCGATTCGAGAGGAGAGCGAGACCGAGGAGAACTCTGACAGGGGCAGGCCCCGCGGCTGCACGGCTCGGCAGCCACCCGGCCTCCCCACGGACCCACGGGCGACCCACCGGCCACACGAGCCGATGGCCAGGTGAAGCCCGCGGTCCCGAACACCCTCAAGGCCGGGCACGATCGACGCCCCCCTTCGGCCAGGGTGCGCAACGCCTCTCGACGGCCCGCGCCCCTGCCCACGGGACAGGGGCGCGGGCCGGGCAGACAACCGGGGAGCCGCCGCCATCCGATGTACGAGGTGGTGGGCGCGGGATGGGTGGGTGGTGGGTGGTCAGGCGGCGGGTGGGTGG
>NZ_JOCF01000016.1 GCF_000720635.1 Streptomyces sp. NRRL WC-3742 | reverse complement strand
TGCTGACTCGCACGGGGCCCCCGCGTGCGCCCGTCCATCCGTCAGCGGTCAGTCCCAGCGTGATCTTCCGCTGCGATTTCCCCTGCGACGCCTCCTCGTAGATCCGTTCGATCATGGGCCAGCGCTTGCTGCCCTTCAGCTTGCCCTTCTTCGTGACCTTCAGCCCATCAGGCGGCGTGCCGAGCCACTTCCCGGCGTCCCGATCAACCGCCTTGGCGTCCCTGACCTTCTCCGACAGCAGACGGCTGTACTCACGCGCCTGCTCCGCCTCGGCGACAATGCGCATCCGGTCGGCGGGCACCTCGGTATCCAGCCGGTTGAGGTAGAAGCACAGCCTCCTCCCCTGCCTGTCGAGGACCTTCAACACGTCACCCGCGCCCTTGCGGGAGTACCGCGAGGAGTCATAGACCCACAAACAGTCCGACTCACCTTCGAGAAGCGCATGCACCGCCTCGTCGAACTCCGGACGCTCGACCCCAGCCTTGTAGGCAGACAGGTTCTCCCGGAAGACCCGCCGGATCGTATAGCCGTTCCGCTTGCCCAAGGCTCGGCCCTGGCTCTCCTGGGCCTTCAAGAACAGGATGTCGCGGGTCGCGGCTCCCCGGACCACCTGGGACTTCCGAAGCGGAAGATCCAGGTGTTTCACCTTGCCAGCCATTGCCCCACTCCCCGATCAGTGGAGCGCGTCAGCATCCAGAGGTGGACACCTGACTACGCGAACTGGGGCGGCTACTGTGCCACCGTCAGCCAGGCGCTGCGCACGCACTACGGCTTCCCGGCCGAAGCCTGCGCCTTCTTCGACTTCTTCGCCCAACCCGCAACCGAGCTGGAGCAACAGGCTTCCGACGCCCTCGGCCCCGAACCCCTGGACCCGGCCACAGTGGCCACGGCGCGGGAGTACGGGCTGCTGCTCCAGGCGTACGAACACCTGTTCTGGGACACCCTCGAGGCGACCACCCGCTGACTCTCCCGCCTGGGAAACGGAGCCCGACAGGAGGAGGAGTAAGGAGAAGGAGGAGCCCGGCCCGACCCGCCACGGGGTCGGGCCGGACCGTCACGCCTGCCAGTGCGGCTTTCCGCTGACCATCCGGCAGGTGATGACCCGCCCGGCCGCGTCGTGGGTGTTCTTGCCGAGGTCGCCGCTGCGGCAGAACTGCCCTGCCTCGTAGCAGTTTCCGGCGTTGGAGCGGATCTCGCAGGAGCCCCCGGCGGCGGCCGCCGTCTGCGGGGGCTCGGCGGCGGTGGGCGGCTTGGCCGTGGTCACCTTCGGCTGCGGCGCGGGCGGGGCCGGCGCCTTGGTGGCCGGCGGCTGCGCC
This sequence comes from Streptomyces sp. NRRL WC-3742, assembly GCF_000720635.1. Lineage (GTDB taxonomy): Bacteria > Actinomycetota > Actinomycetes > Streptomycetales > Streptomycetaceae > Kitasatospora. Next base: position 101,274 of record NZ_JOCF01000016.1, on the reverse strand, counting down.
GCGGACGGCCCGGCGGGCGCCGGCGCGACCGGCGCCGTGGTGGCGGGCCCGGCGGGCGTGACGGGTGCGACCGGCGCGGCGGCCGAAGTCGTGGGCGCCGCCGGGGTGGTGACGGCCGCCGGCGAGGCCGCGGTCGTCGCGCCGCCGCCCGGCGACGGGTCGCAGGCCGCCAGCGCCAGGGCGACGGCGAGCACCGCGCCGAGCCGGCCGAGCCGCCCGGATATCCGTGAAGACATGGAGGAGAACACTCCGTTCCGTGTGGGTGAGGCGTGCGATTCAAGCAGAGCGCGCACACCGGTCGGCCACGAAACCGGCATCCGTTGACGGATCGAGACCTTCCGGACACGGAGGGGATCGCGAGGGCAGGCCGAGGGCAATCCGAGAGCCACGGCGTGGGGCACGGCGAGGGGCGTTCCGAGGGGTATAGCGCCCGAGGGCGGGGCGTTTCGACAAGTTCCGGCCGTCGCGGCGCGGTGGCTACGGTTCCGGCAACCCCCACCCGAGCGAGGAGATCCCCCATGCTCCGCTTCCGTACGCTCACGGTCGCCGCCGCCCTCGCGGGCGTCGTGCTGACCGCCGCTCCGGCCGTCGGCGCCCCGGCCCCCACCGGTGCTGACGAACCGTCCATCGCCGCCGCCCTGTCCGCCCCCGCCGGTCGGACCCCCGCCGCGCCGCCCGCCTTACTGCGGGCGTACGAGCGCGACCTCGGCCTCTCCCCGCAGGCCGCCGACGCGCGCCTCGCCCACGAGGCCCGGGCCACCCAGGTGCGCGACGCCCTCGCCCGTACGCTGCACGGCAGTTGGGCCGGCGCCTGGCTGGAGGGCCAGGACGCGACCCTGGTGGTGGCCACCACCGACGCCTCCGCCGCCCGGGCCGTCACCGCCCACGGCGGCCGGGCGAGCGTCGTCCGCCACACCCTCGCGGTGCTCGACGGTGCCAAGCAGGCGCTCGACCGGGCCTCCGACGCCTCCTCGCCCGAGGCGACGCCGCTCTGGTACGTGGACGTCAAGGCCAACACCGTGGTGGTGCAGTCCGCCGACGAGGCCCGGACGGAAACGTTCCTGCGGCAGTCCGGTGTGGACCGCGCGCTGGTCCGCGTCGAGCGGGCCGCCGCCGCGCCGCGCCCGCTCGCCGACCTGCGCGGCGGCGACGCGTACTACATCGACAACGCCGCCCGCTGCTCCATCGGCTTCCCCGTCACCCAGGGCGGCCAGCCCGGCTTCGTCAGCGCCGGCCACTGCGGCCAGCCCGGCTCCAACGCCACCGACGCCTCCGGCTACTCGATCGGCACGTTCCAGGGCTCGACCTTCCCCGGCAACGACTACTCCTGGGTCGCGGCCGGCTCGGACTGGACGGCCCAGCCGCAGGTCAACGACTACGCGGGCGGCGCCGTCACCGTCGCCGGCTCGGCCGAGCAGTCGATCGGCGGCTCGGTCTGCCGCTCCGGCTCCACCACCGGCTGGCACTGCGGCACCGTCCAGGACCTCGACGCGACCGTCAACTACGCGGAGGGCAGCGTCTACGGCCTCACCCGCACCACGGTCTGCGCCGAACCGGGCGACTCCGGCGGGTCGTTCATCTCCGGCAACCAGGCCCAGGGCGTGACCTCCGGCGGCTCCGGCGACTGCTCCTCGGGCGGCGAGACGTACTTCCAGCCCGTCAACCCGATCCTCGGCGTCTACGGCCTGACCCTCGCCACCGGCTGATTTTCAGTACCGGCTGACCCTCGCCATCGGCTGACGCTCGTGACCGGCTGACGGACAGTCAGCGACGCAACCTTGACGTCCGGCGCTCGAAAGCCTCCGGCCGGGCGGTCTCCACGGCGCTGGAGACCGCCCCGAGGAGCACCGCGTCCTCCCCCAGGAGGCTCGCGGCGAGCGCCGGACGCAGCGGGGTGAGCCGTTGCAGGGCCTGCTCCAGCGGTTCCAGCAGCAGGTCCGCGCTGGCCCCGAGGCCCCCGCCGACCACCACCACGTCCGGGTCGACCGGCGGTCAGACCCGCCTCCTCGATCGCCTCCCGCCCGGCGGCGACCACCGCGTCCGCGACGGCATCGGCCGTACGTCCCCGGTTGGCGACGGAGAGCCGGGCGACCACCGTCCCCGCCAGGTCCGCCACCGCCACCCGCAGCCGGGCCCGGCCGATGTCCACGCCGAGCACGTGCCCGGCGCCCGGTTCCACCTCGTACTGCACGGCGGTGCGGCCCCGCTCGGGCGCCACCAGCCCCGCCTCGCGCACCAGCCCGGCCCGCTCCAGCTCCGCCAGCGCGGCGGAGACCGTCGGCTTCGACAGCCCGGTGTCCCGCGCGAGCTGCGCCCGGGAGGAGCCGCCGCCGGTGCGCAGCAGTTCCAGCAGCAGCCACTCGTTGTTGCTGCGCAGCCGCTGCCGGTTCCACGGCACCACCGGCACCACCGGGGCCCACGTGGCCCCCGCCTGCGGGCGGCGGGTCATCGCTTCCTCCGGGTCATCGCTCTGAAACGCGTACGCAGAGTGCGGACGCGGAGTGTTACAACACTGCCTCCGAGCAGTCAAACTTTGGCCCTCCTATGGGCGCGGCGCGCCCGGGCGCGTGATCATTGACCCATGCAGTTCCGGCACCGAAAACGACGCGGCGCAGCCTCGGGCCCGCGCTCCCTGGCGGAGACGGCCGCAGCCCTCGCCGCCACCCTCGGTTCGACCACGGAGGGTGACCGAAGCGGTGGTCCGGACCTTCGCCTCGACGTTCTCGCCGACGCCCCCGTCGGCCTGGCCCTGCTCGACGAGCGGCTCCGCTGGCAGTACCTCAACCCCGCCTTCACCGCCGCGACCGGGCTGCGCCGCGCCGATCTGCTGGGCCGCCGGGCCGAGGCCACCGCCTTCTCCGGTGCCGTCCCCGTCCTGCGCGGCGTCCTCGCGGACGGCCGGGACCGCGAGGACCGCACCGGCGGCCCCGACGGTGCGGGCCCGCCCGTCCCTCCGGGCCTGCGGCTGCGCTACCGGGCGCTGCGCCGCACCGGGCGCGCCGTCGGGCTGGTCGTCGCCGTCCTGGACGAGGCGGCGCCCATGCACCGGCCCGCCCCGGCCCACGCGCGGCTCGCGCTGCTGGAGGCCGCCGACGAGCGGATCGGCACCACCGCCGACCTGGGCACCACCTGCGCCGAACTCGCCGCCTTCGCGGTGGACGGCCTCGCCGACCTCGCCGTGGTGGACGTCCTGCCGCCCGAGGCCGAGCCGTCCCGCCCGGGCCGGGGCGTCCCCCGGCGCCTGCACCGCGCCGCCGTCGACACCGGCCCCGCACTGCCGGCGGCCACGCCGGGCCTGCCGCAGCCCGGCGAGACGGTCCGCCACCCGGAGGGCTCCGCCGCCGACCGCGTCCTCGCCACCGGCGTCGCCGCATTCACCACCCCCGGCCCGCAGGACACCCTGCCCGCCGAGGCGGCCTCCCTGCTCGTGCTGCCGCTCACCGCCCGGGGCCGCCTCGTGGGCCTCCTCACCCTCGGCCGCACCGCCGCCTCCCCCGCCTACACCCCGGAGGACGCCGACCTGTTCGGCGCCCTCACGGCCCGGGCCGCCACCGGCATCGACCACGCCCGCCACTACGCCCGCTCCCAGGGCATCGCCCTCGAACTCCAGCGGGCGCTGCTGAGCGAGCCCGGCAACCCGCACCAGAACCTCACCCTGGCCTCCCGCTACCTGCCCTCCGGCAGCAGCTCGGTGGTCGGCGGCGACTGGTACGAGACGGTGCGGCTGCCCTTCGGGCGCACCCTGCTGGCCATGGGCGACGTGATGGGGCACGGGGTGGAGGCCGCCGTCGACATGAGCCACTACCGTTCGGCGCTGCGCGACATCGCCGGGATGGACCTGCCGCCGCACCGCATCCTGCGCCAGCTCGACACCGTCATCGCCGCCGACGAGACCGCCCGCCCCGCGACCTGCCTGCTGGCCCTCGCCGACCCCGGCCGGGGCCGCTGGACCCTCTCCAGCGCGGGCCACCTGCCGCCCGCCCTCATCGCACCCGGCCGTCCCACCGAACTGCTGCGCATCCCCACCGGGCCGCCGCTGGGCACGGGCCTGTGCGGCTACGAGCAGTCCACCCACCCGCTGCTGGACGGGCAGACGCTGCTCCTCTACACGGACGGCCTGGTGGAGCGCCGGGGCGAGGACATCGACACCTCGCTGGAGCGGCTCGCCGACCTGCGCCTGCCCGCCACGGGCAGCCTCGACGAGCTCCTCGAGGCCGCCCTGAATGGGCTGGCCGGCGGCGCGGCCGAGGACGACATCGCCCTCCTCGCCGCCCGGCCCACGCCTCGGGGCTGAACCCTTCTCGGCGGGCGACAGCTCTCAACGGCGGCCGAAGATCCGCTTCGCGATGCGGACGATGCCCCAGATCAGCAGGATGACCAGCAGGATCAGGAGGATGACCACGACGAGCAGGAACTTGCCGAGCTTGGCGAAGAAGCCGGACTTCTTCTTCTCCTTGGCCGCGAGGTGCGCGGCGGCGTTTTCGCTCTGACCGACCTTGACCGTCTCGACGGCCCCGGCGGTCCCGACGGCCTGAACGCCATGGGAACCCTGAGCGCCCTGGGCACTCTGCCCGCCGTTCCCGGCAACAGCCCCCGCGACGGCCGCGGGCCGGGAGGCGGCCACCGCCGTCGCGCTCGACGCCACGGCGGTCAGGCCGGTGGCGGCCAGCAGTGCCACCAGGCCGCCGGCTATCGAACGTGTGATCCGATCAAGTGGTTTTCTCATCTGCACCTTGTATGCTCCAGTGAAGTTTTACACCGATGTAAAAGTTTAGCGATGGGCCCGCCGGGCTCGGCTGCGGCCCCCGCCACGCCGGCCCCACCGCTCGGCCGGGGGTTCCGTGGCAACTGTGGAGGATGACGACGTGTCTGGTCGCCGGGGTTCCCCCGCACCCGAGATTCCGCCGACCGATTCCGGCAGCACCCGGGCAGACCGTCGCAAGGCGGACAAGAGCGGCGGCCGTGCCAAGCCCAAGCCCAAGCGCAGCACCAAGCAGAAGGTGATCTGGGTGACCGCCGGCTGCACCGCGCTGCTCGTCCTGGCCGGCGGAGCCGTCTACTACCGCCTGAACAGCAACATCACCACCTTCGACGGGGACGCCCTCAGCAAGGACCGCCCGGATGCCGCAGCCCCGGACGCACAGGGCCGCACCCCGGTGAACGTCCTGCTCATCGGCTCCGACAGTCGCGGCAACGGCAACAGCGACCTCGGCGGCGGCGGGGACGGCGGCGCCCGCTCGGACACGGCGATCCTGCTGCACATCTACGCCGACCACAAGCACGCGGTGGGCATCTCCATCCCCCGCGACTCCCTGGTCACCGTCCCGTCGTGCAAGCTCCCCAACGGCAAGTGGACCAAGGAGCAGCCCAACGCGATGTTCAACAGCGCCTTCTCGGTCGGCGACACCGAGAAGGGCAACCCGGCCTGCACCCAGAACGCCGTGGAGAAGCTGACCAACCTGCGCGTCGACCACACCATCGTCGTGGACTTCAACGGCTTCGCCTCGATGACCAAGGCCGTGGGCGGCGTCGAGGTCTGCCTGCCCTCCGACATCCACGAGGGAGACCTCAACCCGAACCTGGGCAAAAAGGGCAAGCTGCTCTTCAGCAAGGGCAAGCAGAAGGTCGAGGGCCAGGCCGCACTCGACTACGTGCGGGTGCGCCACGGCATAGGCGACGGTTCCGACATCGGCCGCACCAAGCGCCAGCAGGCGTTCATGTCCTCCCTCATCAAGGAGGTCAAGTCCCGCGGCATGGACCCGACCACCCTGCTGCCGCTGGCCGACGCCGCCACCAGCTCGCTGACCGTCGACCCGAGCCTCGGCTCGGCGGCCAAGCTGATGTCCTTCGCCATGTCGATCAAGGACGTCGACCTGCACGACATCAAGTTCCTCACCACGCCGTGGCGCTACGAGGGCCCCCGCGTCGCCCTCGTCCACCCCGACGTCGACCAGCTGTGGGCCGCGCTCAAGGCGGACCGCACCATCGACGGCCAGGACGCCAGCGCGCAGTCCCCCACCGACGGCGGCACGGCCGCGCCCACCGCCCCCGCCGCACCGACCGTGCCGAGCCCTCCCGCTCCCGCGGACCCGAAGGCCGCCGAGGTGAAGGTCACCGTCCTCAACGGCAGCGGCGCGACGGGCCTGGGCGGCAAGGCCGCGGAGACCCTCAAGGGCGCCGGCTACACCGTCGCGAGCGTGGGCAACGCGCCCGGCAAGAGCCGGGCGACCACGGTCGTCGAGTACGGCACCGGTGGGAAGAGCGCCGCCGAGGCGCTGGCCAAGCTGTTCCCCGGCGCCACCGTCCAGCCGGGCGGCACCGCGAAGGGCGTCAGCGTGGTCCTCGGCCACGACTACGCCGCCGCCAACCCGGGCGCCGGCACCAGCGGTTCCACCCCCGGCGCCCCGGCCGCCCCCGCGCCGCTGCCCACCAGCGTCGCGAGCGCGGCCCGCTCGGCGGACGACGACCCCTGCGCCAACATCTCGTACGGCTGACGGCCGCCTCTCCGTGCGGACACGACCGCGGGGCGCCACCCGGGAGTCCGGGGTGGCGCCCCGCAGTTCGTCACGCGATACGCCCCGGCGTCAGCGCCTGGTGCCGCAGGACGGGCAGAACGCCGCGCCCTCCGGGACGTCCTTGTGGCACGAGGTGCACTGGACGGGCTGCGCCAGCCGGAAGCCGCAGCCCGGGCAGAACGGCGTGCCGTGCGTCTCGGTCTGGCACTGCGGACAGACCAGCTGGCGCGGGGCGTTGACGTCGAACTCCGCGCCCGCCGCCTGCCCGGCCTTGAACGCCCGCTCGGAGACCGCGTCGTTGAGCCCGCGCCGCTGGGCCGCCAGCGCCTCGGCGGCGGTGTCCGGGGCGCAGGTGAAGCAGAGGCCCTGGTCGGAGTTGAAGCAGCGCCCGCACACGTAGGTGGTGCAGCGGGCGCAGCGGTTGAAGTGGTCCTGGGCGGTGTCGATCGCGCGCTGGAAGGCGGCGTCGCGCGAGGTGCCCCAGGTCTGGCCGGCGAGGCCGTCCGCCGCGTTGCTGATCGTGTTGGCGTTGCCGCCTATGAGGTTCCAGGCCGCGCTGACGCCCTTGCCCAGCCATCCGGCCACCTGGCCCGTCGTGAACCGTTCGAACGGCGACCGCCAGGTGTCGGAGCAGCGGTAGCAGTAGAACTCGAACTGGAAACCCGCCCCGGTGCCGTACTGTTCGCACAGGTCGCGGTAGTTGTTGCTGAAGTTGATCTCGGAACTCACGTCGTCCCCGGAGTGGAGGGTTGCCTGATCGGCGGTCGCTCCCAGGGACGATAGGGCTCGCCGATCGGTTCCGCCAAGAACCTTCCGCACAGCGGGCGTTCACGAACCACCGCTCCGTCCGCGAGGGGCCCGTTCCAAGCCGCTTCCGTGCCGTTTCCGAACCCCTTCAAAGCCCCTTCAGAGACCGTTCAGAGCCCCTTCAGAGACCCGAGACCGGCAGGACCAGCACCGTCGACGGGTCGAACCGCCGCCAGTGGGCCGGCTGACCGCTGCGGGCGATCCGCAGACGGCACCAGCGCCCGCCCGTGCCGTCGTGCCACCAGCCGCTGATCCGTCCCGGTGCCCAGGAGCCGTCGCCGAGGTCCACCTCGACCGGCTGGTAGACCCACTCGACGCCCGGGCCGTCCGCCCCCGGGCCTGCGCCGCCGCCCGGCGGGCCGCACCAACTCTCCGTCACGGGCCGAACGCTACAGCGGCGTAGAGCTCGGCGGAGGCGGTTCCGCCGATTCCGGATGCGCCGATCGCGGGTGGGTCGATCCCGGGTGCGCGCTCAGCGGCCCCGCGAGGCGCCCTTGCGGGCGCGGCGCCGGCGCCACAGGGCAACCGGCACCACCGCCGCCAGGGCTGCCGCCTCCGGGCCCGCCGGGGCCCCCACCGGGGCGGCCGAGCCGCCGGGCGCGTCCGGAACCCTGTCGAAGGTCGAGGGCACGGGCAGGGTGGACCAGTTCGAGATCGGCCAGGCGACGACGAAGGCCCGTCCGATCACGTCGTCCACCGGCACGAAGCCGTCCCCGGTCTCGTTGTGGTGCGGGCGCGAGTCCCGCGAGTCGTTGCGGTGGTCGCCCATCACCCAGAGCTTGCCCTTGGGGACGGTCACGGTGCCCACCGGGTCGTTGTCGCAGGGCTTGGCGCCCGGGTAGACGTACGGCTCGTCCAGCGCAAGGCCGTTGACCTTCACCGGGCTGCCCGCCTTGCACTCCACGGTGTCCCCGCCGACCGCGATGACCCGCTTGATGAGGTCCTTCTCGTCCCCCGAGGGCATCAGGCCGATGGTGCTCAGCACCTTCTGCACATTCCGGCCGAACGAACTCCCGGAGCCGGCCGGCGAGCCCTCCAGCCAGCCGCCCGGGTCGTGGAAGACCACCACCTCTCCGCGCTCGGGCTCGGCACCGAACCAGGGGGTGAACTTGTCGACCAGCACCCGGTCTCCCTTGGACAGCGTCTGCTGCATGGAGCCGGAGGGGATCGAGAACGCCTGCACGAAGAAGGTCTTGATGCCGAGGGCGAGCAGCACGGCGATCACGACGAGGATCGGCAGCTCCTGCCAGAACGTCAGCTTCCGGCGGGGCCTGCGTTCTTCGGCGGAATCGGTGGCCTTCGTACCGCCGCCCTCGCCCGGTTCCGTGCTCTGCCGCACACTCATTCCCTCGGCCCCTCCCGACGGCCCGACGGGAGGCCCGGAACGGGCAACCCCCTTGTGGGGGAACGAACCTACCGAACAGAGGTTCCCGGCCGGGCGCGGACGTGGATCCGCTCGCCCTGCGGCCCGAACAGGCTGAGGAACTCCACCGGTTGGGGGCCGGCGTTGCCGAAGGCGTGCGGGGTGCGGGTGTCGAACTCGGCGGCCTCCCCGGCCGCGAGCACCAGGTCGTGCGGGCCGAGCACCAGCCGCAGCCTGCCGGAGAGCACGTACAGCCACTCGTAGCCCTCGTGCACCTTGAGCTCCAGGTCGGGCCCGGTGCCCTTGCCCGGCGGGACGATGTGCTTGTACGCGTGCAGGCCCCCGAGGTGGCGGGTGAGCGGCACGATCGTCTGGCCGTTCCTGGTCACCGGGCGCGGGTGGATGCGCGGGTCCCCGGTGGCCGGGGCGCCGACGAGTTCGTCCAGCGGCACCCGGTACTCCCTGGCCAGCGGCAGCAGCAACTCCAGGGTCGGCCTGCGCTGGCCGGACTCCAGGCGGGACAGCGTGCTGAGCGAGATCCCGGTCGCGGCGGACAGTTTGGCGAGCGTGGTGCCGCGCTCGCGGCGCAGCGCCCGCAGGCGCGGGCCCACCGTGGTCAGGACGTTGTCGAACTCTTCGTCGGCCATGCCTGCCATTCGCCGGGACGGCAAGGGCGGTTGTCAATCCGGCACACCGGTGACGCCGGGTGACGGCGGTTGACGCCGCCGGGGCGGGCAGCCGCACCGGGCCGGTCCCGTGAAGGCTGTCCATCCGTCAGATTCCGTGGCGTGGCGGATGGTTGGCCATGTCAACGATGTCGAGGCAACATCCTGGTTAAGCTGCGGAACATGACTCTTTCTGGGAGACGCACCGCTGTCGTGGTCGGCGGCGGGCTGGCCGGCCTGACGGCGGCCTGGGCCCTGCGGGGGTTCGCCGATCGGATCGTCGTGGTGGAGCGGGACCGCTACCCGGAGGGTGTGGAGTACCGCCCCGGGGTTCCGCAGGCACGGCACGCGCACCTGGTGATGGAGGCCGGGCACCGCGCGCTGGAGGAGATGATGCCCGGCATCAGGCGGCAGCTGACCGACGCCGGTGCCCAGTTCGTGTCCGCCACCCGTGACCTGCGGTGGCTCAGCTCGGCCGGGTGGATGGCCGACTACGACCCGGCCTCGGTCTCCTTCCTGTGCTGCACCCGGCCGCTGCTGGACAAGGCGGTGCTGGACCGGGTCCGCGCCGACGGGTCGATCGAGTTCCTCGAGGGCACCGAGGTCGTCGGACTGCTCGGCTCGTCCCGGGCCGTGACGGGCGTGAGGGTCCGGGCGCGCGGCGCCTCCGACGGTGGCGGAGACGGCGACGGCGACGGCGAGATTGGTGGCGAGGTTGGTGGCGGACGGGCCGGCGGCGGTCGCTCCGACGCCGTTCGCTCCGCCGTCGAGGAGATCCCCGCCCAGCTGGTGGTGGACGCGACCGGGCGCCGCGCCACGACGCCCGCGTGGCTGGCCGAACTCGGCTGCCCGCCCGTGCCCGAGGAGCAGGTCGACGCCGGGGTCGCCTACGCCACCCGCCTCTTCCACCGCCCGCCCGGCTTCGACCCCGGCTGGAAGTCGGCCTACATCCAGACCGCCGCACCCCACATCAAGACCCTCGGGGTGCTGATCCCCGTCGAGGGCGACCGCTGGATCGTCGGCCTCGGCGGCATGCGCGGCGCGGAACCGGAACCGGGCGAAGCGGGCTACAACAAGCTCCTGAACGAGCTGCGCCACCCGATCCTGAGCGAGGCCCTGCGCGACGCCGAGCCGGCGACCGAGGTCCGCGGCTTCCGCCCAGGCCCGAGCGTGCGCCGCCACTACGAACGGAGCCCGGTGCAGGGCCTGCTCGTCACCGGCGACGCGGCGAGCTCCTTCAATCCCGTGTACGCCCAGGGCATCACCGTCGCCGCGTTCGCCGCCCGCGCCCTGCGCCGCAGCCTGGTGCGGCGCGGCGACCTCGGACCGGCCACCGTCCGGGACGCCCAGCGCGGGATCATGGAGGCGTCCAAGGCCCCCTGGATGATGTCCAGTTCCGAGGACGTACGCTTCCCCGCCACCACCGGGGGCCCCAGCGGTGCGCTGATCCGGCTCCAGCACCGCGCCCTCGACCGGGTCCTGGCCGCCGCCACCCGCGACCCCGCGGTCACCTCCGCGTTCCACGAGGTGCTCGCCATGACCTCGCCCCCGAGCGCGCTGCTGCGCCCGAACGTCCTCGCCGGCGTCCTGCGCGGCTGAGCGTCCCGGCCCGCCTCCCCGGACCCCTCGGGGAGGCGGGCCGGGCGCCGAGGGCGCCCCGTAAATTCGGATGCGACCGTTCGGAGCGCCCGCTACCGTGACCCGCATGTCTACGCCCCGAATCTCCTAGCCGACGGACCCACTTCCACGCCACCCGTGTGTCCATCCGCTGTTTCGGAGCGTCATCCCATGATCACCACCCGTGGTGTCGACGTGCGCGTCGGCGCCCGCCTCCTGCTGTCCGACGTCACCCTGCACATCGCCCCCGGCGACCGGATCGGCCTGGTCGGCCGCAACGGCGCCGGCAAGACCACCCTGCTCGCCACCCTCGCCGGGCAGCTGCCGCCCGCCGCCGGGGCGGTCACCCGCACCGGCCCGGTCGGCTACCTGCCGCAGGACTCCCGGGCCGCCGACCCGGCCGTCACCGTCACCGACCGCATCCTGTCCGCCCGGGGCCTGGCCGAGGCCGTCCGCGCCCTTCGCGCCGCCGAGGAAGCGATGGCCCGCGCCGACTCGCCCGCGTCGCAGCGCCGGGCGATGGACGCCTACACCCGTGCCGAGGCCCGCTTCCAGTCCCGGGGCGGCTACGCGGCCGAGGCGGAGGCCGCCCGGGTCGCGGCCGGACTCGGTCTGCCCACCCGCGTCATGGACCTGCCGGTCGGCACGCTCTCCGGCGGCCAGCGCCGCCGCGTCGAGCTGGCCCGCATCCTCTTCGCCGAGCACGGCACCCTGCTGCTGGACGAGCCCACCAACCACCTGGACGCCGACTCCGTCGCCTGGCTGCGCGGCTTCCTCACCGCCCACCAGGGCGGCCTCGTCCTGATCAGCCACGACCTCGCACTGCTGGAGCACACCGTCAACCGGGTCTTCCACCTCGACCCGCAGCGCGCCGTGATCGACATCCACAACACCGGCTGGCGGGCCTACCTCGCCCAGCGCGCGGCCGACGAGCGCCGCCGCACCCGGGAGCGGGCCAACGCCGAGCGCAAGGCCGCGTCCCTCCACGCCCAGGCCGACCGCATGCGGGCCAACGTCGCCACCGCGACCACCGCCCGCAGCATGGCCCGGCGGGCGGACCGGATGCTCGCCGCACTCGAACCCGTCCGCCGGGCCGAACGCACCGCCCGCATCCGGCTGCCCGAGCCCGCCCCCTGCGGGCGGATGCCGCTGGGCGCGATCAGCCTGACGAAGTCCTACACCGGCCGACCGGTGCTGACGGGCCTCGACCTGGCCGTGGACCGGGGCAGCCGGCTCGTCGTCCTCGGCCACAACGGCGCCGGCAAGACGACCCTGCTGCGCATCCTCGCCGGCCACGAGACCCCGGACTCCGGCCGCGTCGTCCCCGGCCCGGGCCTGCGCCTGGGCTACTTCGCCCAGGAGCACGACACCCTCACCCCTCACCGCACCGTCCGCGAGAACCTCGCCCAGGCCGCACCCCACCTCGGCGACGGAGAGCTCCGCCACGTCCTCGGCGCGTTCCTGTTCCGCGGCGACGACGCCGACAAGCCCGCCTCGGTGCTCTCCGGCGGCGAGAGGACCAGGCTCGCCCTGGCCGGACTCGTCCACTCCGGCGCCAACGTCCTGCTCCTCGACGAGCCGACCAACAACCTCGACCCGGCCTCCCGCACCGAGGTTCTGGCCGCGGTCGGCTCCTACCCGGGCGCCATCGTGATGGTCACCCACGACCGCGACGCCATCGAGTCCCTCCGCCCCGACCGCGTGCTCCTCCTCCCCGACGGCGACGAGGACCTCTGGCACGACTCCTACCTGGACCTGGTCACCCTCTCCTGAGACCCGCCGAACTCGGCTACGCCCGCGCCTTGTTCGCGAAGATCGCGAGCAAGGCCGGGGTCGCCGGCGCCGATCTCATCGCGCGGATCACCGAGGGGTTGGAAGTGCGAACGAGTTAAAGGGCCTGCCTGAGCCCAACGAGCCGGAGTCTTGGAGCCCGGACCACCGGGTAGCGCTCGTGGTGTGCAATCCGCCCTGGCTGCCGCACCACGCCACCTCCGCCCTCGATCAGGGCGTCTACGATCCGGGCGGCCGGATGCTCCACGGCTTCCTGGACGGCCTCGCCACCCGACTCCTGCCCGGCGGCGAGGGCTGGCTGGTCCTCTCCGACCTCGCCGAACACCTCGGCCTGCGTACCCGCGACGACCTGCTCTCCGCCATCGCCGCCGCCGGCCTGCGCGTCCGGGGTCGGCTCGACACCCGCCCGAGCCATCCGCGGGCGACGCGCCCGGACCCGGCGGACCCCCTGCGCGCGGCGCGCGCCGCCGAGACCACCTCGCTCTGGCGGCTCGCCCCGGGCTGACCGCCGGTCACCGCCTGCGCACGGCCCGAAGCGACCGCTCCCACACGTGGGCATCCGGCCCACGACTCCCTAGCCTGGAGGAAAGAGGAGGCGAATCACCATGCGGGGAGAGCGAGACTTCGAGATGGGCCCGCAAGTCGACGGCCGCCCCGCCTCCAGCCCCTAGAGCCGGCTTGATCACCTGCCGTGCTGGGTTTCGGTCGACCGAGCTACACATTGGAGGGGCGCGCTTGCTGAGAGTCAGACTCGAAGAGACAGCTCGCCGCCTGCCCTCAGATGGTCCGGCAGACGGCTCCCCGGGCAACTCGACCCCGACGTACGTAGCCTGGCAGTAGGAGGCGATTGACATGCTTGGAGACGCACCCCTGGTAGCCATCATCCCAGCTACCGATTTGGCCCGCGCCAAAGCGTTCTACACCGACACCCTCGGCCTGAAGCTCACAGAGGAAAGCACGCACGAAGTCACCTTCCGATGTGGCGGCACCGAATTCGGTATATACGAGACGCCCAGCGGTGGCCAAGCCGCGCACACGCTCGCCAGCTTCAAGGTCACCGACCTCGACGCCGAGATGGCCGCCCTGCGTAGCCGCGGCATTACTTTCGAGGAATACGACTTCCCCGGCCTGAAAACCGTCAACGGTGTTGCCGAGGCCGATGACATGCGCGCCGCCTGGTTCAAGGACAGCGAAGGAAACATCCTCTGCGTGAACGAGCGCGCAGCCAAGTAGGCTCCGGCCATCCGAACGGACCTTCCACTACCTTCGCGCCAAACCGCCGCTGCTCCCCGCTTCGAAGCCAGCAGGCGGACGGCCAGCCATCCTCCGAATCGATCGAGATCGCGTCACCCTCATGATCGGCATCCCTCGCACGGGCCAGATGGCATGCAGGTCGGTTCGAACGTCGATGGCTCTGCGTGACAAGCGACACGGGCAGTCAGCACGGCGCTCCCATCCCCGCTCAACGCTCCTCACCGCATCCCATCGCCAAGGGCTCCACGTGTGCACTGGTTGTGAACGATCTTCCATGAGTCACAGAAGGTGACGAACCCCGATTCTTCCTAGGCGCGCGGGTCCTGCTCGCGGCGCAGGACCGGATGGGCGGTGACCGCCTGCGGACCGGCGGCGTGCCCAGCAGGGCCCTGCTGGGCACGCCGCATCGAGGCCGTTCCCGCCATCCGGCGGAAACGGCCTACGGCTTTGGCGCCCGGCACGGTGTCGCACCGTGCCGGGCGCCGTCAGTGGCCTGGTCCGGCCAGGCTGAGGGTCAGGACAGGACGGTCCAGCTTTGTCCGGCCGCAGCCGAGTTGGCCGGGTTGGTCATCCCCGTCGAGCCGGCGGTCGTGCCGGCGACGTCCAGGGCCAGGCCGTTGCCGACGTTGGTGATGGTCAGCGCACCGGCACTGTTCTGGGTGACCTTCCATTTCTGCCAGGGGTTGTTGGGCGACGGGTTGAGCAGGTAGGCGCTACCGACTCCGCCACCGCCCGCCAGCACGGTGTGCGTCTGGGCGGCGGTGTAGCAGTTGTCGGTGATCGTCACCGTGCCGTCCGTGTTCGGGGTGAACAGCCACTGCTGGGCGGCGCTGCCGCTCTGGTAGGCGTTGATGTCGGAGTTGCCGCCGACGCCGGCGTAGCAGCCCCCCTGGACCTCGAGCGCCTGGCCGCCGGCGCCACCGGCGCTGACCGCGTGGTACTTGCCGTCGCCGACGACGCTTGCCTGGTTGCCGCCGGTTCCGGTGCCGCCGCCCATGCCGATGCTTCCGCCGGTGATGCGGTAGAGCGCGACGCCGTGCGCGGGGATCCAGTTGCCGCCGAGAGTGCCGGTGGTGGTGCCGGTGGCGCCGCTCCAGATCTCGCGGTAACCGTAGCTGGAGCCGGTCAGGCCGAGGTCGGTGAAGCTCGCACTGGGCATGGCCCAGTTGTTCGGGTCCTGGTTGACCAGGGCGACGGCCAGGTCGCCGTTGGCCAGCCGGCGCTTGAGGATCACCGGCGCGGTCGGGGAGGAGGGCGGGCTGCCGACCAGGGTGGCGGGCTTGGCGAGGCTGTCCTGGTCGATGGCGATCATGTCGGGGTTCTTCAGGAGCGCCAGTGCGGAGGAGTTGATGCCGGTGGACCAGGTGTAGCCGTTCGCGGTGTGCTGCGAGTCGGCCGCGGTGCGCAGGTCGGCGCCGGAGACGAGCGGGGCGGCCATCATCGACAGGACGGACAGCTCGGTGCGCGACTCGTCGTCAGTGAACGGCTTGCTGCCCTTGTTGGTGTCGGTGACGCCCCAGATGCCGTTGATGTCCTGCCAGCCGGCGAACATCATGTCCAGGTCGTTCCAGCTGCCGGGGTGGACGTTGCCCGGGTACTTCAGGGCGGTCTGCAGCTGGCCGTTGTAGAGCACCCCGTCCAGCTCGCTGTCCCGGTCGCCGCCGATGCGGCACATGTTGGCGACCTGGCCGCACCAAACACCGGTGGGCGAGTAGCCGGGTGCCTGGTGCGGCTGGGTGCCGGCGGCCACGATCAGCGGGTCGGTGCGGGCCGGGTCGTTGGCGTTCAGCAGGTAGGGGATGCCGGTGTGCGCGGGCTGCGCGGACAGGCTGAGGGTCACCTTCGGCTTGCCCGTGGCGGCGGTCGCCGCGTCGAGGGCTCGCTGGAAGGTCTGCGTCCGGGCGTAGATGGACTGGGTGAGCTCCTTGCCCTCGCCCTGCGGGTAGTAGCTGTAGCCGTCGGGGCCGACGATCGTGGGGCCGTAGGGGCAGTCGTCGTACTTGACGAAGTCGACGCCCCAGGAGACGAAGTCGTTGGCGTCGGTGCTCTCGTGGCCGAGGCTTCCGGGGTGGCCCTGGCAGGTGGTGTAGGTGTCGGTGGCGTAAAGGCCGAACTTCATGTTCTTGCTGTGGGCGTACCAGGCCAGGTACTGGATGCCGTTGACGGTCTGGCCGTTGACGGTCTGCGAGGGGAAGTTGTTCGGGTCGGGCACCAGGTGTCCGCTGGTGCGGTCGTTGCCGGCGCCGTCGGTGCCGGAGACCGGATTGCCGTAGTTGTCGTACAGCTGCATCGCGTTGTCGGCGGTCTTCGCGAAGTCCGTGGTCTGGCCGTCGCGGTGGCGCGTCGACCAGCCGTCGTCGATGGTGACGGTGTTGTAGCCGGCCTGGACCAGGCCGTTGGCGGACATGAAGTCGATGGTCTGCTTGAGCTGGTTCTCGTTGACCTGGGTGCCCAGGCTGTTCCAGGAGTTCCAACCCATGGGCGGGGTAAGGGCGTTGCCGTTGCCGAGGGCCGCGGCCGGAGCAGCGGTGGCGAGGGCGGTGGCGCTGATGCCGGAGGCAGCGAGGGCCATGACGGCCAGCATGCCGGCGACGCGATGTGGCGATTTGCGCATGTGGGGGCTTCCCGAGGGGGTGGGCCGGGCGGGGCCGCCCGAAGGGCGGGCCTGGGCCAGGCGGGTGGGGGTGGGGTGCTCTGAGCTCTGGCCTTGCGATGTGCTGATCGGGACACGTCTGCGCCGGTGGCGCCACGAGGGGGCGTGACGACAGCTCAGACCGTCGTCATCGGCGGGGCGCTGACGTGTCGGAACCAGGCGGCCGCCTGGTGTTCAACGGTGTGACATATGATATTGTGCCACTTCGAAACCTACAAGAGTCAACACAACCACCCGCCTGAAGTTGGGTGCGGATGTTTGTTTTTGAGGGATAAGAACTCGGCGCGAGGAACGCTTGCGTCCGCGACTGCGTCAACGTCAGCGCCGGGGCCGGGTCGCGCGGCCGAGCCAGCAGGCGGTGGCGAGGCAGAGGGCGGAGAGCACGGTCAGGAGCACGGGGCGGCGGTGAGCCCGAGGTGGTCGATGGCCGTGCCGAGAGCGGGAGTGGCCGCGACGCCGCCGGGCGTACGCGTAGGGGGCGAGTGCCGGCACCGGGGCGAGGGCGAGGCAGGCGGTCAGCACGGCGCCCAGGGCGTCGAGCCGGCCCGCCAGCAGCAGCTTCACGGCCAGCCGGACGCGCTCGTTCTCGCTCACCACGTGCCGCACCAGCGCCCGCAGTTCGTCCGGGAGCCGGTCGACGGCGGCGGCGAGGCCGTCCTGCCGGAGGTCCCGGAGAGCGGGGAGTCCGAGCAGGCCGGCGGCCCGTTCGCAGCCTGCCCGCAGGTCGGCGTACGCGCCGTCGCCGAGGTCGTGCTTGACCCGGGTGTCGAAGACCAGCAGCCGCATCCCCCGGGCGGCCGGATCCAGGGGCACCTGATGTCGCCCAGGGTGCTGTACAGCCGGAGCCGGCCGTCCGTGCGGCGGCGGGCGGTCACCCGGGCGGTCTGCGGCAGGGCGATCGGCAGGACGAACCCGTCATTGCAGTCGGTGTGTTCGCCGATCAGGTTGACCCGGCCGGGGGCGGCCCAGACTCCGGTGGGGGTGGCGCTGAAGACGGATTCGAAGTCGGTCACGCGCCGACCTCCCTCAGGTGTCGGGCGGCCGCCTCGGGCGACACGTCGTTGACGAAGGCGTCCATGCCGGACTCCACCCCGGCCAGGTACTTGAGCTTGTCGGCCGTGCGCCGGATGGTGAACAGCTCAAGGTGCAGGGCGAGTTCGTCCCGCCGCCCGACCGGGGCCTGGTGCCAGGCGGAGATGTACGGGGTGCGGCCGCCGCCGAAGAGGCGGTCGAATCGGCGCAGCAACTCCAGGTAAATGGCAGGGAATTCGTCCCTTTGCGCAGCGTCCAGGCCGGTGAGGTCGGGTACCCGGCGGTGCGGGTACAGGTGCACCTCGTAGGGCCAGCGGGCGGCGAAGGGGACGAAGGCCGTCCAGTGCCCGCCGGCGAGGACCACCCGGTCGCCGTGGGCACGTTCGGCGGCGAGGAGGTCCTCGAAGAGGTTGCGGCCGGTGGCGGCGCGGTGTTCGGCGGCCGGTGGCGGGGTCGAGGCGGATCGCGGAGAGGCTGGTGGCGGCCTCCAGCGGCTGCCGGTCGGTGGCGTCGCGGACCACGGACTCGTCGGTGTCGTAGTACGTCAGCTCGCGGCCGTCCGCGAGCTTGGTGGTGGTCTTCTTCACTGTTCTGCCTTCCGGGACCTCCGGCACGTCACAGAGGTCGGCGTTTCCAGGATGGTCGGCGGCATCGGCAGCGCCCATGGCGGAGGCCGCCTCCGGTGAGAGCGGAGGCGGCCTCCAGGGGATTTCGGGAGAGGGCGGGTCAGGCCGGCAGGCCGACGGCCCGCTCGCGGCCGCGCCGCTGCTGGATGACCACGGCGGCGACCAGCAGGAGGCCCTGGGCGACGTTCTGCCAGAAGGTGTTGATGCCCTGGACGGTGAGGCCGTTCTGCAGGGCTCCGAGCAGGGCGACGGCCAGCAGGGTGCCGCCGATCCCGCCCTTGCCGCCCTTGAGGGCGCAGCCGCCGAGGGCGGCGGCGGTGATGGCCTGGAGTTCCAGGCCCTCGCTGCCGGAGGTGGGCTGTCCGGATCCGGTGCGCGCGGTGAGCAGGACCCCGGCCACGGCCGCGACCATGCCGGTGAGCGCGTACACCGAGAGCAGGTACTTGTTGAGGTTGATGCCGGCCAGCCGCGCGGCGGTGTCGTTGCCCCCGAGGGCGTAGATGTTGCGCCCGATGTCGGTGTACGTGAGCAGGACGTGCACGGCGGCGGCGATCAGGATGAGGATCCACACCATCGTCGGCAGGCCGGCGATCTTGCCGCGGCTGAGGAAGACGAACAGCGGGTCGCCGAGCACGTAGCCCTGGGCACGTCCGTCGGAGATCAGCTGGGCGACGCCCTTGTACGCGGCCAGTCCGGCCAGGGTGGCGATGGTCGGGTTGACCCGGCCGTAGATGATCACGGCGCCGTTGAGCAGGCCGACCGCGGCGCCGACCAGCACGGCCGCGCCCATGCCGAGCAGCGCACTGGAGCCGGTGGAGGTGAACACCATCGCGCTCACCACGGAGGCGAGGCCGGCCTGGGAGCCCACCGAGATGTCCAGGCCGCCGCAGATGATCACCACCGTCTGGACCACGGCGAGCAGCCCGGCGATGGTCGCCGCCTCGGCGATCACCTGGATGTTGTTCCAGCTCAGGTAGTTGATGTTGAGCGAGCCGAACAGGGCGAGCACGGCCGCGAGGGCCAGCAGCAGGATGAGGTTCTGGCCACCGACGACGTTCAGCAGCGCCCGCGGACCGGTCGGCCGCGCGGGCCCGGCCGGGGCCTGCGGCCGCTGGTCGGCGGTGGCGGAGGGGGTGGTCATCGGGCAACTCCGGTGGTGGCGTCGGTGTCGGTGGTACGGGGGCCGGTGGCGAGGTCATCCGCCATGGCCAGGGCGAGGACGGCCTCCTCGGATGCCTCGGCACGGCCGAGTTCGCCGGTGACCCGGCCGTTCTGCATGACGAGGATCCGGTCGGCCAGGCCGAGGACCTCGGGCAGCTCGGAGGAGATCACCAGGACGGCGACGCCGTCGCGGGCCAGGTCGGCGATGATCTGGTAGATCTCGGCCTTGGCTCCGATGTCGACGCCGCGGGTCGGTTCGTCCAGGATCAGCAGCTCGGGGCGCCGGGCGAGCCAGCGGGCGAGCACCACCTTCTGCTGGTTGCCGCCGGAGAGCGTGCGGACCTCGGTCTCGATCGAGGGGGCGCGGACCCGCAGCCGGTCCGCGTACTCCTGGGCGAGCTGCTTCTCGGCGGCGCGCTTGACGAAGCGCCGACGGCGCAGCCGGTCGAGGCTGACCAGGGAGGTATTGTCCCGGATGGCGCGATGCAGGAACAGCGCCTGGGCCTTGCGTTCCTCGGGGGCGAGGCCCAGACCGGCCCGGATCGCGTCCTTGGGCGAGCGCAGGCGCACCGCCCGGCCGCCGAGGAGGATCTCGCCGGATCGGATCGGCGCGTCCCCCGCGAGGGCGAGGGCCAGTTCGGACCGGCCGGCACCGATCAGCCCGGCGAGGGCGACCACCTCGCCGGCCCGGACCTGGAGGCTGACGTCGCGCACGTCGTCGGTGGTGAGGCCGCGGACGTCCAGCACCACCCGGTCGGTGGCGACGTCCTGCCGGACGAACAGGCCGGCCAGGTCGCGACCGACCATCAGCCGGACCAGCTCGCGCTCGTCGGTCTCGGCAGCGGGCAGGACGCCGGTGAGGGTGCCGTCGCGCAGGACGGCGATCCGGTCGGCGAGCCGGAAGATCTCCTTCATCCGGTGCGAGACGTAGACGATCGCGATGCCTTGGTCGCGCAGCCGGCCGATCAGGGCGAACAGCGCCTCCACCTCGTGCTCGGAGAGGGAGGAGGTGGGCTCGTCGAAGGCGATCGCCCGGGGTGGCACGGCGCCGGTGAGCGCTCGCATGATTTCGACCAACTGGCGCTGTGCTGCGGTGAGTTCTGATCCGAGCAGGTCAGGGTCGAGGACCTGGTCGAAGCCGAGTGCAGCGAGGTCGGCGGTGATCCTGCGGCGCAGTTCGGCGCGGTCGAGGCGGCGGCCGGCCCGGCGGGGGAGGCTGCCGGCGTAGACGTTCTCGGCGACCGACACGTGCGGGATGATCTCCGGCTCCTGCGGGATGATCCGGATGCCCGCGCGGCGCGCGGCGGTCGGCGAGGAGAGGTCGAGGGGGACGCCGTCGAGCAGGACCCGGCCCTCGGTCGGGCGGTGGTCGCCGCTCAGGATGCGCAGCAGGGTTGACTTCCCGGCGCCGTTCTCGCCCATCAGGGCGGTGACCTGCCCGGGCGGGAAGGCGACGGTGACGCCGTGCAGTGCCCGGACGCTGCCGAAGGTCTTGCCGACGTTCTCGGCGGACAGGCCGAAGGCGGGCTGCGGGGACGGTCCGGCGCCGGGTGGGGACTCGGGTGCGGTCATGTGTGCCTCGCTGGGGGTGCGGATCGGACGGTTCTGGTGCGGCACCGTCAGTTGCACGTCATGCCGGCGCCCTGCCAGGTGGCGGCGTCGACCATCGTGGTGGGGGCGAAGCCCTCGGCGGGGAAGTCCTTGCTGTTCTTGAGCTTGTCGTACATGGTCTGGACGGCCAGTGCGCCGACGTCCTTGCCGTTGATGAACAGGGCGGCCTTCATGCCGGTGGGCTTGCCGCTGGTCCAGTCCTTGCAGGCGAGGTAGGCGCCGAGGCCGACGCCGGCGATGTCGTCGGGGCTCACGCCGGCGTTCTGCAGGGCGGTGACGGAGCCCTGGACGTTCTCGTCGTTGCAGCCCCAGACGACCCAGTGCTTGACGCCGGGGTTGGCGGTGAGGGTGGCGGCGGTCTTGTCCTGGGCACCGGTGGGGGTGTTGTCGGTGGCGACGTCGATGTTCTTCACGCCGTCACCCGCGGCCTGGGCGAACGCGGCCTTCGCGGCCTTGACGCGGTCGCCACAGACGGTGACGTCCTGCTTCCAGGCGGAGATGATCCGGGTGTCGGCCGCGTTCCAGCCGGCCTTCTTGAACTCGGCGGCGGCCCGCTTACCGACCTCCCCACCCATCTGCTCGCCGCTGAACCCGACCCGGGGGACCAGATCGCTCTTCGCGCAGGCGCCCGGGGCCGGGCCGGTGACGCAGATCTGGTCGTCGGAGGTGAGGAGGGCGACCTTGGCGTCCTTGGCGGTCTGCACGACCTGCGGACCCACCGCCGGGTCGGGCACGACCACGATCAGCCCGTTGCTCTTGGCAGCGATCGCCGACTGCACCTCGCTGATCGTCTTGTTGGCGTCGTTGCCCAGGTTCACGACCTTCAGGTCCACCCCCAGCTCCGCGGCCTTCGCCTTCGCGCCCGCCGCCTCGCCGACGAAGTACTCCTGGTCCCCCTGCTTCTGCAGATACGTCAGCGACACCTTCCCCTCGACCTTCGCGGTGCCACCCGCACCCGACGACGACTCCTGGCCCGTCGAGCAGCCCACCGCGGCTACGAGGGACACGCAGCCCAGCACGGCAACGGACAGAACCCGACCACGACGACGAACGAACATGCGAAAGCTCCCGGCAAGGAAAAGGTGAGGGAAGAGGCCGCGGGAACACCCGCGAAACCGGTACTAGTTGAATCAAACACAATCGATCAGAACCGAACTTGATCAAACGTGCTCGCACAGGAAACTCCGCAGTTGGGTGTTCGTCAAGACCTTCGTCCCACTCACGTCAATTCGAGACGATCCCGTTATCCGCTGGAGCCGCACCACTCCGCCCCACCCCGGAGTCGAGTGAACAACTGCCGCCCTCAGACGGTCAGTTGACTGACTCTGCGACGATCACCTCGCCCACCTGCTCGGCCACGACGGTCCGGCGCTCGGCGGACAGCCCCTCGTCGGTGACCAGCACGTCGACCTGGTCCAGGGTGGCGAAGGTGGCCAGGCCGACGGTGTCCCACTTGGTGTTGTCGGCGACCACGACCACCCGGCGCGCGGAGCCGATGAACACCCGATTGGTCTCCGCCTCGGCGAGGTTGGGCGACGTCATCCCGGCCTCGGCGGAGATGCCGTGGCAGCCCAGGAAGAGCACGTTGACGTGCAGCGAGCGGATCGCCTGGTCGGCGAGCGGGCCCACCAGGGCGTCGGAGGGCGTGCGGATCCCGCCGGTGCGCAGCACGGTGGTCCCGGCCCCCGCCCCCGGGCCGGCCTGCTCGAACACCTCGGCGATCCGCAGGGAGTTGGTCACCACGGTCAGCCCGTCCACTGACGCCAGTTCCCGGGCGACGGCGTGCGTGGTCGTGCCCGCGCCCAAGCCCACGGCCATCCCGGGCCGGACGAGTTCGGCGGCGGCCCGGGCGATCGCCTCCTTGGCCGACAGCTGCCAGGACGACTTCGCCTCGAAGCCCGGCTCCTGGCTGCTCGGGGCGCCGGCCGGGACGGCACCGCCGTGCACCTTGTCCAGCAGCCCCTGCCGGGCCAGGGCGTCCAGGTCCCGGCGGATGGTCATGTCCGAGACGCCGAACTCACGGGTGAGCTCGTTCACCCGTACCCCGCCCCGCTGCCGGAGCCATTCGAGGATCATCGCGCGCCGCTGCCGCGCCAGCAGCTGTGCGTTGTCAGTCACGTGGCACTCCTGGGTACGCATGCAGACGCGGCCGACCCACGGGCGGAACGGCCCGACGGCCCCGACCGTTTCGGGTGCGTCTGTTGGTGGTGGAACGTGTGACTATACGTGTCCGAGTCGTTGTAGCCGGGTGTGGCGAGGGTGCCGTGGAAGCCTGGTGCTCGGCTCGTCGTCGGTGAACGGCTTGTGGCAGGAATTTGGTCTGCTTGGGTCCGGTTGGTCTGCTGCTCGGCCACGTCCGCGCCGAGCGGGATCCAGGGTGCCAGTGCGATCGCCTGTTGAGATGTGTTGAGTAATCGCGCGTCGCAAGATCTTGACGGCCAGGTAAACGTGGCGTTTCCTAGCAGCGCTGCGTTCGAATGCGTTGGCTTCTGAGCGATTTGAACGTTCAAACGGTCACTCTCACCCTGCCCTGCCCTCTGCCCACTCGCGCTTCGCACTCATTCGCTCCGCCAGCCGCACATCGGGCGGTCGCCGTTCAAAGGAACCAGGCCATGCGCACCACTCGAGCTCGCAGACCGGCGCCCGCCGCCGCAGCCGGCGCGGCCGCCCTCGCCCTGGCGCTGACCGGGTGCTCGGGCGAAGGGTCGGTCAGCTCGGGCCGCGGTCCGATCTCCATCACCTTCCTGCAGAAACAGGGCGACCAGGGATACTTCGTCAGCGAGGCCGCCGGAGCCAAGGCCAAGGCCCGCGAGCTCGGCGTCGAACTGACGATCGTGAACGTCGGCAACGACCGCGACCGCTCGCTCACAGAGGCCAAGAAGGCGATCGACAACAAGACGAGTGGCCTCATCGCCGTCGTGCCCGATCCTTCCGTGGGCCCCGAACTCGTCGCCCTCACCCGCCAGGCCGGCCTCCCCCTGCTCTCCACCGACGACCAGATCTGCGCGGACTACACCGATCCCAGTGCCTGCTTCACCAACGGACTGGTGCCCCGGGTCGGCTTCAACGGCGCCACCATGGGCGCCGCGGTGGGTGAACGCGCGGCCACCGAGTACACCAAGGCCGGCTGGAAGGCCGCCGACACCTGGACGCTGCCGATCGGGAACAACGAAATCCCGGTCTGCCGCGACCGCATGAGCGCGGCGGTGGACGCGTTCTCCGTCCACGCCGGTGCCGTGCTGAAGACCACGACGGTCTGGGCGGCCAACACCGTCGAGGACGCCCGCCGCCGAACCGCCTACGCCCTCACCTCCAAACCCGGCGTCAAGCACTGGGTGGTCTGGGGCTGCAACGACGAGGACACCGAGGGCGGTGTCCAGGCCCTGCGCGAGGCGGGCTTCGGACCTGACAACGTCATCGGCGTCGGCATCGGGGCCTACCTCGCCTGCAAGGACTGGCTGCCCGGCAAGCCCGCCGCGATGCGGGCCGCGCTCCTCCTCAGCGGCTCCGAGGTCGGCGCCCTCGCCGTCCAGCAGATGGTCGACCGGCTGAAGGACCACAAGGAGCTCCCACACGAGACCGTCGTCCCCACCATCATGGTCGACCCCTCCAACTGGCAGGCATCCGGCGCCGTCTGCACCTGACGGCCGGCAACATCCCCTGCGTGGCCGAGCGGCCCGGCAAGTAGCACCCCGCTCGTCCACCCCCGTCTCAGGCACCGGCCCGCTCCTTCGACGAGCGGTCCGGCGCCCGGGTGCCGGTGCGCCCGCAGACGCGCTCACCGTCGGCGAAGCCTCCGGTGGAGCGCCCGGGCCGAGGCGACCGGGTCGAAGGCTCCCGGGCGCCCCCGGGTGATCGGGTAGCAGGCCAGCCCGATCAACGCCGCGCTCAGGTGCCCGATGCTGGTGTAGTCACGGCTCTGGTACACCCCGAGCACGTACACGGCCAGCACCCCCGCCACGTACAGGTACCGCCAGGGCTTCACGATCAGGTACGTCAGCACCCCGACCACTCCGGCCAGGGCGTAGCTGACGCCGTAGTCGAGGGTGTAGACCGCCTTCGGCGGGGCCAGGCCCCGGTGGATCGCCCAGCCGAGCACGCCCTCGCTGAGGTAGGTCGCGCAGACGTGGGCGATCATCGCCACCGAGATCCAGCGCAGCGTGCCCAGCCAGCGCTCGACGGGCACGTGGAAGAGGTTGTAGAGCACGAAGTAGCCCAGCCAGCCGCCCCCGGCGATCCACAGCGCACTCGTCACCAGGACGCGCACGGGCGAGACCTGCAGGTGGTGCAGGTTGGTGGAGCGCTTCTCCAGGATGCGGTCGGCCGTCGCGGGGTCGACGTGCCGGATGACCTGCGTGGTGGCGAGCAGCACGGCCAGCCAGGCGTAGGTGCCCGGGGCGCTGCGCACGTAGGCCCGGACCGCCCGTCCGGCCCTCGCCCACCAGGGCCCCTGCCACTCCCCGCCCGACCCGCCGGTGCTGCCCGACCCGCCGGTGCTGCCGGTGCTGCCGGTCATCGACACCTCCTCGCCGGTCCCCTTCACCCTCGCCCGGGCGCCCCGGGGGTGCGTCGGCGCACTGCACCGTCCGGGTGAGTCGGCATCGTCGGCGCCCGCATCTCCCCCGCTCCCGGCTGGCGTACGCTGGCGCTCTGACCCCCGGGCCGCACAGCAAAGGCACCATCCACCATGAGGGACGACCTCGCCACGGACGAACGCACCGCCCCGGCTGCGGAGAGCACCCCCGGACCGGCCGTCCGCGTACTGTCCCGGCTCCGGCTGACCACGGTCTACGTCCTGCTGCTCACCGTGACGGCCACCTGGCTCGCCGGGCAGAGCCACGCCGGGCGCGCCCGCTTCGTCCGCCACAACAGCAGCAACGTGCACCACATGGAAGTGGGCAAGTGGTGGACGATGATCACCAGTGCCCTGGTGGTCGACGGCGTGCCGGCCTGGGCGGGCATCGCGGCGGTGGCGGTGGTCCTGGGCCTGGCCGAGTGGCGCTGGGGCCCCTTGCGGGCGGGCGCGGTGTTCCTGTTCGGACACCTGGGCGCCACCCTGCTCACCGAGGGTGCGATGTGGGCCATGCTCGTCACCCACATCCCGGGCGCGCTGTCCCGGGCGCGGGACGTCGGCATCAGCTACGGGCTGGTCGCCACCGCCACCTGCCTCATCGCGCTCGGCCCGGCGCGGCTGCGCCGGTACGGCCTGCCGGCTCTCGCCCTCGCGCTGGCCGGGGCGTGGGCGACGGACCAGGAACTCGCCGACGCCGGGCACCTGGTGGCCTTCGGGCTCGGCCTGCTGGCCTCCTGTTCGGCGTGGCTCCGCGCCAGGGCCCGTACGAGCCACTGACCGCTCGGCCCAAGCTTCCTCGGTTCACGAACCGAACCGACCCCGCCCGCCTGCCCCTTCACCGGTGCGTCACCTGAACCGCACCGGACCCTTTCCGCGTCGATAGCGGGGGAGGCCACTCCCGCCCGATGATCGACAGCTATCATGCGTGAACGTTCAACCGGTTGTCGGCGCAGGTGTGGTGACAGCCGTTCAGGTCACTGGAGGGGGCCCGAATGATCACGCCCGACAACGGCACGAAAACGACGGAACCGGCAGGCGCGCACCAGGCCGCCGAGGCGTTCAGGGCCGCGGACGCCGCCCAGTCGGCATCGCTGGAGACCGACCGGCCGCACCCGGCCCGGATCTACGACTACTGGCTCGGCGGCAAGGACAACTTCCCGCCCGACCGCGCCGCCGCCGAGCACGCCATATCCATCTCCCCGGACATCCCGCAGGCCGCCCGCGAGAACCGCGCCTTCCTGCGCCGGGCCGTGCGGCACTGTGTCGAGGCGGGCATCCGCCAGTTCGTCGACATCGGCTCCGGCCTGCCCGCCCAGGGCAACGTCCACGAGGTGGCGCAGGAGATCGCCCCCGAGTCCCGGGTCGTCTACATCGACAACGACCCGATCGTGCTGGCCCACGGCCGCGCCCTGCTGGCCGACAACCGGTCCACCACCGTCCTCACCGGCGACCTGCGCGACGTCGACGAGCTGCTCGACCGGCCCGAGCTGCGCGAGCTGATCGACCTCTCCCAGCCGGTGGCGATGCTCATGGTGGCCGTGCTGCACTTCGTGAACGACGAGCAGGCCGCCGCCGCGGTCCGGGCCGTCCACAAGCGGCTCGCCCCGGGCAGTTACCTGCTGGTCTCGCACAGCACCGCCGAGGGCAACCCCCAGCGCGCCGCCGAGGCCGCCAAGACCTGGGACAAGACCGCCTCCGGGATCCGGCTTCGCGGCCGGGCCGCCGTGGAGGAGTACTTCGAAGGCTGGGAACTCCTGGAGCCCGGCGTGGACTTCGTCCCGCTCTGGCGCCCGGACGGCCCCACCCACGACTCCACCCGCTGGATGTACGCCGCCGTGGGCCGCAAGGTCTGACGCCACCCACCGCTCAACCCACCACCCACGCCGTCGCCGAGCGCCTCTCGCAGCGCGGCACCCGCAGGCCGGACTCCCCCGGGAGTCCGGCCTGCAGCACCATCCGGCCCAACTCGCCCGGGCAGCAGCACAGTTGAACCACGAGGAGCAGCGCTCCGGGCCGCCATCCCGGCCGACGCGATCGTATTGTCTTGCGGAACTCTGCAAAGTTATGCCAGAGTACGGGCATCGGATACGTCGAGATCCCCACAGTCGCTAGTCAACATCGCTGAGTCAGGAGCCCGCGCTGCGCGGGTCAAGGGTGCACCCATGTCGAAGGTCTTGAGCAAGCTGCCGGTCGGAGAGAAGATCGGCATCGCATTCTCCGGTGGTCTGGACACCTCGGTGGCCGTCGCGTGGATGCGCGAGCACGGCGCCGTCCCGTTCGCCTACACGGCCGACATCGGCCAGTACGACGAGCCGAACCTCGCCGACGTGCCGGCCCGTGGCCGCGCCTACGGGGCCGAGCAGGCGCGACTGGTGGACTGCCGGGCCGCGCTGGTCGAGGAGGGCCTCGCCGCCCTCGCCTGCGGCGCCTTCCACATCCGCTCCGCCGGGCAGACGTACTTCAACACCACCCCGCTCGGCCGTGCCGTGACCGGCACCCTGCTGGTGCGCGCCATGCAGGAGGACGAGGTCTCGATCTGGGGCGACGGCTCCACCTACAAGGGCAACGACATCGAGCGGTTCTACCGCTACGGCCTGCTCGCCAACCCCAACCTGCGGATCTACAAGCCGTGGCTGGACTCGGCCTTCGTCACCGAGCTCGGCGGCCGCAAGGAGATGTCCGCCTGGCTCACCGAGCGCGACCTCCCCTACCGGGACTCCGCCGAGAAGGCTTACTCCACCGACGCCAACATCTGGGGCGCCACCCACGAGGCCAAGCGGCTGGAGTACCTGGACACCTCGATGGAGATCGTCAGCCCGATCATGGGCGTGGCCTTCTGGGACCCGTCGGTCGAGATCGCGACCGAGGACGTCACCGTCGAGTTCGAGTTCGGCCGCCCGGTGCGGATCAACGGGCAGGCGTTCGCCGACGACGTGGCGCTGGTGCACGAGGCCAACACCATCGGTGGCCGACACGGCCTGGGCATGTCGGACCAGATCGAGAACCGGATCATCGAGGCCAAGAGCCGGGGCATCTACGAGGCCCCCGGCATGGCGCTGCTGCACACCGCCTACGAGCGGCTGCTCAACGCCATCCACAACGAGGACACCCTCGCCACCTACCACACCCAGGGCCGCCGGCTCGGCCGGCTGCTGTACGAGGGCCGCTGGTTCGACCCGCAGGCGCTGATGCTGCGCGACAGCCTGCAGAAGTGGGTCGGCCACGGCGTCACCGGCAGCGTCACGCTGCGGCTGCGGCGGGGCCAGGACTACTCGGTGATCGACACCCAGGGCCCGCACTTCAGCTACCACCCGGAGAAGCTGTCGATGGAGCGCAGCGTGGACGCCGCGTTCGTCCCGGACGACCGGATCGGCCAGCTGACGATGCGCAACCTGGACATCGCCGACTCCCGCAGCAAGCTGGAGCAGTACGCCGTCCACGGCCAGCTGGCGCCGTGGACCGGGCTGATCGGCGAGCTCGCCCCGGGCGGCGCCGCGCCGATCGCGGCCGGCACCGGTGACGACGCCGAGTCCAGTGCCCTGGACCACGCGGCGATCGAGTCCGGCACCGACTGATCCCCCGAGGCCCGGCCGGGGCGGCCCGAGGAAGCCCCGGCCGAAGCCCGACCCGCTGCTACGCGCTGTGACCGCCGTACCCACACGGGGTACGGCGGTCACAGCCGTTCACGCGTACCGCAGGACGGCTGCGCCGGGGCGGTCGCACCGAGCACCGGCAGCCAGGAGATCGCGGCCGTTCATGCTCCCGCTCCGAGACGGGGTGCCGTTAACGACCGTGTCATGAGCCGCAAATGCGGGTGATCTTTGGTCGTTTGTCCGTCTACGCCACCCGCATCACGGCCGCGACCTGATCATCAGGGGCTTACCGCCAACCACGTCCTGATTGATCCAAGTCTCCATCGTTCTGTACGGCGGCAAGGGCTGAGGCCAGGTCGTCGCAGAGGTCTTGGGAGCTTTCCAACCCGATGTGGAAACGGACCAGTCGGGGCGCGTCCGCCGGGGCGGCGAGGGCCCGCAGGTGGTGGGGCACGGCGGGCATGACCAGGCTCTCGAACCCGCCCCAGCTCGTGCCGAGGCCGAACAGGGAGAGACCGTCCATGAACCGGGTGAACGCCTCTTCGCTGCATGGGGCCAGCTCGACAGTGAACGGACCTGCCGCACCGGAGAACTGCGAGTGCCACAGCTTGTAGCCGGGATCGGTGGCGAGGGCGGGAAAGAGGACGCGCTGGACAGAGGGCTGTGTCTGCAGCCACCGGGCGACGGCGAGAGCTGAGCGTTGGTGGCGTTCCATGCGCACGGCGAGTGTGCGCAGCCCGCGCAGTGTCAGCCAGCAGGTGTCCGGGGCGGCATGGGTGCCGCTGCGGTCGCAGTACGCGCGAACGCCGGCCAGGGCGTCCAGCGTTCCGGTGATGACTCCAAGCAGCAGGTCGGAGTGGCCGTTGATGAACTTGGTCGCGGCATGGACGGAGATATCGATCCCGAGCGCGTGCGCGTCGAAGAAGATCGGTGTTCCCCAGGTGGCGTCGCAGGCGACAGGGATTCCTCGATCGTGCGCCGCCGCGCAGATGGCGGGCACGTCCCACATCTCCATCGTCAGCGACGCGGGGGTCTCGACGAACACGAGGCTCGTGGTGTCGCGCAGCAGGGCCGATACGTCGGCGTCGTGGGCGAAGTACTCCACGTCGGTTCCGGACGGGATCAGCTCGTTGTCGCAGAAGACCCGGGTGGGCCCGTACACGCCTGTGCTCACCAGGATGTGGCGCCCGAGACCGGCGTGTGCGGCGAGCACGGCGGTGATCGCCGCCAGCCCGCTGCTGGTCGCGATGCACGTCTCGGTGTTCGCGACCTGGGCCATGGCGCGTTGCAGTTCGAACGTCGTCGACGTGCCTGATCTGCCGTAACGCGGACCGTCGAAGACCAGCGCGCCCTGCGCCTGCTTGTAGGCGTCGAACGAGTCGAACACGGTCGTGGACGTGCGCACCAGTGGAGGGCTCACCGAATGTGCGGCGGCCGCGGTCTGCCGTGCGGCGTGAATCAGAAGGGTCTCCGTATCCATCAGATCGTCCTTTGGTGATCAATGACGTGGCAGTTGTAACTGACGTGGCGTTGGCGCAGGTTCGGCGGTGCGATCAACGGCACCAGGGCCGCCGCAGCGCCCTGGTAGATGTCGACGCAGGCATGCCCGACGGACAGCGGAGCGATTGATGTATTCCTTCGCACCCCACCATGGTCCGGACCCACCCGCGTGTCGCACTTCCGATAAACTGCCTAATGATGACGAAAATCCGCCATGAGCCGGTCGCTCCGACGCGCACCCAGCGGCTGGCGCCCGGCGGCGCGATCGACGCCCATCGGCACGACGAGCACCAGATCGTCTATGCCGGCCGGGGAGTGCTGGCCGTCACGACCAGCGCGGGTTCCTGGGTCGCCCCGGACACCCGCGCCATCTGGGTACCCGCCGGCATCGTCCATGCCCACCAGGCCCACGGGGAACTCAAACTGCATCTGGTGGGGCTGCCCGCGACCGACAACCCGCTCAGCCTGGATGCCCCGACGGTGCTCGCCGTGGGCCCGCTGCTGCGTGAACTGATCATCGCCTACACCCACACCCCCGACGACGACAGCCCGGAACGAACTCGGTTGCGCGCGGTCCTGCTCGACCAGCTGCGGGCCTCCCCCCAGGAACCGCTGCACCTGCCCACACCGGTCACGCCCTTGCTGCGTGCGCTGTGCGAGATCCTGCTGGCCGATCCGGCCGACCCCCGCACGCTGGCCGAGCTGGGCCGCCAGGTCGGCGCGAGCGATCGCACTCTGTCCCGGCTGTTCCGCAGCGACCTCGGCATGACCTTCCCCCAGTGGCGCACCCAGTTGCGGCTTCAGCGCGCGCTGGTCCTGCTGGCCGAGAGGGAGCCGGTGACCGCGGTAGCACACCGGTGCGGCTGGTCGTCGGCCAGCGCGTTCATCGACGTCTTCCGGCGCACCTTCGGCCACACCCCGGGCTCCCATCCGACAGGCTGACCGACGAGTCGGCCGGCTCGTGGATGAGCGGGCCGCCCTTCGGCATTGACGCTACGGCTGCTCGTCGCCCTAGCCATACGGCCAGGGCCACTCCGCCAGGTCGATCTCGTGCACCGCGCAGCCCCGGAGCACACTCTGTCAACTATTTTGACAGCAACCTGGACTCTTCGTTCCGTTGCCTACCGGGCCCCCGACAACATGAACACCGCGACGAACCGCGACACGCGCTGGCTGTTCCCCAGGCGTCGCGCCGGACAGCCGATGCATCCCCACCATCGCCGGCCGGGCTTCAGCGATCCACCCAGCACGTGCTTGAGATGCCCGCACCCGTCGCCGCCGACACGGCCAGCCCGGCTGAGCGAAAGGCGCACCGGGTCTACGCCACCCGCATCACGGCCGCCGAGCCCGCTTGCGGCTCCTGACACGATCGTTAACGGCACCCCGAGACTGACCGAGCCCGCCCGGACCGCCGAGCCCGGACCACCCGGCTCGCCCGGACCACCCAGCCCGCCCGGGCAGCCCGGGCCGCCCGTCACCGTATCCGCACGACGCCCCGGCCCCGTACCGTGCGCACGCCCAGCCGCGCGTCGGCGAGGGCCGCGCCCGCACCGGCCCGCTGCCGCGCGGCCACCGCGTCCCGCAGCGTCAGCAGGATCTCGCCGTCGTAGTCCTCCGCCAGGCACCGGGCCAGCCGGGCCACGCCGCCGGGGCGGGCGTCCGGGGCCAGTTCGGGCAGCCGACCCGGGGCGCTGAGGTCCTGCGCCTGGACGGCCCAGCGCGCGGCGTCGCCCGCCTCGCCCTCGGCGGTGTAGTGCACGGCGAGGCAGTGCACGGCCAGTTGGTCGCCGTACTGGGCGGCGATCCTCCACCAGAACACGCCGTCGCCCGTGCGCCCCAGGCCGTACAGCAGGCAGCCGAGGGTGCGGAAGGCCGTCTTCTCGGCGAGCTCGAGGTCGAGGGCCAGCTCCCCCGGTTCGGCGGCGCCCGCCACGGCCGCGCACAGGTACCGCAGGTCCCGCCGCAGTTCGGTGCGCCAACCGCCCCTGGGCGGGTCCCCGGAACCCGAACCGGAACCCGAACCGGAAGCCGGTCCGGAGGGCGCTCCCGGGCCCGAGCCCGGCCCCGAGCCAGGACCTGCACAAGGGCCCGAGCCCGGCCCCGAGCCCGCGCCGTGCGACGGCCGAGCGGTGGCGGGCGGACGGGCCGAGCGTTCGCGCACCGGCGACACCGGCCGCCTGGCGGCGGCCAGTCTCTCGGCGAGCCGGCGGGTGAAGTCCACCGGATCGTGGTCGCGGAACTCCCGTTCCAGCTCGGCGGCGTGAACGTCCAGCAGTTCGGCGGCCTTCACCGCGCCTCCCCCTCGTCCGGGTGTTCCAGCAGGTAGTCGAGGTGGCGCCGCCCGAGGCTGTAGTACGTGCGGGCGGTGGTGTGGGCGATGCCGAGCGCCCGGCCGATGTCGGGGTAGGACAGGCCGGCCTGGCGCAACCGGACGACATCGGCCTGGACGGGGGCGGCGCGGGCGAGCTCGTCCATCGCCCAGTCGAGGGCGTCGAGTTCGGCGAACTCCTCCAGCTCGTCCTGGCTGGTGTCGGGGCGGCGCTGGGCGATGACGCGCAGCCGCTTGCGTTCGGTGCGGCGGCGGTCGCGCAGGACGTCGACGACCGCGTCCTTGAGGATCTTGAAGCCGAACGCCTGCGGGTCGTCGCTGGCAAGGGCACGGCGCCAGTTCTTGTACAGCGTGGCGCCGGCGTTCTGGACGGCGTCCTGCGCGTCCTCGCGGTGGTGCAGGCGCTGCTGGGCGTAACGGAGGTATCCGGGGTTCTCGCGGGTGAAGAATGCCTCGAAGTCGGCGGGCAGGTCGGCGAGCGGATCCGCCCGCAGGGCCCGCTCCTCGCCCGGCTCGGGGGTGTTCACACCCGTCCCCCTTTCGTGGGTCGACTGGCCGGCCCACCGGGTGGCACGCCGACGGCCCGTTGGAAGGGCTCGTGGTGTAACCGTCCGGAAGGTACGGATTGTCGACCGGATCGGGCGGACAATTGCCGAACGTTTCCGTTCGTTTTCGACCACCCCCGCTGACCTGCCGGTTCGACCCGATCGGCCCCCACCGGGCCACGGCCACGTGACCCAGATCACAGCACGCGGGCACCCGGCTTGACAAGCGCGGCGGAGCGCGACCCGGGCCACCCCGGCGCTACGGCGCGGGCTCCACCACCGCCGTGTCCAGCTCGGCGGTCACCCGGTCCAGCAGCACGCGCAGTGCGGCCAGGTCCTCCACCGGCAGCCCGGTCGCTGCGAGCAGCCGGCGCGGCACCTGCCCGGCGCGCTCCTTCAGGGCGACACCCTCGGGGGTGAGGCGGACGGTCACCGAGCGCTCGTCCTCGGCACTGCGCTCGCGGAGGACCAGCCCGGCGGCCTCCAGCCGCTTGAGCAGCGGGGAGAGCGTGCCGGAGTCGAGCCGCAGCCGCTCGCCGATCCGTTTGACGGGCAGGTCGCCGTCCTCCCAGAGCACGAGCATCACCAGGTACTGGGGGTAGGTGAGCCCGAGGTCGCGGAGCAGGACGCGGTAGACGCCGCCGAAGGCGCGCGAGGCGGCGTTCAGCGAGAAGCAGATCTGCTGGTCGAGGCGGAGCAGATCCTCGTCCGCCATGCCGGGGAGCGTGGTCATGTCTCCATGGTAGCGATCGCTGCCGCACCACCGAGTGCCACACAACCAAGAGACGCATCACTTGGTTGCGCACAATTCAATTGCGTGCTCTACTTGTCCTCACCAACGCACCGCAGCCTTCCGAAGGGACGCACCATGGACGCGATCTACACCGCCGCCGCCACCGCCAACGGCCGAGAGGGCCGCGCCGTCAGCTCGGACGGCCGGCTGGACCTCGCCCTGGCGATGCCCCAGGCGCTCGGCGGCGACGGCAACGGCACCAACCCCGAGCAGCTGTTCGCGGCCGGCTACGCGGCCTGCTTCGCCAGCGCCCTCGGCCTGGTCGGCCGCCAGGCCCGGGTGGACACCAGCGAGGTCTCCGTCACCGCCGAGGTGTCCATCGGCAAGGACGGCGCCGGCTTCGGCCTCGCCGTCGTGCTGCGCGTCGAACTGCCGGAGGCCCTCGCGGGCGAGGCCGGCGAGCTGCTGGTCAAGCAGGCGCACGAGGTCTGCCCGTACTCCCGCGCCACCCGGGGCAACATCCCGGTCGAGCTCGTCGTCGAGTAACCGCTCCGCCGAGCCGTCGGGTGGTCGGCCCCGCGCCGACCACCCGCCCACCGGTCACCCGACCCGGTCACCGGTCAGCTGTCACCGGGCCCGCTCAGCTGTCCCCGGGCCCGTTCGGCCCGTTCCCGGGCCAGTTCCCCGGCCCGCCGGCCGAGCGCAGGACGTCGAGCCTGCGCCGGTACTCCTCCTCGTCGATCTCGCCCCGGGCGAACCGCTCCGCGAGCACCTGCTCCGGCGCCGGCCCGTGCAGCGCCCCGCCGGGCCCACCGGGCCCGCCCGTCCAGCCGTGCCGCCAGCCCGGCCCCGCTGCCGCACCCGCCGCACCCGCCGCGCCGTGCGCGAGCGGCTGCCGCGAACGCGACACGTAGCGGAACAGGGCGACGGCGAGCAGGACCAGCAGCGCGAGGATCAGCAGCGAGCCGATCGTCATCACCGCGATGCCCCAGCCGCTCAACCCGTGGCCGTACCCGTGCCCATATCCGTGCCAGTGCCTCATCAGGACCTCCTCCTCCGGCCCCATCGGGCCCACCGAGGCGATCAGCGCCTACCACCATCGTGCGCCCGACAATGGTCGGAGCGGTGTGAGGAGAGTCTGAGAATCCGTTCCCGCAGCGGCTGACCGCCCGGCCGGGTAGCGTGCCCGGCATGGCCCACCACCCGCCGACCGACGACCGCTCCCCCGAGCAGCTCGTCGCCGCCGGGCTGCTGCGCCCCCACGGGGACCCGACCACCCACCCGAACCTGGGCGGTTCCCCGGTCTCCTACGTCTCGACCGCGCTGTGGGCCGCACTCGCCGCCCTGGCCATAGCGCCGAACGCGG
Source organism: Streptomyces sp. NRRL WC-3742 (assembly GCF_000720635.1). GTDB lineage: Bacteria > Actinomycetota > Actinomycetes > Streptomycetales > Streptomycetaceae > Kitasatospora. The sequence goes on along the minus strand of NZ_JOCF01000016.1, from coordinate 65,540 downwards.
CCGAGGCCACCGCCGCCGCCCTCCTGCGCGAACTCGCCGCCCAGGCCCGCGACGCGTCGTTCGCACCGGGCAACGAGGGCGCCCCGCGCGACGACCTGTACGAGACGGACCCGGCCCACATCGGCCCGCACCGCAGGACGGTCTGGTTCCGGCGCTCCTGGCCGCGCGGGCCGATCACCGCGATGTTCCCTTCCTGACCGGCCCTCCCTGATCAGCCATCCCCCACCGGCCCTCCCCGACAAGGGAGTTCAGCGCTCCACCCGCAGGCTGTGGCAAACCCAGCTGAGCCGGTCCGGGCCGTCCATCGGCGGCCTGTCGTGGTAGGTCCCGTCCGCCACCGAGAGGTTGACGATCAGGTAGGCGTGCCAGCCGGGCCCCACCCCGTGCAGGTCCGCGTAGACGAGTTCGCCCTCCACGTACCAGTCCACCGAGTGCGATCCGAGCACCACCTGCAGGCCGAGGGTGGCGCCGGGGGCGACCCCGGCGCCGCCGCCGTGCCAGTAACGGAAGCCGCCGCGAACGTGGTTGGAGATCTCCAGCAGGTCCGGGTTGTCGGGGTGGTACTCGAAGACGTCCACCTCGTTGCCGCCGTCGCGCCAGGTCCAGATCGCGGGCCAGGCGCCCAGCTCGGCAGGCAGCGTCACCACGGCCGACAGCACGTCCCCGGTGCGCACCTGGAAGCCGTCGGGGCTGCCCTCGGTGGTGAGCAGGTTGCAGGTCCACAGCCCGCCGGTGCGCCGCCGGGTGGCGGCGAACACGCCGCCGGGGCAGTGGGCGCGGCTGAGGAAGTCGAGTTTGTGGTCGCTCCGGTTGGTCGGCCCCATCCTCGGGTAGGCGCTGCTGCGCCCGGCGATCCACTGCCTGGTAGAAGTGAAATCCGCGTCGAACACGACTGTCACGGCCGCCTCCCCGGAGCTCCGGTACCCCGGCAGTCTGCGGAGCCGGGCACACAGAGTGAGTTACCCGATACGCTCCGCAGTATGCGAACGGGATCAGCCGACAGGTGACGACGCTTCGCCCGCCTCCAGCCGGTCGGTCACCGAGATCACTCCGTCCACCGACCGGCACAGGTTGAGCACGATGGGCACCAGGTGCAGCTCGGGCACGGTGCCGCTGAGAACGACCCGCCCCTGGGTGACCTCCACGCCCACCTGCGCCGGGCTGACGCCCTCGATCCGGCCGAGCACCTCCTCGACGATCTCCCGCCGGATCACCACGTCCTCGCGCAGGAAGACCCGCAGCAGGTCCCCCCGGCTGACCATTCCGACGACCCGCCCGTCGGCGTCCAGCACGGGCAGCCGCTTGAGGCCGTGCCGGCTCATCAGCCTCGCCGCCGCGACGACGCTGGTCCCGGGCGTGGTGCAGACCGGCTGGGCCGTCATCAGGTCGGCCGCGGTGACGGGACCGCCCACTCCTGCCTGCGCCGGCTCGGGGGCGGGCAGCAGGCTGTGCGGGTCCTCCTGCGCCGCCAGGGTCCGCAGCAGGTCGGCCTCGGAGACCACCCCGAGCGGCCGCCCGTCCGGGTCGACCACCGGTACGCCGGTGATGTCGTACTCGGTCAGCAACGCCACGATCTCCCGGAATCCGGTCTCGGGCGCGACCCGGACCACCGGGCTGGTCATCACCGATTCGACGCTGGCATGCCGCACGCCGGTTCACCTCGTCCACCACGCTGGGCCCGCCGGGTGCGGATCGTCCCGGCCGGTACCCGCAGCATCGCGCCCGTCGCGCGGAAAGGCCAGGGCCCATTGGGCCGAACGGGTGGGACCTTGGACCCGCGCACCCTCACAGGGCCCACAGGGCACCGGCGAACAGCGCCGCATGGACCCCGCCGCCCCGGACGGCGCAACCATCACATGATCGACTCGTTGGACCGTCCACCACGAGGGACAGTACGGACGGCACCGGGAGGGCCCGTTGGCAGCACGGACGGTGGGCGCGGCCTGGCGGCGCCGGGGCGCCTCGCAGCGCCCGGTGGCCCTGGCGGAGGCCGCGCTGGTGCGCCACTACCGCAGGCTGGTGCGCCTCGCCTACCTGGCGCTGCCCGCCGACCGGGACCGGCACACCCGGGTGCTCGCCGCCCACGCCGCCGTCCAGCGCGCCCTGCCCCCGCCCTGGCCCCGCCGCGCCGAGCAGGCCCCGGCCGCCGAGCAGCCCCCGGCGGAGGACGAGGAGTACGCCCGGCTGCGGCTGCGCGTCCTGCGCACCGCCCTGCGCCCGCACCCGGCGCACCGGCTGCTGGCGCCCCGGGTGTGGGGCCTGCGGCTGTTCACCCCGCACGGCGGCGAGGAGGACGCGGCGCTCGACCACGCGCTCACCGCCCTGGACGCGCCGACGCGGGCGGCGTACGCCCTCCGTGCGGTGGAGGGCCTCGCACCGGAGGCCGCCACCGAGGTGCTACGCGCCGCGGGCGTCGAACGGCCGGAGGAGGCCGTCGCCGCGGCCGCCGAGGCGCCCGGCGGGCCCTCGCCCGAGCCGCCCGCCTTCGACCCGTGCGCCGTCCGGGTCCAGCCCACCGACCTGCTGCGACGCCGACGCACCCTCACCGCCGCGCTCGCGGTGGCCGTCCTCGGGCTGACCACCACGGCCGCCGTCCTGGGCGACTCGGCACCCGCCGCCGCGCCGCAGGGCGCCCCGCCGCCCGGTGCCGCCGTCGACCGCGCCCGCCTCGTCCAGGTCGCCCCGGACGCCTGGCAGCACACCACCCGGGTGGACTTCGACGTCTGGCCCGCCCGGGGAGACCGGCGCGAGGACACCGCCCTGCTCGACCGCGCCCTCGGCGCCTGGGCACGGCCCGGGCCGCAGACCCACGCCGAACCGGGGACCGACCCCGCACCGCCCGCAGCGCCGCCCCACCTGCTGTACGCCGGAACGGTGGACGGCACGGGCGTGGTGGTGCTCTACGACGGTCGGCGCCTCGCCCGGTACGCCGACGGGCCGGGCAACGGGCCCGGCGGCGGGCTGGACCTCGCCCGCGCCGACGGCGCCGACCCCGCGACGGCGGGTGCGCTGGTGCTGCGCCGTCAGGGCGCCGCCGTCCGCTACCTGCTGGCGCCCTGGGTCGAGGACGCGGACACCCGCCGGATCGACCAGCCCGACGCCCCCGCCCGCCCCTTGGAACACCCGGACGGGATCACCGCCCCGGCCCCCGGCGGCGGGCTCGCCGACTGCCACGGCGCCACCGTGCTCCAGTTGCACGCCTCCCCCGCGATCGCCGACCGGGGCGCCTTCCTGCTGGCCGACCTGGGCGGACTCGTGCCCGCACACCTCACCTGGTCCCCGCCGGACCGCAACCAGCCGCAGTCCCAATCCCAGTCGCAGTCCCAGGCCCAGGCCCAGTCGCCACCACAGCCCGAGGCCGGGCCGCGCGAGGCCGTCGCGCAGGACGCCCTCCAGGCGTGGTCCCGCGCCGGCTGCGCCGTCCCGGACGGCAGCCCGGGGGTCCGGCAGCTGAGCCTGTGGGCCTTCGCCACCCAACAGCTCCCCCAGAACGCGGGCTCCGCCGCCTGGTACTGCCTGCGCGCCGACCGCTGGAACGGGGACGGCAGCGCCGCCACCGCCGTCCTGCTGCCGAACGCCCGCGCCCCGCAGCGCACCGGCGGCGGCCAGGGCCGGGCGTGCAGCCGCTACGAACCGGAGGTGGCGGCCTGGGCCTGGTGGCGCTCCCCGCAGGGCACCGAGTACCTGCTCGCGGCCGGCAGCCGCCGGACCACCCGGCTCGCCGTCAAGGGCCCCGACTGGTCCACCGACCGCGCAGCCCCGGACCACACCCTCGCCCTCGAACGCCCCGCCCGCGCCCCCGTCCAGGTCGAGGCCCTGCTCGACGGCGGCGCCCGGATCACCGCGCAGCACTGAACCACCCTCCGTGGCCCGGGCGTTGGCCGGGCGGCGCCGGAAAACCGCTGCGCCCCCGCCCGCCCCGGGCACTACCATCGGCCGCCATGGCGATGTTCGTCCACCTGACCTCCGCGGCCAACGCGCCGCGCATCCGGCGTGCCGGGATCCGGGCCGAGAGCCCGGGCCAGGGCGGGCTGCACGGTGTCTACTGCTTCCCGGTCCTGCCCTCGTACACCCTCACCCACCAGTGGTTGCGCGAGCTGGCCCGCTTCGGGCCCAAGGGCTCCCTGGTCGCGGTGCACGTACGGCTGGACGACGACGAGCAGGTGCTGACCGGCCACTACGGCGACAAGTGGACGGACGGCCAGCGGTGGTGCTCCGCCGCCGAGGCGGTCGCCAGGATCGGTGCGCTGGCAGACCCGCGCGGGTGGGAGGTGGTCCTGCCACGGGCCGTCACCGCCCGGGAGGTGCACCGTATCCGCGCGGTACCGCAGGTCGCGGGCTGGCGCTACGTGCCGGGAGCGCACGGCAGCCGGCCCTGCAACTGCCAGGGCTGCAGGTCGCGCGGCGGCTACGGCGACCGCCGGCTTCGCGAGCGCCACCCCCACCCGCTGGACGGCCCGCCGCCGCCCGTGCCCGTCCTGCTCGCCCGGCTCGAGGCCGCCTGGGCCGGGTTCCGCACACCCGCCGTCCCCGCGGACGGCGAAGACCCGCAGACGGACCCCGGCGACGGCGACGTGGACGCGCTGCGCGAGGCCCTGCACTGGTTCGGCCTGCGCCCGCGGCGCGGCCCGGTGGACGTCCTGGCGCGGCTGGCGGACCACCCCGACTTCGGGGTGCGCCGGGAACTCGTCTGGGCCGTCCAAGGCTGGTCCACCCCCGGCGTGACCGAACTGCTCGACCGACTCGCGCAGGACCCGCACCCGACGGTGCGCCGCGCGGTCGAGGACGTCCGCACGCCGTGACGCACCACGGCCGGAGCGCGGGACGCACCGCACACCCGGCGTGACGGCCGCCTCCCTCGACGTGCCCGTTCGGCGGACCCGGGCGATCATGGGACGAACCGCGTCTTCGGCGATAGGTGGACCGCGATGTTCCAGCTCCTGTGGATCCTGCTCATCGGCTTCGTGCTCGGCGTGCTCGCCAAACTGATCCTGCGCGGGCCGCAGTCGATCCCCTGGTGGCTCACCATGCTCCTCGGCGCCGGCGGAGCCCTCCTCGGCAACGCCGTCTCCGGCTGGATCGGCGTCCGGCACACCTCCGGTATCGACTGGATCCGCCACTTCCTCCAGATCGGCTTCGCCGTCGCCCTGGTGGCCTTCGTCGCCCCGATGTGGAGCAGGTCCCACCCCAGGCGCTGAGCCGCGGCAGCAGCCGCCCGGCCCGCGTCAGCCGACGTGGACGGCCGGGCGGCGGGTGCGGTCGGGTTCGGCTTCGCGGAGGACCTCGCGGGTGACGGGGGCGATTTCGCCCTGGCCGAAGAGGAAGAAGCGGAGGAACTGGGCGAAGGGGTTGCCCTCGGTCCACTCGAAGTAGATGTGGGGCTGCTGGCCGGTGAGGTCGCGGACTTGGAGGAGGAGGGCGGCCAGGGCGTTGGGCACGCTGGAGCTCTGGAGTGACAGGACCCGGTAGCGGTCGTGGAGGACCTCGCCGCGGACGGTCAGTTCGGCCTCGAAGTCGGAGGGGTCGAGCACGGTGACCTCGACGAAGACGAGGTCGTCGTCGGCGGGGATGTCGTTGTCGTCGCGCATCTGGCGGAGCTTGTCGCGGTACTCGGCGAGGTCGCGGTTGTTGGGCTCGTTGGCGACCAGCCGCATCGGGCGGTGCTGGTAGTCGCGGACGAAGCGTTCGGCCACATCGTCGAGCACCACGTCGGTGACGCGCAGTTCGAAGGCGCGCTTGAGGCGGGAGAGGAACGAGACCAGCACGATGCCCGCGATGAAGCAGGCGCCGATCTTGACGCCGTCCGGGCGCTCGGCGATGTTCACGGCCGTGGTGTAGAGGAAGACGGCGGCGATCACCGCGAAGCCGATCGTCCAGTTGCGCTGCCCGGCCTTGCGTGCGGCGATGGTGACGGCGATGGCGGCGGAGCTGATCAGCACCAGGACGCCGGTGGCGTAGGCGCCGCCCTGGGCGTCGACGTCGGCGTCGAAGATCCAGGTGACCAGGAAGCCGATCAGGGTGAGCACGATGACGGTGGGCCGCACGGCGCGCGCCCAGTGCGGGGCCATGCCGTAGCGCGGCAGGTAGCGGGGCATCAGGTTGAGCAGTCCGGCCATGGCGGAGGCTCCGGCGAACCAGAGGATGGCGATGGTGGAGAGGTCGTAGACGCTGCCGAAGGTGCTGCCGAGGTACTCGTGGGCGAGGAAGGCGAGGGCCCGGCCGTTGGCCTGGCCGCCCGGCTTGAACTGGTCGGCGGGGATGAGCAGGGTGGTGATGAAGCTGGTGGTGATCAGGAAGCAGCTCATGATCACGGCGGCGGTGGTGAGCAGTTTGCGGGCGCCGCGGATGCGGCCGGTGGGCTTGGCCTCGGTGTCGTCCGGGTCGCCCTCGATGTGGGGCATCACGGCGACGCCGGTCTCGAAGCCGGACAGGCCGAGAGCCAGCTTGGGGAAGACGATCAGGGCGACGCCGATCATCGCGATCGCGTTGCCGTGCTCCGCCGTGAGGGCGTTGGTCCAGTCGTGGAAGACGTGCGGGGCCTTCAGCACGTGCCAGAGCCCGTTGGCCACGACCACCACGTTGAGCACCAGGTAGACGGCGACCAGGACGACGGCCAGGCCGATCGCCTCGCTGAAGCCCTTGAGGAAGACCGCGCCCAGCAGCGCGACCATGATCAGCGTCAGCAGGACCTGCTTGCCGGTCAGGGCGCTGTGCAGGTGCGGGTTCTCCACCAGGTGGGCGGTGGCGTCGGCGGCGGACAGGGTGATGGTGATCATGAAGTCGGTGGCCGCGAAGCCGAGCAGGGTGAGCACGAAGAGCTTGCCCTGCCAGAAGGAGAGCAGCCGTTCCAGCATGGCGATCGAACCCTCGCCGTGCGGGCTCTCCTGGGCGACTCTGCGGTAGACGGGCAGCGCACCGAAGAGGGTGACGACCACCAGCACGATCGTGGCGATCGGCGAGAGGACGCCCGCGGCGAGGGCGGCGATGCCGGGCTGGTAGCCGAGGGTGGAGAAGTAGTCCAGGCCCGTCAGGCACATGACCCGCCACCAGCGCTGGCCCTTCTCCTGCGGGGCCTGGGCGTGGGGGCCGGGGTGCTGTTTGGCCATGTCGGCCAGGCCCTCGAGCAGCCATGCCCGGAACCTCTCCCGCTGCGTCGCGGACGCCACCCCCGGTTCGACCGAACCCGACGACACCACGTGCACCCCTGTCCACGACTCCGGCCGGCCGCACCACGGCTCCCGGTCCCCTGACCGCCGGACGGCGGGCCTGGTCAGGCTAGGTGACGCCGGTCACAGCAGCGTACGGGCGGCGCGCGGACACGCCCGGGCGCCGCCCGTACGGCCCCCTCCGGCGAGGGTGGGGCGCGCCGGTCAGCGCGCACGCCCGGCGCGGCGGCGGGGCGAGCGACCCCCGAAAGGGTGAGGATGTGTCAGCCTATTGACGCACCGGGACCCGCCGACACGTGCCGGCACGCGCCGGAACGCATCGGGACGCATCGGGACGCGCCGGGTGGACGCGACAACGAACGACAGGGAGGCCCACGTGGCGGAGCCGAGCCGACGGGGAGTCCTGGGCCTGGCCCTGGTGGCCGCCGCCACCACCTCCTGCGGCCCCCGCCACCCCGGGGCCGCCGCCGCGGCCCTCGCGCCGCACCCCAGCGCCGCACCCTCCGGTACCGCCCCCGCCGGAGCGGCCACCCCAGCCGCCGCGCACCCCGGCACGGCGCAAGAGAACGCCCTGCCCGGCACGCCCGGCTGGGAGATCACCGACCCCGGCAGGCCCGGCTCCGTCGAGGGCTTCGCCGACCGGGTCAGCGTGCTGCCCGGCGAGACCTTCGGCCTGCACGTCTCCACCTCCGCCCCCGCCTTCACCGTCTCCGCCTACCGCACGGGCTGGTACGGCGGCGCCCGGGCCCGCCTGGTCTGGCGCCGCGAGCACGTCCCCGGCACCCGGCAGGCCGCCCCGCACGTGGACCCGGCCACCCGCACGGTGCTCACCGGCTGGCAGCGCACCCTCGCCGTGGAGACCGGCGGCTGGCCCGAGGGCGCCTACCTGCTGCGCCTGGACGCCGAGGACGGCTCCGGCCGCTCCTACGTGCCGCTCACCGTCCGCTCCGCCACCACGGCCGGCAAGGTGGTGGTCATGAGCGCCCCGGCGACCTGGCAGGCGTACAACGAGTGGGGCGGTTACAGCCTCTACAACGGCCCCTCCGGCACCCTCGCCACCCGCTCCCTGCGGGTCGTCTTCGACCGGCCGTACGACTACGACCACGGCGCCGGGCTGTTCCTGGTCTACGAGGCGCCGCTGGTCGCGCTGGCCGAGCGACTGGGTCTGCCGCTGGCCTACACCACCGGGATCGACGTGGCCCGCGAGCCGGGCCTGCTGCGCGGGGCCGCCGCCGTCCTGTCGCTCGGGCACGACGAGTACTGGTCCCCCGAGCAGCGCGCCGCCGTGACCGCGGCCCGCGACGCGGGGACCAACCTCGCGGTCCTGGGCGCCAACTGCTGCTTCCGCCGGGTCCGCTTCGAGCCCACCGAGCTGGGGCCGGACCGCACGGTCGTCTACTGGAAGGACGCCTGGGCGCAGGACCCGGGCCACCGGGCGGGCGCGCCCGCCACCACCGACTTCCGCACGGGCCCGGGCGCCGACCCGGAGAGCGCGATGCTCGGGGTCATCTACGACGGCTACCCGGTGGACGCCCCGTACGTGGTCACCTCCCCCGACCACTGGATCTTCGCGGGGACGGGCGTGGCCGCCGGGGCGTCCTTCCCGCACCTGGTCGGCGTGGAGTACGACCGGGTGAACACCGCCTTCCCCACCCCGCGCCCGATCGAGGTGGTCGCGCACTCCCCCGTCGTCTGCGAGGGCCGCCGCTCCCACGCCGACACCGCCTACTACACCGTGCCCTCCGGCGCCGGGGTCTTCGCCACCGGGACGATGCGCTGGGTCGAGGCCCTCGACGCCCACGGGCCGGGCGGCGGCAGGGCCGACCACGGCATCGACTCCCACGCCGGGGACCTCGTGCGCACCGTCACCGAGACGGTGCTGCGCGCCTTCGCCGCCGGACCGGCCGGCCGCACCCACCCGGCCGTCGACAACCTCGCCGCCGTCTACGGCTCCTGAGCGGGCGTCAGGCCACCGGCGGCGCGGTGAAGGTCTCCGCCGGGCCGAAGCCCATGTAGCGGTACTTGGTCACCTCGGTCCGGTTGCCCAGCACCACCGTCTGCTCCCCCTGGACCACCCGGCCGAGCCGGTCGAGCCACAGGTGACAGTCGGCCTCCGTGGCGCCCTCGATCGCCATCCGGGCGCCGTTCCCCCCGTCCACGCGGCGCACCTGCTCCGCCGTGAGCCTGGCGGCCACGTGGTACACCTCGACGCCCCCGACCTTCTCCATGCCGCGGCGGGCGGCGGGGCCGGTGCCGAGGATCGCCTTGGCGTACGCGGAAGCCTGCCCGGCGGCCCCCGAGACGCCGTCCCCTTCGACCCGGCGCCAGGCACCCTCGCCGCCGGGCCTCTCGTAGGAGACCCCGTCGACGGTCTTCTCCTCCTGCCACGACATCCCTGGGACGACGCCCTCCGTCTTGCGCACGGTCTCGCTGCCGGCCGTCCTGGTGTTGAAGTTCAGCCGGCCGTCGACGGTGTCCGTGATCCGGTCGGCCCCGTTGCTCTCCTCGACGGTCAGGTGGACGGTGGCGGAGTACGGCTCCCGGGTGCGCTGGGCCAGGGCGACCTCCGGGTCGAAGGCACCGGCGGCGTCGACCGGCGCGCCACCCGCCTCGGACGCGGCCCCGGCGGCGGAGGTCCGGCCGGAGTCGGAGGAGGTGCAGCCGGTGAGCACGGCGAGCGAGAGGAGGAACGCGGAGACGGGGACGGCGGTGCGGCGCATGGCGGGGCGGTTCCTCCGGGGGTGGGGGCGGTCGTTCGGCGGGGCGGTGCTGCGACGGCACTCACGTTCGTTCAAGAACGTGCAAAGCCGATCAAGGTCGGGGCAGCATGCCACAAGGACGCATCGCAGTCGAACGGGTTCCGGAGGCAGGACGGGCGGTGCCGGGCGGGCACCCGTGGTAGGAGGGGGTGACGCGCACGGATACACTCACACGGTCTACTGCGGAGCAGGTCGTCGCGGGTGGCCGGGCCATCCGGCCGGGCGGCGGCGGCCTGAGAAGGTGCAAGGGAAACAGAACATGGTCGAGGGCTCCCCCAAGGTCGTTGTCGTCGTCCCCACGTACAACGAGCGGGAGAACCTTCCGGTCCTGGCGGGGATGCTCACGGACCTCGCGGTGCCCAACCTGCACCTGCTGGTGGTCGACGACGGTTCGCCGGACGGCACCGGTGAGGTCGCCGAGAAGCTGGCCGCCGATTCCGGCGGCACGGTCGGCGTGCTGCACCGCACCGTCAAGGACGGCCTGGGCCGCGCGTACCTCGCCGGCATGGCCAGGGCGCTGGACGAGGGCGCGGACATCGTCATCCAGATGGACGCCGACCTCTCGCACCCGGCCTCGGCGATACCCGAGATGCTCCGCACCCTCCAGGACGGGGAAACCGCCGTGGTGATCGGCTCGCGCTACGTGCCGGGCGGCTCGACGGCCTCGGAGTGGCCCTGGCACCGCAAGGCGCTCTCCGCCTGGGCCAACTTCTACGTGAACGCCATCCTGGGGCTGGGCGTCAGGGACGCCACCGCCGGTTTCAAGGCGTGGCGGGCGAGCACCCTGCGGGCGATCGACCTGCCGTCGGTGCGCAGCAACGGCTACTCGTTCCAGGTGGAGATGAACTACCGCGTGATCAAGCGGGGGCTGACCATCCGCGAGGTGCCGATCCGCTTCGAGGAGCGGATCGAGGGGATGTCGAAGATGAGCCTCGGGGTGCAGGTCGAGTCGGCGCTCGCGCCGTGGAAGCTGCGCTTCGACCGCGACGACCGGGACGACCGGAGCTGACGACCGCCCCCACCCGGCCGCGCGGAGGTCCCGCGTCCGGGTCAGGGTCGGGCCGACCGGCGGTGTGAACGACGGCCACGGGGAAAGAAGGGCCTCATGGCCCTCGTCCCGGAGTCACTCGTTCCCGAGCCCGTTTCGGCCCTGCTCCGCCGGGGCGCCCGCGAGCCGTTCGTCGTCCAGACCGTACGAGCGACGGTGGCCGCCACCCTCGCCTACGCCGTGGCGACCTGGCTCAGCAGTGAGCCCGCACCGCTGACGGCGCCCCTGACCGCACTGCTGGTGGTCCAGGTCACCGTCTACTCGACGCTCAAGACCAGCATCCGCCGGGTCAACTCGGTGGTGGTCGGGGTGCTGATCGCGATCGGCTTCAGCGCCGTGGTGGGGCTGTCCTGGTGGAGCCTCGGGCTGATCATCCTGGCCTCACTGGTGATCGGCCGGTTCGTCCGGGTCGAGGAGTTCGTCCAGGAGGTCGCGATCAGCGCGATGCTGATCCTGGGCGTCACCAAGCTCGCCTCCCAGGCATGGGACCGGGTGCTGGAGACACTGATCGGCGCCACCGTCGGCCTGGCGTTCAACCTGCTCTTCGCCCCGCCCGTGTGGGTGGACACCGCCGGGGAGGCCGTCGAGGGCCTGGCCCGGCGGGCCCGCCAGCTGCTGCTCGACCTCGCCGAGGAACTGGCCGGGCCCGTCCCGGTGTCCCTTGCCGCCGAGCGGCTGCACGAGGCGCGCAGGCTCGACCAGGCCATCACCGAGGTGGACGCGGCCATGCGCCAGGCCGAGGACAGCCTGCGGTTCAACCCCCGGATCAGCGAGGGGCTGCTGTCCCGGCTGGTGCTGCGCACCGGGCTGGACACCCTGGAGATCTGCGTGGTGGTGATCCGGGTCCTGGCCCGGTCGCTGACCGACCTGGCCAAACGGCGCCGGCCCGGCGAGCGCCTGTTCCCGCCGGAGGTCGCGGTGGGCCTGGAGGAGCTGTTCGCACACGTGGGCGGGGCGATGGTCAGCTTCGCCGTACTGGTCACCACTCAGGTCAGCCGGAACGCGGCGGAGGCCGAGGAGCGGCTGGCCGCGGAACTGGCGGCGGCCTGGAGCTGTCGGGAGAACGTCGCCCAGCTGCTGCTGCGGGAGGTCCAGGAGCGCCCGGAAGCCTGGCAGCTGCACGGCTCGATACTGGCCGAGGTGGACCGGATCCTGGACGAGCTGGACCTCGACCACCGCAGCAGGCGGCTGATGGAGGAGCTGGACCGGGCGTCGGTGGAGAGCCGGGAGCGGTTCACCCGCTTCGCTCGGCTGAGGGAACGGCTCCGGGGCGAAAGCGGGAGGCGTGGCGGGCGCGGGAAGCGCCCGGCGGCGAACGCCGGGCGCTGAATCCGCACAGGAGTCCGCACAGGAATCCGGGCAGGAATCCGCGCAGGATCGTCAGGGCATCAGCCAGGGCTGCTGCGGCAGCGGGTGGCCGGTCTCCAGGTAGGTCTTGAGGTTGGACAGTACCGCCGACCAGCCGTGTTCGACGTCCGCCCGCTCCGCCTCGTCCGCGTTGGTCAGGGCGTGCCAGACGCGCTCGGGGGTGGCCCGCAGGTAGACGGTGATGCGGAAGTCGGGGGCCGTCACCGGATCAGCCCGCGGCCGCGTCGAGCAGCGGCTGGATCTCGATCTTGCGCATCTTCATCATCGCGCCCATGACGCGGGCGGCCTTGTCCCGGTCCTCGCCGCTCACGAGGTCGAGCAGGATGCGCGGGGTGATCTGCCAGGAGAGGCCGAAGCGGTCCTTGAGCCAGCCGCACTGGCTCTCCTCGCCGCCGTCGGCGGTGAGCGCGGCCCAGAGGCGGTCGACCTCCGCCTGGTCGTCGCACTCGACCTGGAGCGAGACGGCCTCGGTGAACTGGAACACGGGGCCGCCGTTGAGGCCGACGTAGGGGCGGCCGTCGAGCTCGAAGGAGACGGTCATGACCGTGCCCGGCTCGCCCGCGCCGGCGTCGGGGTAGCGGGAGATCCCGGTGATCCGCGAGTTCGGGATCAGCGAGGTGTAGAAGGTGGCGGCCTCTTCGGCCCGGCCGTCGTACCAGAGACACGTGGTGATTTTCTGCATGGGCCCGACCGTAGCGCCGGGCTACGACAACGCGGCCCCGCCACGGCCGGGGGTCACCGGATCGGCGCCCCCGGCCAATTGACGGACCATCACACCGGACGGTGGTGCATCAGTGCACCCAGCCCGCGTAGCGCTGGGCGAAGCGCAGCCCGGTGTGGGCGGTGACGGTGACGTCGTAGCGGCCCTGCCTGTCCAGCGGCCAGGTCAGGTTGACCTGCTTGCCGGGCTTGACGCGCACCGTCCTCGCGCTGCCCGCGAAGTCGTTGGGCGCGGCGGTGAAGGAGACCTCGGTGAGGCCGTCGTTGGCGACCTGGAGGGTGAGCTTGAGGTCCCCGTGCAGGTCGGCGGTCACGATCGGCACACCGATGTCGTTCTGCCCGTTCTGCCCGTCCTTGCCGTCGCGTACGACGGTGCCGGCGAAGCGGCGCACGAAGCCGTCCGGGCCGTGGACGGTGAAGTCGTAGCGGCCGTCGGTGGCGGCGGCGTCCCAGACGTGCTGGGCCTTGGCGCCGGGGGCGACGGTGTACGGGGTGCCGGCGAAGGGCAGCAGGATGTTGGGGTAGACGGTGTACGGGAAGGCCACCGAGCCGTCGTTGGTCATGGTGCAGGTGACCTTGCCGCCGACCCGGTCCACCTCGACGTCGGCCCACGGCTGGTAGGGCAGCGGCCGGTGCGGGCGCTCGCCGCGCTCCTGGACGGGCATCGACTGGGCGCCGACGGCCGGCAGGGCGACGCCGGGGAGCTTGGTGCCCGCGTCGGCCTTGGCCATCAGGGCGTTGGTGTCGGGGAGCTCGGGAATCGAGAAGTCGGGGGCGGCGAAGTCGAAGCAGCTGGTCAGGTCGCCGCAGACGGCGCGGCGCCAGGCGGAGATGTTGGGCTCGGCGACGCCGGTGACCAGCTCCATGAAGCGCAGCACGGAGGTGTGGTCGAAGACCTGGGAGGAGACCCAACCGCCGCGCGACCAGGGCGAGGCGACCCACAGCGGCACCCGGTTGCCCAGGCCGATGGCGCGGCCCTGGGCGAACTCCTCGGGGGTGCCCTCCTCGGGGGTGGGCGGGACCATGTGGTCGAAGTAGCCGTCGTTCTCGTCGTACATGACGAGGAAGACGGTGTGCTCCCACACCGCGGGGTTGGACATCAGCGACTGCAGCGCCTGGTTGACCCAGTGGGCGCCGTAGGCGGGGCCGGCGGCGGGGTGCTCGGAGAAGAGGTAGGGGGCGACCAGCCAGGAGATGGTCGGCAGGGTGCCGTCCTTGCAGTGGCGGTCGAAGTCGGTGGGGTCGAACTTGGTCATCGCGTTGACGTAACGCGGGTCGTCGTGCGGGAAGTTGTGGAACTGCTTGAAGTAGGAGAGCGCGTTGTCGTCGTAGTCCCCGGTGCGGTCGTCCTTGCTGGGGTTGTGGTAGACGCGCCAGGTGACGCCGGCCTTCTCCAGGCGTTCGGCGTAGGTGGTCCAGTCGGCGACGGGGTTGTCGGTGACGGGGGTGTTGTCGATCCAGGGGCCGGTGGTGCCGTCGCGGCCGGGGCCGGCGGTGCCGGTCCACAGGTAGAGCCGGTTGGGGTCGGTGGGGCCGGCGAGGGAGGTGAAGTAGGCGTCGCAGACGGTGAACGCGTCGGCGAGGGCGTACTGGTAGGGGATGTCGTCGCGGGTGAAGTAGCCCATGGTGCGCTCGCCCTTGGCGGCGATCCACTTGTTCATCGCGCCGTTGTTGATGGCCTGGTGGCCGGTCGCCCAGTCGTGGGCGAGGCCACCGGCGTTCTGGGCGTTGTACTTGGCGGTGTCCATCCGGTACGGCAGCATCGCCCCGCCGTCGCTGCGGCGGGTGTCGGGCTGGCGGAAGACGTCGGAGCCGTCGGGGAAGCGCAGGGCCTGCTTGTCGCCGAAGCCGCGTACGCCGGAGAGGCTGCCGAGGTAGTGGTCGAAGGAGCGGTTCTCCTGCATGAGGACGACGACGTGCCTGACGTCCTTGATGGTGCCGGTGGCCTCGGCCTCGGGGCGGGCGGCCGCGGCGGGGGTGGCGGCGGCGAGGCCCGTCAGGGCGGTGGCGCCGGCGGCCGCGGTGGCGCCGACGAAGGTGCGGCGGGAGAGCTCGGGCATCTCGGACCGGCCTTTCAGAGCTGGAAGGTGGCGACGGCGGCGGCGGTGTCGGAGGGCCACTCGTTTGCGGCGGCGTTGGGCTCGGCCTGCGGCCAGCCGGTGACCAGGGTGTGGGCCTCGACGAGCTTGAGGGCGCCCGCGTACCAGACGTAGTCGATGCGGTCCTGCGGCTCGGGCTTCTCGCCGCGCCGCCTGCGGGTGGGCGACCAGGTGGCGCCGGGCGCCTTGGCCGGGTCGGGGTTCTCCTCGCGGAAGGCGTCGGTGAGCCCGGCGCCCTGGACCGCCTTGCTGACGGGCCAGGCGATCGGCCCGACGCCCTGGTGGGCGGCGGCGGTGGCGGCCGTCCAGTCCTGGTGGGAGGGCGAGGAGAGCGCGCCGCCGAGCACCACCGTCAGCGTGCGGCCGAGGTCCTCGCGGAGGGCGGCGGCCAGGGCGGTGGCCTGCCTGGCGCGCAGCGAAGCCTTCTCGGCGGCCTCAACCTGGGCGGCGCCCTGGCCGTCCTGGACGGCGTACGGGCCGTAGCCGGTCTCGTCCAGGTGCGCGGCCCAGAAGCGGACGGTGCGGCCGCCGGGCAGGTTCACGGTGGCGGCGACGGCGGGCAGGTCGGCGGTGGCCGCGCGCAGGTCGGTGAGCGGGTGTCGGCTGAGGATGCCGACGCTGCCGGGGCTCTGGTGGGCGTACCAGCCGAGGGCGTCGGCGAGGGCCTTGGCCCGCTCGCCGGCCGTCTCCTGGAGGGCGAGCACGTCCAGGCCCTGACTGAGCACCACCCGCAGCTGCTTCTCCAGCGCGTCGGTGTGGGCGGCGCCGGCGTCGTGGAGGTTCCAGCTCGCGGCCTTGAGACGGGGGCGGGCCGCGGCGTCGGCGACCGGGACGAGCAGGGTGACGGTGTCGACGGCGCCCGCGGAGTCCTTGACGCCGACGACGATCGGCTCGGGGTCGCCGGTGGCGGCGGGGGCGGTGCCGGTGACGGTGCCATCGGCGCCGACGGAGGCCCAGGCGGGGCCGCTGACCTTGCGGTAGGAGGCGCTGCCGGCGGGGTTGCCGGCCGGGCGGGCCCACAGGCCCCCGAGCTTGACGCTCACCTTGCTGCCGGGGGCGACGGGCGCGGTGGTGAGGGCGTCGACGGCGGCGTGCGGGGGCACGACGGCGGGCTTGGGCCGGAAGCTGAACGGGGCGCTCCGGGCGAGGACCTCGTAGCCGTCCTTGGCCAGCAGGTACGCGGTGTACGGGCCGCCGGTCAGGGCGGAGGTGTCCAGTTGGACGTCGCCGGAGGCGGCGGCGGTGTACTTCCACAGCAGCGAGGAGCCGGTTCCGGGCTTGCGGCTGCCGTCGTAGATCCCGACCCAGTTCTTGGCGTCGGGGGCGTCGGTCGTCCAGTGGAAGGTGAGCCGGTCGCCTTCGAGGGGGCTCGCGGAGGAGGTGAGGGTCAGGGCGCTGCCTGCGGCCACGGTTGTCCTGTCCGCCGCCGGGCGCCCGGTCCGCCGGGGGACGGTGCCGGGGCCGCGCGCGGCTGGTCACGGAGACTGAGAGGGAGTGCCGCACAGTTGGCTGTACAACTGCGGGCGGCCTCATTCATCCGAAGACCAGCGACCGGCGCGTGAACGACGCGTGACGCAGCGTCGGGCGGTTCGCGAACTGCTCGGGTCGGGCGTCAGGCGTCGAGCTCAGACGTCGAGCTCAGACGTCGAGCTCAGGCGTCGAGCCTCAGGCCAGGGCGAGGAACAGCTTCTCCAGCTCGGCCTCGCTCATCGGCGGGGCGTCCCCGTCCGAGGCGGCCATGCACTGGCGCATCCCGCTGGCGACGATCTTGAAGCCCGCCCGGTCCAGGGCGCGGGAGACCGCGGCGAGCTGGGTGACCACGTCCTTGCAGTCGCGACCCGCCTCGATCATGGCGATGACTCCGGCCAACTGGCCCTGTGCGCGGCGCAGTCGGTTCAGGACCGCGCCGACCGCCTCCTCGTCCACCTGCATGCCGGGCCGCCTTTCACGTTCGTCTTTCAGAGGACAAGTGTACCGGGCGGGGTATTCATTCCCCGGCGCGCTGGGCCCTAGGCTGTGTGCCGAGCACATGGCAAGTCGATCATCAGATGAGCTGTTTGCGAATTCCGGGCCGCAGGTGGAGGGGACTACGACCGTGGGATACGAGACCATGTGGGAGCCCGGCGAGGCCGGCATCCCGGCCGACCTGCGGCCCGACGTCCCGCACCCGGCGCGGATGTACGACTACTACCTCGGCGGCAAGGACAACTTTCCCGCCGACCGAGCCGCCGCCGAGAAGGCCCTCGCGGCCAACCCCGAGTTCCGCTCGACCGCCCGCGCCAACCGGGGCTTCCTCACCCGCGCGGTGGGCTTCGTCGCCGGACTCGGCCTCGACCAGTTCCTCGACATCGGCACGGGCATCCCCACCGCCGGGAACACCCACCAGATCGCCCGGTCCGTGATCCCCACCGCCAGGGTCGTCTACGTGGACAACGACCCGATCGTGCTCAGCCACGCCCGCGCCCTGATGGCCGGCGCCGGCCCCGGGCGCAGCACCGTCCTCCAGGCCGACCTGCGCGAGCCGGCCGCGCTGCTGAAGGCCGTGCGGGCCGAGCGGGTGCTCGACTTCGAGCGGCCCGTCGCCCTCGTGCTGGCCGCCGTGCTGCACTTCCTGCGCGAGGAGGACGAGCCGTACCGGGCGCTGGCCACCCTGCTGGAGGCGCTGCCCTCCGGCAGCCACGTGGTGCTCTCGCACGGCACCGCCGACTTCATCCCGGCCTCGGTGCGCGACCGCGTCACCGGCGTGTACGACCGGGCCACCGCGCCGCTGGTCGGGCGCAGCCGGGAGGAGGTCCGGGCCTTCTTCGACGGGCTGGAGCTGCTGGAGCCCGGCGTGGTCACCGTCCCGCTGTGGCGCCCCGACGCTCCCCCGGCGCCGGGTGCGGAGCGGGTGAGCATGTACGGCGCGGTGGCGCGCAAGCCGTAGTTCCCCACGTGGTGGTGCGCGGGCCGTGGTCCGTGGTAGTCCCAGGTGGACGACACATTGGGGGGTTTTTACCACCGCCCCGGCCTCCCTCCCGCGGATAGCGTCGAGGGGACGGCCCCGGGTACGGGGTCGTCCCACGGGGAGTCCACAGGGACCACGCAGCAGCTAGTGGGGGGTAACCGTCATGCGTCACCACCGTCGTTACACGGGGATCGTCGTCGTCGCAGTTCTGGCCACCGGGCTGATCAGTGCCTGCGACCCGACCTCCGTCACGGAGAAGACCTTCAGCGACGACGCCACGGTGTCCGAGAAGATCACCGCCGTCCGGCTCGACAACTCCGCCGGGGACCTGACCGTCCACGGCAAGTCCGGCACCGACAAGGCGTCCGTCCATCGCAAGGTCGCCTACCACAACGACAAGCCGGGCGGCTCCACCCGGGTGGAGAACGGGGTGCTGGTGCTGGGCGGTTGCGGGCACCTGTGCGCGGTGGACTACACCGTCGAGCTGCCTCCGGGGCTGCCGGTCACGGGGTCCGGGTCCGCGGGCGGGATCAAGCTCACCCAGGTCGGGGACGTGAACGTCAAGACCGACCACGGCGACATCTCGGTGGAGGACGCGGGCGCGGTCGAGGTGCGCACCAGCAACGGCGACATCAAGGGCACCACGCTCAAGGGCGACCACACCACGGCCAAGACCGACAACGGCGGGATCAAGCTCACCCCGGGCAAGGCCCAGAACGTCAAGGCGAACACCGACAACGGCGACGTCACCGTCGTCGTGCCGGCCGGCTCCTACAAGGTGAGCGCCGGGACGGACATCGGCGAGAAGCACGTCGGGGTGACCAACGACGCGAACGCCAAGTTCAAGATCGACATCGGCTCGAACATCGGCGACGTCACCGTCAAGTCCGGCTGAGGCTCCTCGGGCCCCGGAGTCGCCCCGCAGGCGGGAGTTCGAGGACGGGCCCGAGCCTCAGGCCGGGCGGCCCGGCGGGACGAGGCCCGACTGGTAGGCGATGGCCACCAGTTGGGCCCGGTCGCGCGCGTCGAGCTTGGACATCGCCCGGTGGATGTGGGTGCGCACCGTGAAGGGGCTCACGAACATCCGCTCGGCGATCTCCTCGTTGGTCAGGCCGGTGGCGGCCATCGACATGACCTCGCGCTCGCGGGCCGTGAGGACGGCGAGGCGCTCCGCCGGGGCCGCGGCGGCGAGGTCGGGCTGGGCGAGGAACTGGTCGATGACGGCGCGGGTGGCGGCCGGCGACAGCAGTGCGTCGCCGGCCGCCACCGTGCGTACGGCGGCGAGGAGTTCCTCCGGGGCCGCGCCCTTGCCGAGGAAGCCGCCGGCGCCCGCGCGCAGGGCCTGGGCCACGTACTCGTCGATCTCGAAGGTGGTGAGGATCAGCACCCTGGTGCCGGAGAGCTCCTCGTCGCCGCAGATGGCGGCGGTGGCGCCGAGTCCGTCGGCGCCGGGCATGCGGATGTCCATCAGGACGAGGTCGGGCCTGGTGGCGCGGGCGAGTTCGACCGCCTCGCGGCCGTCCGCGGCCTCGCCGACGACCTCCATGTCGTCCTCGGCGTCGATCAGCACCCGGAAGGCGCCGCGCAGTAGGGCCTGGTCGTCGGCGAGCAGTACGCGGATGGTCATGCGCGATGGTCCTTGTCGTCTCGTACGTCTCGTACGTCTCGTACGTCTCGTGCGTCTCGGCCGTCTCGTGCGTCTCGTGCGGCCCGGTGGTCGGCCAGGGCGGGGGCGCCGTCGCGGCTGCCGGTGCGCAGCGGCAGTTCGGCCGTGACCAGGAACCCGCCGTCCGGGCGGGGGTCGGCGGTGAGGCGCCCGCCGACCGCGCCGGCCCGCTCGCGCATGCCGATCAGCCCGAAGCCGCCCTCCCCGAATCCGACCTCCCCGGGCCCGGGCTGGGACAGCGCGCCGGGGCGGTGGCGGCCCGCGGGGGCGGGGCGGCCGTTGGCGACGCTGAGCGCGACCCGGCTGCCGCTGTAGGCGAGGGTGATCTCGGCGTCGGCGCCGCTGGCGTGCTTGGCGACGTTGGTCAGCGACTCCTGGACGATCCGGAAGGCCGTGAGGTCCACGCCCGGGGAGAGCGGGCGGGCCTCGCCCTCGACGGTGAGCCGCACGGGCAGGCCCGCCCGTTCGAAGCTGTGGATCAGCTCGGGCAGCTGGTCGAGGCCGGGGGCCGGCTCCAGCGGGGCGGGCTCCTCGGCGCGGCGCAGCAGTCCGACGGTGGCGCGCAGCTCCTGGAGGGCGGAGCCGGTGGCCTCGGTGATGTGGCTGAGCACCTCGCGGGCCTGGGCGGGGTGGCGGTCCATGAGGTGGACGGCGATGCCCGCCTGGGCGTTGGCCAGGGCGATGTGGTGGGCGACGACGTCGTGCAGGTCGCGGGCGATGCGGATGCGCTCGTCGGCGACGCGGCGGCGGGCCTCCTCCTCGCGGGTGGCCTCGGCGCGTTCGGCGCGTTCCCGGATCGCGGCGAGCTGGACTCGGCGGTTGCGGATGGAGTCGCCGAGGGCGCCGGGCAGCAGGGCCCAGGCGAGGACGCCGATGCGCTCGCCGATCGGACCGCCGGGGCCGAAGGCCAGCGTCATGCCGGTGAGCAGGACGGCCGTGGCGACGGAGGCGCGGAAGGCGGTGGCGCGGTCGGTGCGCACCGCGAAGAAGTAGAGGGCCAGCAGCAGCGGGGTCGCCAGCATGGGGGTGAGCCGGGGGCTGATCACGCTGAGGGCCATCGTGCAGCCGAGGGTGACGGCGACGACGGCGTAGGGGTGGCGGCGGTGGAGGAAGACGGCGAGGGCGGAGACGGTGGCGACGGCGACGGTACTCACGCCGGGCATGACCCAGTTCCCGCCGTACTGGTCGACGGTGGCGCCGAGCCCGGTGATGACGATCAGCAACGCGCCGCCCAGGACGTCGAGCAGCCGGGGGTGGTCGCGGCGCAGTCGCTGCCAGGTGTCGCTCATGGTGGTGCTCCGCGTCCGAGTGATCTGCGCGTCCATTGGTCTACGCGTCCGATGCTCCGCGGGGGCCGTCCCGGACGGAACGGCCCCCGACTTGCAACGGTAAACGGTCCGGGGCCGGTCAGACGGTGACCGGCTCCCGCTCCGGGGCCGCCTCGGGGGCGGCGGTGTGGAGCTTGCTGCCCTCGACGTCCACGTCCGGGACGATCCGGTCGAGCCAGCGCGGCATCCACCAGGCGCGGCGGCCGAGCAGGGCGAGCACGGCCGGGACGATCGTCATCCGGACGACGAAGGCGTCGAAGGCGACGGCGGCGGCCAGGCCCAGACCCATCATCTTGATCATGGGCTCGCTCATCCCGATGAAGCCCGCGAAGACGGCGATCATGATGAACGCGGCGGCGGTGACCACCCGGGCGTTGTGCCGGAAGCCGGTGACGATCGCCTCGTGCGGGCTCTCGCCGTGCACGAAGCCCTCGCGGATGCGGGTGACGAGGAACACCTCGTAGTCCATGGCGAGGCCGAAGACCACGCCGATCATGAAGATCGGCATCATGCTCATCACCGGGCCGGTCTGCTCGACGCCGATCAGGTCGGCCAGCCAGCCCCACTGGAACACCGCGACGACGGCGCCCAGCGCGGCGGCCACCGAGAGGAGGAAGCCGAGGGCCGCCTTCAGGGGGACGAGCACCGAGCGGAAGACGACGAGCAGCAGCAGGACGGCCAGGCCGACCACCACCGCCAGGTAGGGCAGCAGCGCGTCGCTGAGCTTCTGCGAGACGTCGATGTTCATCGCGGTGGTGCCGCTGACCAGGACGGTCGCGCCGGTGGCGGTCTTCAGGTCGGCCGCCTTGCCGCGGATGGTGTGCACCAGGTCCTTGGTCCTCGCGTCGCTCGGACCGGTCGCCGGGATCGCGTTGACCAGGGCGGTGTCCCCCGCCTTGTTGAACACCGGCGGCGACACCCTGTCCACCCCGGGCACCGAGGAGACGGCCTTGACGACCTCGTTCGCGGCGCCCTTCGGGTCGGCGGTGCCCTTGACGTCCACCAGGACGGTCAGCGGGCCGTTGAAGCCGGGGCCGAAGCCCTCGGAGAGCTGGTCGTAGGCGCGGCGCTGGGTGGTGGAGGTGGGCTTGGACTCGTCGCCGGGCAGGCCCAGGTTCAGGTCCAGGGCGGGGGCGGCGAGCACGCCGAGCCCGATCACACCGCCGAGCAGCACGGCGAGGGGGCGGCGCAGCACGAACCGGGCCCAGCGGGAGCCGCCGTTGTCGCCGGTGCGCGGGGCCGCGCCCTCGGGGGCCTTGCGGACCTTGCGCGGCAGCACCTTGCGGCCGATGAAGCCGAGCAGGGCGGGCACCAGGGTGAGCGCGACCAGCACGGCGATGACGACGGTGCCGGCGGCGGCCATGCCCATCTTGGCGAGCATCGGGATGCCGACCACGGAGAGCCCGGCCAGGGCGATGACCACGGTGAGGCCGGCGAAGACCACCGCCGAGCCCGCGGTGCCCACGGCCCGTCCGGCCGCCTCCTGGGGCGTGCGGCCCTCGGCGAGTTCGGCGCGGTAACGGGAGACGATGAAGACCGCGTAGTCGATGCCGACCGCCAGGCCCAGCATCATCGCCAGCGTGCCCGTCGTGGTGGACAGGCCCAGGGTGCTGCCGAGCGCGGCGATCAGCGACATGCCCAGGCCCACGCCGACGATCGCGGTGAGCAGCGGCAGGCCCGCGGCGACCAGCGAGCCGAAGGTGATCACCAGGACGACGGCGGACAGCGCCATGCCGATCGCCTCGCTGCTGCCGCCCGCCTCGGGCTTGGCCATCAGCGCGGTGCCGCCGACCTCGACCTTCAGTCCGGCGTCGCGGCCGTGCTGGGCGGCCTGCTCCAGGGCGGTGGTGGCGCCGTCGGACAGCTTGCCGGCCTTCACCGAGTAGCTGACCGTCGCGTACGCGGTGGTGCCGTCCTGGGAGACGGCGTGCGCCTGGAACGGGTCGACCGCGCCGGTGACCTCCTCGGCGTGGGCCAGTTCGGCGACGGTGGCCTCGACGGCCTTCTTGTTCGGCTCGGCGGTGATCTTCTGACCGTTCGGCGCGACGAACACCAGGCGGGCCGAGGCACCGTCCGCGTGGCCGCCGGGGAAGCGCTCGTTCATCAGATCGAACGCCTTCTGCGCCTCCGTGCCGGGCATCGCGAAGCCGTCGTCGGGCGCCGCGGGTGCCTTGGCGGCGAGGACTCCGCAGACGGCCAGCACGGCGACCCACAGCAGGGTCACCAGCTTGCGCCGGGCGAAGGCCCATCGGCCCACTCGGTACAGGAACGTGGCCACGGAAGTGCGGCCTCCTTCGGGTTCGGTGCACGGTCTCGGAACGCGCGGCGAGCGGCCCGCACGCCGGTTCCGGCGCGGTCCGCCCGCAGCATGTCCCATCGTTGATCGCCGACCCCTCCCCCGTCGTCGTCCCTGTGCAGGCCGTACGCGTACTGCGGACGCAGTACGACCGGCGCCGTCACCCGTGCGGGCGGTGCGGCGGGCCGCGGCGGGCCCCGCGAAGTAGCGTGATGTGCCTGGCCCGACCGTCTCCTCGACGCTCGGTACGACCTGACCCCGATCGGTGCTGACCCCAGCCCGCCGCCGGAGGTGTCCCATGGGCGTTCCAGCCGCCCGCATCGTGTTCGACGAGAGCGACCGCGCGGCCGTCGCCGAGGCGGTGACGGAGATGCTCGCCACCGGCGCCCTCACCCTCGGCCCGTGGACGGAGCGCTTCGAGCAGGCGTTCGCGGCCGAGCACGGCGCCTCGCACGCCGTGGCGGTCGCCAGCGGGACGGCGGCGCTGGAGGTGATCCTGCGCACCGTCGACGTGCGCGGCAGGGACGTGGTGGTGCCGGCCGTGACCTTCTACGCGACCGCCGGCGCCGTCGTCCACGCGGGCGGGCGGCCGGTGTTCGCCGACGTCGACCCGGCCACCCTGGCCCTGTCCCCCGAGACGCTGGCCGCCGCCCTGACCCCGGACACCGCCGCCGTGGTGCTGGTGCACGTCGGCGGGATGATCACCCCGCGGGTGGACGAGCTGCGGGCGCTGTGCGACGGGCGCGGCGTGCCGCTGGTCGAGGACGCCGCGCACGCGCACGGCAGCAGCTTCGACGGGCGCAGCGCCGGGACCTTCGGCCTGGCCGGGGCGTTCTCCTTCTACCCGACCAAGGTCACCACCAGCGGCGAGGGCGGCATGATCCTCACCGAGTCGCCGGAGCTGCGCGACGAGGCCCGGATCTACCGCGACCAGGGCAAGGGCTCCTTCACCACCAACCACCACGTGCAGCTCGGCCACGCCTGGCGGATGAGCGAGCTGCACGCGGCCACCGGCACGGTGCACCTGCGCCGGCTCAAGGAGTTCATCGAGACCCGCCGGGCCGTCGCCCGCCGCTACGACGACGCGCTGGCCGGCCTCGACGGGCTGGAGCCGCTGACCGAGCCGGCCGGAAGCCGCGGCAACTACTACAAGTACGTGGCCCTGCTGCCGCGCGGCACGGACCGGGCGGCGTTCAAGCGGGCGGTGGCCGAGGAGTTCGGGGTGCGGCTGTCGGGCGAGGTGTACGACCTGCCGCTTCACCTGCAGCCGGTGCTGGAGCCGTACCGGCGCGGGCCGCTGCCGGTGGCGGAGGACGTGTGCGCCCGGCAGATCTGCCTGCCGGTGCACTCGGACATGACCGAGGACGAGACGGAGCAGGTGATCGAGGCCGTCTCGACGGTGCACCGGCGCCTCGCCGGGACCTGAACAGCTGAAGGATGAAACGAATGAGACGGCTGGGACGGATGAGTCGGATGAGTCGGATGAAGGGAGCGGGGCCGTGCGGATAGCCGTCACCGGAGGATGCGGGTTCATCGGCTCGCACGTCGTGGACCACCTGATCGCGGCCGGCCACGAGGTGCTGGCGGTGGACACCACCGACAAGTACCTCAACCCCGACGCCGAGCACGCGCGCATCGACGTCCTCGACCTGCCGGCCCTCACCGCCGCGCTGGCCGGCAGCGAGGTGGTCTACCACCTCGCCGCCATGGCCGACGTCGAGCAGGTCACCGCCGACCCGGTGGGCGCGGTGCGCGCCAACATCGACGGCACCGAGACCGTCCTGGAGGCCGCCCGGCGCAGCGGCCTGAGCCGCACCGTCCTGGCCAGCACCGTCTGGGTGTACGGCGCCGCCCTCGCCGACCAGCAGCTCGACCAGCTCGACGGCGAGGAACAGGAGCTGGACGAGCACGCGCCGATCGCCCTGGAGCACAGCGGCCACCTGTACGTGGCCACCAAGCTCGCCGCCGAGATGCTGGTGCACAGCTACCGCGAGCTGTACGGGCAGCACTTCACCATCCTGCGCTTCGGCATCCCGTACGGGCCCCGGATGCGCGACGAACTCGTCGTCGCCCGGTTCGTACAGGCGGCGCTCGCCGGGCGGCCCATCACCATCGCGGGCGACGGGCGGCAGAGCCGCAACTTCGTCTACGTCGAGGACCTCGCGGACGCGCACGTGCGGGCCCTGTCCCCCGCCGCCGAGGACCAGACCTTCGCGCTGGAGGGCTCCACCGCCATCTCCATTCGCGACATCGCCGACACCGTGGACGAGTTGCTCGGCCCGGTCACCATCGAGCACATCCCCGGGCGCAAGGCCGACTACGCGGGCCGGCGGATCTCCTCCGCCCAGGCCAAGCGGCTGCTCGGCTGGTCGCCGCGCACCAACTTCACCGAGGGGGTGCGGCGTTACGCCCAGTGGTACCAGGACGCCGCCTCCGCCTCGGGCTGACCGGTGCCGCACGCCCTGCTGGTCTCCGGCTCCCTCGGCCAGGGACACGACGTGATGGCGCGGGCCTGCGCCGACACCCTGGAGGAGCGCGGCTGGACCACCTCCACCGTCGACGCGATGGCCCTGCTGGGCCGCCGCTCCGGCGCCGCCGGGGAGGCCGTGTTCCGGCGGCTGCTCGACCTGCCCGGGGTCTACGACGCGTTCCACTTCTCCGCACTGCGCCCCGGTGCCCGGATCGCCCTGGCGGCCGACGCCGCCGCCCGCTCCAAACTCGTGCCCGCGTTACGGGAGTTGGTGCAACGGCAGCGGCCGCAGCTGGTGGTGTCGGTGTTCGCCACCGCCACCTCGGCCGTCAACGCCCTGCCCGGGCGGGACTTCCGGCACTTCGTGTTCTGCACGGACGTCACCCCCCACCGGCTGTGGGTGCAGGAGGGCACCGACCTGTTCCTGGTCACCTCCGAGGTGGCCGCCTGCGCCGTACGCCGCTACCTGCCGGAGGCCGGGATCGCCGTACTGCCCGCGCCGCTGCGCGCGCCGTTCTACCGGCCGCCCGGGCGCGCCGAGGCACGGGCGGAGGCCGGGGTGCCGACGGGGGCGCGGTGCGTGCTGCTGATGTCCGGCTCCTGGGGGCTCGGGCCGCTCGCCCGCTGCGCCGCCGCCCTGGCAGCGGCCGGGCCGCACGTGCTCGCCGTCGCCGGGCGCAACCGGGAGCTGGAACGGCGGCTGCGCGCCGCCGCCCTGCGCGAGCCCCGGCTGCACCCCTACGGCTACACCGACCGGGTGCCCGCCCTGATGGCAGCGGCGGACCTGGTGGTGACCAGCTCCGGCGACACGTGCAGCGAGGCCCGGGCGATCGGGCGGCGGCTGCTGCTGCTCGACGTCGTCCAGGGGCACGGGCGGGACAACCTCCAGCACGAGCTGGAGCTCGGCCACGCCGACGTCGCCTCCGCCCGGCCCGAGGAGGTGGTGCGCGGTGCGCTCGCCGCGCTCGACCGCCCGGCGCCCGCCCCCTCCCCCGGCGCCACGCCGGACGGCTGGCGGGCGGGGTTCGGGGCGGCGCTGGAGCGGGTGGGGCTGGCGTAGGCCCGGTCCGGCCTCAGGGAGTCGGTGCGGGCCGAGGGCTCGGTGCGGGCGCTCAGTGCGGGAAAGGCGCCCAGCGCAGGAAAGGGGCTCGGTGTGGGAAAGGGCCTCAGTGCAGGCCGAAGGCGCCGGAGCAGGTGAGGGTGCCGGAGACGGTGCCGTTGGCGCCCAGCTCCTCCTTGACGGGGAAGTCGGTGAGCTTGGCGCTGTCGCCGGTGCGGCTCGCGTGCTCGCCGACGGCCGCCCTTCCCTTCCACTGCTGCGGGCGGGTGCTTCCCTTGACGGTCAGCAGCAGCTCCGCCTGGCCGTCCTTGAAGATCACCGAGGCGACGAGCACGTTGGCGCTCCTGGGAGTTCCCGTGACGGTGAGGAGGCCGCCCGGCTTGGCCTCGCCGACGCAGCCGACCTTGTCGAACTCGTAGGTGCCGCCGCCCGAGCCGCTGAGCGTCAGGGAGCCGCCCCCGCCGGAGGTGCCCGGGACGGAGGGGAGGGTCGGGGCGCCGGGCTTGGCCGGCGTGGTGGTGGAGGTGGCGTCCGGGGTGGCCGGAGCGCTCGGGCCCGAGGAGGTGGCCTGGGCGCCGACGGAGGCGGCGGCCGGGGCCTTGGAGTCGGAGCCGCTGGAGCAGGCCGTCGCCACGAGGGCGGTCAGGACGGTCAGCGCGGCCACCGGGACGGCGGCGGCGCGCAGTCTGCGCGAGGTGCGGGTGGTGGTCATGTCGGTGTCCCCCCGGGTGGTGATGGTGTCGGCCCTGACGACGCGTCCACCCGGGCACCCGGTTCCCGAACGGGCGCTCAGGTCACGGCAGTTCGCTGCGGCTCACCGGAGCGCCGTTTCGGGGGCGGGACGGCGTGGTCGCGCAGCGGGCCCAGGGTCAGGCCGTGGGTGCGGCAGTGGGCGGCGAGGGCGGGCAGGGCGGCGAGGGTGGCGCGCCAGGAGCCGGTGGCGGAGGTGCAGTCGGAGTCGTGGAGCAGCAGGGTGGCGCCGCCGGTGAGGCCCGGGCGGGCGGTGGCGTAGACGCTCGCCCCGGTGGCCTGGGCCGTCCAGTCGCGGCCCCAGGCCGTCCACAGGACGGTGCGCAGGCCCAGGCGGCGGGCGGCGAGGGCGGGCCCGGCGGTCAGGACGCCGTACGGAGGGCGGTACCAGAGCGGGCGTACGCCGCACAGGTCGGTGACGGCCTCGGTGGCGCGGCGCAGCTCGCGGGCGTCGCGGGCGGGGGCCGGGTACCACTGCTGCCGGTGGTGCCAGCCGTGCACGGCGACCTCGTGGCCGCGCAGCACCAGCTCCCGGCCCAGGTCGGGGGCGCGTTCCAGCATGGCGCCGAGGAGGAAGAAGGTGGCGCGGGCGCCGAGTTCGTCGAGCGCGTCGAGGACGTACGGGGTGCTGGCCGGGTCGGGGCCGTCGTCGAAGGTGAGGGCGACGTGCCGGGGGTCGGCGCCGTGGCCGGCGGTGCGGCGGGCCAGGGTGCGGCGCAGCGGCGGGAGGCGGACGGCGGCCGGGGCCAGGTGCAGGAACTCGACGGCGGCGGCAGCGGCAGCCGCCTTCGGCAGGGCGCTCACCCGAAGCGGGAGGCCATGCGGCGGAAGAAGCCCGGGGCGGCGCCGTGGATGCGGGCGGGCAGGCCCAGCCACTGCGGCACGAAGAGGCGGTCGCGCTGGGTGGTGATGCTCGCGACCACGGCGTCCGCGACACGCTCGGCCGTGACGGGGCGGGGGCGTTCGCGCTGGTAGGGGGTGCCGCGCCGGTCGAAGAACGGGGTGTCCACCGCGCCCGGGAGGATCATGCGCACCCCGACGCCGGTGCCGCGCAGCTCGTACCAGAGGCTCTCGGCGAACATCGCCAGGCCCGCCTTGGTGGCCGAGTACCCGGATTCCTCGCGGACGCCGACCTGGCCGGCCATCGAGCCGAGGAGCACGATCCGGCCGCGCCCGCGCTCCAGCATGCCGGGCAGCAGGAGGCGGACCAGGCGCAGGGGGGCGGCGAGGTTGACCTCGATCATCCGGTCCAGGGTGTCGGAGGGGGTGCGTTCGTACGGGCCGCGCCAGCCGAGGCCCGCGCTGGCGACCAGGGCGTCGACCCGGCCGGTGGCAGCGAGGGCGGCCTCGGCGAGGCGGGCGGGGCCGTCCGGTTTGGCGAGGTCCTCGGGCAGGGCGCGGCCGCCGGTGCGGTCGGCGAGGGCGTCCAGGCGGGTGCGGTCGGTGCCGGAGAGCAGGGTGCACCAGCCGGCGTCGGCCAGGCGGGTGGCGGTGGCGAGGCCGATGCCGGAGGAGGCCCCGGTGATCAGGGCGACCGGGCGGGCGTCGGGGGTGGCCTGGGGTTCGTCCGGCATCGCGTTCCTGCCGCTCTGTGGGCGCTTCGCCGTCCGATTTGTCCGGCAAGTCACCTTCGCACGGCGGAGCCGTCCGGGCGACCGGGGCCCGGGGCCGGCTCGGGCCTGCGCGCTTCGGCGGGCCCGGCGGACTCGGTGGGCTCGGCGGACTCGGCGGGCTCTGCGGGCTCTGCGGGCTCTGCGGGCTCGCCCTCGAGTTCGCCGAAGCGGGAGAGGAGGAAGGTGCCGCCCACGGCGATCGCGAAGCCCGTCAGGGCGCACCAGGCGTAGCCGGGGCGGGCGGCGTCGCCGAGTGCGGCCACGCCGACCAGGGCCGGGCCGAAGGTCTCGGCGACCGTCCCGGCGGCGGTGGCGGCGGTGACGGTGCCGCGCTGCAGGGCCAGGGCGTACGCGAGGTAGCCGCCGAGGCCCCCGACGACCAGGGCGTACGCCGCCGGGTCGGTGAGGAGGGTGACCACTCCGGAGGCGTCGAGGACGCGGACGGCGAGGCTGGTGACACCGAAGCCCACGCCCGCGAGCAGCCCCAGGCCCGCGGCGGCGGGGACGCCCTCGCGGCGGGCCAGGACCAGGGTGAGCAGCAGCATCACGACGGTGGTCGCCAGCAGGGCCCAGTGGAAGGCGGCGGGCGCGTACTCCCGGCCCTCCCGGCCCGAGCCGAGGGCCAGCAGCGTCAGGCCGACCACGACGGCGAGGATGCCCGCGACGTCGCTGCGGTGCAGGCGGGCGCCGAGCATCCAGACGGCGGCCAGCGCGGTGACGGCGAGGCTGGCGTTGGTGACGGCCTGGACCGTGAAGAGAGGCAGGCTGCGCAGGGCGACGATGCTCAGCACGAAGCCGAGGATGTCCAGCAGCGTGCCCGCCACGAACTGCCAGGAGCGGACGAGCGCGGCGAGCAGCCCGGCCCGCACCCGGTCCGCGCGGGGGGCGGAGCGGGCGCCGCGGGCCTGGAAGACCGCGCCGAAGCCGAAGCAGACGGTGGCGACCAGGGCGGTGGCGAGTCCCAGCAGCATGCCTCTCCCGTCCCGGGGTGTGGGGCAGCATCGGTTGGCACCACCAGTCTCTGCCAGGTGGGGTGGGGGCGCACGGGTGGGGGCGCACGGGTGCGGCTGCCCAGGCCCGGACAGGGTCTAGCCGACCGCGGGGGTCAGCGGTTCCTCCGCCCAGGTGGCGAGCAGCTGCAGGGCGGCCTCGGTCGGGCCGTCCGGGACCGGGGTGAGGGTGACGAGGCGCCGGCGGTCGTCGCCGGTGAGGTCGAGGGTCTCGTAGGTGAAGGCGAGCGTCCCCACGGCAGGGTGCCGGAAGCTCTTGGTCCCGTACGTCCGGATCTCCACGTCGGCGCGGGACCAGAGCCGGGCGAAGGCGGCGCTGTGGGTGCGCAACTCGGCGATCAGGTCGGCGAGTTCGCGGTCCCCGGGGTGCAGGCCCGCGGTCGCGCGGAGCTGGCCGACGGTGGCGGCCGCGATCTCCTCCCACTCGACGTAGAACTCGCGCCCCTCCGGGGCGAGGAAGAGGAACCTCGCCAGGTTCCACGCGCCCGGCGGGAGGGCGGCCGCCGGGACGAACAGCCGCCTGGCGATGGGGTTGAGGGCGAGGACGTCGAAGCGGTCGGTCATCACCACCGCCGGGACCTTCACCTGCTCCAGCAGGCGCACCAGCTCGGGGCGGACGGCCGGCGAGTCGGGAGCCGTCGTGCCGGGACCGGGAGCCGTCCTGCCGGGAGCCGTCGTGCCGGGCCTGCGGGCGGGCCGGGCCAGGACGTGCAGGTGCGCGCGCTCGACCCCGTCCAGGCGGAGCACCTCGGCGAGCGCGTCCAACACCTCCTCGGAGGGGTGCCTCGCCCGGCCCTGCTCCAGCCGCTGGTAGTACTCGACGCTGATCCCCGCGAGCTGCGCCAGCTCCTCCCGCCGCAGGCCCGGCACCCGGCGGCGTCCGCCACCGCGCAGTCCGGCACTCTGCGGGGTGATCAGGGCCCGTCGGGCCTGCAGAAACTCCCCCAGATCCATGCCCGCCAGTATGCCCGGCACGGCGTGCCCGGCGCTGCGGGGGCAGCACTGCGGGGGCGGCCCCGCATGCCCTGAGCTGCGGCGGCGGCGAGGGTGGCCCTGCCAGTACCCGGAACGGCAGGGGCCTGGGTAGCT
The DNA here is from genome assembly GCF_000720635.1 of Streptomyces sp. NRRL WC-3742. GTDB lineage: Bacteria > Actinomycetota > Actinomycetes > Streptomycetales > Streptomycetaceae > Kitasatospora. The sequence continues at coordinate 34,151 of NZ_JOCF01000016.1, read as the reverse complement.
CCCGGAGATCGCAGCAGGCTGGGACGCGTCCGCAACGACGCAGGGAGAAGACCCGCCATGTGCCACACCACCGACAGCCGTCCGCCCGCCGCCCCCGCCACCACCGGCGCCGTGGCGCGGGAGGGCCGGCTGGAGATCACCGCCGCCGACGGCAACCAGTTCAGCGCCTTCCGCGCCGCCCCGACCGTCCCCAACGGCCGCAGCGTCCTGCTGCTGCCCGACCGGCGCGGCCTGCACCCCTTCTACGAGGACCTCGCCCGGCGCTTCGCCGAAGCCGGGTTCCACACCCTCGCCTTCGACTTCTACGGCCGCAGCGCGGGCCTGAGCCCCCGCGACGCCGACTTCGACTGGGCCGCCCACATGCCGCTGCTGGAGCCCGCCCACGTGGAGGCGGACGCGGCGGCGGCCGCGGCCAAGCTGCGGGAGTGGAGCGGCGGTCCGCTCTTCAGCGTCGGCTTCTGCCTGGGCGGCGCGTACTCCTGGCGGCTCGCCTCCGCCGGCCTCGGCCTGGCCGGTGCGGTCGGCTTCTACGGGCCGCCGCGCTTCTTCGGCGACCGCGCCGAGCAGCTGTCCGCGCCCCTGCTGATGCTGCTCGCCGGGGACGACGTGGCCACCACCCGGGAGGAGTTCGACGCCTTCTCCGCCCGCCTCGACAGCGCCGGCAAGGAGCACGAGAGGCACGTCTACGACGGCGCCCCGCACTCGTTCTTCGACGACTCCTACGCGCAGTGGCAGGACGCCTGCACCGACGCCTGGCACCGCCTGCTGGACTTCACCGCCCGCCACGGCTCCGCCCGGTGAACGAGCGGTACGAACGCGGCCTGGCCCGTCAGCGCGAACTCGGCGGGCCGGGCCGCACCCGCACCGACGCCTACGCGTCCCTCGCCGACATCGCCCCCGACCTCTCCCGCCTCGCCGTCGAGTTCGCCTACGGCGACATCCACGCCCGCCCCGGCCTGGACCCCGCCCGGCGCCAACTCGTCATCCTCGGCGCCCTGATCACCCTCGGCGGCGTCGAGCCGCAACTCGAGGCGCACCTCGGCACCGCCCTCGACGTCGGCCTCCGGCCGACCGAGATCGTCGAGGCCCTCCTCCAGGCCCTCCCGTACGCGGGGTTCCCCCGGGTCATGGCCGCGACGGCCGTCGCGCGCAAGGTCCTGGCCGCCCGCGGGCTCCTGCCCGTGGGGCAGGCGCCGGTTCCGTAGGGGCCACGATCACGCGGTACGGGGACGCGGGCGATCCGCGCCCCCGTGGCGTGGGTCAGCCGAGGGCGGCGGCCAGGAGGGCGGCCGCCTCGGCCACCAGGGCGTCGTCCTTGGGGGCCTTGGGGTCGGGCTTGGTGGAGAGGACGGACAGGACGACGGGGGCGCCGTCCGGGGTCCAGGCGATCCCCACGTCGTTGGTGGTGCCGTAGCTGCCGGTGCCGGTCTTGTCGGCGAGGCGCCAGTCGGCGGGCAGGCCCTCGCGGAAGCGGTGGGTGCTGGTGGTGTTGCCGAGCATCCAGGTGGTGAGGCGGTGGCGCTTGGCGGGCGGGAGGGCGTGACCGAGGAGGAGGCGGCGGTAGATGCGGGCGATGGCCCGCGGGGTGGTGGTGTCGGTGGTGCGGTCGGGTTCGGCGGAGTTGAGGTCGGGCTCGCAGCGGTCGAGGCGGGTGGTGCGGTCGCCGATCGAGCGGCAGAAGCGGGTGACGGCGGCGGGGCCGCCGAGTTCGCGCAGCAGCAGGTTGGCCGCCGCGTTGTCGCTGTGGTCGATCGCGGCGGCGCAGAGTTCGGCGACGGTCATGCCCTCGGCGAGGTTCTGCGGCAGGCCCGTGACGGGGGCTCCACCGGAAGCCTCGGTGTCGGCGCGGGTGTAGTGGAGGCGGCGGGCGAGGAACTCGCCGTCGCGGTCGAGGTCGCGCAGGACGGCGGCGACGGCGACGGTCTTGAACACCGAGCACATCGGGAACAGTTCGCCCGCGCGGTGCTGTACGACGTGGCCGGTGCGCAGGTTGCGGGCGTGGACGCCGAGGCGGGCGCCGTGTTCGCGTTCCAGGTCGGCGAGGTGGCGGGCCGTGTCGCCGCCCGCCGCGCCGCCCGCCGCGTGGGCGGTGCCGGTTGCGCCGGCCAGGGCCGCGACCGTGACGCCGCCGAGGGCGAGGACGGCGCGTCGGGTGTGCTGGGGGTGTGAGGTCATGGTCATCAGGACGCCGTACGCGGTCTGACGGTTCGTCACCGTTCCGTCAGAGGGCCAGGGCCACGCCCGCGTAGACCGCGGCCTCGGCGGCGGTGACCGGCCGGTCCTCGGGGGCGGGGCGCCAGTCGGGGCAGGGGACGACGCCGGGCGGCAGGAGCGTCCAGCCGTCGAAGAAGCGGGTGAACTCCTCGAGGGTGCGGGCCTGGGCCGGGGTGCCGGCGGACTCGTAGATACCGGTCACGCGGGCGACGTCCTCGGGCGCGAAGTCGGGGGTGACGTGGGTCAGCACCAGGGCGCTGCCGGGGGCGAGGACGGACTTGTAGTGCTCGACGATCCCGTAGGCCCCCTGCGCGTCGGGCACGAAGTGGAGCAGGGCGTTGAGGGAGAGCGCGACGGGCCGGGCGAGGTCGATGGTCTCGAGCAGGCCCGCGGAGGAGAGGAGGCGTTCGGGGTCGGTGACGTCGGCCTCGACGTAGGCGGTGCGGCCCTCGGGTGTGCCGGTGAGCAGGGCCTGGGCGTGGGAGAGCACGATCGGGTCGTTGTCGGCGTAGACGACGCGGGCGCGCGGCTGGACGCCCTGGGCGATCTCGTGGAGGTTGGGCGAGGTGGGGATGCCGGTGCCGATGTCGAGGAACTGCTCGATGCCGGCCTCGGCGAGGGCGCGGGTGGAGCGGTGCATGAAGGAGCGGTTGGCGCGGGCGGCGGTGCGCAGCCAGGGGGCGACGGCGAGCGCGTGGCCCGCGGCTTCGCGGTCGGCGGCGAAGTTGGTGAAGCCGCCCAGGAAGTAGTCGTACATCCGGGCGGAGTGCGGCACGTTCAACCGCAGGTCGACCCCGTCGTACAGGCTCATCGTGCGCTCCCCCTCGGACCTCGGCCCTCGGCCTTTCTGACATGGACGGATCGATTGTTTCCCATGGTTTACGGCACCCAACCGCGTTCGGGGCCGCCGGTTTCGGCCCGATCGATCCGTGTCCGCATACATATGACGGGATGACGAACTGTATTCGCTTGACGGCCCGGAGTGAGCGCCCGGTGCCGTGAGGATGGGGCGATGACGATCGACAGGAGCGCCCCCGTCCGCGGGGCGGGAACGGTCGGCGGCGAGGCCGGGCCGCGGCCGGACCTCACCTACGCCGCCTTCTGCGCGACCCACCAACCCGCCTGGCACGCCGCGGCGTTGACGCGGACAGGCAGCCGGGCCGATGCCGCGCTGGTGGTCGAGGCCGTCAAGGGGGACCTCGCCCGCTGCTGGCCGCAGGTGGTGCGCTTCGAGGAACCGGCCGCCTACGCCTGGCGGTTGGCGAACCGGCACATCGCGGACTGGGCGTCGGGCGCGGAGCCGGTGGCCGTGGAGGCCGTCACCTTCGAGGCGGTGATCGGGGCGTTCAAGCAGGTCGCGGACGGGCTGCTGCACAGCGAGGCGGACGAGGTGCGGCTGTACGCGGCGATCCTCGAACTGCCGGACCGGCAGCGGGACGTGGTGATCCTGCGCTACCTGCTGGGGCTGAACGTCAAGGTGATCGGGGCGTACCTGGGCCGCCCGGTGGCCACCGTCCACTCCAACCTGCGGCACGCCCGGGAGCGGCTGGCCCGGCGGCTCGGGATCTGCGAACTCCCGGACCGGGGCGGTGAGTCGGCGCCGTGACCCCCGAGCACGGAACGCCGCCGCCACCGGTGCGGGTGCCCCGGCCCGAGCGCGCCCACGCCGAGCGGGTCGCCGCGCTGCGCCGGGCCCGGCTGACGGCCGCGCCCGCCCACCTGCCGTCCGAGCACGAGCAGGCGGCCTTCGAACTCGGCCTGGTGGTGGCCCTGGTGCTGGGCGCGCCGGACGCCTCCCAGGGCCTGGACCTGCTGGTCAACGAGCGCCGCATCCACCCCGAGGGGGCGGAGGTGTTCGGCGCGCTGCTGTACGCGACCGGGCGGGAGGAGGGCGCCGAGTTCTGGTGGCGCTTCGCGGCCGGTTCGGGCAGCGGCACCGCCGCATACTGCCTGCACCTGTACCACCTCAGGCTCGGCGAGACCGAGGACGCCGACTACTGGCGCGCCTGGTCGGACCAGCTGGCGACGGCCCGGGGCCGGCCGGGGCCGCGGGACCTACGGATGAGCCGGCCGCTGCTGCCGGACGACGTACGGCGCGACATCCTCTCCCGGGTGCACCACGGGCTGGCGCCGCAGCTGCCGGCCGCCCTGGTGGAGGTGATCGACCGGCTGCCGGTGCAGGGAGGGGACGAGGAGGAGGTGCCGAACCCGTGGGGGCTGGCGGCGCAGGCGGAGGCCGGGCGCTGGTGGGAGCCGCCCCGCGAGGGGCCGCCGGGGTGAAGCCCGTCAGCTCGGCGTGCTCTCACCCGTTCGAGTGAGGGCCGCGTGGCGGGCCGCCACCTCGGGGTCGCGGCCGCTGCCCTCGGCGACGGTGCCGGAGCGGCGATGGCGGATGAGGTAGTGGTGCGGGGCCATCGCCGTGTCGCGGCCGGGCAGGGCGGCGACCACCGCCACGTGGGCGACGCCGGGGGTGAGCGAGGCGTCCGGCGTGGTGATCTCGGCGGTCAGCGCCGCGTCCTCGAGGGCGAGCCGGATCTCCGCCTCCGGTCCGAGCGCCTCCCGCAGGAGGGCCCGTACGGCGGCCAGGTCGATCCAGCAGCCGTCGATCACGTGCCACTCGCCCACCCGGTGCGGGCGCGGCAGGTCGGCCAGGCCGGGCAGTTCGGCGAGCGGGACGGGGCCCTTCGCGGCGGCGGCGAGCACCGCGAGCAGGGCACGCGCGAAGTGGTCGCTCTCCTGCGCGTCGAGCACCTGGGGGCAGGCGACCAGCACGAAGTCGAGGCTGCCGCTGATCCGCAGGATGGTGAACATCAGCCGGACGGGCATCGGCGGGGAGGGCAGCTCGGTGAGCTCGGGCTCGACGGCCGGGGCGGGCTGGAGGTCGGCGACGGCGGCGGGGATGGTGAGGCTGAGGTCGTTGACCACCACCTGGCGGCCGAAGCGGGCGCCGCGCAGGTGGGCGGTGTCCTCCACCAGCTCCCAGACCTTCTCGGCGTCCAGGGTGCTGTGCCAGTACGCGGCCAGCGAGGTCGGCTTGGTGCGGCCGATGAGGCCGTCGAGGTCGGTGGGGGCCGAGCCCGGCGAGCCGTCCTCACCCTCCGGCGCCCCTTCGAGGTCGAGCTCGATCAGTGCGTCCTGGGCGAGGGTGCCGACGTGGTCGAGCAGGGCGGCGCGCTGCCGGTTGGCGGACAGGGCGGCCAGGACCAGCCGCGACTGGCCCGAGCGGTGGGCGACCAGCGCCGCGAAGCCGGCGAGCAGGACCACCGAGGGGCTGGCGCCGGTGCGGCGGCAGACGGCGGCGAGGTCGTCCGCGCCCTCGCGGGAGCGGACCAGCAGGGCGCCGTGGTCGCTCGCCCGCCCGGTGATCCGCGAGTCGGCGAAGACCGCCTGCGGGCCGGTGGAGAGGATCTGCGCCCAGCGGCGCAGGGCGGCGGTGGCCTTGCGGCGGCCCTGGGGGCTCTGCTCTGCGGCCGCGAACTCCAGCGGGGTCGGGGCGCTGACGGGCGGGAGCTCCTTGCCGGCGGCCAGGGCGAGCCAGTCCTGGATCAGGACGGCGATGGCGGCGCCGTCCGCTCCGGCATGGCAGACCACGGCGACCAGGCGCAGCAGCCGTTCGCCTTCCGCGAGCAGGGTGAAGCGGATGCGCGGCGGCGCGGCCAGGTCGATCGGGACGGCGACGTCGCGGCGGCCCGACTCCTCGGCGAGGGCGTCCAGTTCGGCGTCCGTCCGGCCCCCGGCCTCGATCACGGTGACGGTGAACTCGCCGTTCGCCCGCACGACCTGGCGGTCGGGGAAGCCGTCCGGGCCGGGGCCGGGCGGGAAGTGGGTGCGCAGGGACTCGTGCCGTTCGACGAGCAGGCGCAGGGCGTCGAGGCCGGCGGAGAGGGAGGTGTCGTCCGGGACGGGCCAGACGGAGTCCTTGTTGATCTGCTCCGGGGCGCCGCCGCGGATGCAGCGGATCATGTTGTCCTGGCCGCGGGTGAGCGGGCCGAAGCCGCTGCCCTCGGCGGCGTAGCGGACGGCGATGCGCCGGGTGGCGAGAGGGATCGCCTCCACCGCTGGAGTCGGACTCGAAGGCACGGGCACGTCGGGGGAGGACACGTCGTGGATGGTCACGTCGCACGCGCCTTTCGGCTCGCCGGGGGCTGCTCGGCAGGGGTTTTCGCAGGGGTTTTCGCAGGGGGTCTCGCAGGGGGTTTTCGGGGACGGTATCGCGGATTCCGCTACTGGTCCAGACCAAAGGGATGGACAGTCGAGGGCAGCCTAATGAATCGTCAATTCACTTGCCAGCTACGCGAGTTGACATGGACAGGCGCCGCTCCGAGCAGGGCCAGGGCCCCATGGAAGGCACCCGGGACGGAAACGTCGCGCAACAGCACCGGCCCCGGCCCGAGCGCGCCCGCGCAGGGCAGCACGAGCGGGGACGGGCCCGCCACGGGCAGGGCGAAGGACTGCGCCAGCCGCCCGCCGTACGCCTTCACACAGGCTTCGCGGCGGCACCAGAGCGCGGTGAAGCGCGCCGAGCGCTCCTCGGGCGTCGGGCCCTCGGCGACGAACCGGGCCTCCTCGGGCGGGAAGCAGCGGCGGGCGAGGCGTTCGGCCGCCCGGGCGTCGGCCGCGCGCTCGACGTCCACGCCGACCGCCCGCTCCCCCTCGGCCAGGGCGAGCGCGGCGAGGTCGTCGGAGCCGGTCCAGCTCACCCGCAGGCCCGCCGCGCCCTCCGGCTCGGGCTTGCCGTGCGGGCCGTAGCGCCAGCGGACCTCCGTCGGGCGCAGGCCGAGCCGGACCGCGACCAGCTGCCGGACGGCGCCGCGCGTCACGGTGAGGCGGCGCCGCACCTCCGGGTTCGCACGGGCGGCCCGATCCCGCTCCCGTTCGTCGAGGGAGTGCCACAACTCGGCGACGACCGGCTCGGGTTGGCGGCAGTCGATCAGCCAGAGGTCGACGGCCGTCACGGCAGGGTCAGCGCGCTCAGCACTCCCAGGCGGCGGTCGACTCCGGCGACCATCACGGGCCGCCGCTGCTCCCGCCAGTCGGGAAGCCGCTCGGCGAGCCGGGCCCACAGGCCCGTGAAGGGCTGGGCGCCGGGCCAGGGAGCACCGTCCAGTCCGGGGCCGGTGAGCAGTTCGGCCTCGGGCCCGAGTTCCTCGGCCCAGGCGCGGACGGTCTTCTCCGGGTCGTCGAGGCCACGGATCTGACGTATCTGACGAACAGTCATCTCCGCTGCGGTCGTCTCCTCGCAGACCAGGACCACGACCGCGTGCTCCCGGGGCAGCGGTACGGGTTCGGCCGGTTCGTAGTGCAGGGCGCTCTGTTCGGCGAGCACGACCACGGCGCGCCGGCAGGTGCCGGTGCGGTGGTGGGCGGCGGCCGTGCGCAGGGCGGTGAAGGCGGCCGCCGAGCCCTGGTCGCAGACGGCGAAGGCCAGCGGCGAGCCCGGCACCGAGCGGCTGAGCGCGAGGGAGGACGGTGCGCCGGGGCGCACGTCCGGGGTGTCGAAGGCGAGGATCAGCAGGTCGACGGGCTCGTCCTCGGCCAGTGCCTCGCGCAGCGGGCCGGCGGCCAGTTCCTCGTAGGAGTGGCCGACGCCCTCGCCCAGCAGGTCCTCGCGCAGCGGCAGGCCGTACGGGCGGACGAGGTCGGAGGTGAAGACACGAAGGTCCGGGTCGAGGGAGGTCTCCGAGCGGCCGTCGAAGCGGTGGGCCGAGGCGCGGGTGATCCGCAGGCCCGCGCCGCCGGGGGCGGGCACCCGGTCAGTCCTCGGGGATGAGGTGGCCGGCGACGTAGTCGGCCAGGTTGGTGACGGAGCGCAGGTCGTCCTCGGTGATCTGCTCGACGTCGACCTGGATGTCGAGGGACTCCTCCAGCTCCAGGATGAGCTCGATGGTCCCGGCGGAGGTGAGGCCGAGGTCGTCGAAGAGGCAGGCGTTCTCGGGGATCTCGGGCAGGTCGCGCTTGAGGACGCGCGGCAGCAGCTCGCCGATGCCGTGCAGGACGCGCTCGCGCATCTCGGGGTCGGTGGTCTGGACCACTGGATCTGGCATGGGGGTTCCGTCCCGTCTTGCGTGGGAAACTGGGAGACGCGGAGAGGTGGTCGGTGGATGGCGGCGCGTCAGCAGCGCACGGCCATCGCGGAGAAGGTCGCTCCGACGCCGGCGGCGGCGATCAGGTAGGGCTCGCCCCGCTGGACCGTCCCACGGGTGGTGGCCGTGTGGAGGTTGATGAGGCTGTCCGCAGCGAAACTGTGCCCCACCGACAGCACGTTGTCCAGCACCACCTTGTCCAGCGGGTAGCCGATCCGGCGCGCGATCATCCGCCAGGACGCCTGGTTGACGTTGTGCGGCAGGATCGCGGCCAGCTCGTCGAGGCGCAGGCCCGCCTCGTCCAGGGCCGCCTCGATCGCCTCGACCATGACGTCCGGGTACTCCCGCTGGTAGCGGGCGAGCAGGTCGGCGTCCTCGGCCAGCCGGCCGTCGAACTCCGGGCGCTGGCGCACCGCGTAGGAGAGCACCCGGTGGCGCTCGCCGCCGGCACTGACCAGGCAGGCGGCCGCGCCCTCGGCGAAGATCCCGGTCTCGGGCACCAGTTGGGCGTCCCGGGTGAAGGTCTTCTCGCCGGCGAGGACCAGGGCCAGGGCCTGCGGGTCGGGGTCTCCGGCCAGCAGGCGGCCCGCCAGGTCGATGGCGAGCAGGCCCACCGCGCACGCGTGGTGGGTGACGGTGAACGCGCTCGCGTGGCCGAGGCCGTGGGCGTCGAGCAGGTCGTGCAGGGGGTTGAGCGGGTGGGGCACCGCGACGGGCATGCTGCGGGCGTGGATCACGTAGCGGACGTGCCGTTCACGTCCGTTCAGTGCGCCGAGCTTGTCCAGGGCGGCTTCGAGCAGGTCGGGCAGCGTCCCGTCCGGATCCAGCCGGAGCCGGTCCAGGCCGTGGAAGCGGCGGAAGAGTCGGAGTTGACGTGGGGTCAGGCCGAGGCGCTCACCCACCGCCTCGATCGGCACGGAGAGCGGGGGGAGGTGAACGGCCACTGCCTCCAGTGCGGTCACGCGGGCTAGTATCACCACGCCCGACCGGTCGCACAAGTGATCTCGGGCCCTTGACAGACTCCTGCGCGACCGCCCGCGCCCACCGTGCGCCCGGGGCCGTCGCGACCACCCCGTGCCGTCGAGCCGACGGGAGAAACTCCCTTGTCAGACCGTGAACCCATGCCCCCTTGCGGGCCGTTGCACCCCGAACTGATCACCCTGCTGGCCGAGGCGGCGGACGCCCCGCCCGACTGGGCGGAGGCGATCACCCCGCAGTCCCGCCTCGACGGGGACCTCCTGCTGGACGAGTGCGAACTCGCCGCCCTGGACGCCCTGCTGCGCGCCCGCTTCGGCCCGGGCGCCGACCTGGCCGGGCTCCGGTCCGGGCTCGACCTGGCCGCCCTGGAGGCCCTGACCGTCGCCGACCTGCACCGGCTGCTGCCCGAGGAGGACCGGTCATGACTCGTTTCCTGCTGGTGATGCCCCCGTTGACCGGGCACGTCAATCCGGCGGCGGGCATCGCCGCCGAACTGACCGCGCGCGGCCACGAGGTCGCCTGGACGGGCACCGAGACGGTGCTGCGCCCGCTGCTCGGGCCGGACGCGCAGGTGCTCGGCACCGGGACGCGGGCCTTCCGCGCGCAGGGCGGGCACGGGCTGGCCGCGCTGCGCTCGCTGTGGGAGGGCTTCATCGTCCCGTACGCGCGGTTCACCGCGAAGCCGCTGGACACGATCGTGCGCGAGTTCCGCCCGGACGCGCTGCTGGTGGACCAGCACACCCCGGCGGGGGCGATCGCGGCCCACCGGCACGGGCTGCCCTGGGCGAGTTTCGCGCCGGGGGCGATGGAACTGGGCCGCCCCTACCGGGCGTTGCCGCAGGTGGAGGCGTGGACGGAGGGCCTGCTGCGCGGGCTGTGGGAGCGGGCCGAGCTGCCCGAGGAGGAGTTCACCGATCCGCGCTTCTCCCCCGCCCTGCTGCTGGCCACCACCGGCCCCGCGCTGACCGGCGAGGCCGCGCCGCCCGCGCACCACGCCCTGGTCGGGCCGGTGCTGCGCACCCGGCCGGCCGACGCGGACTTCCCGTGGGAGCGCCTGACGCCGGGCCGCCGGCGCGTCCTGGTGACGATGGGCACGCTGGCGGGCGAGCTGGGCGCCGGGTTCCTCTCGCGGGCCGTCCTGGCGCTGGAGCTGTGCGGGCCCGGCGTGCAGCCGGTGTTCGCCGCGCCGCGCGAGCTGCTGCCCGAACTTCCCTCCCACGCGGTGGCGGTGGACCGGGCGCCGGTCCTGGAGCTGATGGCGCGCGGGGAGCTGGACGCGGTGCTCTGCCACGGCGGGATGAACACCGTCGGCGAGGCGCTCGCCCACGGGCTGCCGCTGGTGACGGCGCCGATCCGGCACGACCAGCCCTTCGTCGCCGCGCAGGTGGCGGCGGCCGGGGCGGGCCTGCGGGTGCCGTTCGCCCGGGTGACGCCGGAGCGGCTGGCGGAGGCGCTGGGCACCGTCCTGGAGTCACCGGACGTACGGGAACGGGCGGTTCGCGTCGGCCGCGACCTGCTCGCGGGAGGGGGCGCGGTGGCGGCGGCCGACCGGCTGGAGGCGCTGGTCGGGGCACCCGCGCGGACGCCCCTTTAGCAGAACCGGTGATCACAGGTCCATTGGTCTAGGCCATTGTTTCCGGACCCCGGTTCGCCCTAGGGTGGCGCAGCAGTACCGCCCTGCGGCACCGTCAGGGCAGGTGCCGAGCACCGCGTCCGAGGTGCCGTGGCAGCCCATCCCCGTACGGGAGTTCCGGTTGATCGAGACCACGGGACTGCGCAAGTCCTACCGCAAGAAGACCTCCCGCAGGAGCGGGGACACCTCCACCGTCGACGCCGTGCGCGGCATCGACCTCTCCGTCGCCCCCGGGGAGATCTTCGGATTCCTCGGGCCCAACGGCGCCGGGAAGACCACCACCCTGCGCATGCTGGCCACCCTGATCCGCCCCGACGGCGGGAGGGCCGAGGTGGCCGGCGCCGACCTGTTCGCCGATCCGGCGGGAGTGCGCCGCCGGATCGGCTACGTCGCCCAGGGCGGCGGCACCACCGACAACGTCTCCGCCCGGGAGGAGCTGGTCCTCCAGGCGCGGATGTACGGCGCGGCCAAGGCGGAGGCCGTCCGGGCCGCCGAGGACGCGGTCAAAGCCTTCGACCTGGGCGATTTCGGCGACCGCACCTGCGCCACCTACTCCGGCGGCCAGCGCCGGCGCGTCGACATCGCGCTCGGCGTCATCCACCGGCCCCGGGTGCTGTTCCTGGACGAGCCCACCGTCGGGCTGGACCCGGCCAGCCGGGCGTACGTCTGGGAGGAGATCCGGCGGCTGCGCACCGAGGGCATGACCGTCGTCGTCACCACGCACTACCTCGACGAGGCGGACGCGCTCTGCGACCGCGTCTCCATCGTCGACCACGGCGAGGTGGTGGCCGAGGGCACTCCCGAGGCGCTCAAGCGCGAGATCTCCGGGGACGTCGTGCTGCTCGGGCTGGAGCCCGGCCAGGAATCGGCCGAGCGAGTCATCGAGCGCGCGGCCGAGGTGCTGCGCCCGCAGCCGTACCTGCACCGGCTGGAGCCCGACGGCGAGGAGGGCCTGCGCCTCTACCTGGAGGACGGCGCGGCGGCCATCCCGCAGCTGCTGCGCGCCCTGGACGGGGCGGGGGTGCGGCCGGGGACGGTCCGCCTCCAACGGCCCAGCCTGGACGACGTGTTCCTCGCCCGCACCGGCCGCTCGCTGCAACAGTCCTGACCGACCTCTTGGGGAGACCGTGAAGCTCGCCCGCGACACCTGGCTGGTCTTCCAGCGCCAGCTGCTGCTGATGGCCCGCACGCCGGTGTGGATCGCCGTCGGGATCATCCAGCCCCTGTTCTACCTGCTGCTGTTCGCGCCCCTGCTCAAGAAGGTGCTCGCCCCGCAGGGCACGATCAGCTACGCCGACGCCTACCAGGTGTACGTGCCGGGCCTGTTGGCGGTGCTGTGCATCTTCGGCGGGCTCTTCACCGGCTTCAGCCTGCTCGGCGAGCTCAAGGCCGGGATCATCGAGCGCTCCCGCGTCACGCCCGTCAGCCGGCTGGCGCTGCTGCTCGGGCGGGCGCTGCGCGAGATGGTGGCGCTGCTCGTCCAGGCGGTGCTGATCACCCTGATCGCGCTGCCCTTCGGGCTGCGGGTGAGCCCGCTGAACCTGCTGCTCGCCTACGTGCTGCTGGGGCTGCTGGCGCTGATGACCTCGGCGATCTCCTACGGGATCGCGCTGATGGTGCCGGCCGACGCGGCGATGGCGCCGGTGGTCAACACCATCGCCCAGCCGATCGCGCTGCTGTCGGGGGTGCTGCTGCCGCTCACCCTGGCGCCGGGGTGGCTGCAGGGAATCGCGCACTGGAACCCCTTCTACTGGGCCGTGGAGGGCATGCGCGCGCTCTTCTCCGGGCACGCCGGGGACAGCGCGGTGTGGCAGGGGCTGCTGGTCGTGGTGGTGATGACGGCGCTGGCCGTGTACTGGTCGGCGCGGCTGTTCTCCACCCGGGTGCGCTGATCCCCCTTCCGTACGAGTAGGGCCCGGTCCGCGTGGACCGGGCCCTACTCGTGCGTCCGGGGGATCAGGCCCGGGCGGTGATGAAGGCCGCCAGCTTGGCCACCCCGTCGATGATCTGGTCCTGCGTCACCGAGCTGACGGACAGCCGCAGCCGGCGCTCGCCGCCGCCCGCCGGGTAGAACGGGGCCATCGGCGTCCACAGCACCCCGTACTCGCGGGCGCAGCGCTCCATGGCCTCCTCGTCGGCAACGAAGGGCACGGTCAGGACGGCGAAGAAGCCGCCCTCGGGCCGGTTCCAGGACACGCCGAGGCTGCGCTGCCCGGAGGCGGGGAAGTGCCGCTCCAGCTCCCGCAGCAGGGTGTCCATGCCGGCCGCGTAGTGGGCCGTGGCGCGGGCGTTGGCGGCGCGCAGCCGACAGTCGTGGGTGAGGAGCATGCCGCCGATCACGGCCTGGCTGAGCGCGGGCGTGTTGACGGTCGTCATGCTCTTGAGCTTGGCGAGTTCGTCGGCGAGCAGGCTGGTGCGGCCGCAGGGCGCGCTGACCTCCTGGTCGGCGAGGACGTAGCCGAGGCGGGCGCCGGGGAAGCAGGTCTTGGCGAAGGAGCCGAGGTAGACGACCTGCTGCTCGCGGTCCAGGGCCTTGAGGGTGGGGCGCTCGCCGGGGGTGCGGGCGAAGAAGCCGTAGGGGTTGTCCTCGATGACCAGCAGGCCCTCGGCGCCCGCCGTCTCCAGCAGCCGGGTGCGGGCCCGCAGGGGCATGCTGGTGCCGGAGGGGTTGGCGAAGTCCGGGACGACGTAGAGGGCGCGGGGGCGGCCACCCTCGGCCCGTACGGCGCGGGCGGCGGCGCGCACGGCCTCCGGGTCGGGGCCGCCGTCGGGGCCCTCGGGGACGGGGCGGGTGGCGATGCCCAGCAGGCGGGCGGCGCCGGTGACGCCGACGTAGCAGGGTGAGCTGACCAGCAGGACGTCCTCGGGGCCCGCGCACAGGGCGCGCAGGGTCAGCAGCATGCCCTCCTGGGCGCCGACGGTGAGGACCAGGGCTTCGGGGGCCGCGGTGAGGCCCTCGTCGTTGGCGAGGGTGCGGGCCACCAGGTCGGCGATGATGCCCTTGGTGGGGCCGTACTGGAACAGGGTGGTGCGCACGGCGTCGCGGTCCAGGCCCCGCTCGGCGAGGTGGGCGAGGTAGGCGTCGAGGTAGCGGGGGACGTCCTCGGGCTCGAAGAAGCCCTCGTAGGGGCGGCCGGGGGCGAAGGAGACGGCGTCCGGGTAGCGGGTGGTGACCTCGTTGAGGAAGGTCATCGCGTCCAGCAGCGGGTCGGAGAGCGAGGCGTGCAGCTCGGCCAGGTCGAGGATCATCGCAGGGCCTCCCGGAGGCGCTCGGCGGCGTGGGCCTGGGCCTCGGCGGCGGCGTCCAGGGTGCCGGTCATGGCGAAGAAGCCGTGCGGCACGCCCTCGTAGCGCCGCAGGTCGACGGGCACGCCGGCGGCGCGCAGGGCCTCGGCGTACTGCTCGCCCTCGTCGCGCAGCGGGTCGTACTCGGCGGTGAGGACGGTCGCGGGCGGCAGGCCCGCCAGGGTGTCGGCGCGCAGCGGGGAGGCGTACGGGCGGGCGCCGTCGGCCGGGTCGGCGAGGTAGTGGCCCCAGTACCAGGCGACGGAGCGGCGGTTGAACAGCGCCGGGTCGTCGTGTTCGCGCAGCGAGGGGGTGTCGGCGCCGTGGTCGGTGTTGGGGTAGACCAGCAGCTGGTGCCGCAGGGAGGGGCCGCCCTCGGCGCGCAGGAGCAGGGTGAGGGCGGCGGTGAGGTTGCCGCCGGCGCTGTCGCCGCCGACCGCGAGGCGGGTCGGGTCGATGCCGAACTCGGATGCTCTGTGTACGAGTTGACGGAGGGCGGCGTGGCAGTCGTGGAGGGCGGCGGGGAAGGGGTGCTCGGGGGCGAGGCGGTAGCCGACGGAGGCGGTGACGCAGCCGACGGCGTTGGTCAGGCGGCGGCAGATCGCGTCGCTGGTGTCGGGCGAGCCGAGGGTCCAGCCGCCGCCGAACAGGTAGAGCAGGGCGGGTAGTTCGCGCCCGGGTGGTTCGGGGCGGTAGAGCCGGAGGGTGAGGTCGCCGCCGGGGCCGGGGATGCGGTGCTCCTCGACGGCGGCGACGGGCTCGGGGGTGCCGGCGGATGCCTGGATGTCGGCGAGGTCGGCGGCGCGGGCCTCGGCGAGGGTGAGGGTGTACAGCGGCGGCGCGCCGTCGGCCGCGCGGCGGGCACGGAAGGCTTCGGCCTGGGGGTTGAGGGGCATGGGTGGCTGTCCCGTTCGGTGTCTCTGTGTGAGGGATCTAGCGGTCGGCCTCGACGTAGATGGTCTCGTCGGTGCGGAAGGCGGTGTCGAGGTCGGCGACGTCGGGGCGTACGCCCTGGCGGTAGGCGCAGTGGCGGATGCGGTCGGGGGTGAAGCCCGCCCGGGTGAGGACGTGGCGCAGCTCGTCCAGGTCGTAGATCCACTGGTGGCCGTAGTGGCGGAAGATCTGGTTGACCAGGAACGCCGGGCGGTCCGGCATCGGCGGGCCGAAGCCGAGGGTGGTCAGGCGGCGGCGGTGCTTGGTGAGGAAGCCGTCGCCGGTGGCGTAGCCGACCAGGTAGCGGGCGAGGTCGGGGGTGGTGACGCGCAGGACGCCGCCGGGGCGCAGGACGCGGCGGGCCTCGCTCAGCCAGCCGACGGCGACGGGCATGGTGACGTGCTCGATGAGGTGCTCCGCGTACACCCAGTCGACGCTGGCGTCGGCGAAGGGCAGGGGCTTGGAGATGTCGAGCCGGGTGAACCAGCGCTCGCCGTCGACGCGGTAGAGCGTGCCGGGTTCGGCGGCCGTGTCGGGGCTGCGCAGGGTGGCGAGGTCGGTGCCGAGGCCCTCGGGGTGAGCGGTGCGGAAGGCGGCGAACTCGATTCCGGTGAGGCCGAGTTCGCGGAAGTCCGCTTGGGTCTGCGGCAGGGGCCCGGGGTGGGGCTCGAGGGTGGTGCAGGTGGCGACGTCGGCGCTGAACTCGTCGAGCCGGGTGGCCAGTCCGTCGGGGTCGTCCCAGTCCCAGCCGGGGAATCGGGTGTCGGGTGTGGTCATCGTGGGTCTCTTTTCATGGTGAACGGGGCCCGGTAGCGCCCCGGTTCATTCGGGCTCACGCCCTCGCGGGCCAGGGGGTGACGGCCGTGCGGTCGAGGTCGGCGAGCCGGGGGCGGCCCAACAGGGCCATGGTGTGCTCCAGTTCGTCGCGCAGCAGGTCGAGGACCCGCAGCACTCCAGCTTCTCCGCCGGTGGCGAGGCCCCAGAGCACGGGCCGGCCGACCAGGACGGCGCGGGCGCCGAGGGCCAGGGCGGTGGCCAGGTCGGCGCCGGTGCGCACCCCGCCGTCGAGGAGGACGGGCACGGTGGCGGGGACGGCGTCGACGACTTCGGGCAGGGCGGCCAGGGCCGGGATCGCACCGTCGAGTTGACGGCCTCCGTGGTTGGAGACCAGCACGGCGTCGGCGCCGTGCTCGACGGCGAGGCGGGCGTCCTCGGCGGTGAGGATGCCCTTGAGGACGATGGGCAGCCGGGTGCGTCGGCGCAGCCAGGCGAGGTCCGCCCAGGTCAGGCTGGGGTCGAACTGGCGGCGGGCGTGTTCGGCGATGCCCGAACTGCCGTCGGCGGCCCGGTGGCTGGCGCTCATCAGGGCGGGGTCGAGGTTGACGGCGCGGACATCGGGCGGGATGGCGAAGCCGTTGCGCAGGTCGCGCAGCCGTCTGCCGATCCTTGGGGCGTCCACGGTCAGGACCAGTGCCCGGAAGCCGGATGCCTCGGCGCGCTCCACCAGGGCGGTGAGGGCCTCGCGTTCGCGCAGCCAGTACAGCTGGAGCCAGAGCGGGCCGGTGGACGCCTCGGCGATCTCCTCCAGGGTGCGGCTGGCGAACATTCCTGCCACGAACAGGGCTCCGGCGCGGCCGGCGGCGCGGGCGGTGGCGGTCTCCCCGTCCGGGTCGACGAGCCGGTGGTAGGCCATGGGGGCGATGCCGAGCGGTGTGCCGAGGGGGCTGCCGAGCAGGGTCAGGGCGGGTTCGCAGGTGGTGACGTCGACCATCGTTCGGGGGCGAAGCGCATAGTGGGAGAAGGCTTCGCGGTTCGCCGCGAGGGTGCGTTCGTCGCCGCTTCCGCCCGCGATGAAGTCCCAGATTTCCCGGGTGAGTTCTGCGCGCGCGGCGCGTTCGATCCCGGCCAGCGTGAGTGCTCCCACGGGCATCCTCGTTTCCCGGACGGCCACGCTCGGACCAGTCCCGGTTCGGCAGCGTAGGAGGAAGGGTCCCATTGGTATAGACCTTGATTTGACCAATCGTCTGTGCCAAGGTCTGGCCACGGAATTGACCGTTTTGGATATTAACGGCGTTCATGTCAAATCCCCTCGCTTCGTGGAGCGGTGTTGACCCGTATTTCCCCCTCCTCACTTCCGCCCTCCCCGCCACCTCACGCCGACGCCCAGGAGAACTGGGTGGACGAACTGTTGCTGGCCGGGCCGGGGGGCGAGGAGTGCCTGCACCTCGGCACGCCCCTGGACCGCGCCGCCCTGCGCGCGCTGGTCGAGGAGCAGTGCACCCGGCTGGCCGCCGTCGGGCTCGGGCCCGGCGGCACCGCCGCGCTGCGCCTGCCGCCCTCGGTGGCCTTCGTCACGTCGCTGCTGGCCTGCTGGCGCCTCGGCGCGCAAGTCGCACTGCTCGACCACCGCCTGACCGATCACGAGATCGAGGCAGCGGTGGAGCGGCTGGCCCCCCAGGTGCTGGTCGGCGCGACCCACGGACCGGCCTCGGCGCTGCGCGGCTTCTCCGAGGTGGAGCCGGAGGCCGTCGCCCTGCCCGGGGGCCGGCCGGCCGCCACCGGGCACGCGCTGATCCAGCTCAGCTCGGGCTCGACCGGCCCGGCCAAGGTGATCGCCCGCACCGCGAGCGACGTGATCCGCGAACTCGACTGCTACCGCAGACTCATGGACTTCCCCGGCGGGGGCGACCGCGTCGTGCTGCTCTCCTCGGTGGTGCACGTGCTCGGCCTGGTCGGCGGACTGCTCAACGCGCTGCGCGCCCGCACCGCGCTGACGATCCCCGAGCGGATGACCGCGGCCGGCATCCTGGCCGCCGTCGCCGCGAGCGACCGCCCGACCACCGTCATCGGCGTGCCGTTCCACGCCGAACTGCTGGCGGGCACCGTCGCTCCCCCGGCGCTGCCGCTGCTGCGGCGGATGATCGTGGCGGGCGAACTCGTCCGCCCCGGGCTGGCCGCGCTGTTCACCGAACGCTACGGCGTGCCGCTCGGCACCATGTACGGCATGACCGAGACCGGGGTCATCGCCACCGACCTGTCCGGCGCGCTCAACCCGGCGAAGCGGCCCGTCCACGGGATGCGGCTGCGCCTCGTCGGCGGCGAGCTGCAGATCGGCGCGCCCACCTCCCCGTACCCAGGGCTGGACGACCCGACCCGCTGGTCGGACGGCTGGCTGCACACCCGGGACGCGGCCGAGCTGGACGAGGTGTACGACCTGGTCACCGTCCTCGGCCGGCTCGACTCCCAGGTCTCGATCGGGGGCCTCAAGGTCGACCTCACCGAGGTCGAGCAGGCGCTCACCGCACTGCCCGAGGTCCGCGAGGCCGTCGTCGTCTTCGAGGACGGCGCCATCGAGGCGTACCTCGCCACCGAACCCGACGCGGACCTCTCCCTCGTGCACGACGGGCTGGCCCGCCGGCTCGCCGCCTACAAGCGGCCGCGGCGCCTGGCGCTGCTGCCCCGACTGCCCCGTACCGCCACCGGAAAACTGCTGCGCGACCCGGCCGCCCTGCGCGACACCGCCGCGACCGCCCCGCGCTGAACCCCTGACGTCGAACCCTGACGTCGGGCCCCCTCACGCACCACCCGCACCGACCGAGCTAGGAGCCCACCATGCAGGACCGCATCCGCGCGTTCGTCCTCGCCTCCCTGACCGACATGCAGTACGACGTCTCCGAGGTCACCGGGGACACCGACCTCGGCCCGGCCGGTCTGGACCTCGAGTCGCTCGCCCTGGCCGAACTGTCGGTGCAGGTCGAGGACGAGTTCGGGATCAAGTTCGACCTGGACGAGATGGAGACCACCGCGATGATGACGCTCGACGAGTTCACCGCCGACGTCGCCAAGCGCATCGACGCCCTGGCCACCAGCGCCGCCGCCCCGGTCGGTGACGCGGCGTGACCGCCCTGGACGATGGGGTCGCCGTGGACGGGGCCGGTCGGGCACTGCCCGACCGGGCCGAGGTGATCTCGATGCTGGCGGCGTTCGGGCAGCGCGCCGCCGAGTCCGTGCCCGAGGAGCTCGGCTCGCTCGAGCTCACCTGGCTGATCGCCGAGTTCGAGCAGCGCTACGGCTTCCAGCTCGACCTCGACGACGAGGGCTTCGCCGCCGTGCGCACCGTGGACGACGCCGCCGAGCTGCTGCGCGCCACCGTCCTCGCCGAGCGCGCGGGCGCCCGGCCGTGACCGGCGCCCGGCTCTCGGGGATCGCACCGCCGGGCGGGCGCCGGCCCGTCCTGGTCACCGGCGTCGGCGTGCTCAGCGCCGCCGGACGCGGGCTCGCCGCGCTGAGCGAGGCCGCCGCCCACGGCAGGCCCTCCTTCGGCGACGTCACCCGCTTCGACGTGAGCGCCCGCCGCACCACCCGGGCGGCGCTGCTGCCCGAGGAGGTGCCGGTGGCCGCCACGATGCCGCCGGCCGGAGCGTCCCCGGTGGCCGGCGCCGTACTGGACGCGATCGGGCAGGTGGGACCGCTCCCTGACGGGACGCCCGTCCTGCTCGCCCTCCACAGCGACGAGCGCACCGGCGCCACCGCCCGGGCGGTCGCCGCCGGTGTCGAGCGGCTGTGCGGCGCCCCGGGCGTCACCCGGGTGTACACCGGCGCCTGCGTGGCCGCCTCCACGGCCGTCGCCGACGCGGCCGCGATGGTCGCCACCGGACGGCACGAGCGCGTGCTGGTCGCGGCCGGGCACCTCGTCGAGCCGGGGGTGTTCGCCGTCTTCGACGCCGGGCGCGCCCTGGCCCGCGACGGCGAGCTACGCCCGTTCAGCAGCGGACGCACCGGCACCCTGCTCGCCGACGCGGCCGTGGCCGTGCTGCTCGAGGCGGCCCCGGCCGCCGAGCGGCGCCGCGCCACCGCGCTCGCCCGGCTGACCGGCTGGGGCCGTTCCGGGGACGCCCACCACGTCTGCCGCCCCGAACCGGAGGGCACGGGCCTGTCCCGGGCGATCGAGGCCGCGCTCACCCGCGCCGGAATCGCCCCGGCCGAGGTCGGTTACGTCAACGCCAACGGCACCGGCTCCACCCTCGCCGACCTCGCCGAAGCCCGCGCCCTGCACCGGGTGTTCGGCCCGCACACCGCCGAACTGCCGGTCAGTTCCAGCA
Organism: Streptomyces sp. NRRL WC-3742; assembly: GCF_000720635.1. Taxonomy (GTDB): domain Bacteria; phylum Actinomycetota; class Actinomycetes; order Streptomycetales; family Streptomycetaceae; genus Kitasatospora. The sequence goes on along the minus strand of NZ_JOCF01000016.1, from coordinate 13,923 downwards.
AGTCGGTGCACGGACACGCCCTGGAAGCCTCCGCCCTGCTCGAACTCGCCGTCACCGTCGGCGCGTTGGACTCCGGCCTGCTCCCGGTGAACGCCGGCGCCCTCGGAACGGACCCGCAGATCGGCCTCGACCTCGTCCTGGACGGCCCCCGCGCCGCCCGCCCGGGCCACGCCCTCAGCCTCAACTCCGCCTTCGGCGGGGCCAACACCGCCCTGCTGCTGGCCGCCGCATGAACACCATGAACACCATGAACATTACGAGCACCACCAACACCATGAACGCCACGAACGCCACGAACACCGCCAGCACCATGACCGCCGTCACCACCGCCGCGACGGCGTACGGGCTGCGCGTGATCGCCGAGGCCCGGGCCGACGACGACGCCGCACCCCCGCCGCCGCTGCCCGGCTTCGCCTCCTCGGGCTTCAACCCGCTGGTCGCCGAGGTCGCCGACCGCTGCCTCGCCGCCCACCACGGGCAGCCCCCGGCCCCCGGGCGCACCGCCCTGCTGCTGGCCAGCACCAGCGGCGACCGCGCCACCGCGCGGGCCATCGACGAGTCCGCCGAGCCCGGGAGACGGCCCGCACCCCTGCTGTTCTTCCAGTCCAACCCCAACGCCGTCCTCGGGCACATCGCCGCCCGCTGGGGCCTGACCGGCCCCGTCGTGGCAATACGCCCGGCCGAGACCGCACCCGGCCGCATCCCGGCCGACGCGCTCGACCACGCCGCGCTGCTGATCGCGGACGGGGACGCCGACCGCGTCCTGGTCATCGCCGCCGAGGAGACGGCCCAGGGCCCTCACCGGGCCGTCGCCGCCCTGCTGGCCGACTGACCCGCCCCCGACCACCACGCGCACACCTTCCGCCGGGCCGCCGTCGAAGCGCGCCCCGCCTGCCTGCCCTGCACCGCCTGCCCCACCCGCCCTGCCACCGAACGCCCGAGAGGGAGCCACTCGTGTCCATCCGCAGTCTCCGCCGCCTGCTCGCGGACGACCCCGCCGTCGGCGCCGGGAACGTCCTGGAGGCCCGGCTCGCTCTCGGCCTCGCCCTGGACGACCCGCTGATCACCTTCGACACCCCGGTCGACGACCACGCCGCCTGGCAGCCCTTCACCCTGCGCGAGCTGGACCGCGCCGTCCGCGCCCGCGCCGGCGCGCTGCACCTGCTGGGCATCACCCACCGCGACCCGGTGGTGGTGTACGCGAGCGCCGCCGCCGACCACGTGCTCGCCTTCCTCGCCCTGGCCCGCCTCGGCGCCATCCCCGCCCTGCTCAACCCCAACCTGGACGGCGAGCGCGCCGCCCGCTACATCGCCCGCCTCGGCGCGGCCGGCGTACTCGCCGACGAGGCCCACCTGGCCGCCCTGGCCGGCCACGAGGTCGGCGCGCCGCTGCTGCCCGAGATCGGCACCCTCGGCGCGGGCGACCCGGACGCCGCCCCGGCGCCGTACCGGCACTGGTCCGGCGACCCGGTGGCGATCACCCACTCCTCCGGCACCACCGGCATGCCCAAAGCCGTCGTCCACTCGCACACCAGCCTGTACGCGGCGATCCACCACCGCCTCGGGCTGCCGCGCCCCCAGGGCCAGGAACGGATGCTCAGCGCCCTGCCCGCCCCGCACGCCGCGACCCTGATCGCCCTCAACCTCGCGCTCAGCTCGCACACCGAACTCGCCCTGCTCTCCGGCCAGTCCGGCGCCGGGGTGCTGGAGGCGATCGAGCGGTGGCGCCCCAGCGGGGTGATCGGCTTCGCCGCCACCTGGGCCGACCTCGCCCACCACGACCTGGCCGCACGGGACCTGGAGTCCGTCGCGCTCTGGTGGAACACCGGCGACTGCGCCCACGAGGTGCACATCCGCCGCCTCATCGCCACCGGAAGTCGCCGGACCGTCACCCGCAACGGCCGTACCCGCGAAGCCGGTTCGCTCTTCGTGGACGGCCTGGGCTCCACCGAGATGGGCCACTCGCACTTCTTCGTCACCCACGGCCCCGGCACCGAGCGCTACGGGCGCTGCGTGGGCCGCCCGCACGCCTTCGTCGACTGCGAGGTGGTCGGCCCGGACGGCGAGCCGCTCGGCCCCGGCGAGGTCGGCGAACTCGCCACCGCCTCCCCGACCCTGGCGCTCGGCTACTGGAACGACTCGGCCACCACCTTCCGCACCCGGCTGCGCGGGCGCTTCCTCACCGGGGACCTGATGTACCGGGACGAGGCGGGCTACTACTACCACGTCGACCGCGTCGTGGACTCCGTCCAACTCGACGGCGGCGAGCGGCTGTTCACCGCCATGTCCGAGGAACGGGTGCTCGCCGCCTGCCCCGACGTGCTGGACTGCACCGTCGTGGCCGTGCGCGACGGCGACCGCGTGGTCACCGACGTCCTGCTGATCCTCGCCGAGGGCGCCGAGCCCGGCCTCGACCGTACGAAGGCCGTCACCGCCGCCCTCGACGAGGCCAGCGCCGCGACGGTGCGCCAGGTGCTGGTGGTCTCGGGCGAGGACATCCCGCTCGGCCCGACCGGCAAGGTCCGCAAGGTCCTGCTGCGTCAGCGCCATCTCGGCGCGGTGAGCGCATGAGCGAGCGATGGGGGTACCCCCGGCCGGAGACTGAGGGAGAGCAGGACTCGAGCAGGCGCGGCGCACGGCCCGGCGCCGTCGTCACGGGCCTGGGCCTGGTCTCGCCGCTCGGCCGCAAGCCCGCCGAGGTCTTCGAGGCGCTGGCCGCCGGCCGCTCCGGCCTGAGCGCCGTGCCCGAGGGCCACGCCGCCCACGGCTGGCTCCCCGCCGCCGGGATCGCCCCACCGGTGGACGGCAAGGAGGTACTGCCGCCCACCGAGACCCGCTGCGTGGACCGCTTCGTGCTGCTGGCCCTGGCCGCCGCCGACGACGCGCTCGCCGACGCGGGCCTGGCCGTCGGGCGCGACGTCGACCCGCACCGCACCGCCGTGGTGCTGGCCACCGGCGGCGGCGGCCTGGAGACCTTCGAGCAGCAGTCCCACCGCCGCCTGGAGCGCGGCCGCCCCGGCGTGAGCCCGTACCTGCTGCCCGGGATGCTCTCCAACATGGCCACCGCCCGGATCGCCATCAAGCACGGCATCCGGGGCTACAGTTCGGCCGTGGTGACGGCCTGCGCGGCCGGTGCCCAGGCCGTGGCCGAGGGGCTGCGGCTGATCCGCTCCGGCGACGCGGACGTGGTGGTGTGCGGCGGCACCGAGTCCTCGCTGCACCCGACCATCGCCGCCGCCTTCACCAACGCCCGCGCCCTGGCGCAGGGTTGGGAGGACCCGACGGAGGCCAGCCGGCCCTTCGACAGCCGGCGCAACGGCTTCGTCCTCGGCGAGGGCAGCGCCGTCCTCGTCCTGGAACGCGCCGAGCACGCCGACGCCCGGGGCGCCGGCGGCTACGCCGACGTGATCGGCTGGGGCGCCTCCACCGACGCCCACCACCCGACCATGCCCCGCCCGGACGGCTCCGGCGCCGCCGACGCGATGCGCGCCGCCCTCGCCAACGCGGGCCTGACGCCGGGCGACATCGACTACGTGAACGCCCACGGCACCGGCACCAGGATCGGTGACGTGGCCGAGACCGCCGCGCTGAACGCCGTCTTCGGCGAGCACCGCCCCGCGGTCAGCTCCACCAAGGGCGCCACCGGCCATCTCCTGGGCGCCGCAGGCGCGTTGGAGGCCGCCGTGACCGCCATGGCGGTGGCGCGGGGGACGCTGCCGCCCACGCTCAACCTGACCGACCCCGACCCGGCCTGCGACCTGGACCACGTCCGCGGCGCCGCCCGCACCGGCCCCGTGCGCGCCGCTCTGAGCAACGCCTTCGCCTTCGGCGGCCACAACCTCAGCCTGATCCTCGGCCCGGCGTCCACCCGGTCAACCCGCTAATCCACCATCCCTCCGGGGGAGATCCCGATGACCGTCCAGACCATCAGCCACGTCGAATTCCACTGCGAAGACGCCGACAAGTACGCGGCCGGCCTCTGCGCCGACTACGGCTTCACCGCCGAAGCCCCCGTCGCCGCGCCCGACGGCACCCGCACCATCGCCCTGCACCAGGGCACCATCCGCCTGCACCTGGCCGACGCCGCCGACCCCGGCCACCCCGTCTCCTCCTTCGTCGCCCGCCACGGGGACGCCGTCGCCGTGCTCGCCCTCGGCTGCGCCGACCCGAACGCCGCGATGGACCGCGCCGAGCGGCACGGCGCCCGGGTGATCGACCGCGCGGGCGGGCTGATCGCCGGCTTCGGCGACACCGCCCTGCGCTTCGTCCCGCTGCGCACCACCGACCCGGCGGCCGGCCCCGGCCTGCTCGACACCCTCGACCACGTCGCGATCTGCGTCCCCGCCGGCCAACTCGCCGAGTCCGTCAGGTTCTGCGAGGCCGCGCTCGGCTTCCACCGGATCTTCGGCGAGTACATCGAGGTCGGCGAGCAGGCCATGGACTCCAGCGTGGTGCAGAGCGCCTCCGGCGAGGTCACCTTCACCCTGATCGAGCCCGACACCGCTCGTCGCCCCGGCCAGATCGACGAGTTCCTCACCTCGCACGGCGGCGCCGGCGTGCAGCACCTGGCGTTCAGCACCCGCGACATCGCCACAGCCGTCCGGACGATCCGCGCGCGCGGCGTGGAGTTCCTGACCACCCCCGGTGCGTACTTCGACGCGCTCGCCGAGCGGTTCGGCGAGACGGCCATCCCCGTGGAAACCCTGCGCGACCTGCACGTCCTCGTCGACCAGGACCACGGCGGCCAGCTGTTCCAGATCTTCGCCCGCTCCACCCACCCCCGGCGCACCTACTTCCTCGAGCTGATCGAGCGCCAGGGCGCGGGGACCTTCGGCACGGCGAACATCAAGGCCCTGTACGAGGCCGTCGAGCGCCAGAGCACCGACGCCCGCTGACGACCCCGCCACCGAGAAGGAGAGCGCGCCGATGACCACCACCGCCGAGTTCCACCTCACCGACGCCGACCGCGCGTTGCTGCCCACCCCCGAGGAGGTGGCGCACTACCGCGAGCACGGCTGGTACCTGACCGGAAAGCTCTTCACCGACGAGGAGCTGGACACCCTCCAGGCCGCCACCGAGCGCTACTACGCGGGCGAGCGGGACCGCGAACTCCCCGTCCGCCCGCCCCGGTTGGCCGCCTGGGAGCCCTCGCACGGCCCGGTGCAGCGGCACAACGACTACGTGCACTACGAGAGCGACGCCATCGGCGCGATCCTGCGCAAGCCGCTGGTCGGCGCCGTCGCCGCGCTGCTCGCCGGGGCCGAGGAGATCCGGATCTTCCAGTCCACCCTGATCCTCAAGCCGCCGGTGCCCGAGGAGCCCAGCAACCGGGTGCCGTGGCACTTCGACAAGCACTACTGGCAGACCTCCTCCTCGGAGGAGATGCTCACCGCCTTCATCCCCTTCCACGACTGCCGGGAGGAGAACGGCACCATCACCATGGTCGACGGCAGCCACCGCTGGAAGGAGCTGCCCTCCGGTGAGGACTCCACCCGGCACTTCGCCGACCGCGACGGCAGCGAGCTGGACGCCATCCTGGCCGCCAACGCCGCCCACAACGGCGCCGAGGTCGTGAAGGTCCCGATGCTCATCCCGCGCGGCCACATGTCCTTCCACCACTGCCGCACCTACCACGGCTCCGGCCCCAACCTGGCCGACTTCCCGCGCCGCGCCGTCTCCCTGCACCTGCAGGACGGCGCCAACGAGTACCGCCGACACGAGAAGGCGGACGGCGGCCCGGTGGTGTACAACCACGACGTGCTGGTGCGCCGCACCGCCGACGACCGGCCGGACTACGCCGACCCGGCGTACTGCCCGACCACCTGGCGAGGGGTCCTGTGACCGCACCCCTCGACTCCCCCGGCGAGCGCTACCGGATGCTGCGGCTGATCCGCGGCTTCGAGGAACTGGCACTCGCCCTGGTCAGGGCCGGGGCGATCCCCGGCGGCATCCACCCGTACATCGGCCAGGAGGCCGTCGCGGTCGGCGTCTGCTCGGCGCTCGGCCCGGCCGACACCCTCACCAGCACCCACCGCGGCCACGGCCACGTCCTCGCCCGGGGCGTGGCCCCCGACCGGCTGCTCGCCGAACTCGCGGGCCGCGTCGACGGGTTGAACCGCGGCCGGGGCGGCTCCATGCACGCCGCCGACCTCGGGCTCGGCATCCTCGGCGCCAACGGCATCGTCGGCGCCGGAGCCCCGATCGCGGTCGGCGCCGCCTGGGCCGCCCGCCAGGCCCGCACCAGCGCCGTCGCCGTCTCCTTCTTCGGCGACGGCGCGCTCAACCAGGGCGTCCTGCTGGAGTCGCTCAACCTCGCCGCGATGTGGCGCCTGCCGGTGGTCTTCGTCTGCGAGAACAACGGCTACGCCACCACCCTGCCCGCCGCCACCGCCGTGGCCGGCAGCGCCACCGGCCGCGCCGAAGCCTTCGGCATCCCCGCCGAACGGGTCGACGGCATGGACGTGGAGGCCGTACGGGCCGCCGCGCTGCGCGCCGTCCAGCGGGCGGCGGACGGCGGCGGCCCCGGGTTCCTGGAGTGCCGCACCTACCGCTACGAGGGCCACCACACCATGGAACGCAGGATGAAACTGCGCTACCGCACCCCCGAGGAGGTCGAAGCCTGGCGCGACCAGGACCCGCTCCCCCGCGCCGCCGCCCTGCTCGAGGCCGCCGCCGTCGGGGCCATCGACCGGGAGGTCGCCGAACTGCTGGGCAGGGCCGAGGAGTTCGCCCTCGCCTCGCCGCACCCCGACCCGGCCGGGGCGCTGGACCACCTGTACGCGGACGGGCTGCGCCCCCGGGCGGGGGCGACGGCGTGACCAGACTCTCCTACACCAAGGCCCTCAACCGGGCCCTCGCCGACGAACTCGCCGACGACCCGGCGGTGTGCGTCTTCGGCGAGGACATCGGCGCCGGGATGGCCGGCCCCACCCTGGGCCTGCTGGACCGCTTCGGCGCCGAGCGGATCGTCGACACCCCGCTCTCCGAGCAGGCGTTCACCTCCATGGCGATCGGCGCCGCCCTGGCCGGGCGCCGGCCCGTCCTGGAGTTCCAGATCCCCTCGCTGCTGTTCCTGGTATTCGAGCAACTCGTCAACCAGGCACACAAGTTCTCGCTCATGACCGGCGGCCAGGCGTCCGTGCCGATCACCTGCCTGGTGCCCGGCTCCGGCTCGCGGGACGGCTGGGCCGGGCAGCACTCGGACCACCCGTACAGCCTCTTCGCCCACGCCGGGATGAAGACCGTGGTGCCCGCCACCCCGACGGACGCCTACGGGCTGCTGCGCTCGGCGATCCGCGACGAGGACCCGGTGGTGGTCTTCGCCCCCGCCGCCGCCCTGCCCGTACGCGAGACCGTCACCTGGGAGCTGGAGCCGATCCCGCTCGGCCGCGCCCGCATCCACCGCCCGGGCACGGACGTCACCGTGGTCGCGGTCGGCCACCTCGTCCACGACGCGCTCGCCGTCGCCGAGGAGCTGGCACCCGAGATCTCCGTCGAGGTGCTGGACCCGCGCACCCTGTACCCCTTCGACCGGGAGGCCCTCGCCGCCTCCCTGGAGCGCACCGGCCGCCTGGTGGTCCTCGACGACTCCAACCGCAGCTGCGGCTTCGCCGCCGAACTGCTGGCCACCGCCGCCGAGGAGATGCGCCTGGTCGCCCCGCCCCGGCGCATCACCCGCCCCGACGGCGCCGTCCTGCCCTTCGCCCCCGCGCTCGACCGCGCCCTACAGCCCTCCCGCGAGCAGCTGCGCCACGCGCTGCACGCCGTCCTCAAGCACACCTAAGGAGCCGAGTTGTCCACCAACCGTTACCACTGGGACCGCAGCCACCCCGGCCTGACCAGCCTCCAGCAGGCCATCGACCCGCTGCGCCGCGAGGTCGTCGGCCACTCCGTCTACCACGGGCTGACCAGCATCGACCGCGTCCGCACCTTCCTGAACAGCCACGTCTTCGCAGTCTGGGACTTCATGTCGCTGCTGAAGAGCCTCCAGCGCGACCTCACCTGCGTCGAGGTCCCCTGGGTGCCGAACGGCCCGACCGCCAGCCGCCGGCTGATCAACGAGATCGTGCTGGTCGAGGAGAGCGACGAGCTCGGCGAGGGCTACACCAGCCACTTCGAGCTGTACGTCGAGGGCATGCGCCAGGCCGGGGCCGACCCGGCCCCGATGGCGGAGTTCCTGGCCCAGCTGGGCTCCGGCAGCGCCGTCCCGCTGGCCCTGAAGGCCGCCGAGGTGCCCCAGGCCGCCGTCGACTTCACGACCACCACCTGGTCGATCGTCGAGGACGCGCCGGTGCACTGCCGGGCCGCCGCGTTCGCCTTCGGCCGCGAGGACCTGATCCCGGAGATGTTCACCCAGGTTGTCGGGATCCCGGACCCGGACGGCGTGCTCACCGTCTTCAAGGACTACCTGGCCCGCCACATCGAGGTGGACGGCGAGCAGCACACCCCGATGGCCATGCAGATGCTGATCGACCTGTGCGGCGACGACCGGGCCAAGTGGGAGTCCTGCGCCGAGACCGTCCAGCTCGCGCTGGAGGCCCGGCTGCGGCTCTGGACGGCGATCGAGCAGTCGTTCTGACGGTTTCGACCTCGCGTCAGATGATCCTGGGCACCAGGGCGGCCGTCGCGGGCAGCGCGTCGGCCGCCGCCCGGTAGCGGTGCAGGGCCGCCCGGCCCTGCACCCCGCGCGCCCGGGCCGCGAGCCTGGCCGGCAGCACCACCGTGCACAGGAAGCCCCGGCCGTCGAAACCCTCCACCGTCCAGCACACCCACGGGACGGGGAAGTTGGCCGCCGGACTGAACAGCACCGGCCGCTGCCCCTGGAAGGTGATGCCGTACGCGCCGAAGCGGCTCCAGTTGGAGAAGCTGAAGCGGCGCGCCGCCGGGTCGAAGCCCAGCGGCACGCAGTCGGCCATCCGGGAGCGGCCCGCCGCGGCGAGGAAGGCCAGGTTGGCGCGCAGGTTGAGGTGCTCGGCCGGAAACTCCTCCACCGCCGTACGCAGCGCGGCCGCCAGCGCCGCCGCCCCGTCCCCGGGCCGGTGCGGCAGGTGCACCTCGCTCAGCAGGTTGCCCACCAGGGCGGGTGAAAGGCCCAGCCAGCGGCGGGCGTTGACCGGGACGGTGACCATCCGCTCGGCCTCGTCCTCGTCCAACTCCCGCAGGGTGCTGATCAGATGGGCGCAGACCACGTCCCCCGAGGAGAGCCTGCGCCCGGCCTTGGCGCTGAACTCCTCCCGCATCCGGCGCACTTCGTCCTCGGTGAGGAGCACCTGCACGATCCGGTTGGCGCGCGGCGCGAAGGCCACCTCGTTCGCCAGCAACTGCGCCTCGGCGGCCGTGGGCAGCCGGAAGCCGGGCCGGCCGCAGTCCTTCTCCGGGAGCACGGAGTGCAGCAACGCGTCCTGGTCGTCGACGAGTTCGGCCTCCGGAAGCAGCTCGCCCTCGACGGCCGCCGACCAGGCGCGCATCAGCAGCATGAAGCTCTGCAGGTCCCCGATCGCGTGGTGCCAGGAGCAGCCGAGGACCGTCCCGCCGTCCGAGGTGCGGGTGAGGCGGACGGTGAGCAGCGGGAGGCCGCCGAGGCGGGCGGCGCGGGCGTCCACCGGGTCGACGAGTTCGGAGCCGGTCGCGGTGGCCCGGCCCATGGCCTCGGCGAGGGTGCCCTCGACGGCGTAGACGTCCAGCGGCACGCCGGTGTCGTCGCAGACGGCCGTCAGCTGCTCCCCCTCGGTGCGCAGCCGTCCGGCGAACACCGGGACCCGCTCCAGGGCGAGGGCCAGGCCCTCGGCGAGCCGGTCCTCGTCCAGCGGGCGCTCGAAGTAGAGGACGACGGAGACGGAGAGGTCCGCGAGCATCGTGTCCATCAGCCCGCAGCGCAGCTCCCGGCCGGTGGCATGCCCGGCCCTGACGATCCGGCGACGGCTCAACTGCGGCCAGATGCTCATGAGTTCCGTCCCCAAGTGATCGAGACGCCGGCGGCGGGCACGCCGAACGATAGTGCCGCGCCGAGCAGGTGGTCCAGTCCAATCCACGATCCGGAGCAATCCGGTCCGATGCGCGGAGCACACGGTCCGGAACTAGAATGCTCGGCATGGGAGAGCGCCCGGGCGCACCCACCGCGCCGCCCCTCGTCCTGGTCACCGAGACCGGGTCACGGCTGATCGATCCGAGCCGCGCCTACCACCTCGGCCGAGATCCGACCGGCGAGATCGTCCTGCCCGACCCCCGGGTCTCCTGGCACCACGCGGTACTGCACGCCGTGGACGACCACTGGCGCCTCGAGGACGTCGGCAGCACCAACGGAACCTACGACCACGGGCAGCGCGTCACCGGCGAGGACGTCGGCCCCGGCACCAGCCTGCGGTTCGGGGACCCGGCCACCGGCCCCTCCGCGACCTTCGCGGGCCTGCCCCGCTCCGACCCGGACGCGCGGACCTCCCTGCTCGCCCCGCAGTCCTCCAGCACCTTCCGCCGCCCCAGCTCCGTCCTGGAACTGCCCGGGCGCGCCGTGCGGATCGGCCGCTCCCCCGACAACGACCTCGTCCTGGACGACCTGGTCGTCTCCCGCCACCACGCCGAACTGCGCGAACTGCCGGACGGCGGCCACGAGATCGTCGACCTGAACAGCCACAACGGCACCTACCTCAACGGCCGCCCCGTCCAGCGGGCCCCCGTCGGCCCGGCCGACATCGTCGGTATCGGCCACTCCGCCCTCTGCCTCGACGACGGCCGACTCGTCGAGTACACCGACACCGGCGAGATCTCCCTCGACGTGCAGCACCTCGTGGTGCGCGTCGGCCCCGACCACCGGGTACTGCTCGACGACGTCAGCTTCCCGCTCGCCGAGAAGGCGCTGCTCGCCGTCGCCGGCCCCAGCGGCGCCGGAAAGTCCACCCTGCTCAACGCCCTCACCGGGCTGCGCCCCGCCGACGAGGGCACGGTGCTCTACGACGGACGCGACCTGTACCGCGACTACGCCGAGCTGCGCCGCCGCATCGGCCTCGTGCCGCAGGACGACATCCTGCACACCCAGCTCACCGTGCGCCGCGCCCTCGCCTACGCCGCCGAACTGCGCTTCCCGGGCGACACCGCCCGGCACGAGCGCGAGGCCCGCGTCGACGAGGTGATCGGCGAGCTGGGCCTGAGCAGCCGGACCGACCAGGTGATCTCCAGCCTCTCCGGCGGCCAGCGCAAACGCGTCAGCGTCGCCCTGGAGCTGCTCACCAAGCCCTCGCTGCTGTTCCTGGACGAGCCGACCTCCGGGCTCGACCCGGGCATGGAACGCTCCGTGATGCACATGCTGCGCGGGCTCGCCGACGACGGACGCACGGTGGTCGTGGTGACGCACAGCGTGCTGAGCCTGAACGTCTGCGACCGGCTGCTGGTCCTGGCCCCGGGCGGGCGCACCGCCTACTACGGGCCGCCGGGCGAGGCGCTCGGCTACTTCGGGTTCGAGGAGTGGCCGGAAGCCTTCGAGGCGTTCGAGAACGAGGAGCACGCCGCCTGGCAGCAGCGCTTCCGCGCCTCCCCGCAGTACGGGCGGTACGTGGCGGCCGAGGCGGCTCCGCCCGTCACCCCGCCCGTCTCCCCGCCATTCGCCTCGCCGCTCGCCCCGCCCCTCGCCCCGCCCCTCGCCTCGTCACTGCCGGTGATCGGGCGCGAGAAGCCCCAGGGCTGGTTCTCCCAACTCAGCACCCTGGTGCGCCGGTACACCTCCGTCCTGGCCGCCGACCGGCTCTTCCTCACCATCATGGTCGTACTGCCCTTCGTCATCGGCCTGATGTGCCGGGCCATGGCCGGCTCGCGCCTGTCCCCCGACAACGCCGTCAACTGCCTGCTCACCCTCTGCATCGGCGGCCTGCTGACCGGCTCCGCCAACTCGGTGCGCGAGCTGGTCAAGGAGCGCGCCATCTACCGGCGGGAGCGGGTGGTCGGGCTCTCCAGATCGGCCTACCTGGTCTCCAAGGTGGTGGTGCTGGGCGCCGTCACCGTCGCGCAGGCCGCCGTGCTGACGGTGGTCGGCCTCGCCGGGGTGAACCTCTCCTTCGCGGTGCCCACCGGCGTGGTGATGCCCCAACTGCCCGAGCTGATCATCGCGGTGGCGCTGCTCGCCTTCTCGGCGATGATGCTCGGCCTGGTCGTCTCCGCCCTCGTGGACAAGGAGGAGGCCACCATGCCGCTGCTCGTGCTGCTGTCCGTGGTGCAGATCGTCTTCAGCGGGCTGATGCTGAAACTGCACGGCGTGCCCGGCCTCGAGCAGTTCGCCTGGCTGATCCCCTCCCGCTGGGGCCTGTCGGCGATGGCCCGCACGGTCGAACTGCACACCGTGTTCCCGACCGCGATCACCGCCGACCCGATGTTCCGCCACGAGCGCACCGGCTGGCTGGTCAGCATCGCCGTGCTCCCCGTGCTCTCGGCGGCGTACGGGCTGCTCGTCCTGGCCCTGCTGCGGCGGCACGAGCCCGCCATCATGCGGCGGTAGTCCCGGTTCGGCGATGGCCCCGGTTCGGCGACAGCCCCGGTTGTCGGCCCGCCGGTAGAGTGGAGGAGCAGCGAGGAAGTGCAGCCAGCAATGGACGAGTTCGCATTCCGCCCAAGCCATGTCGCCCCGCCGGGCGGGATGGCCAGCTGGGCGGCCCCGGACCCCGCCCGGCCCTCCGCCCGGCTGGACGAGCTGCTCCCCGTACGGGTACTCGCCCGCCAGGGCGACTGGGCGCAGGTGCTCTGCTCCAACGGCTGGACCACCTGGGTCGACGGCCGCCTCCTGGTCCTCCTCCCCCAGCCCCCGCCCGAGACCGGCGGCGCCCCCGCGCCCACCCCCGACGCACGCGCGGCCCTCGCCGAGGTCGAGGCTGCCCTCGCCCGCTACCGGGCCCTGCTGGACGCCCTGGCGGCGGGCGGCCTCGACCAGTCCACCTTCCGGGAGCGGACGCGCGGGCTGCGGGTGGGCCTGGTGCTGGACGGCCCGCGAGTGTGGGTCTTCGACCCCGCGCAGGACCGCTGGAGCTACGGCGAGGGACTGCAGTCCCAGCCGTACGCGGCCGCGCCCGCACCGAGTGGGGACGGCGCCTACGCGCCCACCCAGGCGGGCGAGCCGTGAGCGCCGCCGAAGTCCCGGCCACCGCCGCCCTGCCCTCCGGACTGGTCGGGCGGCGCGTCGCGGCCTACCGGCTCGAGGAGGAGATCGGGCGCGGCGGCATGGCGGTCGTCTACCGCGCCAAGGACCTGCGGCTCGGCCGCAGCGTCGCCGTCAAGCTGCTCGCCCCCGAACTGGCGCGCAACGAGGTCTTCCGCAAACGGTTCATGCACGAGTCGGAGGCCGCCGCCGCGATCGACCACCCCCACATCGTCCCGGTCTTCGACGCCGGCGAGCAGGACGGCATCCTGTACCTCGCCATGCGCTACGTCGAGGGCGGGGACCTGCGCTCCCTCATGACCCGCACCGGCCCCCTCCCGCTCGACCGGGTCACCGACCTCACCCTGCAGATCGCCTCCGCGCTCGACGCCGCCCACGCCCACGGCCTGGTGCACCGGGACGTCAAACCCGGCAACGTCCTCGTCGCCGCCGGAACGGACGGCGAACACCCCGAGCACCTGTACCTGGCCGACTTCGGGCTCACCAAGAAGTCCCTCTCCCTGAGCGGCCTGACCAGCGTCGGCCAGATCGTCGGCACCCTCGACTACGCGGCCCCCGAACAGATCTCCGGCAAACCACTCGACGGGCGCTGCGACCAGTACGCCCTGGCCTGCGTGGTCTTCGAGCTCCTCGCCGGCACCCCACCCTTCCGCCGCGAGAGCGACCTCGCCCTCCTCTGGGCCCACCTCAACGACCCCCCACCCACCCTCCACGAACACCGCCCCGATCTCCCCACCCCGGTCGAAGCCGTCCTCGCCCGCGCCCTCGCCAAAGCCCCCGACCAGCGC
>NZ_JOCF01000015.1 GCF_000720635.1 Streptomyces sp. NRRL WC-3742 | reverse complement strand
GCCGGGCTGGCCGAAGGAGACCGAGGTCGTACCGCCGGAGGCGTTGCGCAGCCCCCAGTTCCCGTTGCGGAACACCCCCACCTTCGTCGAATTGGCCGAGGGGACGCTGCCGTCGACGATCTTGTTGTAGCGGTACGCATTGAAGCCGCGGGTGCTCATCTCGGAGCGGCCCATGGTGCGGGCACGGGTCGGGCCGGAGCGGCTCCACTCCTCGATGATGTTGGCATTGTTGTGGGAGCTGTCGGCCCAACCAGTGAACAGCGCGGTGTGGGTGGAGATGTTGTTCAGGGCGTCGCCGGGCTGGAGGCTGTCGATGTCGATGGGGGTGGAGACGCCCGGCAGGTACCCGGTGGTGAGGCTGCTCGGCAGCTGCCAGGCCATCGACACCAGGCCGGAGCAGTCCTGGCGGTAGCGCCCGCCGGTCTCGGCGTCGGCCCACCAACCGTACGGGCTGTTCAGGCCGTTGGGGCTGTACGGGACGGCCTTGTTCACCCAGTCCTGGGCACGGGCCACGGCCTGACCGCGGGTCACCGGGCCGCCAGGGGCGGCGCCGTTGCCCAGGGTGCCCGTCGAGGTGACCTGCGCCGAGTCCGTGACCACGGTGTCGGCGTGGGCGGGAAGGGCGGTCAGGAGGGCGGAGGCGGTAGCGGCGGTCAGGGCGACGGAGAGGCCGCGGGCGACGGTGCGACGGGACATGGTTGGGCTCCTTCTGGGTGTCAGGATGGTGGCTGAGCAGGATGGTTCGACGATTCGGAGCGGGCACGCCGATAGTGCGAGCGGCTGCAGGTCGTGGCTGCGGCAGGTGAAGGCGTCGGCGGAGCGGCGAGGTGACGGGCGCGGCTCTCAGCCGGCGCTGCTGTCCTCGGGTGCCGGGAGCGGCTCCGGCGGCAGGTAGTGCCGGTTGAGCCGGGGAGAGGTCCGATGGCTGCGCACGATCAGGTCGTGGGCGCGCTGGAGCGCGGCGGGCGCATCGGGGGAGTCGGGGGTGCGTAGGTAGAGCAGGAGGTCGACCCGGTCGGGTTCGGGACGGGCGTTGACGTGCTCGAGTCCGTCGCCGGGAAGTGCGTGGGCCCACAGGGCGTCTACGATCTCTGCCCCGGCGGTCGGCTCGTGGACGTGGTGCCCGGGCTGCCGTGGGATCAGGGAGGTGTAGACGATGTCCAAGTCGCTCAGCTGCCCCAGGTGAGGCTGTCCTGGGTCACCGCCGGGGTGGGGGCGCCGACCGGGTCGGCGGCGGTGGCGGCGGAGGGCGCGAGGACGATCCCGGTGAGGGCAACAGTGGCGACCGCGGCGGCCTGGGCGAGGCGGGTGCGAAGCATGGTGGGAGTTCCCTCCGATGGGAGTGATGCGGCTCGTTCAGGACGGGCGGAGCGCCCCGCGGTTGGCGCTTCGTCCGGCTGCCGTCCGGGGTGTTTCCCTGGCGGCGATGAATAGCTTCGTCGGTCGCCGACCCCGCCGGAAGGTGTTCGGGCTGTCGCCTACCGGACTGTCCGGAGTCCGACACGTAAGCCATGTGCATGACAGGTCATTCGCGTGACCTGCGTTGCAGGCCACGCGCAAAAGGCGCAGGTCAGCCCATAGGGGGATAGGTGGTTCTTGCTCGAAGAATCGGAGATCTGTTTGGATGAGGACGTTCAGATGGGTGCCCCACGGGGCCACTTGGGGGGAAACGAATGCTCGAGGTGCTGGGACTGACCACCTCGGCCGCAGCGGTGTACCAGGCCATGCTCGACCACCCCTCCTACGGCGTGGACGAGATTGCCGACCACTGCGGCCTGACCTCCGTAGAGGTACACGACCAGTTCGACGAGTTGAGTCGGCTCACCCTGCTCCGCGTCTCCGTAGACCGCCCCGGGCTGATGAGGGCGGTGAGTCCCGAGATCGGACTGGCCGGGGTCCTCGCCGTGCAGGAGGCCGAACTGGCTGCTCGTCAGGCCAAGTTGGCGGCCTCGCGCGCGGCTGTCACGCAGATGGTGGCCGCCCGCGCCGAGCACCGCGCCGGCCACGGCGAACGGCTGCTCGGGATGGATGCGATCCAGGGCCGCCTCGAGCGGATGGGGCACGAGGCCACCACCGAGGTCCTCAGCAGCCAGCCAGGATGCCAGCGCCCGGAGGACCTCGACGCCGGCCGCCCCGCCGATGCGGAGGCTCTCGGCAGGGGCATCACCATGCGCACGCTCTACCAGGACGCCACCCGCAGCCAGCCCCACGTCGGGGCCTACGCCCACTGGCTCCTCGGCCGGGGCAGCGAGGTCCGCACCGCGCCCACGATCCCCCAGCGCATGGTCGTGGTCGACCGGACCCAGGCGCTCGTGCCGATCGACCCCGCGGACAATCGCAAGGGCGCCCTGTACATCACCGAACCGGGCATCCTCGCTGCCCTGCTCGACTTCTACGAGCAGGCGTGGAACACGGCCGTCCCCCTCGGTGCCGCCCAGCCCGAGGACCCCCGGACGGGCCTTACCGCGACCGAGCGCGAACTCCTGCGCCTGCTGAGCTCCGGCCTGACCGACGACGCCGTCGGCCAGCGCCTGGGCGTCTCCTCGCGTACGGTCGGCCGCCACATGTCCTCGATCATGGAGCGGCTCGGTGCCAGCAGCCGCTTCGAGGCGGGCATCAAGGCCGCCCACCGGGGGTGGCTCTGACGCCGGGGTGGGCCGTTACGGGCGGAGGCGGCCGGTGGTCTCGTGCCAGGCGTAGGAGCTGGCCGTCGCGGTCATGAGGGCCTGGACGTAGGCCCTGGCCTGGGAGACCAGGGGCTCGCCGATGGTGTGCCCTCCCGTGGTTGAGCGTCCGATCGATTCACAACTGCCTTGGCGCGGGCGGGTGATCCGCACGACGACGTGAGCCCCGCCCGGGTGGGCGGGGCTCACGGAGCTGCGGTCGACGCGCTGCGGTCACGGCGTATCGAGGGTCAGGGCGTGGGGAACGCGATCTGGAGGCCGTAGCGCTCCTCGAACTCGTGGATCTTCTTGGGCAGGGAGCTGCTCAGCGCGGCGAGTTCGGCCGCGTGCCCGGCGCGGAAGTCGTCCCGCTGCTTCGCGCGGATCGGCTCCCGGACGGCCTCCACCGGTGCCATGCAGGCGGCGTAGATCTCGCCGAGGTGCGCGGTGGCGGTGGTGTCGCCGTCCTGGGTGAGCTGGTCGACCTGGGCGAAGACGGCGTCCTCGTCCTTGGCCTTCACGCCGTGCTCGGCCAGGCAGGAGTTGAAGCGCTGGTAGGCGGCCTGGACGTCGGGGGTGTGCCGGAGGGAGGCCATCTGGGAGTACCACTGCGACTGCAACGGAGCGTAGAGGCCCTTCAGCTCCTGCGCGGCCTTCTTACCCTCCTGCAGGCACTGCTGCTGCTCGGCGCTCGGAGGCTTCGGGGCCCCGGCCGAACCGGTCGCGGGCTCTCCGGGGGCGAAGCCGCCGCTGAAGCCGTGCGCCTGGATGAAGGGGAGGTCGGGGATGTCCATGGTCCGGAGGAACATGCCGGGCATCGTGTCGGGCTCCGCGGTGCCCCGGGAGTGGGCGCAGGCGCGGGTGGCGGCGTTCCCGGCGAGGGTGGCGAAGGTGTCCAGGCCCTGGGACCAGCGGGTCTCCGCGCCGGTCGACGGCAGCAGCATGGGCGTGATGTCCGACGGCATCGTCCGCGTCACGGGGGTCGGCGGTACAGGCGCGGCCGAGCCCCCCGCCGCCCGTGCGGCGGGGTCGGGGTGGTCGGCCGGGCTGGAGCACGCCGTCGGACCGAGGAGCAGGAGCGTGCCCACGAGGGCCGCGATGGTGCCGGCGGACCGGCGGGGGTGCCGGGTGGGGCGTCGCATGGTGCCGTTTCTCTCGGTGGTCGGTGGTCGACGGTGACCGGGGTGCCGCCGGCAGGCGCACGGGGTGCGGTGCGCCTGCCGGCGGCGTCGGGGCCTTCGCGGCCCCCGGTGTCAGTGCTGGACGTGGACGTTGCCGGCGAGGCTCTTGTACTCGGAGACGCCGAAGGTCCGGCCGGCGGTGAGGTTGGAGATCAGGACGACCGAGCCGAGGCTGTAGTAGCCGTCGTTCAGCCAGTGGTAGCCGGAGGCCGCGGAGTGCCAGTAGCCGTTGCCGTCCTTGTACATGCCCATGTAGCCGTCGTAGCCGACGCCGCCGGCGGCACCGGCCGAGACCAGGTTGACGTCGTGGCAGTCGTCGGCGGCCTTGACGGCGGTGTCCCACACGTTCCCCTGGCCGCCAGTGGTGAGGCTGTTCTCCTGGCAGTTGATGGCGGAGGCCGACGGCGCGAGCGCGATGGTGGACGCGGCGAGCGTGGCGGCGAGGCCGAGAGCGGCCGTGATCTTCTTCATGTGGTTCGTCCCCGTGGGTCGAGTGAGCGGATGGTCCGCCCGGCCGCCGAAGCTCGTCACGACGGTGGCCGGGCCGAGCCGAGGTGCCCTTGACGGGCTTCCCGGCTCGGCCACAACCGTAGGCACGCGGCCGACCCGCTCGACGGCGTCCCACCCGGCCGAGGACCTCGCTGAGGGTGTCTCAGGTCGCTGACCTGGGCTTTGAGACGATGAGCGCGGGCGGAACTGGAGACGTCCCAGATGATGTGGAGTCAGCTGGGACGGCTGCCGGGGACCTTCCACCACAGGAGCCAGGCGCCGGTGGAGACGAACAGCATGTTGACGGCGATCTGCGCCGGGGTGTCCCCGAAGCCCAGGGTCGGGATGCCCAGCAGCTCGACCGCGACGACCTCCCGGGTCACGAAGAACAGCAGCACGTCGGCGACGAACAGCAGCACCCACGCCAGTGCCGGGTTCAGCCGGGGGCGCGGCAGGGCGTGCAGGAGGGCGATCACGACGGTGGTCACGACCGCGTACGGGACGAAGGAGGACGGCATCCGGCCCAGGTAGTTCCACGGCAGCACGGTGCCGACGATCCACAGCAGGGCCAGGCAGCCGACGAAGCGCACCAGGCGCGCCGAGGCCGGGCTCGCCGGGGGCCGGGTGGTGACGGCGGTGAGTGCCGGTACGGGCGCGGGTGTCGGTGCGTAGGAGCCGACGGCCGGTGGCTGCGCGGGCCAGGGCTGGGGCTGGGGTTGCTGCGGCTGGGGCTGCGCCACCTGGTAGTACGACGGCGGAGGCCCGAACCCGGGCGACGGCGCCTGCGCGGGCACGACCGGGGCCGCTACGGGGAGTACAGCCGGGGCCACGCCCGTACGCGCCACCGACTCCAGCGCCGCCAGCGCCTGCTCCGCCGTCAGCCGCTGCGCCGGGTCCTTGGTCAGCAGAGCGGCCAGCACCGCCCCGAGGGCGCCCGCGCGCCGCATCGGTCGCGGCGGCTGGGTGACGACGGCGATGCACAGCGCGCTGAACGTCTCCGCGTGGAAGGGCGCCTCGCCCTCCACCGCCGCGTACAGCGTCGCGCCCAGCGACCACAGGTCGTTGGCGGGCGTCGGGGGCCTGCCCTCCAACTGCTCGGGGGCCATGTACGCGGGGGTGCCGACGACGGCGCCGGTGCGGGTGAGCGCCGTGGTCGCGTCCGCCATGTGCGCGATGCCGAAGTCGGTGAGGACGACGCGCTCGTCCATCAGCAGCACGTTGTCCGGCTTGAGGTCCCGGTGGACGATCCCCGCCGCGTGGGCCTTCTGAAGGGCCTTCACCATGGCGGCGCCGATCTCGGCCACCCGCTGCACCGGCAGCGCGCCGTCGCGCTCGAGCGCGACGGCGAGCGAGGCGCCGGTGACGTACTCCATGACGATCACCGGTGCGCCCTCGTGCTCGACCACGTCGTGCACGGTGATGATGCCCGGGTGGTTGAGCCGCGCGGCGGCGAGCGCCTCGCGCAACGTGCGCTGGAGGAGCTGCTCGCGGTGCTCCTCCGTCACGCCGGAGGGCAGCAGCACCTCCTTCACGGCGACGTCCCGCCCCAGCGTTTCGTCCCGCCCCAGCCATACGCGGCCCATGCCGCCCTGCCCGATGAGGTCGAGAAGGCGGTAGCGCCCCCCGACGAGTGCCCCGTTCGCTGCTGTCACAGGTCCCTACCTTAGGGCCTGTCAGGGTGAACGGTCCCTGACAGGTGCTGACGGGCCGTGATCGCGCAGTTCCCCGAACACCGCCCAGGCCACGGACACCACCGGGACGGCCACCACCGCGCCCAGCACCCCGCCCAGGACGGCGCCGCCGATCACCGACAGCGCGACGGCCACCGGATGGAGGCGCACCGACCAGCCCAGGACCAGCGGGTGCAGCAGATGGCCCTCGACCTGGCCGATCACCACGATCAGGGCGAGCACCAGCAGCGCGACCACCGGCCCCCGCGCGGCCAGCGCCACCAGGGCGGCGACGGCCAGCGCGATCGGGGAGCCGATCAGCGGCACGAGCGCCGCCACGAACTCCAGCACGACCAGCGGGACGACGAGCGGCACCCGCAGCACGGCCAGGGCGATGCCCACCAGCACGGCGTTGGTGGCCGCCACGATCAGCACCCCACGGGTGTAGCCGGCGAAGGTGCGCCAGGCGGTGCGCCCGGCCCGGTCCCACGCGGGGCGGGCCCGGTCCGGCAGCAGGGACTCCGCCCAGCGCCACATCCGGTCGCCGGAGTGCAGGAAGAACACCGAGCAGAACACCGCGAGCGCCAGTCCGGTGAGCAGCTCGACCGCGCGACTCGCGCCGCTGAGCGCCGTGTTCAGCAGCGCCTGGCGGTGGGCGGCGACGAAGGCGGCGATCTTCGCGCGCAGGTCCGTCACCGTGCCGGGGCGCAGGTGGAAGGGGGCGCCGGTGAGCCAGTGGTCGATCCGGGCGAGGCCCCCGCGCAGTTCGGTGCCCAGCCGGCTCCACTCGTCGGCGACGGTGGTGCCGACCAGGGCCAGGACCCCGCCGACGACCACGGCGGCGAGGAGGAAGGCCAGCAATACGGCCAGCGAGCGCGGCAGCACCCGGGCGAACAGGTCGACCAGCGGGCGCAGCACGGAGGTGATCACCAGCGCCATGAACACGGCGACGACCGGCAGCTGAAGCCGCCCCAGCACCTCGACGGCCAGGTACGCGGCCACGCCGAGCAGCAGCAGCCGCCAGGTGTACCCGGCAGCGGTGCGCAGCCCGGGCGGGACCCGGTCGTCGGCCGGCGGGCCTACGGCGCGGCGGGGCCTCACGCGGGCAGGGACCCGGGCATGCACTCGGGCCGGGACCCGGGGCGAGCGGGGGCGACCGGCGCCCTTCCTTCCCACGGGGGACCTCCCTCCGGGATCGGCTCAGTCGTGCGGCTCGTGCGGCTCGTGCGGCTCGGGTTCACGGGCCGGCGGTCAGCTCCTCCCCATCTGCTTGAGCTTCTCCTGCGCGGCCTGCCGCAGATCGTCCTTCAGCTGCCCGCCGCGCTTCCGGACCTCGTCCTTGTGGTCGTCCACGGCCTTCCCGGCGGACTCCTTGGTCTCCTCACCGGCATTGTCGGATTAGTCCGCGCATCCGCTCCTCCATGCCCATGGCGCACTCTCCTATCGTCGTCGACGGGGGCGAACTCCGCCCCGCGCGGCGTGTGCCCGGGTACGGGCGTTCCATGCGGCCCGCCGCCCGGCCGCCTGTGGCCCGTCGGCCGTTCGCGCGGCGGGAGGCGCCGCGCGGCATGATGGTCGGGACGGCGAGTGCTCCGCATCCACCCCGACCGCGCGTCGGCCCTCGGCTCGGTGGACGCGCCCGGTCTGCCCAACTCGCCCAACTCGCCCGGCTCGTCCTGAACGGAGGCGCTCAGTGAACCGCGTCGGGAGCCCGCCTGCGGGCACCGGACAGACCAGGCGGCTCGCGCTGGCGGGCAGCGAGGGCGCCGTGCAGCGGTGCCGCGAGTTCAGTCGGCAGGCCCTTCAGTCCTGGGACTGGCTGCCCGCAGTCGACGAGGAGCAGCAGGCCGTCTCGGAGGACGTCCTGCTGATGGTGTCGGAACTGGTCAGCAACGCCTGCCTGCACGCCCCCGGCGGCCCGCGCGAACTGCGGTTGAACTGGGACGGCGCCCGGCTGCGGGTGGAGGTGACGGACGCCAGCCCGGTGCCGCCCCGGCTGCTCCCGTACGCGGGCCCGGCCCGTCCGGGCGGCCACGGCCTGCGGGTGGTCGACCGGCTCGCCGGGGCCTGGGGGTCGGTGCCGGAGAGGGAGGGGAAGCTGGTCTGGCTGGAGGTGCCGTCGCCGCTGGAGCGGCCCTGAGTGGTCGGCGGCGGCCTGGAACTACATTCGTAGTGCCACTACTTCCGTAGTGCGACTACCGGTGCAGTCGCACGACATCCGCATCGTCACTACTTCCGTAGTGGCACTGCAGATGTAGTGCCACTACGGAAGTAGTGCCGTGGTGCGCTCAGGCTGGTGAAGGCTCCGGCATGGGCGGCGGCGCCGGATCGGGGTCGGGGAACGGCGGTACGGGTGGCGGAATCGGCCGGGGTTCCTCGCCCGGGCGCGGTCCGGGGTTCGGGTGGGGGATCGGATCGGTGTCCGGGTCGAGGGGTGGCGGGATGGTCATGGCCTCGCTCTTCTCGGTCGTCGCGGCTGATGCGAGGTGCGCGTGTACCCCGGAGGGAGGCGTGTGAATCGGGCCCATCGGGTGAAAAGGCGAGTCGGCGCCCGCGGGTGCCGCTGCGCGAGCAGACCGTGCTCAAGCTCCGCTTCTGGGACGGCTGCACCCAGTCCGAGATCGCCGAGCGCGTCGGCGTCTCCCAGATGCACGTCTCCCGGCTGCTCACCGCCGCACTCGGCGGCCTGCGCGAGCGCCTGGAGGACCGGGGCGCCCCGGGCTGGGCCGACCGGCCCGCCGCATCCGCCTGAACTGACATCCACCGCAGGGCGATTCCGTCGCCCGTCGGTGGACACCGAGGACAACGCCCGCCTGATCGCCGTCCAGTGCGAGTAGTCCGCGCCGCGCGAGCAGGAGCCGCGCTGCGCCGCGTTACGACCCGGGCCGTCCGGGTAGGCGCCGCCAGGGGGACCTGAACATGACGGAAGGGGACACCCATGTTGCTGCTAGGACTTCTGCTGCTGGCGGCGTCCGGCGCCTTCACCGGGCTGCTGATCGCCGACAACCTCTCCGGCGGGCCCGACTACCAGGTGACGGTGCTCGGAAACGACCTGGTGACGCTGAACGGCCTCGGCATCTTCCTGGCCGGCATCGCCCTCGCCCTGCTGTTCTGCCTGGGCCTCGCCATGAGCGGCCTCGCCCGCCGCACCTCCACCGGGCGTCTCGGGCGCCACCGTGGCGCGCGGCTGCGCAGGGCCGACCGGCTCGAACGCCTCGCGCCGCCGACCGACCCCGCCGTGCCGCCGATCGAAGCCGTCACACCCCGGGCCGAACCCCTCGGACCCCGGGTGGACGCGGTGCTCCCCACCCCGGAGCAGCGCGCCGCCGAACAGGACGGCCGTGAGGGCGAGGTCCGCCGCACGCCGCGCTGGCGTAGGGGCGGGCACCTGTTCGGCCACTGAGTTCGGTCACTGAGCGAGATGCAGCCGCATGACAGGAGCGCGGACGGTCCCACCGCCGCGCTCCTCGGCGTGGCCCTGGCGGTCTTCGGACTCGTCTGCGACCTGAGGGTGCCGTAGGCGTCCCTCCCGCGTGCGCGGGTGGCCACGCCCTACCCGCTGTGGGCGCCCTCCGGGTGGCGGTTGTGGCGGCGCAGGAGGAGGACGGCCTCGCGGGTGGTGACGGTGTGGAACTCGCCGTAGAAGGGGCCGGCGGCGTGGGCGTAGTCGGGCAGGTGGAGACAGATGAGGGCGTCCACGTCGCGGCGCAGGTCGTCGGCGAGGCGGGCGTCGCAGACGGGGGCGGCGAGGAGGAGGTGGTCGGGGCGGTCGGCGAGGAGGGTGCGGACGGCGGCTTGGGCGGTGAGGGCGTCGGTGAGGCCGTCGGAGACGAGGACGGCGGTGCGGCCCTGGACGCGCAGCGGGGCGCGGTCCTCGCGGTAGAGGGCTTCGTGGCGGTGGACCTCGGCGCGTTCGTGCTTGAGGCTTGCGGCGACCTCGATCGGGGTGACGCCGAGGACCTTGAGGGCGTCGTGGTCGAACAGTGGGGGGTCGCCGTCGGCGACGGCGCCGATCGGGCGGTCGTGGCCGGGCACGCTCAACTTCCGTACCACGGTGGCGTCCAGCGGGGCGCCCAGCTCCGCGGCGACCTCGGCGGCGACGGGCAGTCCGCCGGGGGCCAGGCCGAGGACGACGACCTCGCCGTCGGTCCGGCTGCCGATGAACGGGGCGACCGCCTCGGCGAGTCGGCGTCCGGCGGTCACGCGGTCGAGGAATCTCACGGGTCCGTCCTCCTTCTCCCCGCGCCTACGGGGCGGCTTCCCCGTCCGCGCGGCCTCTAACGTCCGCCGGTGTCCGCGCGGACGGTACGGGGCGGAGGAAGGGGGCAGCGGCGCGGGCCCTGGTGGGCGTGCGGCCGCTCGTCCGGCACCGGCACCGGGAGCGGGAGCGGCGGAGCCTCCCGTGAGCGCGCACCGGACCCGGCGGCCCGAGTCCGCCGCGCCCGGGCGGCTCAGCTGACGGCCGGCAGGCGTGCCTCCAGGTGCCCGGAGAGGACCCGGGTCTCCAGCACCGGCTGCGGCGCCGTCGCCGGGCCCCGCGCCACCTCGCCGTCGCGCAGGCGGAACTCGCTGCCGTGCCAGGGGCAGCGCAGGCAGCCGTCCGCGATCGTGCCCTCGGCGAGCGGCCCGGACAGGTGGCTGCAGCGCTCCGCGAGCACGTGGAGCTGCCCGCCGCGGTTGACCACCACCACGGGCAGCTCGCCCGCCGTGCGGCGGACGGGCTCGTCGGGCGGGAAGTCCTCAACCGGGCCGAGGCCGACCCAGTCCGCCGGGGCCAGCAGCGGGACGGCCGCGGCGCGGTCGGGCCCGGCGGCCTGCCGGTAGACCAGGTGCGCGCCGAGTGTGGCGCCGACGGAGACGGCGGTGAGCCCGGCGAGGCCGAGCAGGCGCCCGCGCACGCGGCGGCCACGGCAGCGGGCCAGCAGCGAACCGCCGTAGAGCAGCACTCCGGTCGTGTTGGAGAGCGCGTGGACGAGCCCGGTGCGGCGGCGCGGCGGGTCGAGCCGGGCCCAGTCGACCCAGCCCGCCAGCGCGGCCGGTGCGGCGGTCAGCAGGCCGGCCGTTACCAGGGTGTCGGCGCTGCGGCGCCCGCCCGGGGTGGCGTCCAGCAGCTCCGCGGAGGTCCAGAAGCCGAGCGGCATCTGGACGAGCAGTGGGTGGAGCGGGTGCCCGAGCCAGACGCCGCGCAGCGCGTCGCGGTACGGCCCGAGCGGCAGGCTCTCCACGGCGGCGGCGAGGTGCGAGGCGGGGGCGTCCAGGAGGTCCCAGTGCGCCGGTGCGTCGACCGCGCGGCGCAGGCGGCGGGACCAGGGGCGGGTGTGCAGGGGGAGTGAGGTGTTCATACCTGGCGGCTTGCCGGGTCTCGGGCCCCCAAACCCGATCGGAGGCCCGGGCCTGTGTCGGCCGTCCCGGCGGGCGTCTGAGGTTCAGGTCGGCTGAGGTTCAGGCCAGCCGAGGTTCGGGCCGGCTGAGGTTCAGGCGAGCAGGGCAGGGGAGAAGTAGTCGCGCAGCTTCGCGATCAGGCCGTCGCGGGTGCGGAAGACCTGCACCAGGGAGACGACGTCCTCCCCGTCCTCGGTGTCGAACGCGGTGTCGATCTCGGCGATGAACACCTCCGGATCGGCGGTGGCGTGCAGCACGTAGGCGGACTTCTCGACGTTCGGCACCCGGCTGTCCATCGGCAGCTGCGCGTAGTGCGCCGCCATCGCCCGGCGGATCGCCTCGCGGCCCACGATCCGCCGGGGGAGCGAGGTGTCCTCCGGGAGCAGCGGCGCCTCGAACACGCCGTCCTCGGTGAAGAGTTCCGCGAAAGCGTCCGCGTCGCGCGTCAGCGGACCGGCGTGGACGTACCTCTGGAAGATCTCCTGCGCGCTCGGGGACACCGACGACCTCCTGGCTGCTGCGGGTGCGACCTTCCCATCCCATCACATCGGCCGCCGGTTCCGGAGCGGCCGACGGCGCTGTGCGCGAACGGCTGCGCACACCGGCTGCGCCGTGCCACCGGACGGGGTGGCACGGCGCAGCCGGTGTGCGGGGCGTCAGCGCCGCAGGGGCTGGGCGGTGCGCGGCCCGGCGGGGTGGCCGGCCTGCGCGGCCGGGTTTCCGGCGGCGGGGCTGCGCAGCGTGCCGGGCTGGAAGCGGCCGCTGTAGACGTCGGTGGAGTTCAGCGGGTCGGTGTTGGCCGTCACCATCACCGGGCGGATCTGGCGGCCGTCGTTGACCAGCGCCTGGTAGTCGCCGAGGAAGTGCCCGCCGGCGTAGGGCGCCTGGAGCCAGTCGAAGACCGGCGAGATCTGCCGCTCGACCGGGCTGTTCTCGCCGCCGCGCGGGAAGCTGAGCAGCCAGGCGGCGGTGGGCAGCGTGGCGGTGTCGCCTGCCGTCAGGTAGCGCAGGTCGTAGTAGCTGACGGCCACCGTTCCGTCCCGGGCCACCGTGATGGACGGGGTGAACGCCGGGGCGTTCGGGGCCTGGTTGAGCCTGGCCGGGTCGCTCCAGGTCCTCCCGCCGTCGGTGGAGTGCACCAGCTGGATCGCGTCGTAGGCGCCGCCGTTGAAGTCCGAGCCCTCGTAGGCGAGGTAGAGCTCGCCCGTCTGCGGGTCGATCGCCACGCTCGGCAGACCGGCCCCGGCGCGCAGGGACTTGGTGGCGTCGGTGGGCGCGTTCGGGTGGACCTCGGGGACGGAGGTGTCGGCGACGACCCGCACCGGCGGGCTCCAGGTGCGGCCCTGGTCGGTGGAACTGACCATGCCGTAGTGCACCTCGCTGACGGTACTGGCCGTCGCGTCGGTGTAGGTGATCCACGAGAAGAAGTCGTACAGCGTGTCCGTGCGCGGGTCGACGACGATCTGGTTGCCGATGGTCTGGGAGTTCGCCACCGTGGACGTGATCACGAACGGCGCGGCCGTGGACCAGGTGCGGCCGTGGTCGCGGGTGATGGAGATGTAGCCCGGCCCGTCGAAGGAGGGCGAGGCGCCGCCGACCTGGTCGAGGCGGTCCCAGACCTGGTAGGCGACGCCCGGGTGCACCGGGTCGGCGGTGACGGCGTTCTTGTCGTCGCCGATCGCCGGGTCGTTGTCGGTGATCAGCTCGGTGACGTGCTGCCAGCTGCGCCCGCCGTCGTACGAGGTGGCGGCGGCGACGGCGTTGCGCGGCGTGGTGGCGTCGAAGATCAGCGCGCTGGCGTAGGCGGTGCCGTCGGGGCCGAAGCTCACCCAGCCGTCCGAGGCCCGCTGGTAGGGCAGCCCGCCGGGCGTGCAGTGGGTGAACGGCAGGGCCGTCTGCGTGAAGTGGACGCCGTCCGTGGTGTAGCTCGAACTCAGGCCCCGAGCACCGCCGTTGGACCAGCGGTCCTGCTGGTAGATGGTGATCGTGTTGGCTGGGTCGAGCGGGTTGGAGGAGGCGTACGGCTCCTCCTCCGCCGACAGGTGGTTGGTGCCGGAGCCGTCGGCACTGATGTCGCAGGCGGCGTACGGGTCGCCGGGCGAGATCAGGGCGAGCGGGGCGCCCGGCTTGGCGTCGCCGGTGGCCGCGCCGGCCGGTGCGCCGGCCGCGAGGGCGGCGAGGAGGAGCGCAGCGGACGCGGTGGCGAGCGGCGCTCTGGTGCGGAACTGCACAGGACCTCCAGGGAGCGGGGATTGGGGGGTACGGGGCCCTCAGCGGCGCGGGACCGCCACGGCCGTCACCTGCTGCTGCTGGAGGTGGCCCGGGTTGGTGCCGTCGTCGTAGGTGGTCACCGAGGTGGTGTACGCGGTGGCGTCGCCGACGGCGTTGCCGAAGTAGTCGCCGATGAAGGTGTTCGAGCCCTCCACCGGGGCGTCGAGCTGGGGGTCGAAGGAGTGGGCGCTGAGGCGGAGGTTGTGGCCGATCGGGTTGAGCGCCGGGTCGTAGAACTGGGCGCTGGTGTCGGCGCAGTAGTTCGCGGCGCCGTAGGGCGCGCCGGGGTGCTTGGGGTTGGCGGTGTCGAGCGCCAGCCCGGCGGCCCGGGCCTCGGCGGTGCCGGCGGCGGGGCAGGCGAGGCGGCGGTCGTAGAAGGCGACGCTGACGGTGCCGTCCGGGCCGGTGGCCAGGTTGGGCTGGAACTCGTCGACGGCGGCGGTGTTGTCGTTGACCCGGACGGGCGTGCTCCAGCTGGCGCCGCCGTCGTAGGAGGCGGTCATCAGCACGTTGACGACGCCGGTGGCGTAGTCCTCGTACGCGACGTACAGCGGGTAGTGGCCGTTCACCGGCCGGCTGCCGAGGGCGAAGGTGTCCTCGATGCCGTCGCGGAAGGTGGTGTTGGCGTACGAGCCCGGCGGCGGGGTGATGGTGCCCGGCAGCGTCGACACCGTGGACCAGGTCCGCCCGCCGTCCCGGGAGGCGTCCAGGAGGACCGTGTCGCAGCAGAACCGGTGCGCGGGATCGGAGTTGGTGAGCGTGGTGTACACCGAGCCGTCCGGCGCGACGTGCGGCAGCAGGTAGGTGGCGCCCTGCGGGGTGCTCGGCGGCTCGGGCAGCGCCTGCGGGGCCGACCAGTCGGTGTGGGTGCCGTCCGGGCGGGCGTCGGCGTAGGAGACGTACGGCACCGCGGTCTTGCTGTGGAAGTCCACCCACATCGCGTAGACGCGGTTCAGGTGGGGGCTGGCGGGGTTGGTGTCGATCGCGATCCACTGCTTGTCGGGGCCGTTGCCGACGCTGTCGTAGGTCGCGACGTAGTCCGGGTGCCCGGCGTGGGTGCTGGTCCACCGGCTGGCGGTGGTCGCGCCGTGCGGGCGCACCGAGAGGGAGATCACCTGGGAGGGGACGGCCGGGTCGGGCTCCTGGGCGGTGCCGGGGTTGAAGTCGTGGGAGCCGTCGGGGTCGTAGGAGAACTGGTAGGGCAGGAGGAGGGAGTAGTAGTTGCCCCAGGTGTCGAAGGCGCCGACCGGGTCGGTGTTGTCCGTCCAGCCCTCGTAGCCGGGGATGTGGCCCTGCACGGGCCAGCTGCGGCCGCCGTCGAAGGACTCGAAGAAGCCCAGCAGGTGGTTGTAACCCTCGGCACTGGCAACCCACTTGGAGGCGCCGATCAGGTGGTTCGGGTCGGTCGGGTCGATCCGCAGGTCCGACTCCGAGTGCCCCTTGACCAGCATCGGCCCGGCCGCCGGATAGCCCGGGTTGCTGCCCGCCTGGCTCGGGTAGGGCCCGGCCGCGCCGGTGTCCTCGCCGGTGGTGGCGCCGGAGGCCGGGCAGGGCGTCATGCCGCTGTAGCCCTCGGCGGGCCCGCTGTTGGCGCCGTACGGCACCTCCGGGCGGTAGCAGCTGACGAGGGCCGAGGTGGCCTGCACGTTGCGGACGGCGTTGGCGGCCGGGCTCGCGGCGTACGCGTCGTCGCTCTGGGTGCCCTGCGGCAGCGCCGGGCCGGGGGCGGCCGAGGAGGAGTCGGGGGCGGCCGAGGAGGGGCCGGGGGAGAGGAGGGAGAGGCCGATCAGGGCGGGGCCGAGCAGCAGGGCGATTCTTCGAAGGCGCAAGGCGGATTCTCCCGGGGGTGTGCGACGGCCTCGGGAACGCCGTTGTTCCCGGGGCTCGATGACGGTCCGTCAGGTGAACGAAGGTGTGCCGCTGCGCGCGGTCGGGTTGGCTCGGACTCGGGGGTGATCGGCCGCGCGGCTCGCCGACCGTAGTGAGGTCGAGGTCACGTCAACAAGGGCGGTGCGCGGAAGTTGACGTGCCGTTTGCCCGGGCGTGGGGAGCGCTTGCCGTGCGGGCGGGAAATTGTCAGCGGCCCCCGGGCCCGGCTGTCTGCCAGGTGGGGGCCGCTGCGGGCGGTCGTACCGCCCGATCGTCCGGTCGGACGGTACGAACCAAGGTCGCGCCGGTCGAACTCAACGGGCCGCGGGCCGACCGCCGAGGCTCGCACGGCGGGCGATCCTCGCGTTCGCCTTGAGCAGCAGCGGCATCACCCCGTAGACGACCACCGGGACGACGACCGCGGTCATCGCCAGGGTGCGCAGTGGCACCGGCAGGCCGCTGAGGTACGGGCCGAGCAGGAGGAAGGCCGCGGTGATGCTCGGGTAGACGGCGAGCCAGGTGAGCAGTGCCCGGCGGTGCACGGAGGGCATGGCCGGGGCGGTCGGAGTGACCGGAGCAGCCGGGGTGGTGGTGGCGGGTGCGGTGATGGTGTCGGTGGACATGGCGCGTTCCTCCCCTGTGGCGGACGGCTGGAGCTCGAATCTCCAACCCGTTGGTTGGAGTTTTGCAGATGCGGCCGCGAATGTCCAACCATCCGGTTGGAAATTCGCGGTAAGCTGGCCCCATGGCCTGGGACACCGCACGCACACAGCAGCTCCTCCTCGACGCGGCCGTCGAGGAGTTCGCCGAGTTCGGCCCCGACGGCGCCCGCATCGCCCGGGTCGCCACCCGCGCCGGGGTGAACAAGGAGCGCATCTACCAGTACTTCGGCAGCAAGGAGCAGCTGTTCTCCGCCGTCCTCACCTGCGAACTCGCGAAACTGGCGGAGGCGGTGCCCCTCGTCGTCGAGGAGGCGGCCGACTTCGGCGACTACGCCGGCCGCGTCTTCGACTACCACTCCGCCCACCCGCACTTCTCCCGCCTCCTGGCCTGGGAAGGGCTCCAGCGGGGCAAGGCGACCGACGAGCTCGCGGCAGAGGCCGAACGCGCCGCGCACCTCGGGGAGAAGGTC
The DNA here is from genome assembly GCF_000720635.1 of Streptomyces sp. NRRL WC-3742. Taxonomy (GTDB): domain Bacteria; phylum Actinomycetota; class Actinomycetes; order Streptomycetales; family Streptomycetaceae; genus Kitasatospora. The sequence continues at coordinate 88,043 of NZ_JOCF01000015.1, read as the reverse complement.
GCCGCCGTCGCCGCCGCTCAGCGGGGCGGCGGGATCATCGACGAGGTCGACGCGGGGCGGATGATGTTCGCGATGATCAGCATGGTGAACTCCTGGATCACCCTGCCGCAGATGGCGCGCCTGCTCCTCGGCGGCTCCGCCGACCCGGCGGCCGACCGGGAGGCCCTGGCCACGCTGGTCCGCCGGATGGCGCGGCCGTGACGACAGGACGCCCGATCGACGGGCCCTGCGTCGGACCTCGAACGGCTAGTCTCTGACGATCGCACTTCTTTGGGGGGATCGTGCTGGTCGTCATCGCCTTCCTGCTGGGCTGCCTGCTCACCGCGGTGGTCCTGCGCGGGCCTGCCGGGCGGGCGGTCCGGGCGGCCGAGGCGGCCGAGGCAGCTGCCCGCGCGGCGGAACGGTCGGCGGCCGACGCGGCCTCGGCGGCCGCCTCAACGGCTGCCGACGCGGCCTCAGCCGCCTCAACGGCCGCCGAGCTCCGGTCCGGTGACATGCGGACGGCCAAGCCCGTGTCGCCGTCCCGGACCGCACGAAGCACCGACGTACGGGCGGCCCTGGCCGCCGCCGCACCGCCGCGGCCGAAGCGCTCACGGTCGGCGGCGCGGAGCACGCGCAGCGCCGCCGCCCCGCAGGACGCCGTGCCGATTCCGGAGGGCACGCGCAGCAGCGAGCCCCTCTACGGCGTGCAGGACGGCGCCAAGGAGACCGAGGAGAGTTTCGCCGTCGTCCTGCCCGAGCCCGGCGCCGCCGCCGTCGCCGAGGTCATGGTGCGGGCCTCCGAGCGGGCCTTCCTCTCGATCTCGCCGCTCACCAGCACCGCCGAGCGCACCCGGACCCACGACCGGCTCACCGGCGGGTGGGCCGTGGTCCACCGCTCCCTGGGCCTGGTCACCCGCGACGTGACGCACCTGCGGGTCAACGGCCGTGGCGGGCGCCGCGAGTGGGCCGTGCGGCTGCTGCGCCCGTCGGAGCTCGAGAGCCTCCCGCCGACGTGCACGGGAAAGGGCAGCACCGTGTTCGCCGTCCGGGACGAGGCACCGGCCGAACTGGTCGCGGAGGTCGCGTCCGACGACTGGTCGGTGACCTTCGCCTGCGGCTGCTGGGCCGTCGGGCCGTGCGACTGCCCGGTGCCGTCGCCCTGGTCCGGCTACCCGGCCCGAACGATCACCACCGGCGCCGCCACCGAGTGGCCGACGAACGTGCTCGCCGTCCCGCGCCCCGGCCTGATCGTCGTCCGGGTCGCCGCCGAGACCGACACCTGGCGCCTGCGCCTGCGCGCCGCCGGGCACGCGGACGATTGACGGCTGACGCCTGACGCCTGACGCCTGACGGCCGGCCCTACTGCGGAGGCGCCCCGAAGCGGGCCAGGTAGTGCCAGACCTTCTTGACGTCCTGCGGGTCGTGGTCGCCGCTCCGCGCGGCGTCGCCGACGATGCGCGGGTCGAGGAGCCCGTCGACGGCGATCCGCGCGCCCAGGTCCACGAACTCCTGCCCCCGGTAGTCGGGATGGCGGCGCAGCTCCTCGACGGTGAGGCGGAACCCGTCGTGCCACTCCACGGCGCAGCCGAGGCGCAGGCCGGCAGCCTCGACGGCCGTGCCTCGGTAGGAGGGGTCCAGGACCAGCGCCTCCACGTGGCGGTCGGGGCGCACGGGCCCGTGGACCTGGGCCTCGACGTAGTCGTCCAGGGCGTCCTGGTCGTCGGCGAGGGCCAGGTCGACGAGGCCCATGCGGGCGGCCACGCCGAAGTCCGTGGGCTCGAGGAAGCTGTCCGGGTAGCAGAACGTGGTCCGCTCCAGCGGCTCGGCCGTCAGCCGGAAGTGGGCGGAGCCGAAGCGCGGCGCGCCGCCGGCCGGCTTGCGGCGGTAGTTCAACGCCCCGTAGACGGGCCGCTCGTCGGCGGGCGCCTCGTCGTACGCGCCGTCGAAGATGCGGCTCTCCCAGCGCCAGGTCGTGTCTTTCGGCTCACGTCGGATGAGCGGGCGGCGTTGGGGTGCGTGCATCGGCGGTGCCGAGGAGGGAGTAGATGCGGAGCATCGGTGACCGACGAGAAGCCGTCGAGGTGCGTGCCCCGGCGGCGACCGCCCGGCGTGAGCCGAAAGACACGGCCCAACGGTCCCCGCCGGGGTGGGCGGTCAGGCCGCCGTTGCTGGTGCCCGTCACGAACTGCGAGCGGTAGACGCCGTCCTCGGCCATCGCGTCGAGGAGCGGCCGGCCGTCCGTGAGGCGGTCCGGGTGGAAGTTGAGGGTCACCCGCAGCGTCGGGTCCAGGGCGGGGCCCGAGGCCAGTTCGGCGACGTGGGCGAGTGCGCGTTCCTGCGGTGACCGGGGGGCTGTGGTGCTCATGCGCACAGTATTTCCCGCGGTGATCAGCCTGTGCACACGGATTCCTGGGAGCGTACGAGCGCGTCGGTCAACCACAGGTGGGAGGCGGCCGGTGAGGCCGGGTCGGCGCCGGCCTCGGCGGTGAGCCGCCAGTAGCGGCGCATCCGCGGGTCGCGGTCGGTGGAGACATGGGCGAGCAGGAGGCGTCGGAAGGCCGGGGTGTCGGTGGTGTTGCGGGCGGCGGCGTGGGCGGCGACGAAGCGGTCGAGCACGGGGCCCGGCGCAGGCGGCTCGCCCGCCTGCACGAGTGGGCCGGCCAGCGTGCACGCCTCGCCGATGCCGTGCAGGAGACCGGCCGGGTCGGTGACCAGTTCGGCGTTGGCGCGGGCCATGGCGCGCAGGAGGCGGACCAGTTCCCGGTCATGGGCGAGGGCGAACAGTTCGGCGTAGGCCACCACTTGGCGCGGGGAGGGGTCGGCGGGCGGCTCGGGCACGACGAGGTGGATGAAGCCGGCGAACATCGCCTCCGACGCGGGCACGACCATGGCGCGCCGCCAGAAGGCGGTCAGCGCGTCGCGGGCGACGCCGCCGTCCTGCGCGGCGGCCAGCAGATCCAACCGCGCCGCCCGCTCGCCGGGGCTCGCCTCCTCGACGGCGCGCAGCGAGGCGCGGCGCCAGGCCAGACCCGCCAACTGCACGTCGAGCGCCGCCCGTTCGTCGGCCACCGCGTCGGCCACGGACCGCTCCCCGGTGAGTACCTGCCTGATCGAGGGCAGCCCGAGGCCCAGCCCGCGCAGGCGCCTGACGAGGGCGAGCCGCTCGATCTCCGTACGGTCGAACCTGCGGTGGCCGCCGGTGCTGCGTGTCGCTTCGATGACGCCCTCGTCGCAGTAGAAGCGGACGGTCCGTACCGGCACGCCGGTCAGGCGGGCCAGCTCGCCGATTCCCAACGTCTGCTCATGCAAAGGCACTTGAACCTCCACCCGACTGGAACTCCTACCGTACGGGCGTCGGCCCGATTTTCGTGAAAGGACCTTCCGGCATGTCATCGACACTGGACGTCGCACGGCTCGTGGAGGGCCTGCGGGAGCACACCGCGGCCCTCGCCCGCGCGGTCACCGGACAGCCCCCGGCGACCCGGGTGCCCACCTGCCCGGACTGGCCGCTGCGAACGCTCGTGGGCCACGTCGGCCAGGAACACCGCTGGGCGGCCGAAATCGTGCGCGGGGGAGAGCAGTTGCCCGCCCCCGACCCGCAACTGGCCGATCCCGGCACCCCGGACGCATGGGCCGGCTGGCTCCACAAGGGCGCGGAGCAGCTGATCCACGCGATCGGCGAGGTCGGCGGAGACGCCGAGATCCGGACGTTCCTCGGCCCACGGTCGGCGGCGTTCGTCCTGCGCAGGATGGTGAGCGACACCTGCGTCCACCACTACGACGCGGCGGGCGCGTCCTTCGCGATCGCCGAGGACCTGGCGGCCGACGTGATCAGCGAGACCCTGGACCTGCTGGCCACCCCGGGCCTGGAAGCCGTCAGGCCCGGGCTCGCCGAACTGCCCGGCGCGGGCGAACGGATCGGCTTCCGCCCTGCGGAGGGAGCGGGCTGGCTGGTCACCCGCGCACCCGGGGCGGTGCGATGGGAACGCGGGCCGGTCGAGGCCGACGTGGTGGTGTCGGGCCCGGTGGCGCAGCTCATGCTGGTGCTCACCCGCCGCATCCCACCGGAGGACGCCCAGGTGACGGGCGAACGGGCCCTGCTGGACCACTGGTTGGCCCGCACCGCTCTCTAGAGCTGTGACCGGAACGAGTTCCGCCGGATCGGCCAGTGCGTCGACCTGCCCCGCGAACGGGCAGGCGCTCGGGGTCATCCGGACGATCAAGTCGGGTGGGTACGAGGACAGGGCCGGAGGGGTCCTTCGAGTCGCGGACGTGAGAGACCCGCTTGCCCACCGAGCGCCCTCTCGACGCAGTTGTCGTCTCCGCCGCTGCAGCTGGACTTCTTGAAGATCGGACGTTGGGGAGGTCGGGCAGCTTGTCGAGGACGTCGCTGCCGGCCGGCAGGGCGTTTCCGGAGCCGGTGTCGTGCAGGCACTGGAAGGTGGCGAGGTTGGGGACCCAGCGCCGGGAGTGCACGGCGGCGCCGCTCGACGGTTGCGGCCACTGGATCCAGCAGGAACGCCCCACCGAGGTCAACCGGATCCTGACCGACTCGTCCCGCAGTGGGTCAGCGCAGGTGCCGAGCCGGGTCCGTCGGGGTGCGCCACCTCAGGCGCCACCCCAGCCGCTCGCGCCGGTGGGGATCGCGGGCCGGGCGGACCGGTGGCCGCAGCACGAAAGGGTTCTGAAAGCTGCGCCTTCCTACGGTGACCGTGACCTGGAAGACGCCTACTCGGACCCATCCTCAGGGGGATCTGATGGAACGACTCGGAATGTGGGTGACCCGGCACCGCCTGGCCGTCGGACTGCTGTGGCTCGCCGTCACAGCTGTCGGCTCGGTGCTCACGCCCTCGCTGTCCGGCCGGCTGCAGTCCGGCAGCCACGTCAACGGCCCCGCCTTCACCGCCAACACCGCGATCGCCGCGCAGTACGGTGGTGCTGCCGCCGACCCCGGCGTGCTGATCCTCGACACCCCGGCCGGGCAGACCGTCGACACACCGCGGGTCAAGCAGGACCTCAGCCGGATCGACGCCGCGCTCGCCGAGGCCGCGCCGGATCTGCGCGTCGTCTCCTTCGCGGCCGACGGCGACGCCGCGCTGGTCGGCACGGACCGCACCAGCACCATCGTGCTCGCCTACCCGCCGAAGCCGAGCGACGACATCGGACCGGAGCAGGTCGATCTGCTGACCGCCGCCGCGCGGCAGGCCGCACCGGACCTGACCGTCCACGGCACCGGCTACCACGCCCTGGAAGCCGGGAACACCACGGGCGGCGGCAACTCCTCGGTGCTGAGCGAGCTGCTCATCGGGGCCGCGGGGGCACTGCTGGTCCTGGCGTGGGTGTTCGGCTCGTTCCTGGCGCTGCTGCCCCTGCTCACCGCGTTCATCAGCGTCCTGACGATGCAGGTCCTCATCTACGGCCTCACGTACCTCGTGCCGTCGTCCTCACCGCTCAACCCCTCGGTGCAGTACATCGTCGCGTTGCTGGGGCTGGGCCTGTCGATCGACTACTCGTTGCTGGTGGTCACCCGCTGGCGCGAGGAACGCAGCGCCGGGAGGTCCAACGACGAGGCGGTGCTCGCCGCGATGAAGCGGGCCGGCCACAGCGTGTGGTTCAGCGGTCTCGTCGCCTCGCTCGGGCTGTTCGCGCTGACCGTGGTCCCCAACTCGGTCGTGCGCGGGATCGGGATCTCCGGGCTGTTCATCCCGTCCACCGCGACGCTCGTCGCGCTGACCCTGCTGCCCGCGATCCTGTCCAAGGTCGGGCCGCGGACGGACCGGCCCCGCCGCGCGTCGCGCCGTACGGCGGCGAGCCGGTTCTGGACCGCCTGGTCGATCGGCGTGATCAAGCACCGGGTGCTCGCGGCGGTCGTCGGCCTGGGCCTGCTCGGGGCGCTGGCCGGCATCGCGACCACGATCGACATCGCCCAGCCGACCACCCACGCGATGGCCTCGGCCGGCAGCTACACCGACGGTCTGCACGCGCTGGAGGCCGACGGGTTCCCGTCCGGCACGCTGACCGCCGTCCCGGTCTACGTCCCGCACGCCGCCGATGCCCGGGCCGTCGTCACATCGCTGGACTCGCTGTCCAGCCTGCGCGGCGCCGCCGTGGCGGCCGGGCCGGGCTGGTCGGCGAGCGACGGCTCGGCGCTGGTCGTCGCGATCCCGCGGACCGAGATCGGAAGTTCGCACAGCGGCACCGCGCTGGCCGACGTCCGGGCGGCGGCCGGCTCGGTGGCACCCGGCGCGCTGGCCGGTGGCGACGGCGCGCAGCGGATCGACGCCACGAACGCCACGTACGGCTCGTTCCCGCTGCTGTTCGGGATCGTGGCGCTGGTGACGTTCCTGCTGCTGGCTCGCGGGATGCGGTCGCTCTTCCTGCCTGCGAAGGCGGTGCTGCTGAACATGCTCTCGGTGGCCGCGACCTACGGCATCCTGGTCCTGGTGTTCCAGCAGGGCATCGGCATGCGGGCGCTGTGGGGTACCGGCAGCTACGGCACGATCGACGCCTTCGCGCCGGTCCTGATCTTCGGATTCCTGTTCGGAGTCTCGATGGACTACGAGGTCTTCATCCTGGCCCGGGTCCGCGAGGGCTTCGAACGCACCGGGTCCACCCGCGAAGGCATCGTCGAGGGCGTCTCCCGCACCGGGCGCCTGGTGAGCTCGGCCGCCGTGATCCTGTTCTTCGCACTGGCCTCGCTGTCCACCGCCAATGACGTGACGGTGCGTGAGATCGCCGCCGGGCTGGCGTCCGGAGTGGTGCTGGACGCGATCGTGGTGCGGATGCTGCTGCTGCCCGCGCTGGTCTCGCTGTTCGGGGACCGGAACTGGTGGCTGCCGGACCGGGCCCGCCGTATCCTGCGCCTGAAGCCCGCAGCGGGCCCCGGCGCTCCCGCGGCGCGGCGCGAACCCGCGCATACCGCGCATACCGCGCACGCTGCGCACACCGTAAGGGACGCTGGATAGATGCGAGTGCTGGTGGTCGAGGACGAGCCGGACGTCGCCGAGGCCCTGGCCTGGGGCCTCTCGGCGGAGGGCTACGTCGTGGACGTCGCGGGCAACGGTGTGGACGGGCTGTGGAAGGCCGCGGAGAGCCCGCACGACGTGATCGTCCTGGACGTGATGCTGCCGGGGATGGACGGCTACCAGGTGTGCCGTGCGCTGCGCGGGCGCGGGATCTGGACCCCGATCCTGATGCTCACGGCGCTGGACGAGGACCTCGACCACGCCGAGGGCCTCGACAGCGGCGCCGACGACTACCTGCCCAAGCCGTTCTCCTATCCGGTGCTCCTCGCCCACCTGCGCTCCCTGACCCGGCGCGCACTCGGCGCCAGGCCGGCGGTGCTCACTGCCGCCGGCCTGGCGCTGGACCCCGCCGCGCGGACCGTCGCACGCGACGGCGCGCCGCTGGATCTGACGGTGCGTGAGTTCGCGGTACTGGAGTACCTGCTGCGTGCGGCAGGACGGGTCGTTTCGAAGACCGAACTGCTGGAGCACTGCTGGGACGCCCATTTCGACGGCGACCCGACGGCTGTCGAAGTGCTGGTGCACCGGCTGCGACGCAAGATCGAGACTCCTGGTGCGGCCGGCGGGTCGATCGTCGACACGGTGCGCGGTCAGGGCTACGTGATCCGGGAGCGGTCGTGACCACGGCGCAGGTCGTCGCGAGGCTTCGACCCGCGACGGTGCGCTCGCGGGTGACCGTCGCGGCAGGTCTGGCGCTGACCGCGGCCGTCACGCTCGGCCTCGTCGTCATGTATCTGCTCCAGGAGGACTCGGCACGACGCACGGTGCAGAGCGAGGTGCGCACCTACGCCGCCCAGGTCCAGCAGTCGGCCTCCGCCGACGGCACGTTCCCGAACCCGCTGCCGGCTTCCGTCCTCGACCCGGCCGCCGAGGCCCAGGTGCTGACCGCCGACGGCCGCGTCCTCGCCGCCACCCGGACCCTGGCCGCACTGCCCGCCGTCTACGACCTGCCACCCGGTTCCACGTCCCCGGTCCGTCGGAAGGCGGCCGACGGCGTCGTCCCCGGTGAGGTCACCGTCTACGGCGAGCACGTCACGGTCGGCGGACAACCGCTGTCCGTCGTCACCCTGACGCCCACTTCGCTGCTCTCCCAGGTGAACGAGACCTTCGCGCGACTGCTGGTCATCGGACTGCCGGCACTGCTCCTGCTGGCCTGCGCCACGGTCTGGCTCGTGGCCGGCCGGGCCCTGCGGCCGGTCGAGCGGATCCGCCGTGCGGTCACCGACATCACCGACCTCGCTGCGACGGACCTGACCCGACGGGTCCCGGAACCCGGCACCGACGACGAGATCGGCCACCTCGCGCAGACCATGAACGCGATGCTGGCCCGGCTGGAGGACTCCGCCTCCCGGCAGCGCCGCTTCGTCGCCGATGCCAGCCACGAACTGCGCAGCCCGCTCACCGCGATCCGCACCGGTCTGGAAGTCGGCCTCGCCCACCCGGACCGGGCCCCGTGGCCGGACATCGCCACGCGCGCGGTGAGACAGTCCACCCGCCTGGAGGCGCTGATCAGCGATCTGCTGCTGCTCGCGAGAACCGACGCCGGCAAAGCCGCCGCCCGCCGCGGACGCGTCGAACTGGCGCCGCTGCTGGCCGAGCTGACGGAGACCACCGCATCGGCCGGCGTCGCCGTCTCGCTCGAGGTGCCGCCGGGTCTGGCCGTGACCGGTGACAGCGCGGACCTGTCGCGCCTCTTCCGCAACGTCATCGACAACGCCGTCCGCCACGCGCGTACGACGGTTCGCGTCACCGCCTCCCCGAACGCCGTCGGCACCACCGCGAACGGCCTGGTCCGGATCACCGTGGCGGACGACGGCCCCGGCATCCCCGCCGAGGACCGGGACCGGGTATTCGACCGGTTCGTCCGCCTCGACGCCAGCCGTGAGCTGGTCAGCGGCTCGACCGGGCTCGGCCTGGCGATCGTCAGGGAGATCGCCTTCGCGCACCAGGGGACGGTGTCCATCGGCGCGGCGGTCGAAGGCGGCGCGCTGGTCACGGTGACGCTGCACGCCGCGGACGACGCCGTTTCATGAGCACTTCGGTGGTTGGACCAAGCCCACAAGCACGCATGAGGGCCAGGCACCGCGACAGTGCATGTGGGGCGCGAGGGTCCCGTGCCGGTGAGCGGTGGCCCTGGCCGCGGCGTACACGTCGGCTTCGGATACGCCCGGTGCGGCCGTGGCCACCATGGCATGTGCGCCGCATCGGCGGGAACGTCATGCTGCTCGCCCCTCTCGTGAGGCGGCGATGAGCGCGGTGGCGGTGTCGATGATCGTCTGTTCGGCGGGGCGGGGATGCCAGCCGAGTCGGGTGCGTGCCTTGCTGCTGTCGACGAGCCTGACGCGGCCGAGCTCGGGACGCAGCATCGCCATCTGCGGGTTGCGCCGCGCGAGCAGCTTGATGACGATGTCGGGCATCGCTCGGACGGGCACCTTGGCGGCTTCGTCCGGGAGCTTCTCGCGCAGGATGCGGGCGATGTCCCGGTACCAGAGGAAGGTGCCCGAACCGAGGAAGCGCTGCCCTGCGGCGCCCGGGCTCGTCATGGCGAGAATGTGGAGTTCGGCGACGTCGCGGACGTCGACGACGTTCCAGCCGATGTTCGGCACGGCGGGGATCTCGCGGGTGAGCAGGCGGCGGATGATCTCGACCGTTCCCGGCATGCCGGTGCCGAGCATGGGGCCCTGCATGAACGTCGGGAGGACGGCGGTCAGTTCGAGCCCGGTCGCGGCGGCGAGATCCCAGGCGTCGCGCTCGGCAAGGATCTTGGAATCGGGGTACGCGCGAACCGGAGTGCCGGACGGCGCGGTCCAGGCCGCCTCGGTCGCGGGCGTGTCCGCGTCGCCGGTGTCGGCCGTGACGCCGGACGAGGTGAACACGGCACGCCTGACCCCGGCACGCGCGGCGGCACCCAGGACGCGACGGGTGCCCTCGCGTGCGGTGGTGATGAGATCCACGCCCGAGCCGAAGGGCATGGGCGAGGCGGTGTGGAGCACGTAGTCGGCACCCGCGACCGCCTCGTCCCAGCCCTCGTCGCCCAGGAGATCGGCAGCCGCGAACTCGATGGCCCCGGCTGCCTGCTTGCCCGCCTGCTCACTCACGGCGTCGCGCACCTGCTGTGCTCTGTCGAGGCTGCGCAGGGTGGTGCGCACCAGGTAGCCGCGCCGGAGCAGGCCCGCGACCACCCAGCGGGCCAGGTAGCCGGTTCCACCTGTGACGAGCACCGTCTCGCCGGCATGGTCGTCGCCCATTTGCCTCTACAATATCATTGAGTTTCTCATTGATATTGGGAGCGTATCATGGCGGTATGACCGTGGACAGTGGCGTGGAGGTACCGGTGGCTCAGAGCGCGGACGTCGAGCGGAAGGCCGAGATCGTCCGCGCGCTCATGGAGGTGGCGAACGGCGCGGACGCGGTCGTGGCCGAGGTGCTCGGCGAGTTCGGAGTTCCGGCCTCCGTCGCCGGCACACTGTGGGCGCTCGCCCCGGGAACCGAGCCGCCGACCATGCGGGACGTGGCTGCCCGCCTGCGCTGTGACGCTTCCACGGTGAGTCTCGCCGCCGACAAGCTTCAGAGCATGGGACTCATCGCCCGCCGGCCCCATCCCACCGACGGCCGCAAGCGCACGCTCGTCCTCACCGACCGAGGACACGAACTGTGGGAGACGCTCAGAACGCGGCTGCACGCCTCCAGGCTGTTCGCCGGCCTCGACGCGCAGGAACAGGACGCCTTGCTCGCGCTGCTGACGAAGATGCGGAACCCGCAGCGCCCGTAGCCGGCGCCGTTGTCCGGGTGCCGGTCCGTCCTGGGCGGGCGCGTGGGTCGGTGCCGGGGCCCGTCCCGCCGTGTCGGGAGTTGGTCACGCCGACGGGCGTCGGGCTGCTCGGCGGGGCGCCGGTGATGGTGCGCGGCTTGGGCCAGGTTCGTGGGCCGCCTCGTGGTCGGGCCAGGCGGGGTGGGCCAGTTGGTGGCGCAGGGCGTCGAGTCGGGCCAGGTGCGTGGCCAGGGCGGCGGTGGTCTCGTCGCCCAGGGTGCGGACCCGGGTTTCGAGGTCTGCCAGCTTCTGGAGGATGGGCTGCCACCGGTCTGCGTCGGTGGTGCGGGGGTCAGGCGCGTCGTTGGTCGCTGTCATCGCGGAGTCGGTCGGTCTGGCGGGTGAGGTCGTCGAGTCGGTCGGCGAGATCGGGGTGGGCGGTGGCGAGGTGGGGGCGCATGTCGGCCAGGGGGGCTATGAGGTCGACGGGGTCGGCGGCGCCCAGGGCGGTGGTGAGCGCGGTCAGCGCGGGCTCGGCGGCCGGGGTGTGGCCGGGGGCGGCGGTGATCTGGGCGGCCAGGACGCGCAGGGCGGCGCCGTGGTCGCGGGCCCAGGCGCTGACCGCCCGGTCGGCGGCGCGGCGGTCGCGTACGGCCTTGACGCGTTCGGCTCCGGTCTCCTCGGGCGAGGTGGTGCCGGCGGGGCGCAGGCGCAGGTAGCGGTTCTCGGCGGCCTGGCGGCTGGAGACGCCCATGGGGCGGGCGAGGTCGGCCCAGGTGGCGCCGCCGGCGCGGGCGGCTTCGACCAGCGGAGCCTCCCAGCCCGCGAGCTGGGTGCGCAGCTCGCGCAGCAGGACCAGGGCGGCCAGCGCCTGCTCGGGGCCGTCCTCCACGGTGTCCTGGGTGGCGGTGGGGGGTGTGCGGGCGGTGCGGACGGCATCGTCGATGGAGGCGAGTGCCGTGGCGGCGGCAAGGAATGAGACCGGCCCGGGGCGGGCGTCGGACTTCGGCGGCTTCGTACTCACGACGTCATTCTATCGACGACACACTTCGTTTGTCATCGCATGGACGACGTGCTACAACGGTCTCAGGTGAAGCGCACTGGCACCCATCGATCAGTGGAGGTGTTTCGCAATGCTGATGCGCACTGACCCGTTCCGCGAGCTGGACCGGCTGACCCAGCAGTTCCTGAACACGACCGGCACCTGGTCGCGCCCGACGCCGATGCCGCTGGACGCCTACCGCGTCGACGACGAGTACGTGATCTGCTTCGATCTGCCCGGGGTCGACCCGGAGGCGATCGACATCGACGTCGAACGGAACATGCTGACCGTGAAGGCCGAGCGCCGCCCCCGCCACGACGGCGAGGGCGTGAAGTGGGAGCTCTCGGAGCGCCCGCTCGGCGTGTTCTCCCGGCAGGTCATGCTCTCCGACACGCTCGACCCGGAGGGGATCACCGCCGACTACCAGGCCGGCGTGCTGACCCTGAAGATCCCGGTCGCCGAGAAGGCCAAGCCCCGCAAGATCGCGATCAGCCACAGCGGCGACCGCAAGCAGATCCGGGCCTGACCGGCCGCGCCCAGAGCGTCCCGCGCCGCCCCTGCATCCCCCCGAGGGGCGGCGCCGGACACTCCCACCCCTTCCGCTGTCCCGCCCGCCGAGGCGGACGGGAGGAACTGCGAGCTCCTGCGATGACCGCCCTGGTGAGCCCGTTCACGGTCCGGGCGCGCGGCGAGATCGACCTCGACACCGCCCCGCGCCTGCGCCGCGAACTGGAACGCGCGCTCTCCGAGCACCACGTGGTGGTGCTCGACCTGTCGCAGGTCACCTTCATGGACTGCGCGGGCCTCGGCGCCCTGGTCCAGGCCCGCAACCGGGCCGACCACAGCGGCCGCCGTCTCGTGGTGCACGGCATCAGCCGCCCCGTGGCCCGCCTCCTCACGCTCGCGGGCCTCACCCGCCGCCTGGCCCCCGCCCCCGGCGCTGCCGCCGGGGGCGGGGCCGCCGGGAGAGCCCCGTCCACCCCCTACGACACCCTCCTCGGCCACCCCGCCACCCCCGGCCGACACCCTCGGCCGCAGCACCCGCGCGGCGGCCCGCCCCCGGAAGGCCATCTGCCATGACCCGCCACCGCCGCCTGATCCAGCAGCTGCGCTCTCTCGGCCGCTACCCCAGTGACGAGCAGGCCGAACAGGTCCTCGACACCGTCCTGGGGATACTCGGCTCCCAGCTGGCCGGCGACGAACGCTGCGACCTCGCCGCCGCACTGCCCGACCACGCTCGCGCGGCCCTCGTCGCCCCATCCCCCTCACCTGCCCCGCCACGGCCCCCGCCTTCGTCGAAGCCGTGGCCCGCAACCTCAACACCACCCTCGCCACCGCCCGCTGGGACGCCTCCTGCGTCCTCACCGCGCTCGCGGACCTCGTCGGCGAGGACCTCACCGCCCGACTGCTCGACTACCTGCCGCGCGGCTACGCCCTCCTGTTCGGCCGCGCCGACCTCACCCCCGCCGCCGCCTGACCCCGTACGGCGTGGGCGGCGGCCCGTACCGAAGGAGGAGCGAAAGGGTCAATACCGGGCAAGATGTGATGAACGGGCGGTGTCACCGCACCGCCGACGGACCAACGGACCAACGGACCACTGGAGGAACCGATGGGTGACCTGTCGAACAAGGCGCAGGAACTGGCCGGCAAGGCGAAGGAGAAGGCCGGCGACCTGACCGGGGACCAGGAACTCAAGGGCGAGGGCCAGGCCGACCAGGTGGAGTCGAAGGCCAAGCAGGCCGTGGACGACGCCAAGGACGCCGTGCAGGGCGCCGCCGACCGGGTGAAGGGCGCACTCAAGCGCAACGACTGACGTTCGGGCCGAAGAAGGAGCCGAAGAAGGAGGAGAACGGCATGGCACTGTTCCTGTTCATCCTGCTGATCGCGGTGGTGTTCGGCTTCGTCGGCGCCCTGGTGAAGGGCCTGCTGTGGCTGCTCGTCATCGGCGCCGTGCTGTTCGTCGCCGCCCTGGTGCTCGGCGGTGTGCGCCTGGGCCGGGGGAGGGGCGCAGGCAGGTAGGAGGGGCGCAGGCAGGTAGGAGCGGCGCTGCGCCGTCGGCCCGGTCCTGTGGGGCGGGGAAAGCCTTCCCGGCTTTTCCCGCCCCACGGGCGTCCCTGGACGGCCGGCTACCCCGACCGGAGGCGTGCCGGGCACGCCCGTGCCGGCCGGGGCATCACTGGTCGGAGTAGCTGAGGTCCCCCACCGTCCAGCTGCTGATGTCGGCGATGGCGATCCGGTACATGCCCCCGGTGTGGGGCAGGCCGTAGCTGCCCTGCAGGATGCGGGCGACATGCAGATGCAGGTGCGTCGGCCGCGCGGCGGACAGTGCCGCGTCGTCGCCGTCGCCGGTGGCGGGCGCCGAGAACAGCGCGGCGAAGGACTTCAAGTGCTCGGAGGCGGCGAGGACTTCGGCCACCCGTTCGTTCCACAGACTCTCCGGCGCCAGGCGGCCGGTGATGACCGCCCCCGGGACGACCACGGTCAAAGGCATTTGGTTGCTGCGCTCGGACTCCACCATCGCGGCGATGTCGACGAGCAGCCCATCAGGGTTCGACATGTACCCGAGGATAGTGCCCGCCGCAAGCCGCCCGCACGGACACCCCGGCCCTCGGCGCCGCCGGACGCGACGCGGCACGGCAATTCCACTAGCTGTGATCACCGCATGGAAAAATGTGGGACGGCTGGGAGAGATACCGGGCGCGGTTCGGCCGTAGCCCGGCGGATCGCAGAGGGGTGGCCGTGGTCCTGGAGGTGTCGGCGGTGGTGTTCTTCGGTGTGGCTCTCGCCGTTCAGGTGCGTCGGCGCAGGGCGAGCGGGTTCACGGTCTGCGTCGCCGTGGTCTTCGGCTTCCTGCTCGCCTCCAGCTCGGCCGCGCCCGCCGTCCACGACATCCTGGCCGCCGCGCTCACCGCGCTCGCACCCACCCGCTGAACGAACCGCCGCAGCGGCGTCCTTGCAGCGGTACCCCCGCAGCTCCGGGCTGCCGCTCAGCCGGTAGTCTCCCGCCCCGACCAGGGCGCCGCAGGGCGCAGACCCGGCACATGCAGCGCCCCCGCAGGGGGCGCGAAGGAGAGTGGAGATGCAGCAGCAGTCCGCCCCGAGCACTGACACCTCCGTGCTCATCGGAATCGTGGAGGCGGTCCGCGACGGCGACGACAGAGTCCTGCGTCGGCTCCTGGCGCGCCTGGCCGAGCAGGCGACCGTGGCCGACCTCTACGCCCTGCGCGACGCCCTCACCGCGCACCCCGGCGCAGGCGGTCCCACCGGTGCCGGCCGACCGGTGCCTCCTCGATAAAGCTCCTCGCCCAGAGGTGGAAACCTGTGCTGGCCAAAGTAGACATTGCGCGGCGGTCTGTGTAGTGTTCCTCGTGTTGGAAGAGCAGGACCGCAGGACAGGCAGACATGAACTGCCTGGGCAGTGCCGCAGTTGGCAGTACCTGAAGTTCGCAAGATGCACACCAGAGGAGAAGGGAAGGGTTCACCCCGTCGGATCGCCCGCCACGGCACGCAGTACCAGCCGGGCGGTCACCGCAGCAGCCATCGTCATGGAACGTCATGGAAGAGGTGGTCCTCGGTCACGCATACGCGATCCCCGCATCCTGTTCCTCCCCGGGGCAGTGCGGACACCGCAGGTCGGCCGGTCGGCCGACAGTAGTAGTGCAGTTGATGGTGCAGTGAATCCACATATCCCTGGGCCCCGGCGTACAACAGCGCCGGGGCCCTCGACCCGTTTCCCGAGAAAGAAGGTGTTGGTGGAACAGGCCACCCTCGCCACCGACCACGACACGGCGGAGCGCATGAGCGCAGAGACAAAGTTCGACGACGACGACTACCCCGCCTACACCATGGGCCGGGCCGCAGAGATCCTGGGCACCACGCCGGGCTTCCTGCGCAGCCTCGACGAGGCCAAGCTCATCACCCCCCAGCGATCAGCCGGCGGCCACCGCCGCTACTCCCGCTACCAACTGCGCATCGCCGCCCGCGCCCGCGAAATCGTCGACCAGGGCACCCCGCTCGACGCCGCGTGCCGCATCATCATCCTCGAGGACCAGCTCGAAGAGGCCCTGCGCATCAACGAACAACTCCGCCGCGACCACACCTGAGGAGAACCGGACCGCCGGCCCGCGACTTCGCGGAGTAACGGGTGGGACCTCCGCTGTGAGACCTCCACTGTGACGGCGGACACGCCGCACCTGCGGCCGTCGTGCCGCGGGGCGGTCGGCCGGGCGGAGTGATCCACACGGTCAACCGGCCCGCTTTCCAGGCCCGTTGACGGTCTCCTCCGCCCCGGCCCGGCGGCTCCGGGAAGGGGCCCCGAAAATCTGGGGCGGAAATATCCCACCGCCGTGGGCCGGGGCCTGCTACTGTCGTCTTAGTTGCAGTAGTGGTTCCCATGAACTTTGTGTGCGCCTGCTGATGTTTCGCAGGTGCATTTTTGTTTCCCGGCTCTTCCCCGGGTGGGTGCTCATCGCGGCGACTCGAAGTGCGCGCTGTGTGTGCTTCGGACAGCCCCTTGAAGGAGATTTTTTATGGCTAATGGCACTGTGAAGTGGTTCAACGCGGAAAAGGGCTTCGGCTTCATCGAGCAGGATGGCGGCGGCCCCGACGTCTTCGCCCACTACTCGAACATCAACGCCAACGGCTTCCGCGAGCTGCTCGAGGGCCAGAAGGTCGAGTTCGACGTCACGCAGGGTCAGAAGGGCCCGCAGGCCGAGAACATTCGTCCGCTGTAGTTTCTGCCACGGCACCCGCCTAGCAGCGAGGGGCCCGCACCGCGCACACACGCCTGGTGCGGGCCTCTCGGCATTGCGGCACGCGCATTTCCCCGGGCCGTTCAGGCCCCGTGGCCCCGCCACCGCCGCCCGTTCCCACGCGAGACGCACAGCGCCGCGTCCGGACCGGCGCCCTGCCGTGCCATCGCACGGCTTTGAGGTTCCTCGCTCCCGCTCCGCGCGGTGAGCGCCGACCGTAGGTGACGTGCCGCACGGTTCCACCGTCCACGCCCCACCCGCCACACGTTCGGCCCGTTCCCTTGTGGTCTCCGCGCTGCCATGTGCCGCAGAGCCTTCCTCGTGACGTGCCGCCCCGGGAAGGTTTCACATGAACCGCTCCAGCCGCTCCTCGTACCAGAACGCCAACTCCCGATCCTCCTCGGGTTCCCGCTCCTCTGCGGGCTCCCGATCGTCTTCGGGTTCCCGCTCCGGTGGCAGCTCCTTCTACGGCGACCGCCCCGTCGGCGACCGGCACTCCTCCGCCCGTGGCCCCCGCCAGCGTTCCTCCCAGCAGGGCGAGTTCGCGATGCCGGTCAGCACCACCCCGGCACTGCCGGCCGTCGAAGCGTTCGACGAACTCGGCCTGCCCAATGCCCTGCTCTCCACCCTGACCCGCCAGGGCGTCACCACACCCTTCCCCATCCAGGCCGCCACGCTGCCCAACTCGCTCGCCGGGCGCGACGTCCTGGGTCGGGGCCGCACCGGCTCCGGCAAGACCATCGCCTTCGGCCTCGCCCTGCTGGCCCGCACCGCCGGACGCAGGGCCGAGCCGCGCCGCCCGCTGGCCCTGGTGCTGGTCCCCACCCGCGAGCTCGCACAGCAGGTCACCGAGGCCCTCACCCCCTTCGCCCACGCGGTGCGCCTGCGCCTGGCGACCGTGGTGGGCGGAATGTCGATCGGCCGCCAGGCACACGCGCTGAACCGCGGGGCGGAGGTCGTGGTCGCCACCCCCGGCAGGCTCAAGGACCTGATCCAGCGCGGTGACTGCCAGCTGGACGAGGTCACCGTCACGGTGCTCGACGAGGCCGACCAGATGGCCGACATGGGCTTCCTGCCGCAGGTCACCGAACTCCTCGAACAGGTCGCCGACGGCGGCCAGACGATGCTGTTCTCCGCCACCCTCGACCGCAACGTCGACCGCCTGGTGCGCCGCTTCCTCAAGGACCCCGTCACCCATTCGGTGGATCCGTCCGCCGGGGCGGTCAGCACCATGGAGCACCACGTCCTGCACGTGCAGAACTTCGACAAGAACGCCACCATCGCCCACATCGCGTCCCGCGACGGCGGGGTGATCATGTTCACCGACACCAAGCACGGTGCGGACCGCCTGGTTCAGGACCTGCTCGCGAACGGGGTCAAGGCCGCCGCCCTGCACGGCGGCAAGTCCCAGCCCCAGCGCACCCGCACCCTGGAGCAGTTCCGCACCGGCCAGGTCACCGCGCTGATCGCCACCAACGTCGCCGCCCGGGGCATCCACGTCGACGGGCTCGACCTCGTCGTCAACCTGGACCCGCCGGCCGACCACAAGGACTACCTCCACCGCGGCGGGCGCACCGCCCGCGCGGGAGAGTCCGGCACCGTCGTCACCCTGGTGCTGCCCAACCAGCGCCGCGCGATGACCCGCCTGATGGCCACGGCCGCCGTCACCCCCGTCATCACCAAGGTCAGCGCCGGGGACGAGGAACTGGCCCGGATCACCGGCGCCCGCGTGCCCACCGGCATCCCCACCGTGATCGCCGACCCCGTCGTCGAACGGCCGCGCCGCAGCCCCGCCGCCAACCGCGGCCGCCGCGGCCGTCCCGCCCGCACCGCCGGTGACAGCCGGGCCGTCGCCGGCCGGGAGAACCAGGGCTCCGCCCGCCGCCGGGCCCCCAAGCGTGTCGTCCTCGCTGCCTAGGGCTGATCCGAAGGACAGGCCGTAGCCGCCCGGCCCGACTCCCGGTGAGGGGTCCGGCCGGCACGGCCTGTCGACCCGCCCGTCAGAGTCCCGATCATCACCGCCGGCCCCGGCGGGGAAGCCACGAAGGAGTCAGCCCGTGACCACTACGGTCCACAATCCGCCGACCACCGCCACGGTCGGCGACCTCATGACCCACCCCGAGCTGCAGATCAGCGACGACATCATGGTCGACGCGGCGATGGACATCCTCCAGAGCTCCGGCGCGGACCACCTCCTGGTCCGCGACGAGGACGGCCGCTGCGCCGGACTCCTGACCCGCCTGCACCTGGCGCCGTTCCAGGCCCGGTCCTGGTACACCGAGCGCACCCCGGTACGCGACGTGACCCTCGACCGCGCCCCCTTCGCCACCACCGGCATGCCCGCCGCCACCGCCGTCGCCGCCATGCGCTCGCGCGGCCTGAGCACGTGGCCGGTGGTGGACCCGGACGGGCACGCCATCGGCCTGCTCAGCCTGTAGAGGTACGGTCGCCACCGCCCGCGTGGCGAGCTCGGTCCGGTCGCGTGGGCGTCGGCTCGGCGACGGGCTCGCTCGGCCACGCGACGTCGCCGCCTAGGAGAGGCCCAGGTGGCGGGCGATGATCATTTGTTGGACTTCGGTGGTGCCTTCGCCGATTTCGAGGATCTTGGCGTCGCGGTAGAAGCGGGCGACGGGGGTGTCGTTCATGACGCCGTAGCCGCCGAAGATCTGGGTGGCGTCGCGGGCGTTGGCCATGGCGGCTTCGGCGGAGACGAGCTTGGCCATGGCGGCTTCCTTCATGAAGGAGTCGCCGCGGAGCATGGCTTCGGCGGCCGCGTGGTAGGCGAGGCGGGCGGTGTGGGCGCGGGTCTCCATGGTGGCGAGCTTGAACTGGATGGCCTGGTAGTGGGCGATGGGGTGGCCGAAGGCGGTGCGGTCGGTGGCCCAGCGGAGGGATTCGTCGACGCAGCCCTGGGCGAGGCCCGTGGCGAGGGCGGAGATGGCGATGCGGCTTTCGTCGAGGACGGACATGAACTGGGCGAGGCCGAGGCCGCGTTCGCCGAGGAGGTGGTCGGCGGGGACGCGGCAGTCGGTGAAGGAGAGGTCGTGGGTGTCGGAGGCGCACCAGCCGACCTTGGAGTAGGCGGGGGCCACGGAGAAGCCGGGGGTGCCGGCCGGGACGACGACGGTGGAGATCTCGGGGCCGTGGCCGCTGCCGGGGCCGGTGACGGCGGTGACGGTGACCAGGCTGGTGATCTCGGTGCCGGAGTTGGTGATGAAGGACTTGCTGCCGTCGATGACCCAGGAGCCGTCGTCGAGGCGGGCCGTGGTGCGGGCGGCGGCCGCGTCGGTGCCGCCGCCGGGTTCGGTGAGGCCGAAGCCGGCGAGGGCTTCTCCGGCGCAGAGCGGGGGGAGCCAGCGCTGTTTCTGTTCGGGGGTGCCGAAGCGGTGGATGGGGAGGGCGCCGAGGGTGACGGCGGCGGAGAGGGTGGCGGCGACGGAGGAGTCGACCTTGGCGAGTTCCTCGACGGCCAGGCAGAGGGTGAGGAAGTCGCCGCCCATGCCGCCGAACTCCTCGCCGAAGGGCAGCCCGAACAGGCCCATCCGGCCCATGTCGGCGACCAGTTTCCGGGGGAACTCCTGGCGTTCGTAGTAGCCGCCGATGACCGGCGCCACTTCCGTCCGGGCGAACCTGGCGACGGTCCGCCGCAGTTGCTCGTGCTCTCGGGACAGGCGCAAACCACTCATCTCCGTCCGGTGGGGGAGGCGGCGTACAGGCGGTCGACGCAGGCTTCCGCGAGGGCGTCGAGGCTGGAGACGACCAGATCGTCGGGGAGTCCGGACCGGGCGGCGGCCAGGGGGAGTTCCGTGCAGGCGGCGACCAGGGGGACCGGTTCGCGGCGCAGGAGTTCGCGGGCGACGGCGCCGAAGGTCTCGCCCGCTGCCGGGACCTGATTGGCCTTCACCAGGGTGGTGGCCGCATGGACGCGCTCCTGGAGGGCGTCGTCGGGGAGCAGCAGGCGGTAGTCGGTGCGGCGGGCGTGGCGCTGGTAGATCCCGCTGATCACCGTGCCGGTGGTGGCGGTGAGCCAGGCGCCGTCGGGGCTGGCGGCCCGGGCGGTGTCGAGGGTGGCCTCGACGATGTGGACCAGGGGTACGGGCAGCCAGTCGCGCAGGCGGTCGAGGTAGACGTGCGCGGTGTTGCAGGGGACGGCCAGCAGGTCCGCGCCCCACCCGACCAGGGTCCGCAGTGACTGTTCCAGCAGTGGCATCGGGGCGTCGCTGCCGCTGATCAGCGCCTCGGTGCGGTCGGGTACGGCCGGCTCGGACAGCATCACGATCCGCGGGTGCTCCTGGTCGGTGGCGGCCGGGACGGTGCGGGCCAGTACGCGCAGGAACTCCGCCGTGGCCGCGGGGCCCATGCCGCCGAGCACGCCGAGGGTCGGGAGGCCGGGCGGGGTGCCGGCCACGGCTAGGACGCCTCGAGGTCGCGCAGCCTCGCGTCCAGGCGCTGCGCCGCCCGCTCCTCGGCGAGGCGGGCGCGCAGCGGGGGCTCGGCCCACCAGGTGAGGGCGAGTTCGCCGTCGTGGATGCGGCCGGTGACCGTGAGGCCCTGGCCGTGGCCTCCGGACGGGCGGGCGAACTCCTCGACGGACCGGTCGGTGGGCTTCCAGGGGGCGCCGGCCGGGGTGAGGGTGGCGGCGACGTCGCCGAAGTGCTCGTAGCGCACGGTTGGTCGGGCGTTGTCGGGGGTCGGCGGGAGTGGGGCGACCAGGCGGTCCGTACGGCTGCGGGCGGTGTGGTCGACGACCTCCACCGGTTGCGACAGCACCTCCGCGAGGCAGGCCCCGATCCGATGAGCGGTCGAACGGTCTCCGGCATCGGAGAGCCGCGGCGTGCCGAGGGCGGGCGGGAACGACCCGGCGGGCGGCAGCTCCACGACACCGCCTGCCCGCAACTGCCCGAGCCCGAGGGCGAGGTCCTCCAGCAGCACCCGCCAGGACTCGACGTCCGCGACCAGCTCGTGCACGACGAGCAGCAGCCCGGCGGGCCGCGGCGCCCGGTCGAGGACGGCGGCGCGCAGGAGCCGCCCGCCGGCCGGGTCGAGGGCGCCGAGGAGCCGCGCGCGGGCCCGGTCGATGAGCTCGGTCTCCTCGGCCTCGCCCCGGTCCCGCAGGTTGAGCGTGGCCACGGGCAGCCTGCCCCCGACGCCCTCGTGGTACTGGCTCAGGCCCGCGTCGCTCTCCTCGAAGCGCAGCCGCAACGCGTCGTGGTGCAGCAGGAGTTGCAGGATCACGGCCTTCAGCTCGGCGGGCCCGCAGGAGGTGTCGTCCAGCGTCAGGACGAGAGCCCGGGCGCCCCCGCCGCCGCCGAGGAGGGCCCGCTGCCCGGCCGTGAGCGGGTACCGGCGCGGCGACTCCTCGGGCTCGGCCGTGGACCCGGTGCGCGAGCCGCTGATCCCGGCCCGCTGGCGGCTGCGCAGCGCCCAGCGGTCCACGATGCCGCCGCTGCGCGGGATCTCGTCGACGGGGATCCACTGGGCGGGCCGCAGGGAGGCGGGCAGGGTCGGGGCGACGGCGGCCGCGAGCCGGGCGGGGGCGGTGCCGTCCCGGGGGACGTAGTAGACGCTCAGCCGGGCGCCGATCCGGTCGCGGTCGGCCGGGTCGGGGTAGCCGATGGTGGCGAGCATGCGGTGGACCTGGGCGGTGTCGACGGGGCCGCTCAGCTCCTCGTCGGCCTCCGCGACGTCGAGGTGGCCCAGCCGTACCTCCCAGCGGGTGGGGGCCTCGTAGTTGTGGTAGCCGCGCTCGGCGGAGTGCACGTACACGCCGACGTCGTTGATCATGCAGTTGGAGCTGCAGAAGCCGGTGTCGACGGGCTGCGACCAGAGGTCGGAGCGTTCGCGCAGGAAGGCGCGGATGTCGGTCTTGGTGACCTCGGAGTAGCGGAAGTAGTCGACGATGCGGACGGTGTCGAGGCTCGCCCGGTCGACCTCGGCCCCCGAGGCGGAGTGGTACGCGCGGCGGCCCAGGCGCAGCTTCTCCTCGATCTCGGCGACGTCGAAGATGCCCCGCTCGTGGAACCAGGACAGCCGCTCGTCCATGATCTGCCCCCGGGAGAGCCCGGTGACGATGCTGGGGATGCCGCGGGTGTGGGCGACCTCGGTGCTGAGGTCGAGCAGCGAGCGGAAGCAGCCGTTGCAGACGCTCTTGTGGTCGCGCAGGGAGTCCAGGAAGACGGCCTTCTGGTCGGCCCGGGTGGCGGTGATGTGCTCGACGCCCAACTCCTCGGTGATGGCGAGGCAGTTGCGCAGTGCGGTGCGGGAGATGAAGCCGTTGTCGAAGGTGAAGGTCATCACCCGCAGGCCGAGGTCGACCAGCCGGTACAGGACGTAGCTGCTGTCCTTGCCGCCGCTGAACAGCAGCAGGCAGTCGTACGCGGAGCCGCGCGCCTCGGCGGCGGCCCGCAGGGTGGGCGCGAGGTCCTCGGGCGGGCGGAAGTAGTCGTGGATGGCCTGCCGGTGGGCGGCGTAGTGGGTGCACAGGGAGCAGACGCCGTCCGTGTCGAAGGTGAGGCCGGGGTAGGCGGCGGTGATCCCGCAGCGGACGCAGTGCCGGGCGCCCGTGGCGGGCCCGTTGAGGACGACCGCGCAGTCCTCGACGGAGCCGTGGCGCAGGACGGCCTCGCGCACCTGCGCCTCGACGGCGGCGCTCCGGTCCGGGTCGAGCGGGGTGACGGTCACAGCGGGCTCCCGAAGAGGTCGTCGTCGGCGTCGGTTTCCACGAGGGTCTTCTCGACGAGGCGCGCGATGCCTTCGACGGTCTGGTGGGCGAGGAAGTCGGCCAGGGTGAGGGAGACGCCGAAGGAGTCCTTGATCCTGCTCAGGACGGTGATGACGGCCAGGGAGCCGCCGACGGTGAAGAACCGGGTGCGCACGTCCTCGATGGGTACGGCCAGGACGGCCGTCCAGATGGCGGCGACGGTGCGTTCGGTGGCGTTGCGCGGGGCGACGGCGTCGTCGGCGGGTGTCTGGGCGGCGGGGGCCGGCGGGCGCAGGGCCTTGCGGTCGATCTTGCCGGTGACGGTCCTCGGGATGCGGGCGGGCACGATCACGGAGGGGACGGCGGCGGGGTGCAGCCGTTCGGCGAGGTGTTCGCGCAGGAGGTCGGTGTCGGGCACACCGGAAGCACCGGAAGCACCGGAAGCACCGGAAGTACCGGAGGATTCGACGAACGCGCACAGCAGGGGCGGGGCGCCGTCCGGTTCGGTGAGGATCACGGCGGCCTCGGCCACGGAGGGGTGCTCGCGCAGGAGCGCCTCCACCTCCTCCAGCTCGACCCGGACCCCGCCGATCTTGACCTGGTGGTCCTTGCGGCCGAGGAACTCGAGCGTCCCCGCGGGCGACGCCTCGGACGCCCCGGGCAGCAGCCGGCCGAAGTCCCCGGTGCGGTAGACGGTGAGCGCGGGCCCGGAGCCGCTGCCCGGGGTGGTGGTGAAGGCCGCGGCGGTGGCCTCCGGGTCGCGGTGGTAGCCGAGCGCGGCGTACGGGGTGCGCAGGTGGATCTCGCCCACCCGGCCCTCGGGCACGGGCTCGCCGCGCTCGTCGAGGAGCAGCACCTCGGTGTCGGGCATGGGACGCCCGATCGGGATCGAACGGAGCGCGGTGTCGGCGGGGGTGACGAAGTGGTAGAGCTTCGTCATCGTGGTCTCGGAGGGTCCGTAGAGGTTCAGCAGCCGGACCCGCTCGCCGTACCGGTCGAACCACCGCGCCGCGTCGGCCGGTACGAGCCGCTCGCCGGAGAGCGCGACGCACCGCAGCGCGGGGAAGCCGAGGTCGTCGCCGAGGGCGGTGGGCAGCAGCGAGCGGAAGACCGAGGGGACGCAGTGGACGAGGTCGACGCGGGCGCCGTCGATCCAGTGGGCGAGCGCCGCCGGGTCCAGCCGCAGCTCCGGGGCCGGGGCCACGGCGGTGGCGCCCACCGACAGGGGCAGGAGGAGGTCGCGCAGGACGGCGTCGAAGGCGGGCGAGATGAGCTGGCCGACGCGCCACCCGGAGTCGACGCCCAGCAGCTCGGCCTCCCAGCGGAGGTAGTGGTCGACGGCGCCGAGCCGTCCGAGGATGGCCTTGCTGCGGCCGGTGGAGCCGGAGGTGAAGAACAGGTAGCAGGGGTCGTCCGGGCCGGGGACGTGGCGCGGGTAGTCGGCCCCCCTGTCATCGGTCAACCCGTCCTGAACGGCGCCCAGTTCGAGGAGGGGCAGCCCCGCCGGCGCGATCTCGGCCGCGGTCTTCTCCTGTCCGGCGCCCACGAGCAGCACTTCCGGCGGCGCGTCGGAGAGGAGCCGGGAGAGCCGGTGCGTCTGGGCGGCGCCGTCCAGCGGGGCCGCGACGGCGCCCAGGCGCAGCACGGCCAGCAGGGCCGTGGCCAGGTCGGCGCGGTCGGGTGCGAGGACCGAGACCAGCGATCCGGCCCGGGCCCCGGCCCGGTGGAGCTGCGCCGCGACCCGGTCGGCCCGTTCGTCCAGGGCCCGGTAGCTGAGCGCGGCGTCGGCGGTCTCCACGGCGGTGCGGTCGGGGAACCGGGCGACGGAGCGTGCGACGAGCGAGTGGATCGCCTCAAAGGCCATGGCTGCTTCCTTCGTGTTCCTTCGTCAGGGCGGCGGTTGCGGCGGGGCGGCGGTGCGCGGGTGGGGCCGGGTTCAGGGATCGGGGCCGGGTGCACAGGCCGGGGCCGGGTTCACAGGTGGCCGGGGAGCCGGAAGACGTCGAGGAGGATGCCGAAGGTCAGGACGACCAGGAGCACGTCGTCGTCGAGGTGGGGGTGCAGGTCGGCGCCCTCGCGCAGGTGCTCCGCGCGCAGCCGCTCGACCACGGCCGGGTCGAAGTAGCCCTGCCGGGCGATCCGGGCGGGCGACAGCAGGTCGTTGACCCAGTCGAGGTCGAGCTGCAACAGGCCCGGGCTGCCGGGGGCCCGGAAGCCGTACTTCTCCCGGTGGACGATCTCCGGGGGGACGAGGCCGCGCGCGGCCTGCTTCACCACGGCCTTCTCGCCCAGGGCGTTGACCTTGAGGCGGTTGGGCGTGGTGCGGGCGAACTCGAGGACGTCCCGGTCGAGGAACGGGTAGCGGGCCTCCACGGAGTTGGCGAGCGCCATCCGGTCCCCGTGGTCGGTGAGCAGGTGGTCGGAGAGGCGCAGGGTGAAGTCCAGGTAGGAGCGCTGGCTCAGGCGCGGCCGCCCGGCGAGGCGGCGGTGGTCGACGACGGGGTGGGCGAGGCAGTCGAACTCGTCGAGGGACTTCCTGAGCGCGTCGGAGTACAGGCCCGACTTGGCCTCGCGCCAGGCGTGGTAGCGGCGTTCGTAGAAGAGCGACGGGTCGCCCCAGAGCCGCGCGCGCACGTCCTCCTCGAGGGCGTCCTCCAGCGGGTCGCCGGTGTCGGAGGCGGTGCGGCCTCCGGCGTCGAAGCGGTAGCCGAGGTAGCCGCCGAACAGTTCGTCGGAACCCTCGCCGCTGAGGACGGCCTTGACGCCGTGGGAGCGGGCGAGCGAGGACAGCACCAGCGAGCAGGTGTTGTAGGTCTCGCGGACGGGGCACTCGCTGTGCAGCACCATCCGGTGCAGCCGGTCGGCGATGTCGTCCCCGGTGAACTCGGCCTCGTGGTGCAGGGATCCGATCCGGGAGGCCATCAGGCGCTGGTAGCGGGACTCGTCGATGTCCGCGCCGGGGAAGGCGATGGAGAAGGAGTGGACGGGCGGTCCGGCCTGGGCGGTGAGGGCGCCGATGAGGGCCGAGTCCAGGCCGCCGCTCAGGTAGAACCCGACGGGCGCGTCGGCGCGCAGGCGCGAGCGGACGGCCCGGTCGAGGAGTTCGCGCAGCTGCTCCCCGTACGACTCGTCGGTGCGCGGCGGCCCCTCCGCCTGTTCCTGGTCGGCGGTCGGGTAGTCGAGGTCCCAGTACGCGGTCTCCTCCACCCGGCCGTCGGAGACGATCAGCTGGTGGCCGTTCTTGAGGCTCCTGATGCCGCGGAACATCGTGCGGGGGCTGACGAGCCCGGGGAAGGTCAGCACCTGGTCGAGGCCCGTCGGGTCGACCTCGCGCGGGACCCCGGGGTGTTCGAGGAGCGCCTTGATCTCGGAGCCGAAGACGAAGTGCCCGCCGGTGGCGGTGTAGTAGAGCGGCGCGATGCCGGCGTGGTCGCGGGCGAGGAAGAGCCGCCCGCGGCGGCGGTCGTGGACGGCGAAGGCGAACTGCCCGTTGAGGCGCTCGAGCAGGGCCGGGCCCTCGTCCTCGTAGAGGTGCAGCACCACCTCGACGTCGCAGTCGGTGCGGAAGCGGTGGCCGCGTGCCTCCAGGAGCGCCCGCAGTTCGCGGTGGTTGAAGATCTCGCCGTTGCAGACCATGGTCACGGTGCCGTCCTCGCCGGTCATCGGCTGCGCGCCGCCCTCGAGGTCGACCAGGCTCAGGCGGCGGAAGCCCAGGGCGACGCCGTCCTGGAGGAGGTGCCCGGCGGCGTCGGGGCCGCGGTGGGCCAGGACGGCCGTCATACGCTCCAGGACCTCGGGCGGTGTGGGGCGGGCTGACCCGAAGGCCATCGAGCCGGCGATTCCGCACATCAGCGGGCCTCCTCGTCCGGGGAGAGGTTCTCCAGCGACGTCAGCGACGTCAGCGACGTCAGCGCCTCGGCCAGGGCCGGGCCGATGGTCCGCAGGGCGGCGGGCCTGAGCATCCTGAGGTGCTCGCCGTCCACCGGCACGGTGGTGACGGGCCCCGCGACGACGGGCTCCCACCGCCGGGCGAGGTCCCGGGAGCCGCCGGTCGCCTCGAAGAGCAGGAGGGAGCCGTCGAAGACCCCCGGATGCGGGCCGGGGTCGCGCGCCAGGGCGATGGTGTTGCGGGTGACGCGCAGCAGCGCCGCGACCGTCTCCTCGTCGAGGGCCTCCATGGCCTCGCCGCCGTCGAACGCGACGGCCTCGATGCCCTCGATGCCGGTGTCCGCATCCGTAGGCTCGTCCCCGCCGACGGCCGGTACGGCGTCGATGACGGCGAGCAGGTCGACGCGGTGGCCGAGGGCGCGCAGCCGTACGGCGAGGGCGTGGGCCGCCGCGCCGCCGAAGGACCAGCCGGCCAGCAGGTACGGCCCCTCGGGCTGCGCGGCGGTGATCCGCGCGCAGTAGTCCTCGACCAGCTCGGCGAAGCTCCCGGCCAGGGCGCCGCGCCCGTCGAGGCCGCGCGCCTGGAGGGCGTACACCGGCCGCCCGGCCGGGACGTACGGGAGCAGCCCCAGGTAGCTCCAGCCGAGCCCGCTGCCGGGGTGGACGCACCAGAGCGGGCGTCCCTCGCCCGGGCGGAGGGTGACCACCGGCCGGAGGAGGTCGGCGCCCGGCGGCTGCTCCCGCAGCAGGCGCTCCACCGTCCCGCCGAGGAGCACCTGCTTCATGGTCAGGGCGAGGCCCGTGGTCTCCTCGATGCGGGCGATCAGCCGGGGCAGGAGGAGGGAGTGGCCGCCCAGTTCGAAGAAGTTGTCGTCGATGCCGACGGGGCCGGAGCCGAGGAGTTCCTCGAACACCCGGCACAGCGCGGCCTCGGCGGGGGTGCGCGGGCCACGGCTGCCGCTCCGGGCGTCCGGGCCCGCGCCGGGCAGGGCCGCGCGGTCGACCTTGCCGTTGGCGGTGAGCGGCAGTCGGGGCAGGACGAGGACGGAGGAGGGCACCATCGGCGCGGGGAGGGTCTCGGCCAGGGCCGCGCGCAGCGCCGCGCCCTGCGGCGGGCGGCCCGGGTCGGCGGGGACGACGTGGGCGACCAGGCGGCGGTCGCCCGCCGAGCGCTCCTCGACGCCCACCGCGCACCGGGCGACCCCCGGCAGGGCGAGCAGCGCGGCCCTGACCTCGCCCGGCTCGATCCGGTGGCCCCGGACCTTGACCTGGTCGTCGCCGCGGCCGACGTACTCCAGGAGGCCGTCCGACCGCAGCCGTACGAGGTCGCCGGTGCGGTACATCAGCTCGCCGGGCCCGTCGAAGGGGTTGGCGACGAACCGGGTGGCGGTCGGCCCGGGCCGGCCCAGGTAGCCCCGGGCGAGGCAGGGCCCGGCGACGTACAGCTCGCCGACGACGCCCGGCGGGACGGGGTGCAGGCGCTCGTCCAGGACGTACATCCGGACGCCCTCGAAGGGCAGGCCGATCGGGACGGCGCCCGCCGGGGTGGGCGCGCCCGGCGCCAGGCGGTGCTCGGCGCAGTTGACGGTGGCCTCGGTGGGGCCGTAGCAGTTGCGGACCTCGACGCCCGGGTGCTGCTCCCGCCAGGGCCGTAAGGCTTCGCCGTGCAGGGCCTCGCCGCCGATCAGCAGCAGCTCGGACGGGGCGGCCTCCGGGGGCAGTGCGTCCATCAGCTCGAGGTGGCTCGGCGTCACCTTCATGAACGTGTGGCGCGGTGCGCCCGCGGGCTCGGACAGCTCGCCGAGGTGGACGCGGCCGCCGCTCACCAGCGGGGTGAAGAGGGCGGTGACGGTCAGGTCGAAGGAGAGCGGCGAGTGCAGCAGGCTCGCCCCGGCGGCGCTCGGGTAGGCGGTGCGGCCGCGCAGGAGGTAGGTGCTCAGGGAGCGGTGTTCGACGACCACGCCCTTGGGCCGGCCGGTGGACCCGGAGGTGTGGATGACGTAGGCCGCGTCGCGCGGGTGGAGGTTCGCGGTGCGGTCCCGGTCCGTCAGGTCGGCGGCCGGGAAGGCGTCGGACTCCTTCCACCAGGTCTGCGCGTCGAGGCGGGGGACGCCGGCCGCCGGACCCGGACCGCCCTCCGCACCGGCGGTGACGAGCAGCCGAGGGGCCGCGTCGGCGAGCACGAGGGCGAGGCGCTGCGCGGGGTGGGAGGGGTCCATCGGCAGGTAGGCGGCGCCGGCCTTGAGGACGGCGAGCACGGCGGTGACGGCGGCGGCGCCCCGGGGCAGCGACAGGGCGACCAGGTCTCCGGGGCCGATGCCCTCGGCGGCCAGGTGCCGGGCCAGCCGGTTCGCCCGGGCGTTCAGCTCCCGGTAGGTCGACCGCTCCTGGCGGTCGGTCAGGGCGAGGGCCTCCGGCGTCCGTCGGACCTGGGCCTCGAAGAGCTCGGGGAGGGGCGGCGGGGCTTCGGGGTGGAGGAGGGTGCCCAGCCCCGGCCGCTCGTCCGGGAGGAGGAGGGGGACGTCGCCGATGCGCTGCGAGGGGTCCGCCGTCAGGGCGTCCAGCAGGAGGGCGAACCGGTCCGCGAGGCGGGCGGCGGTGGCGGGGTCGAACAGGTCGCGGGCGTACTCCAGCAGGCCCTCCAGCCCGCCCGGCTCGCTGCCCTGTTTACCGCCCGGCTCACCGCTCTGCTCGTTGCCCGGCTCGCCGCTCTGCGCATGGCCCGGCTCACCGTCCTGCCGTCGCTCCCGGAGGTGGAAGGTGAGGTCGAACTTGGCCGTGGTCAGGGCGGTGCCCTCCTCGGTGGCCGTCAGGCCGGGGAGCCGGGGGACGGCCGCCGTGCCGTCCTCCAGCACCAGCATCACCTGGAACAGGGGGTTCCAGGAGGCCGAGCGCACCGGGCTCAGCTCGTCGACCAGGAGCTCGAACGGCAGGTCCTGGTGCGCGTAGGCCCCGAGGTCACTCGCGCGCACCCGGGCCAGCAGCTCTTCGAAGGTCGGGTTCCCGCCGGTGTCGCAGCGCAGCACGAGCGTGTTGACGTACATGCCGACGAGGTTGTCCATGGCTTCGTCGGTGCGCCCGGCGACGGCCGTCCCGATCGGCAGGTCGGTTCCGGCGCCGAGCCGGGTGAGCAGCGCCGCGACGGCGGCGTGCAGGGCCATGAACACGCTGGCGCCGCTGCGCCGGGCCAGGGCCGAGAGCCGGGCGTGGGCGGCCGCGCCGATCCGGAAGGGCACCGAGGCGCCCCGGTGGGTGGCCACCGCCGGTCGCGGCCGGTCGGCGGGCAGCGGGAGCACGGGCGGAAGGCCGTTCAACGCCTCGCGCCAGTAGGCGAGTTGACGGCCGGCCAGGCTCCGCCCGTCCCGCTCGTCGCCGAGCAGTTCGCGCTGCCAGAGGGTGTAGTCGATGTACTGGACCGGCAGCGGCTCCCAGGCCGGGGCGCGGTGCTCCAGGCGGGCCGTGTAGGCGGTCTCCAGGTCGCGCAACAGCGGCTCCAGCGACCAGCCGTCCGCGGCGATGTGGTGCAGCAGGACGAGCAGCAGGTGCTCCTGGTCGCCCGTGGAGAAGGCGTGGAACCGTACGGGGGCCTCGGCGGCCAGGTCGAAGACGTGGGCGGCCGCGCGGGTGGCCTCCCGGTGCGCCTCCTCGCCCGTGCCGGTCCGGCCGGTCAGCAGGGTGGGCCAGGCGGCGGGGTCCTCCAGCACGACCTGCTGCGGGGTGCCCTCGGCCGTCAGTGGGAAGACGGTCCGCAGGATCTCGTGGCGGGCCAGGAGGTCGGTCACCGCGGCGGCCAGGGCCTCGGTGTCGAGCGTGCCGGAGAGGCGGTAGAGCAGCGGGATCCGGTAGCCGGCGCCCTCGTCGAGCCGGTCGAGGAACCAGATGCGGTGCTGGGCGTGGGAGAGCGGGATCACCGGGCACCGCCCGTCCGGGACGGCAGGGGGCGGGTCATCGGCGCTCTCCCGGCCGGGGCATGCGGCGCAGCGCGGGCCTGGACGGCGCGCCGGGGGCCCGGAGGCGTTCGGCCAGGGCGGCCACGGTCGGGGCCTCGAACACCGCCCGGACGTCGACCTCGACCCCGAGCGCGGTGCGGATGCGGCCGGCGAGCCTGGTGGCGAGCAGCGAGTGGCCGCCGAGGTCGAAGAAGGAGTCGTCGGTGCCGATCTCCTCGAGCCCGAGGACGGCGGCGAACAGCTCGCACAGGGCCTGTTCGTCGGCGGTGCGGGGCTTGCGCCGGGAGACCAGCCGGGAGAAGTCGGGGGCGGGCAGCGCCCTGCGGTGGACCTTCCCGCTGATGGTCAGGGGCAGGGACGCGGTGAGCACGACCGTCGGCACCATGAAGTCCGGCAGCAGGGCGGCCGCGTGGCGGCGCAGCTCCGTCTCCCGGGGGTGCGCGCCGGGGGCGGGCACGACGTACGCGACCAGCCGGTTCTCCCCTTCGGCGTCCTTGCGGACCACGGCCGCGACCTGGGCCACCTCCGGGTGGCCGCCCAGGACGGCCTCGACCTCGCCGGGCTCGACCCGGTAGCCGCGGACCTTGGCCTGGTCGTCGGTGCGGCCCGTGTACAGCAGCTGCCCGTCGGCGGACCAGCGCACCAGGTCGCCGGTGCGGTACACGCGCTCGCCGGGGCCGCCGAAGGGGTCGGCGACGAAGCGCTGGGCCGTCAGGCCGGGGCGGTTCCAGTAGCCGCGGGCCAGGGCGGTGCCGGCGATGTACAGCTCCCCGACCACGCCGGGCGGCACCGGGCGCAGCGAACCGTCCAGGACGTACATCCGGGTGTTGCGGATCGGGCCGCCGACGGGGGCGGTGGGGGAGGTCCAGCCGGTGAGCCCGGCCGGCAGGGAGAAGGCGGTGACGAGGTGGGTCTCGGTGGGGCCGTAGAGGTTGTGCAGGCGCCGTTCGGGGTGGGCGGAGAGGAACGCGCGCATGGCCGGGCCCAGCCGCAGGGCCTCGCCGCCCTGCCCGATCTCCCGCAGGGCGGGCAGGGCCAGGCCCTGGGTCAGGGCGGCCTCGCAGAGGGCCTCCAGCATCACGTTGGGCGCGCAGAGCTGTTCGACGCGGTGTTCGTCGAGCCAGCGGGCCAGGGCGGCCGGGTCGCGGCGCACCTCCTCGTCGGGGACGGCGAGCCGGCGGCCGGTGGCGAGGGTCTCGATGATCTCCCAGGCTGACACGTCGAAGCTGATCGCCGACACCTGGGCGACCGGGCCGCCGGGGCCGGGCCTGCCGCGGCGGATCCAGGCGGAGTGGGCGTGGACCAGGTTGACGATCGCCCCGGCGTTCATGGTGACGCCCTTGGGGCTGCCGGTGGACCCGGAGGTGTGGATCACGTACACGGGCGTCTGCGGGAGCAGGGGCGCCGTCCGGTCGCCCGGGCCGAGGTCCTCGTCGGCGCGGGCGGCGATGTCGGCGGCGGTGGCGGGCTCGTCCAGCAGGACGAGCGGGGCCTCCCCGGGGCTCAGCCGGGCGGCCGTGGCGAGGGTGGCGAGGACGGCGGCCGGGCGGACGTCGGCGAGCAGCAGCGCGGTCCGCTCCGCCGGGTAGGACGGGTCCAGCGGCATGTACGCCGCGCCGGTCTTGAGGACGGCCCAGATCGCCGTGATCAGGTCGAGCGAGCGGGGGACGGCCACCGCGACGACGGCCTCCGGGCCGATGCCGCGGGCGGCGAGGTGGCGGGCCAGGCGGTTGGCGCGGGCGTTGAACGCGCGGAAGGTCAGGCTGCCGTCGGGGGCGACGGCCGCGATCTCCTCCGGGGTCCGCCGGGCCCAGGACTCCAGCATCTCCGGCAGCGTGACGGCGGGGACGGGGTGCTCGGTGCGGTTCCACTCCCGCAGGACCAGCTCCTGTTCGGAGCGGGACCAGGGCTCGTACCGGCTGATCCGAAGGCCCGGGTCCCGTACGACCTGGGCGATCAGGCGTAGCAGCCGGTCGGCGACGGCCTCGGCGGTGCCCCGGTCGAACAGGTCGCCGCTGTAGTGCAGGAGGCCGGGCAGACGGGCCCCGGGGTCGGCGGACTCGTCGTCGAACTCCACCACCAGGTCGAAGGGCGTGGTGTCCGTCGCCACAGGCTCGGCCGCGACGTCCACGCCCGGGAGGCGCAGCTCGCCGGCCCGGTTGTTGCGCAGGGCCAGGGCGACCTGGAAGAGCGGGTGGCGGGAGAGGGAGCGCTCGGCGACCAGTTCGCCGACCAGCAGCTCGAAGGGCACGTCCTGGTGGCCGTAGGCGTCGAGGCAGGCTTCGCGGACCCGGCCGAGCAGCTCGGCGAAGGTGGGGTCGCCGGACAGGTCGGTGCGCAGGACCAGGGTGTTGGCGAAGAAGCCGACCAGGTCCGTCAGCGCGTCCTCGGTGCGCCCGGCCACCGGGGAGCCGATCGGGACGTCCTCGCCCGCGCCCATCCGCGCGAGCAACAGGGCGGTGGCGGCCTGGAGCACCATGAAGACGCTGGCGTCGTGGGCCCGCGCCAGCTCGACCAGCGCGGTGTGCAGCTCGGCGGTGAGGGTCAGGGGGACGGTCCCGCCGCGGTGGGAGCCCTCGGTGGGCCGGGGGCGGTCGGCGGGCAGGACGGTCTCCTTCGGCAGGCCGTCCAGCGTCCGCTTCCAGTAGGCGAGTTGGCGCGCCATGGCGGACTCCGGGTCCTCCGGGTCGCCCAGCAGGGCGCGCTGCCAGAGGGTGTAGTCGGCGTACTGGACGGGCAGCGGGGCGAGGGAGGGGGCGCGCCCGTCGAGGCGGGCGGCGTAGGACGCGCCGAGGTCGCGCAGCAGGGGGTGGACGGACCAGGCGTCGCCCGCGATATGGTGCATGACGAGGACGAACACGTGCTCGTCCGGGGCCAGTTGGAACAGGTGGGCGCGCAGGGGCGGTTCCGTGGCCAGGTCGAACGGGTGGCGGGCCGCCGCCGCGAGGAGCCCCGGCAGTGCGGACTCGTCGGTGGGCGTCACCGGCAGGGGCAGGTCCGGGGCCTTCAGGACGTGCTGGTACGGGTGGCCGTCCTCGGCGGGGAACACCGTCCGCAGGGACTCGTGCCGGTCCGTCACGTCGCGGACGGCGTCCCGCAGGGCCCCGGTGTCCAGGGGGCCGGTGAGCCGCAGCGCCAGGGCGTTGTTGTAGGTGTCGGCGGTGGCCTGCAGCTGGCGCAGGAACCAGAGCCGCGACTGCGCGTAGGAGAGCGGGACGCGCTCGGGGCGCTCGGCCCGGGTGAGCGCGGGCCGTGCCGGGGCGCCGCCGTCGAGGCGTTCGGCCAGCTCGGCGGCGGTGGGCGCCTCGTAGACGGTGCGGATCGCGACCTCCTGGCCCAGCTCGGCGCGGATGCGGGCGACCAGGCGGGTCGCCGTCAGGGAGTGGCCGCCCAGGGCGAAGAAGCCGTCGTCGGCGCCGACCTCCGGCAGGCCCAGCACCTCGGCGAAGATCGCGCACAGGGCCGTCTCGCCGGGGGTCCGCGGCTTGCGGCCGGTGGCGGGGGTGAACTGCGGTGCGGGCAGAGCCCGTTGGTCGACCTTTCCGGCGGTGGTGACCGGCAGCCGGTCCAGCAGTGTCACGGTGGCGGGGACCATGTACGCGGGCAGGAACGCGGCCGCCGTGTCGCGCAGTTCGGCCGGGTCGGGCGCGCGGCCCGGCGCCGGGACGACGTAGGCGTCGATGCGCGGGCCCGTACCGGCGCCGTCCCGGACCACGGCCACGGCGGATACCACGGCCTCGTGACGGGTCAACGCGGCCTGGACCTCGCCCAGTTCGATCCGGAAGCCGCGGATCTTGACCTGGTCGTCGGCCCGGCCCAGGAACACCAGGTTCCCCTCGGGGGACCAGCGGACGAGGTCCCCGGTGCGGTACATCCGGCTGCCGGGCGGGCCGTACGGATCGGCGACGAAGTGCGCGGCGGTCAGCCCCGGACGGCCCAGGTACCCGCGGGCCAGGCCCTCGCCCGCGATGTGCAGCTCGCCGACGGCTCCCGGCGGCAGCAGCCGCAGGGAGGAGTCCAGGACGTAGGCGCGGGCGTGCGCGACGGGCCGGCCGATGGGGGGAGCCTGGCCGCCGGAGGGGGGCCGGCAGAGCATCTGGGCGCAGTCGACGGTGGTCTCGGTCGGCCCGTAGCCGTTCCAGAACCGGCGGCCCCCGGCGGCCCACTGGTCGACCAGCTCGCCGGGCACCCGGTCACCGCCGGCCGAGACGACGCGCAGGTCGGGCAGCAGCTCGGGCCGCATCATCCGCATCGGCGCGGGGGACAGGTGGGCCGTGCTCACCCGGTGGCGCAGCATCAGCTCCTGGAGGGCGTCCACGTCGAGGCGTTCGCGGTCGTCGGCGAGCACGACGAGGGCGCCGGCCGCGAGCGGGACGAAGGTCTCCAGGACGGCGCCGTCGAAGGTGAGGGCGAACGCGGCCAGGACCCGGGAGGTCTCGTCGACCTCGTAGGCGTCCACGGCGTGCCGCACGAGCTGGGCGGCGGACGCCTGCTCGATCACCACGCCCTTGGGGCGGCCGGTCGAGCCGGAGGTGTAGATGACGTAGGCGGCGTGACGGGG
The DNA here is from genome assembly GCF_000720635.1 of Streptomyces sp. NRRL WC-3742. Lineage (GTDB taxonomy): Bacteria > Actinomycetota > Actinomycetes > Streptomycetales > Streptomycetaceae > Kitasatospora. Next base: position 52,393 of record NZ_JOCF01000015.1, on the reverse strand, counting down.
CAGTACGGGCTGCGGAGCCTCGGCCCGCGCGTCGGCCCGCGCCTCGGCTCGTGTGTCGGTGAGGACCCGTCGGTCGCCCCAGTCCGGGGGGACGCGCGACGCCGAGGCGGCGTCGGTCAGGACGAGCACCGGCCGGGCGTCCTCCAGGATGTACGCGAGGCGCTCCTGCGGGTGCCCGAGGTCGAGCGGCAGGTAGGCGGCCCCCGCCTTGAGCACCGCCAGGAGGGCCACCAGCGCGTCCGCCGAGCGCGGCAGCAGCACCGCCACGTACCGGTCGGGCCCGGCCCCGCGCGAGCGCAGCACCTCCGCCAACTGCTGCGCACGCCCGTGGAGTTCGGCGTAGGTCAGCGAGTCCTCGCCGCACACCAGCGCGACCCGGTCGGGGGTGCGCGAAGCCTGCGCCTCGAGCAGGCCCGTCAGGGTGGCGGTCGGATGGGCGCCCGTTCCCCTGCCCCACTCCTCCAGGAGGGTGCGCCGCACCGGCGCGGGCAGGGTGTCGACGTCCCTCAGGAGGGTGTGGGCGGGGGTCGTGGTGATCCGGTCGAGCGCCTCGAGGAGCAGCAGCCGGGCGGCGGCGTGCTCCTGCGCGGTGTAGAGGTCGGGGTCGGTGTCGACGGCCAGTTGCAGGCCGGCCCCGCGGGCGACGTCCCACAGGGCCACGGAGAGGTGCTCGAACGGGCCGGTGGACAGGTTGTGCGCCGTGAAGGGGTGTCCGGCGAAGTCGCCGCCGTAGTCGAAGGGCATGACGTTCAGGGAGACGGTCCAGGGCTCCTCGCCGGGGACGAGGCCCAGGTCGCGCCTGATGTCCTCGTAGCGGTACCGCTGGTGGAGCACCGCCTCCAGGACCTTGAGCGAGCACCGGTCGACGAGCTGCTGGACGGTGTCGCCGTCGCGGACCCGGACGCGCAGCGGCACGATGTTCGCCATCACGCCGGGGACGGTCAGTTCGGCGCCCGGGCCCCGGCCGGGGACGGTGAAGCCGATGACGACCTCGCTCTCGCCCGTGGCCCGGCTGGTGAACAGGGCGGTGGCCGCCGTCATCAGACCGGCCAGGCCGGTGCCCAGACGGGCGGCGGCGCTCCTCAGGCGGTCGGCGGACGGTCCGTCGAGCCGGTCGAGCTCCCGGTGGCGGCGGCGTGCCGGGCCGGCGGCGGTGCGCCCGGTGAGGCTCACCGGCCGGGGCAGGGAGGCGAGTTCCTCGCGCCAGTGGCGGCGGTCCTCGGCGAAGTCCGGGGAGTTCCGGTAGGAGGCTTCGGCCTCGGTCAGCACGTCGACGGAGCCGAGGGGCGTGCCCTCGTCCAGGGTGTGGCCGGTGAGGGCCGCGTAGATCCCGGCGAGGCGCCTGACGACCAGGGGGAAGCCGAGGCCGTCGTTCACCAGGTGGTGGCAGCCCTGGTACCAGTGGAAGCGGGCCTCGCCGAGCCGGAAGAGGGTGAAGGTGACGAGCGGGCCGTGCAGCGGGTCGCGCGCCCGGTCGACGTCCTCGCGCATCCGGGCCAGGGCCGCCGCGTGCGGGTCCGCCTCGCCGCTGACGTCGACGATTCCGAGCGGGTGCCTCAGGGTGGGATCGACGCTCGCGGTGAGGCCCTGCCCGTCCTCGGTGAAGACCAGCCGCAGCGTCTCGGCCTCGGCCACCGTGCGCCGCAGGGCCTCCTCGAAGAGGTCGGTGTCGAGCGGCCCGGCGATGTCGAGGTACTCGCCGACGTTGAGCATCGCGCTGTCGGGATCGAACCTGTGCGCATACCAGAGCCCCTGCTGGCCAGCCATCAGCGCGACGCGTCGGGCTCCACGGTCCGGCATCCTGAATTCTCCCTGTCGGGGCCGTCGTCAGTAATCGAGATACGATTCGAGGGAACCCCGGCGGCGCACGTCGAGGGTGGCGCAGTGGAACGAACCGCCGAAGCTGTTGAAATTCCGGAAGCTGCACGGAACGGGTGCGAACCCCCATTCCTTGAGGGCGTCGATCATGGGTTCCTCGCCGCGTTCCACGACGACCCGGGTCTCGTCCAGCGAAAGCAGGTTCATATTGATCCACTTGCTGGTCATGTAGAGCGGGTGCGAGTCCGGGATGACGGGCCGGGGCGCCCGCAGAACGTCCCAGCCCTTGAAGATCCGGGGGACCTCGCGGACGCGGTCGGGGTGGATCAGGAGTTTTCCGGGGGCGAGCGGCACGAGTGTGGCGTCGATGTGCATGGGGTGCGCGTCGTCGAACTCGAGCACGTGGATCCGGTAGTCCCCGCCGAGGTGGCGGCGCAGCCAGGAGATGCCGAAGTCGTTGGTGACGTTGCTCCGCTGCGCGATGATGTCGCGGCCGCACCGGGTGAAGTCGGCGGCGTCGAAGGTGGGCTCGAACTCGGTGACCACCAGCCGCGTCGGCCCGCCGGGGCCGGGCTCCGCCCAGTCGAGGTCGTACTGCTCGTCGGTGAGCTCGGGTTTGGGCCCGGCGCTCCACCTGGCGCCGCCGCGGAAGTACTCCTTGAGGAGCGGACGGTAGGCCAGGGTCTCGTAGTACCGGGAGCGCCAGGCCATGGGGCACTCGATGATGTCGTCGCCGACGACGAGCAGGGCGTCGCGGGGCATCGCCGCGTACAGGCCCGTGCTGGACCAGTCGCGGGTGGCGTAGGGCCGGTCCTGGGCGGGGGTCTCGGGGCGCCGGACGGTGATGCCCTCCGCCCTCAGGACGTGCGAGAACTCCTCCAGCTCCTGGCGGGCGAGGGCGATGCGTTCGGCGGGGAACGGTCGGCCGGCGTTGTCGCGGAAGGTCTGCCGGTGGTCGGCGGGAATGACCGGTTCGAGGGCGATGTGCCACGGCGGGAACACGGCACCGTCGACGGAGCCGACGATGACCTCCTCCAGTGGGTCCCATTCCGTGTAGGAGGAAACCGGCGAGGGGGGCGTCAGGATGTCAAAACGACCTGAATCGGACATGTCAAGCTCCGCCACGCTTTCCTCGTGGGATAACAGGGGAAACTAAGCACACTTTCCTGCGGGTGGGATTCTTCTCCGGGCGCCGCAATCGATCACCGGAATTGATCGAGCAATGTCTACGCACAGATGCAACCAGCGTGACGAGAGGGCATGCTTACGTCAATCGGGCTGTCGTGTGACGCAGATCACTCGTGAGAATGATCGCGGGTGGGCATATTGTGCCGAGTAGATCCTGGGGGCCTTCCGTGCCGTCCCGGAGTGCCGATCACAATCCCGCACACCAGCATCCTTCTGTGATTCATGTGCAAGAGGGGACAGATATGGCAATGGGAAGTTCAGAGAGAGCGGTGGCCGACATCTTCAACTCCGCGGTCGCGGCCTCCGCGATCAGCGCGGCGTGGGAGCTGGGACTGCTCGACGAGATCCGGACGCGCGGAGTCGTCAACGTCCAGGCGTTCGCCGGCGAGCACGAGCTGGACGCCCCGTCCCTGCTGGGTCTGTGCCGCGCGCTGTCGGCGGTGGACGTGGTCGAGCGCGAGGGCGCCAAGGTCAGCGCCGGCGCCCTGTTCGAGGAGACCTGCCGGACACGCTCCTTCTTCCACTGGCTCACCCGCGGCAGCGGGGACCTCTTCCAGCGGATGCCCGAGGTCGCACGGACCGGCAGCCGCAAGGGCGACTACTACCGGCGCGACAGCGCCGCCATCGCGTACGCCTGCCGGGAGATCAGCAGCTTCTGCTACGACCCCTGGTTCTGGGAGGCGCTGGACGGGCTCGACTTCGACGTCCGCGTGGTGGCCGACCTGGGCTGCGGCAGCGGCGAGCGGCTGCTGCAGGTCCTGCGCCGCCACCCGCGCGCCCGCGCCCTGGGCATCGACATCGCCCGCCCCGCCCTCGACTTCGCCCAGGCGGCCGCCGACGCGGAGGGCCTCGGCGACCGCGTCGAGTTCGTCCACGCGGACGTCCTGGACATGGCCCCGCGCCCCGAGTTCGCCGAGGTCGACGTCCTGACCTGCTTCATGATGGGCCACGACTTCTGGCCCCGCGAACGGTGCGGGGCGACCCTGCGCCGCCTGGGCACGCTCTTCCCGCGGGCCCGTCGGCTGCTGATCGGCGACGCCACCCGGTCCGAGGGTCTCGAGGACGCCGAACTGCCCGTGTTCACCCTGGGGTTCGAGCTCGCCCACGACCTGATGGGCACCTTCATCCCCACCCGCGGGGACTGGGAGTCCGTCTTCGGCGAGAGCGGCTGGACGCTGCGCAGGACCCACGCGATCGACATCGCCGTCGGCGAGGTGATCTTCGAACTGGACCGCACCTGAGCGGTGGACCGGCCGACGGGACGCCGGTCCACACTGACGACGGAGGGGAACCCGCATGGCCCGACCCGCAGCCGCGCCCGACTTCCACCACATCGCGCTGCAGACCTTCGATCTCGACAACTCGATCGCCTGGTACCGGGACTACTTCGGATGCCACCCCACCTGGGCGACCGACAAGTTCTCCGAACTGACCCGCTCCCGGCTGCCCGGCATCCTGCGCATGGCCGAAGTGGCCCTCGGGCCCGCCCACTTCCACCTCTTCGAACGCGAGGAGCCCGCGGGGACCACACCCCCGTCGGCCACGGGGATCCAGTTCCAGCACGTGTGCCTGAGCCTCGACGCCCCGGCCGACCTGCCGGTGTGGCGCGAGCGGTGGAACGAGCTGTTCGCCTCCGGCCGCTACGTCTTCCTGCGCCCGGAGGAGCCGACCGAGATCGTCGTCGACGACATGGGGACGCACAGCTTCTACTGCCTGGACGTCAACGGCCTGGAGTTCGAGTTCACCTGCGTCACGGGGGAGGCGCGGTGACCCGGCTGTCGGCGGTCGCGGCGCTGTCGCCGCCGGGCCCCGAAGGCTGGGACTTCAGCGACTACCCGTACGGCCTCGAGCCGCTGATCATGCCCGACCCCAAGGAGGACCTGCTCGACGACGAGCGGCACCCGGAGACCACCCGGGCCACCCTCCTCCTCCTGGCGCAGGCCCACAGGGGCTTCGGCACCACCACCCCGGCCGTCGGGCGCGAGGCGCTGGAACAGCTCTTCTGGTTCCGCTGGATGATCGGGCACCACATCTCCTTCGTCCTGTGGCGCCTCATCGCCGACGCCCTCAAGCGGCTGCCCCCCGACCAGGGCGACGGGGAGGCCGACTCCGAAGCCCTGATCCAGTACGTGCGGGCGTACAGCGGCATGCTCCTCTACACCGGCTCCTGCACCCCGGAGATCTACCGGGCGACCATCCGGCCGAGCATGTTCCGCCTGCACAGCACCTTCAGCGGCACCTGGGCCCCCGACTTCCCGCCCGTGCGCAGCCTGTTCCGCGGACGGCGGGTGCCGCCCGTGCAGCCCTCCCGGGCGCCCGAACTGGTCGCGCAGATCGAGCTGTGCCACCGCATCCACCTCGGCGTCGCCTCCAAGCTGGTCGAGAGCGGACGCTCGCTCCTCCAGCAGTCCGTCGCCGAGAAGGCGGCGCAGGGGCACCGGATGTGGGAGGGCATCTTCGACTGCTACTTCCTCACCCAGCGCGCCCCGGTCGGCGCCGACGCCGTCCTGGCCCAACTCCTGCGCCGCAACAAGGCCGTGGTCATCGACCTCGCGACCAACGGCCTGTACCCGGAGCCCCTCCCGGAGGAGGAGCTGCCCAGGGAACTGCGGGACGCCGACGTCCTGGCCTGCGAACAGGACCTGGTCGCCTCCCTGTTCCGGGTCTCGGGCCTGGCCGCCGGCCTCACCGCCGACCAGGCCCTGGCGTGAGCGCGCTGCGGCACGGAGTCGTCCTGCTCCCCGAACGGCGCTGGGCCGAGGCCCGGGGCCGGTGGCAGCGCGCCGAGGAGCTCGGATTCGACCACGCCTGGACGTACGACCACCTGATGTGGCGGATGCTGCGCGCGGAGCCCTGGTTCGCGGCCGTCCCCACGCTGGCCGCCGCGGCCGCCGTCACCTCCAGGATCGGGATCGGCACCCTGGTGGCCGGCCCCGCGTTCCGGCACCCCGTCACCCTCGCCAAGGAGGTGATGACCCTCGACGACGTCTCCGGCGGCCGGTTCGTCCTCGGCGTCGGCGCCGGAGGCGGCGGGTACGACGACGAAGCCCTGGGCCTGCCCGCGCCGACGACCCGTCAACGCACCCGCAGGTTCGAGGAGTTCGTCGAAATCACCGACCTCCTGCTCCGCCGGCCCGTCACCACCTTCGAGGGCGAGCACTACACCGCCCGGGACGTGCACCTGCACCCCGGCTGCCTCCAGCAACCCCGGGTGCCGTTCGCCGTCGCGGCCACCGGAGCGCGGGGCCTGGCCCTGGCCGCACGCCACGCCGACATCTGGGTGACGGCCGGCCACCCCGGCTGGGGCGAGCCGCAGCCCTACGACCGGGCCCTCGACGACCTGCGCGCCCAGGCCGACCGGCTGGACGACGCCTGCGCCGCGATCGGCCGCGACCCCGCCACCCTGCGCCGACTGGTCCTCACCGGCGCGATGATCAGCGAGGTCAGCGCCTCCGGCGCGAGCTACCAGGACGCGTGCGGGCGCCTCGCCGGGATCGGATTCACCGACGTGGTCTCCCACTGGCCCCGCGCGGGCTTCCCGTACCGGGGCAGTGAGAAGGTCCTGGAGGAGATCGCCGAGGTCATGGCAGCGGAGCGTGCCGCGTGATCGGCTACCGGATCGTCGACATGTTCACCGACCGCCCCTTCGGCGGCAGCCCCCTGGGAGTGGTCCCGCACGCGCAGGGCCTGTCCACTGCCTCGATGCAGGCCATCGCGGCGGAGCTCAACACCGCCGAGACCGCCTTCGTCCTCCCGCCGACCGACCCGGACTGCGCCTACCGGGTGCGCGTCTTCAGCCCCGCCGCCGAGTCGCCCCACGGATCGCACTGCGCCGTGGGAACCGCCGCCACCCTCGTCCGGCTGGGGATCGTCCCGGCCGGGCCGCTGCTCCAGGAGTGCGGAACGGGCCGTCAGCAGCTGGCGGCGGAGCCCGGACGGGCCACGCTCACCGCGGCCGGAGCCGTCCGGGGCGCCGACCTCGACCCGAAGGCGCTGCTGGCGCTCACCGGGCTCGACGAGGCCGACCTGGAGGGCCCGGACGGCCTGACGCCCCGGTCCGCCGGCTTCGGGGCGGGGTTCGCCTTCCTGCCCGTCCGCCCGCCCGCACTCGACCGGGCCCGCCCGGACCTCCCGGGGATGGCCGGGGCGGGCCTGCCCGCGCTCTGCCTCTTCACCTGGGACGACGCCGAACGCACCGCCCACGCCCGGCTGTTCGCCCCCGGGTTCGGCATCCCCGAGGACCCGGCCTGCGGCCCCGTCGCCATGGCCCTGGGCGCCCTGCTGGCCGAGGCCGGCCGGCTGCCCGCGACGGACGGCACCCACGCCTACACCGTCCACCAGGGTGCCCGGCTGGGCAGGCCCGCCACCCTCGCCTGCACGGTGTCGCTCGAGGGCGGACGTGTGGTCCGCGGCGGGACGACCGGGCAGGTCACGCCCGTCGCCTCGGGGCGCATCGCCACCGCCGGCTGACCGACCGGCCCGCCGGACCGTACGGGACGACCACCGACGACCGCCGACGACCGCCGAGCCTCCCCGCCCACGCCACCAGAAAGGCCCACCATGCTCCACCGTCCGGATCTCCACGGCACCAACTGCGCGGTGTCCTCCACCCACTGGCTCGCCTCGGCGGCCGGTGCGGCGATGTTCGACCTGGGCGGCAACGCCTTCGACGCGGCGACCGCGGCGGCCTTCGTCCTCCAGGTGGTCGAGCCGCACCTGAACGGCCCCGGCGGAGACGTCCCGATCATGGTGTACGACGCGGCGAGCGGCTCCACCCGCGTCGTCTGCGGCCAGGGCCCGATGCCCCAGGCCGCGACCCCGCAGGCCCTGCGCGCCCGGGGCCTGGACGCGATCCCCGGCTCCGGGCTGCTCGCCGCGACCGTCCCGGGCGCCTTCGGCGCGTGGATGCGCCTGCTGCGCGACCACGGCCGGCTGCGCGTGGAGGACGTGCTGGCGCCCGCGATCGGCTACGCCGAGGACGGCTACCCGCTGCTGCCCAAGGCGTCCGAGATGATCGACGTGATGGCGCCGCTCTTCCGCGACGAGTGGACGGAGTCGGGCCGCACCTACCTGGTCGACGGCGCCGCCCCGGCCCCGGGCGCCCGGATGCGCAACCCCGTGCTCGCCGCGACCTACCGCCGGCTGGTGGCCGAGGCGAAGGCCGGCGCCACCAGCCGCGAGGGCCAGGCGGACGCCGCGACCAGGGCCTTCTACGAGGGCTTCGTCGCCGAGGCCGTCGACAAGTTCCTGGCCACCGCCGAGCCCGTCGACTCCACCGGCCGCCGCAACCGGGGCCTGCTCACCGGCGCGGACCTGGCCATCTGGCGCCCCGCCGTCGAGGACACCCTCACACTCGAGTACCGGGGCCTGACCGTCCACAAGGTCGGTCCCTGGTCGCAGAGCCCGGTCTTCCTCCAGCAGCTCGCCCTGCTCGAGGGGTACGACCTCGCCGCCATGGGCCACGGGAGCGCCGACCACGTCCACACCGTCGTCGAGGCCGCCAAGCTGGCCTTCGCGGACCGCGAAGCCTGGTACGGCGACCCGGAGTTCGCCGACGTCCCGATGGCGGACCTGCTCGATCCCGGATACTCCGCCGCGCGCCGCGCGCTGATCGGCGCCACCGCCTCAGGTGTTCTGCGGCCGGGCTCGCCGGGCGGGCGCAGCCCGTGGATCCCCCCGGTCCTCGACGCCCCGCACCCGCCCTCCGACCCGGACTGGCTCTCCCAGCTGGACAACGGGATCCCGACCGTGCTCCGGCGCACCGCGGCGAGGGGCGACACCTGTTGCGTCAGCGCCACCGACCGCGAGGGCAACATGGTCGTCGCGACCCCCAGCGGCGGCTGGCTCAAGAGCTCCCCGGTCGTCCCCGGGCTGGGCTTCCCGCTCGGCACCCGCGGCCAGATGGCCTGGCTCGTGGACGGCCACAACAACACGGTCGCCCCCGGCAAGCGCCCCCGCACCACCCTGAGCCCCAGCATCGCCCTGCGCGACGGCAGCCCGTACCTCGCCTTCGGCACGCCCGGCGGGGACCAGCAGGACCAGTGGACGCTGGGCTTCCTCCTCAACCACGTCGACTTCGGCATGAGCCCCCAGGAGGCGGTCGAGGCCGCCACCTTCCACACCGACCACGTCCCCACCTCCTTCACCCCGCGGCAGGCCCGCCCGCTCGCCCTGATCATGGAGGACTCCTTCGACCCGGCGGTGGTACGGGAGTTGGGCGCCCGGGGCCACGAGATCCACCTCGTGGCGCCGGGGTCCCTGAGCAAGGTGTGCGCGACCGGCCCCCACCCGGCGGGCGGTGTGCTGGCCGCGGCGAGCCCGCGCGGGCAGCAGGCGTACGCGGTGGTGCGGTGAACGCCGCGACGGAGCGCTTCGCCGGGACGCGGTGCCTGGTCACCGGCGGGGCCTCGGGCATCGGCGCGGCGATGGTGCGCCGCTTCGCCGCCGAGGGCGCCCGGGTGGCGCTGCTGGACCGCCGGGAGGCCGACCCCGCCGCCCTGCCGCCCGGGGCCCGCGCCCTGCGCTGCGACCTCACCGACGTCGACGCCCTGGACGCGGCCCTCGCCGAGCTGGAGCACGACTGGGGCGGGCTCGACCTCGTCCTCAACAACGCGGGGGTCAGCCTGCGCGAACCCTGCCTGGAGGTCTCCCCGAAGACCTGGTCCCAGGTCATCGACACCAACCTCACCGGCGCCTTCTTCGTCGCCCAGCGCGCCGCCCGGCTCTTCCGGCGCACCGGCGGCCGCGGGGTCGTGATCACCACCGCCTCCGTCAGCGGAATGGTGGGCATGCCGAACTACGTGGCCTACAACGTCAGCAAGGCCGGTGTCATCGAGATGACCCGCACGATGGCGCTGGAACTCGCCCCGGACATCAGGTTCAACGCCATCTGCCCCGGATACGTGCTCACCGACATGCAGCGCCGGGAGTACACCGAGGAGGAGATCCGGGCGTGCGCCGCCAAGATCCCCGCCGGACGCCTCGGCACGCCCGAGGAGGTGGCCGCCCTCGCCGCGTTCCTCGCCTCGGACGAGGCGTCCTTCTCCACCGGCCAGTGCTTCGTCCTCGACGGCGGGGAGACCGCCGGAGGGCTGGCCAGCTCATGACCGGCACCCACCGGATCCGCACCGTCTCGAAGGACGCCCTGCCCTGGCTGGCCAGGGCCGTCGCCGCCGCGCAGCCCGTCAAGCTCCGCGGCCTGACCGACGGCTGGGCCGCCTCGCGCTGGACCCTGGACGGCCTGGCGGCGGAGGCCGGCGACCGGGTCGTCACCGTGATGACCGACCTCCCGGCGGCCGGCGGGAACCTGCCCGGCGGGCAGGACCGCTACGAGTCGCAGATGCCCTTCGCCGAGTTCACCGACCTCATCCGGAGCCCGGACCGCGCGGCCCCCTGCTACCTCGGGTACGCGCGCCCCGAGGAGCTGTTCCGGGACTACCACGCCGCCTTCGACTTCACCGCCCTGACCGGGCCGGGCGAGGAGCCCACCGACACCCGGCTGTGGATCGGCTCGGCCGACACCTGCTCCGGGCTGCACTCCGACCTGAAGGACAACATCTTCGTCCAGGTGCACGGGCGCAAGCGGGTCGTCCTGGTGCCGTTCGCGCAGACCCCGTACGTGTACCCGTTCCTCGACAACATCGTGAACAGCCGGGTCGACCCGGAGAACGTCGACCCGGCCGCCTTCCCGAGGTTCGCCCGGGCCGACGTGCTCACCACCGTGATGGAGCCGGGCGACGCCCTGTTCATCCCGCGCGGGTGGTGGCACTACATCCGCTCGGAGTCGGCCTCGATCTCCATCAACCACTGGTTCGGCCCGCAGATCACCGCGCCGCAGTTCCTGCGGCTACTCGTCCGCCTCGGCCCCCGCTACCTCGGGCGCACCGCCGTGGACGCCTTCCGGTACTCGGTGCTGGGCCGGACGTACCGGCGGGACTTCTTCTTCACCCCCGCCTCCACCGGGGAGCGGCTCTACAACCTGATCCGCCACGGCGACTTCTCCCGCGAGAACAACCCTTCGCACGACTCCTGACCCGGGCCCGCGCCCCCGTCGGCTACTCCCCGGCGGCGGGCGCGGAGGCCCTCTCCAGCCGGGCCATCCGCGGGACCAGGACGAGCGCGGCGAGCAGGGCGGCGCCGCCGACGAGCAGCGGTGCGCGCACCCCGGCGGCGGAGGCGATCCACCCGCTCAGGGCCGCACCGGTCATCACGCCGAAGCGGCTCAGCAGCAGGTAGCAGCTGTTGACCCGGCCGAGGAGCTCCTTCGGCACGGCCTGCTGGCGCAGGGAGATCGCCTGGACGTTCCACGTCACGACCCCGAAGCTCGCGACGGCGTACAGCACGGCCACCGCCGCCACCGAGGAGGTCAGCCCCGTCAGCAGGAGCGAGACGCCCATCAGGACGAAGGAGAGGCCGATCCGCGCCCCCCGGCCCAGCAGCCGGCCCAGCCGCCCGGCACCGGCACTGGCGGCGGTGCCGCCGATCGCGCCCGCGGCCAGGACGAGGCCGTACGCCGAGGCGGGCGCGTCCATGGTCCGGGTGACCAGGAGGACCAGCATGGTGATCCCCAGGTAGAAGGCGAGGGCGGCCACGCCGGACAGCAGGGCGAGCAGCCGCACCTCGCGGTGGGCGTACAGCCAGCGGACGCCCTCGCGGATCTCGCCCAGGACCGGCTTGCCGCCCTTCGCCCGCGCGGCGCCGGAGCGGCCGGTCGCCGCGACGAGGGCGGCGGCGAGGGCGAAGGAGAGGCCGTCCACCGTGAACGGGTACCCGGCGGCCACGGCGAACAGGGTCGAGCCCAGCAGCGGGCCGATCAGGTGCCCGCCCACGATCAGGCTGCCCTGGAGGCGGCCGTTCGCGGCGTCGAGCTGCTCCGGCCGCACCACGTCCGGGAGAGCGGAGGTGGCGGCGTTGACGAAGACCGTCTCCCCGCAGCCGAGGACGAAGGCGAGCAGGGCCAGGGCGGCCAGGGGAGGGGTGGCGAGGAGGACCCAGCAGGCGAAGCCCAGGACGACGGCGGCGCGCCCGAGGTCGATCGTCCACATGAGCCGGCGCCGGTCGGCCCGGTCGGCGAGGACGCCCCCGAAGAGGGACATCACCAGCCAGGGCAGCGTTCCGGCGACGGTGACCAGCGACACCGCGCCCGGTGAGTCCGAGATCGCCACCGCGAGGAGCGGCAGGGCCGAGTCCCGCATGCCGTCGCCGACCGCGGAGATGGAGGAGGCGGACCACAACAGGGCGAACTTCCTGCCCAGTCGGGGCCGGTCGCGCGTCGGCGGAGTCGCCGGCCTGGCCGTTGTCACCGTCGCAGTATGACATGGCCGGTGCAAGGTCAAATCCCGTTGATGGTCCAGAAGTTGACGGGAGCCCGGCACCGTGGAACGGCCGGGGGCACTCAGACCTCGAGGGCGCGCCCGGTGGTCGCGTCGACGCGGTCGGGGACCTCCTCGTGGCGGTCACCCACGCTCAGGGTCCCGCTCGGCTCGACCATGAGGATGGAGGCGCCCTCCGGTGCGGACGGCTTGTGCTCCGTGCCCCTGGGGACGGTGAAGACCGAGCCGCGGGGGAGGGTGACGGTGCGCTCGCCCTCGGGCCCGCGCAGGCCGATGTGCAACTCCCCGTCGAGGACGAGGAAGAACTCGTCGGTGTCGTCGTGGGCGTGCCAGACGTGTTCGCCGTGGACCTTGGCGATCCGGATGTCGTAGTCGTTGACGCGCGTGACGATGCGGGGGCTCCACAGCGCGTCGAAGGAGGCCAGGGCCCGGCCGAGGTCGATGGGTCGCTCGCTCATGCGTCCATCCTTCGCGCTTTCGCCCGGGCGGCGTGAGTGCTAGGAATCGCATATGGCGAAAGAATCCTCGCACCGGGTCGTCGTGATCGTGGACGAGAACTCCAACCCCTTCGAACTCGGCTGCGCGACCGAGGTGTTCGGCCTGCGCAGACCGGAACTCGGCCGCGACCTCTACGACTTCCGCCTCTGCTCGCCCGAGCCCCGCACCGCGATGCGCGACGGTTTCTTCACCCTCACGGGGGTCGCCGGCCTGGAGGCGGCCGACACGGCGGACACCCTGATCGTCCCCAACCGCCCCGACGTCGAGGTGCCCCGCCGGCCCGCCGTCCTCGACGCCGTCCGCCGGGCCCACGCGCGCGGCGCCCGCCTGATCGGCTTCTGCAGCGGCGCCTTCACCCTGGCCGAGGCCGGAGTCCTCGACGGCCGCCGGGCCACCGCCCACTGGCAGTGGGCGGACGAGTTCCGCGCCCGCTTCCCCGCCGTCCACCTCGCCTCGGACGTGCTGTTCGTCGACGACGGCGACATCCTCACCGCCGCGGGCAGCGCCGCCGCCCTCGACCTCGGACTGCACGTGGTCCGCCGCGACCACGGAGCCGAGGTCGCCAACTCGGTCAGCCGCCGCCTGGTCTTCGCCGCCCACCGCGACGGCGGGCAGCGGCAGTTCGTGGAACGTCCCATGCCGGACCTGCCCGACGAATCCCTCGCCCCCGTCCTGGCCTGGGCGCAGCAGCGCCTCGACGCCCCGCTCACCGTCGCGGACCTCGCCGCCCGGGCCGCCGTCAGCCCGGCGACCCTCCACCGCCGCTTCCGCGCCCAGCTGGGCACCACCCCGCTGACCTGGCTCACCGGCGAACGCCTCGCCCTGGCCTGCCGGTTGATCGAACGCGGCGAGGCACGCCTCGAACTCGTCGCCCGCCGCAGCGGCCTGGGCACCGCCGCCAACCTGCGCTCCCTCATGCGCCGCGAGACCGGCATCACCCCGTCCGCGTACCGCCGCCGCTTCGGGCCGACCGGAGCCTGGTGAGGAGGCGCCGCGGCCCCGCTCAGATCGCCGCGATGGACTCCGGTGCCCGCTCGGCGCGGCTGAGGGCGCGCAGGACGTTCAGCGGGCCGTGGCGCCAGGTGGCGATGCGGGTGAGGAGGTCGAGCACCGATTCGGCGGCCTCCGGCGGGAGGTCCGGGGTGGGGATGCCCGCGCTGACGGCCAGGTCGTCGCTGTGGACGGCCAGTTCCATCGTTCGGGTGACCAGCAGGTCGTCGATCGTGAGCGTGTAGGGCGGCCAGAACGACAGGCGGACCGGCCGGGAGCCGTCCTCCTTCGCCAGCGCGTCCGTCAGCTCCGCGAGCGCGGCGGCGACCTGCCCGGCCAGCGCCTCGGGCCCGACAGCCGCGAGGTGCTCGCCGCCCTCCCGGAGCTGGACGTTGATGTCCGCGTCGAGCGGCGCGCCGACCCACTTGGCGCGCTGGTAGTGCCCGAGGAGCGGGACGGTCTCCTCCACGGGCGGCGGCCCGGCCAGGGCGGTCGGGACGCACAGGACCTGGAAGGCCAGGTGGCCGGCGAGGCCGCCGATGCTGAACTCCGGCAGCGCGCTCGGCAGATGCCAGGCGGCGGTGACCTCCGGACGGTGCAGCAGTTGCTCGGCCGTACGGGCCATGGCGAGGAAGTTCTCCTGGGCACGAGTCATGGCTCAGCACGGTACCGCCCCGCCCACCCCTCCGGGTGTTCCAGCCACTCGGCGGGAGCAGCGACGGCGGGCGTCGGACGCCGAGTGTCAGGGCGTAGGACTTCGCTCCACCCCTGCCCCGCCCCGCTTCACCAGTCCAGGGCGGAGCGGGCGAGGGCCGTGAGGGCGAGGGAGGCCGGGAGTTCGACCAGGAAGGCCATCGCGAGGGCGGTGTACCAGGCGCCGCCGCCCTCGGCGGTCATCACGTCGAACCAGGCGTCGAGCAGGAGCAGGGTGGCGGCCGCGGCGGCGGCCAGGGCGGTGAGGCGGGAGCGCCGGACCAGCAGTCGGCCGGTGGCGATCAGCCCGGCGACCTGGAGGACGTCCATGCCGACCCAGACGGTGGACCAGTTGCGGACCTCGGCCTGGCCCCGGGTGGTCGAGCCGAGCACCAGGATCCACGTGAAAAGCAGTGCCGCGACGGCCAGCAGGGCCCGGGCGAGGATTCTGCGCGAGCGCTCCGCCGCCGGGTGTTCGGCCGCCAGGCGGTCGAGTGCCGTTCGGATGTCCCCCATTGGTGTTCTCATGATCCACAAATCTAGGGGTGAACGGGGGTACCGCGCGGGCCCGGGGTGGCCCGGGACCGCGCGGTGCGGTGATCAGCTCTTCGCGTCGGCCTTGCCGCCCTGGTTCAGCATGCCGCCGAGGGCGCTCAGGTTGCCGGCGCCGGCGGCGCCGCCGCCGGGTACTCCGGCTATGGCCGGTGCGACCTTGGCGGCGGCGTCGAGGGCGATCTGGGCCATCTTCTGCTGGTGCTCGGTGGCGGTCTTGAACGCTTCCTGGGCGCGTTCGCCGACGGCCTTGTCGTTGTTCGAGGCGGCTTCGATGCCCTTGGCGAGCACCTGGCTCATGGTGCTGAGGCCGCTCATGTCGCGGAACAGGTTCGCGGTGGTGATGGCCTGCACCGACTGCAGGCCGACCGGGTCGGGCATCGTCACCAGCGGCGTGAACTTGGCCTGGGAGGCGGCCAGGGCGGCCACCGTGGTGTCGAGGTCCTTGGCGCGCGAGCCGGTGGACACCGGCGCGATGTCGGCCGGGGTGATCTGGATCGGCGAGTCCTTCCAGTTCCAGAACCGGGTGAGGTCGATCTTCTCGGCCGAGTTGGCGCGTCCGAGGACGGCCTCGGCGAAGACGCCCTTGGTGGCGATGGCGATCGTGGTGGTCGACGGGGTCCCGAACGTGTTGTCGCCCGCCTTGCGGGTGGCGGTCCAGTCGTCACGTTCCTTCTCGCTGCTGAAGTTCCACCGGAAGCCGAGGTAGTTGCCGGTGGCGGCGATCGGCTTGGGGTCCAGCAGCGTGCCGAGCAGAACGGGCGCCGCGTTCGAACCCGCCGGAGTGTACGAGTAGTTGGCGAGGATGCGGCTGAGCGTCAGCTCGTCGGCGTGGGCCCAGACGGCCTGGCTGTAGTGGCGGCGGTTGTCGTTCAGGTGGTCCAGGACCGCCTGCGACACGTTCCCGCCGCGCACGTGGAAGCCGATCGACGCGACGTAGGTGCGGCTGCCGGTCTTCACCGTCGAGCCGAACAGTCCGCAGATGGCCGAGGCACCGCCGGCGTCCTCGGTCAGGTCGGGCGCGACGGTGGTGGTCGCGGCGATCCCGAAGTTGGCCACGCCCGAGGTCATCGTCAGGCGCAGCCCGGCAAGGCTGCCACGGGCGGCCGTGCCGGACCACGCGTCGACGGAGATCAGCTTGTCGGCGCCGCCGAAGGTGTAGGACGCCTGCCGCTGCACGCCGGAACCGCCGGTGTCGCCGCAGCGGAAGGTCTGGCCCGGGAAGACCACCTGGATGCTGCGGATCCCGAACTCGTCGTACCAGACGTCGATCTTGGACGCGTAGGAGGTGTCGGCCTTCGGCGCGGCGTCGAAGGGTACGGGTGCCTCCCGTGCCGCGGTGAGGACCCGGGTCAGCACCCCGTTGCTGCGGAGCAGCCAGAACTCCCCGTTGACGGACGAGACGATCTTCGCCGACGCGGTGAACATCGTCACCAGGTAGTCCTTGAGAGCGTTCAAGGTCGCCGCACTGTAGTCCAGCGGGTATGCCTTGCCGTCGCTGGCGAAACACCAGAGCGCACCGTCGGAAGTGGCGGAAATGCGCTGCACGTTCGACAACGACGGGACGGGCCGCTCCTGCCAGGTGGTGCCGCTGCGCGTCCAGAGCTTCCCCTGCCGGCAGTACGACACCTTGTCCTTGCCGACGACGGCGACGTCGTCGGCCACGGCGTTCATGTCCGTCCAGGTGCCGTTCGGAGAGCGCTGCCAGAGCCTGCTGTCCCCACCGACGATGTAGAGCACGCCGTCCGCGCCGCAGGCGAGGCCCAGCCCCTTCCAGCCCTGGGGATCGGCGGTCCAGGTCGTCCCGTCGAACCGCATGAGCGTGTTGTCGGCCCTGAGCGCCCACACGGTGTCCTTGCCCGGTGCGATGCGGGTCAGGCCGCTGTCCAGTCCGGTGGTGGGCATCGGGTTCCACTGCCGGCTCACCGGATCGAACCGGACCGGGCTGCCGTCGTACTTCCGCACCCCGTACACGCCCATGGGCGACCCGGAGAGATCCGCCAGATCCACCCCGTCGAAGTCCTGGGCCGTCGGCGCCTCCGGCGCCAGGCAGGCATCGAGCTTGCGCACGCTGGTGTCGTACGGGTTCGAGGCCCGGATCTTCGCCGCCCATTCGGTCGGCGCCACCGACGCGAGGATCTCCTTGTACCGCTGCAGGCTGGAGTAGGTGAAGGTGAGCTCCTGCAGCGGGATGAACAGGCAGCGCTCCAGCTTGGTCGGCTTGGTCGTCACGCTGTAGACCTGGACGACCTCGTAGTACTGCACCGACATCGCGTGCATGTGGTTGTAGTTGGTGACGACCCGGGTGACGACCTGGTCCTTCTCCGACTGCGTCGTCTCGCGCACGACCGTCATGTTCCGGCTGCGGGCCGCGGTCGCCAGCTGCTGGGTCCGCGCGCTGATGCGCTGCGTCGCCTCCTCCGCGACCGACTTCACGCCGGTCGAACGCGACACCGCGGTCGTGAAGCCCGTGTTCGACGAGTTGCTCCAGTTGCCGCCGCCGCCGATGCCGAAGAACGAGACGCCGATGCTGCCGCCGGAGCTGGACGACTGGCTCCGCTGGAACCCCTCGGAGGAGCCGTGCTGCTCCTCGCGGGCGATCGCGTTGGCGACCTCGCTGATCGACCGGTTCTGGTCGGTGGTGGCGGACAGCGTGTCGGCCTCGGCGGTCGTCTCGGTGCCGGTGGCCTTGGTGCTGCGCTGCCAGTCGACGACCGCGACCCTGGTGCTCTCCCCGGGCGCCAGGGCCAGGCTGTGCAGCAGCCGGCCGAGCGTGACGCCCTGGGCCGACCAGGTCTGCTCCGTCGTGACGACCATGCCCTCGGCCGGGCGGTCGTAGAACGGCAGGTTCTCCTCGCCGAGGTCGATGGCGCCGGTCAGCTTGCGCGCCGGCTTCGCCCCGAGGATGTCGGTGAGGACCACCGAGCGGTACCTCACGATCTCCGTCGGGTAGTTGCCGGTGGTCGGGAGCAGGTCCGCCGGCGTCGGACCGTCGAGTCCGGTCGTCGCGGGTGTCGTCGCCGCGGGTGCCGTCGTCGCCGGTGTGGTGGCGGGCTTGCTGGAGGATGTTCCGGTGCTCGGGGTGCTCATGAAGATTCCCGTCTGCGAAGAAGGTGCGGGTGGGACCGCCCACGACGCCAGGCCATGGAGGGCTCGGGCCCATGTGCGGATGACGCCTTCCGGATCGGCTCGAAACTACACAGCCCGATCACAACAGCGGCACAGTTAGCCGAAGTTGGCCAGATCCAGTACCTGGCTGGACATGGCCGGTCACCCTCGGTATTCGCAGGAATGAATCCCCCACCACCGGGCAGGCGTCGGCCTCTGCCCTCATCGATGGCCCCTTGCTCACTTCCCGTAGCCGCCCCCGCCCGGGGTGCGGATCTCCAGGGCGTCCCCGGCGGCCAGGTCGGTGCTGCCGCAGCCGGGCAGGTCCTCGGTGGTGCCGTCCGCGCGCAGGAGGCGGTTGGTGCCGAGGGCGCCGGACCCGCCGCCGGCCAGGCCGTACGGGGGCACCCGGCGGTGGCCGGTGAGGAGGCTGGCGGTGACGGGTTCGCGGAAGCGCAGGCGACGCAGGGCGCCGTCGCCGCCGTGGTGGCGGCCGGTGCCGCCGGTGCCGGGGCGGACGGCGAACTCCTCGACCAGGACGGGCAGTCGGTGCTCCAGCGCCTCGGGGTCGGTGAGGCGGGAGTTGGTCATGTGGGTCTGGACGGCGTCGGCGCCGTCGAAGTCCGGCCCGGCGCCCGAGCCGGAGGCGATGGTCTCGTAGTACTGGTGGCGGGCGTTGCCGAAGCTCAGGTTGTTCATGGTGCCCGACCCCTCCGCCTGCACGCCGAGTGCGGCGTAGAGAGCGCCGACGACGGCTTGCGAGGTCTCGACGTTCCCGGCGGCGATGGCGGCCGGGTACTGCGGCGAGAGCATCGAGCCGGGCGGGACGACGATCTCCAGCGGGCGTAGCGAGCCGTCGTTGAGCGGGATGTCCTCGGCGACGAGGGTGCGGAACACGTACAGCACGGCGGCGGTCACGACGGCGGAGGGGGCGTTGAGGTTGGTGTCGAGCTGGGGCGAGGTGCCGGTGAAGTCGACGACGGCGCACCGCTGTTGACGGTCGACCCGGACGGAGACGGCGATCACGGCGCCGGAGTCCGTCTCGTAGCGGTACGAGCCGTCGGACAGGCCCTCGACGGCCCGGCGCACCGCCTGCTCGGCGTTGTCCTGGACGTGGCGCATGTACGCCTGCACGACGTCGAGGCCGAAGTGCCCGATCATCGCGCCGACCTCGTCGACCCCCTTGCGGTTGGCGGCGATCTGGGCGCGCAGGTCGGCGAGGTTGGTGTCCGGGTCGCGGGAGGGGTACGGCGCCTCGGTGAGCAGCCGACGGGTCTCCTCCTCGCGCAGCCGCCCGTCCACCACCAGCGGCCAGGTGTCGAAGCGCACGCCCTCCTCCTCGATGACGCGGCTGTCGGCGGGCATCGAGCCGGGGGTGAGGCCCCCGATCTCGGCGTGGTGGCCGCGCGAGGCGACGTGGAACAGCACCTGCTCGCCCGCCGCGTCGAAGACGGGCGTGACCACGGTGACGTCCGGCAGGTGGGTGCCGCCGTGGTACGGGTCGTTGACGGCGTAGGCGTCGCCGGGGCGCAGATCGGGGCCCCGGCGGCGGATCACCTCCTTGACGGTGGTGCCCATCGAGCCGAGGTGCACGGGGATGTGCGGGGCGTTGGCGACGAGGTTGCCCTCCGGGTCGAAGAGCGCGCAGGAGAAGTCCAGCCGCTCCTTGATGTTGACGGACTGGGCCGTGGACTCCAGCCGGGCGCCCATCTGTTGGGCGATCGCCATGAAGAGGTTGTTGAACACCTCCAGGAGGACGGGGTCGGCGGCCGTGGTGAGGGCCTCGCCCTCGGGGGCCCGCGCCCGCTCGAGCAGCAGGTGCCCGGCCTCGGTGACGCCCGCCTCCCAGCCGTCGTCGACGACGGTGGTGGCGTTGGCCTCCGCGATCACGGCCGGGCCGGTGACGGTGTCGCCGGGCCGCATCGACTCCCGGGTCAGGAGCGGGACTTGGCGCCGCTGTCCGCCGGTGTACAGGGAGGCGGTGGACGGCTCGGCGCGGGCGGCGTCGGTGAGGACGGTGTCGAGTGCCGGCTGTTCGGTGACGCCGGTCGCCTCGACGGCGAGGGCCTCGATCACCAGGGGTCGGTCCATCAGGAACGAGTACATGGCCCGGTGCCGCTCCTCGAACTCGGCCCGCATGGCGGCCGGTTCACCCAGCGGGACGGCGATGGCGGTGTCCGTGCCCCGGTAGCGCAGCCGGGCCCGGCGGGCGAGCCGGATGCGCCCGGGCGGGACGCCCTGGTCGCGCAGCTCGCCGGTCGCGGCCCGCGCCAGCTCCTCCGCGCGCTCCCGGACGGCCGCCATCTCGCCGTCCTCCAACGGGCGTTCGACCGCGTGTTCGCGCAGCACCGTGGTGTCGGCCAGGCCGATCCCGAGGGCGGACAGCACCCCGGCCATCGGCGGGACCAGCACGGTACGGATGCCCAGCTCCTCGGCCACCGGGCAGGCGACCTGTCCGCCCGCACCGCCGAAGGTGGTCAGGGCGTAGCGGGTCACGTCGTGGCCCTGCTGGACGGAGATGCGCTTGATCGCGTTGGCGATGTTACCGACGGCGATCCGCAGGAAGCCCTCGGCGGCCTCCTCGGGGGTGATGTCTCCGATCTGCCGTGCAAGACCAGCAAACTGACGGATCGTCAGTTGAAGGTCGAGCGACTGGTCGCCGCCCGGGCCGAAGACCCGGGGGAAGTGGTCGGCCTGGATGCGTCCGAGCAGCAGGTTGGCGTCCGTGACGGTGAGCGGCCCGCCCCGCCGGTAGCAGGCCGGACCGGGGTCGGCACCCGCCGAGTCCGGGCCGACCCGCAGCCGCCCGCCGTCGTAGCGCAGAACGGAGCCCCCGCCCGCCGCGACCGTACGGATCGCCAGCATCGGCGCCCGCAGCCGCACCCCCGCGACCCGGGTGGTCACCACGCGCTCGTACTCGCCCGCGAAGTGCGAGACGTCCGTCGAGGTGCCGCCCATGTCGAAGCCGATCACCCGTTCGTGGCCGGCGAGTCGGGACATCCGCACCATCCCGACGATGCCGCCCGCCGGGCCGGACAGCACCGCGTCCTTGCCCCGGAAGTGCCCGGCCTCGGCGAGCCCCCCGTTGGACTGCATGAACATCAGCCGCACCCCGGCGAGTTGCTCCTCCACCTGCCGGACGTAGCGGCGCAGCCCCGGGTCGAGGTAGGCGTCCACCACGGCGGTGTCCCCGCGCGGCACCAGCTTCATCAGCGGGCTGGCCTCGCTCGACAGCGAGACCTGGTCGAAGCCGAGCCGCTCGGCCAGCTCGCCGATCAGCTGCTCGTGCGCGGGATGGAGGTAGCTGTGCAGGCAGACCACGGCGAGGGAGCGGATGCCGTCGTCCAGGCAGCCGCGCAGCCGCTCCGCGAGGCCCTCGAGGTCGGGCGGGCGCAGCACCTCACCCTCGGCGGTGATGCGCTCGTCCACCTCGACGACCCGCTCGTACAGCGGCGGCGGCAGCACGATCGCGCGGGCGAAGATCTCGGGCCGGTCCTGATACCCGATCCGCAGCGCGTCCGCGAAGCCCCGCGTGATCACCAGGGCCGTCGGCTCGCCGCTGCGCTCCAGCAGCGCGTTGGTGGCCACCGTGGTGCCCATCCGCACCGAGTCGATCTCCGCGCCCGGCGGCAGCAGGGCGCGGATCCCGGCGACGGCCGGGTCGCGGTGGTGCTCCGGGTCGTGCGAGAGCAGCTTGTGCGTCAGGAGCCGGCCGTCCGGGGCGAGCGCCACCACGTCCGTGAAGGTGCCGCCCCGGTCCACCCAGAACTGCCAGCCCCTGGACGGTACGGCGGGCTCCCCGCTCCAGTTCTGCGTCACATCGGGATGCCCGTGTCTTCGGCGGGGGGAGGCGTGTCGCCGGATTGGGGATCTGTGGTTCCAGGGTCATTGCCGCTGGGGGAGGCGGGGTCGTTCGACGGGGTGTCGGTGTTGGTGGTCTGACCTGGGTCGTCGGGAGGCGGGGCGCCGCCGTCAGGGCCGTCGGTCTGAGTCTGGGTGGTGTCGTCCGAGACGGCGCCGCCGCCGGTGGTGTCGGTCTGAGTCTGGGTGGTGTCGTCCGAGACGGCGCCGCCGCCGGTGGTGTCGGTCTGAGTCTGGGTGGTGTCGTCCGAGACGGCACCGCCACCGGCAGTCGCGTCCGCGCCCTCGATCTCGCTCATGTCGTCGATCGGCGTCGCATCCGTCGTGTCCGCTTGCGTGTCCGCGTCGTCGATGGCGGTGGTCGCGTCCTGGTTCGTGTCGGCGCCGGCGGTCGGGGTGTCGAACTGCAGCAGGTTCTGCTGGCTGATGATCCTCACCAGGGAGTCGGCGTAGGCGGGCCCGGTGGCATAGCCGGCGGCTGAGATCGCCCGGGCGAAGGCGTTGCCGTCGGTCGTCTGGAAGGCGGGCTTGTAGCGGGAGTTGTTCCGCAGGAAGGCCCCGTGGTCCCGGAACGAGTCGGCCATCGAGTCGTACTTGCGGAAGTTCGCCTTGATGGTGATGGTCTGGCCTTTGACCACTTCCTTGGTCTCGAAGGTGACGAATCCGGTCGCGATCGATCCGAAGGTCACCTGGCCGTTCACCGTGAACGCCTTGATGCCGAAGTAGTTGTTCGCGTCCCCCAGGTGGTCCTTGCCCCAGGTGCTCTCCAGGATCGCCTGCGCGAGGCTCACGGAGGCCGGTACCTGGAACTCCTTCTGGCTCGCCTGCGCAAGGGGGACGGCGTCGTTCAGGAATTGCTGTTGGGCTGCTGTGAGTGTCATGGCCCTGCTTCTTCCGGTGTCTCCAAGGGTTTCGTCAGATTTCTACGGTGTCGCAGTACACGACGCGGTCGACCGTCTCCTCATTCGCCCCGGCGTCCGCCGCTATGGGCTCGGTCTCCACGACCAGCAGCCGCCGGCGTTCGCCGTCCGGTCGCGCCGGTACGGGCACCGCGCCGCTGAAGACCGCCGTCGACATCGTGCCGGGGATGAGCACGATCGGCACGTCGCCGGCGTCGGACCGGGCCAGCTCGACCTCGTCCCCGAGCGGGGTCCAGCCGAGCACCTCGTCCGGGATCGTGGCCTCCCGCCGTTCCAGCCGTGCGGTGACCCGGGGGCCGCCGCCGGCGTCGGCGCCGGGCGGGTAGGAGGGGCCGGTCAGGGTGACGCTCAGCGGGCCCGTGCCCTGGACGGTCAGCAGCCGTTCGGGCAGGGTGCGCAGGAGGTCGGTGAGGACCACCGGTGAGAGGTGCGCGCCGTCGATGGCCTTGGGCTGGTACCGGACGAGCGCGAGCCGTACGAACGGCTGGTACGCGACGCCGGTGTCGAGGTCGAGGTCGCAGAACCAGCGCTGGGTGTTCGGGTCGTAGACCGGCTGGAACAGGGCGAGCGACGCCTTGTAGTCCGGTGCCACGTCCGTCATCGGCACGTCGGTGAGTACCTGCGCCGCGTTGGTGAATTTCGCGGGTGTGGGCACCGGGGCGGAGACGTGGATCGGGTCGCGGCCCAGCAGCGTCACCGACAGGTAGTCGGGGCTGCCGGGGACGGTGGTGTCCTGGGGGATGACCACGCCGAGCATCTCGCCGTCGCCGGAGGAGTACCAGGGCCGCGCGAGGTAGATCCGCAGTCCGCCGCTGCGGCGCCTGCCGGTGGTCCCTGCGGCCAGCGTTTCGAGCGGGTCGAAGCGCAGTGTGGGGATGCCGTAGAGCACCACGGGCGGCGCGGGCCGGGCGGAGCTGAGCACCTCGTGGCGGACGGGTTCGCCGCTGACGGAGAGCAGTTGCTGCGACGGGTCCTGAGCGAACTCGGGCGGGAAGTAGGTGCTGAACGCGGTGGTCGCCACCACGTGGTAGTCGACGGCCCGGTACCGGGTGTTGTGGAACTCGTGCTTGGCGGGGGTCGGTGGGGTGTTCCCGATGCCGACGCCGGCGCTGGTGTCGAAGGCGAAGCCGTCCTCCTGCGCGGAGGCGGGGGCGGGGGCGTCGTCGCTGTGCTGGACGGCGAAGTCGCGGCTGAACTCGAACACCGGCCCGCCGAACTGCACGGTCTGCGGCCCGGACTGCTGCAGGTCGTCGACCTGCTCGGTCCACTGCGCGAACAGGTCGATCCGTCCGGTGCTGGCGGTGTCCAGCGTCATGCTGCCGCGCAGCTGCTCGGACGTCGCGCCCGCCTCGCGCGGGGGCCCGCTCTCGTCGAACTGCAGCACCGGGACGGCGAGGGGCCGCTGCACCGCGTGCACCAGGGTGACCTCGTGCCAGGGCGTCATCATCCAGTGCCCGTCGCCGCCGGCGGCGTCGAGGACGGTCTGGTAGCCGTCGCTGCTCAGCGCGTCCTGGCACCACTGCAGCATGCCGAGGATGTCGGGGGTCGGCTCGATCTTCGAGCGCACCCGGACGGTGGCGACGGCGGCCTTCGGCAGCTGGACGGTCAGCACCCTGGTGCCCGCGTCCCACTGCGGGGCGCCGCTGCCCTCGACGACGCGCAGGCGCAGCGACTGCGGCTGGTACCAGGTCGGGCCGTCCCAGGTGAGGTCGGGCAGGTGGTCGCCCTCGGCGAGGCCGGGCAGGTCCTGGAAGATGACGCCGGTCGCGTACGGGTCGGGCAGGTACGGGATGGTGAGCTGGTCGAGGGTGCAGACGGGGTACGTCACGGGGTTGTCGTCGGTGAGGAGGTCGCTGCCGGGCGCCAGGACGAACTCGATGCCGGGCACGCCGGCCTGGTCGAGCTTGCCGCTCTCCCGGCATGCCACCTCGTACGCGGCCTGGCGGACGGCGGCGTCGTCGGAGGGGAACGCCGAGTCCAGCTTCCCGTGCCACATCACGCACCGCAGCGCGGTCTTGGCCGGCACCACGTGCCGCTCGTCGGTCCCGGCGTACGCCTTGTGCGTGCCGCCGGTGACCGGGGGCGAGGCGTTGAAGGCGGTGGCGTAGTCGGTCGCCGACAGTTCCTTCGTGCTGCGGATGACCAGTTGGTAGGCGCTGGCCCCTTCGTCGAACGCCGCACGCGGTACCAGCATGGGCGCGGGCACGGGCTCGAAGCGGCGGAAGGTCTCGGCGCCGGCGGGCGGAAGCACCTGCCCGACGCGGTCGGACAGGGCGTCGCCCTGGTCGATGGTCGGGCCGTTCCCGGCCAGGTCCACGGTGCGCACGCGTACCCGGTAGTGGTGGCCGAAGCGCAGTTTGGGCAGCGAGCCGGGTTTGGCCTGGACGTCGATCTCCAGGGGCAGAGCGGTCTGCGCGGTGTTGTCGACCTCGATCGGCGGGCACTCCCGGCCGTTCGGGTCGTCGGCGGCGCGGATGTCGCTGACCGGCAGTCCATGGGGCGAGGCGGCCAGGCTGTTGCCCTCCCAGGTGATCAGGTGCTCGTGGGCGTACAGCTGGTTCGGGTCCCCGTCGGGCATGGTCGTCAGCCCGTGCTGGAAGAACCCCTCGTCGGTCACCGTGTCGATCGGCTCCCCGTCCTTCCCGGGGGCGTGGTAGTCGACGATCCGCTCGTGCAGGGAGAGCCAGCGCTTGAGGCCCTCGTCGAAGACGTCCATGCGGTATCCGCGGACGAGATCCTCGGCGGCCAGCACCTGCGTGTCGTCGGAGGTGACGCCCTGCTCCAGGGTGGCGTTGCGGGCGAAGGTCTCCTGGAGCTTGGCCGCCCGGTCGTTGTGGACGATGACCAGGCCCTTGGTGCGTACGGTCGGCGGGGCGGCCTGGTTGGCGCCGCTGTCCAGGGAGTCGCCGCCGGAGTCGGCCGTCGCGGCCGCCGCGGCGTTGGCCGCCTTGAGGGCGGCTCCGTCGACGTCGACCTGTTCGAGCGAGTACTCGGGGTCCAGCAGCATGACGCCGCGGGCCGGCGGGTGCAGCGGGTCCTCGAGTCCTCCCTCGCCCGAGGCGGCGGTGAAGATCGGCGGCGTGGAGGTCCTGCGGACGTACGCGGTGGACAGCGACAGGTCGGTGGTGTCGGGCGGCGCCTCCTGGCCGTCGGCGGGCGGTGGTGGCGCCGACCAGTTCGGTACGACCTTGAGGGCGAAGTCGCCCTCGGAGAGCGTGACCTGGTCGGCGGGGAGCGTGAAGTCGAGCACCAGGCCGAGCCTGCGCAGCAGGTGAGGGTGGTCGCCGAGGGCCGAGAGCAGCTCGTGGAAGTCCCGGTCGCCCGGGGCGGGCGGCGGCGGAGGCGGTGGCGGCGTGGGCGGCGGGGGCGGTGTCGGGGCGCCGCCCGCCGCGATTCCCTCGTGGCCGGTCTCCGCCCTTGAGCGTGTGTGGAAGTTGAAGAACTGGTCCATCGGCCCGGGTGCCTGGGCGGACGTGTCGGCGCCGGCCTCGGTCAGCGATTCCACGGCCCCCCCGGTGTCGGCCGGCCGCGGCGCGAACCCGGCCATCTCCGCCACCGCCGACGCGTTCGGCAGGGTGTCCGTCTGGGCCGCCGCCGCGCCGGTGAAGCCCGTCCGCACGCTCTGCGTGACGTCGGCGGAGGGGTAGCTGGTCACCTGCCGCTCGGTGTGGTCCTCGAAGAGGTGCGGCAGGAGCGGGGTCTCGGCGTTGAAGAGCCGCGTCCACAGCGCCGGGTCCGGGCTGCTGGTCATGGCGGTCGGCGGGATGGGCTGGCCGACGGGCTCGCCGTCCTTCATGACCACGAACTGGAAGGTCGCCCGGGCGAGCGCGCCGGGCCAGTTCAGGAAGTCGGGGAACGGGCCGAGCGACTCGCCGTCCTCGATCGCCAGGCGCGGGGAGACGAAGACCGACACCAGCGCCTGCGTGCCGTCCGCGGAGGCCCCGGCCGGGAGTACGGTCCAGCGGATCTGCTGGGTGTTCGACATGATGGCGCCTCACTGGCCGGCGAAGGATTGGCAGTACTTGTCCCAGTGATCCGTCCCCGGCGGGAAGCACTCGGCGAAGGTGGGGTCGGACTTGCTCCCGGGAAAGTGGCGTTCGAGGCTCAGCGAGACCGTCTTGCTGAAGAAGGCGACGTGGACGCCGACCGTGACCGTGCCGACGCCCGACACCTCGGAGGTGTGGGCGTTGGCGTCCTTGCTGTAGGTGAGCCCCAGGTAGAACTCGACCGTGACGCTGACGATGCCCAGCACCGAGAGGTAGCCGCCGCAGCGCAGGTAGCCGGTGATGGTGACCGACTTGTCCGCGTCGATCGCGAAGTAGACGCCGCCCATCGCGTAGATGCCGCCGCTGGCCACGCCGAGGTTCAGGCTGAGGTTTCCGCCGAACTCGAGTGCGCCCTCGACCAGTTGTATGCCGTTCGCGTCGATCACCAGGGTAAGGAAGCCGCCGCCGCCGAGCGCCGAGACGCTCAGGTTGAACGGGTGGTGGCGCTCGCAGATCGAGAACCGCAGCGACAGCGGCTGGTCGTCGAAGGGGATGTGCAGCGCGGCCGACAGCCGCAGGTTCTGCAGGCTGAAGATGCCGACGCCGCTGTCCGGCACCGCCAGGTCGACGCCGGCGGTGATCCCGCTCGTCGTCACCTCGATGAACGGGCCGCTGCCGAAAGCGTCGGTGGGCAGCAGGTCGCGCAGCGTGCTGACGAACTCCAGCTTTCCGTCGAACTGCAGGTCGAATCCGTGCGCCTTGACCTCGGGCTGCCGCCCCGGCTGGGCGGTGAAGCTCAGGCTGGCGATGTGCATCTTGGCCACACCGGCCAGGTCGATCGAGAAGTTGCTCAGTTCGCCGTGGATCGTGGACTGGGTGGCGGCGTCCGGGGAGCAGACCGTACGGGCGTCCAGGATGAGCGAGGCCCCGTCCAGTTTCAGGATGTCGTTGCCGCTGTTCAGCGGCGGGCTCCACAGGTAGCGCAGCTCGCTGCCCAGGCGCGGCAGGCCGTCGAGGCCGGGCGGTACGGGCAGGTCCGAGACGCGCAGGACCGGGGTCGTGAGCAGGCCGTCCTTCAGGCGCTGCTGGATCTCCTCCTCCGCCATCTGCTTGAAGTCCTCCGGTGTGGGCACCGGGATGTTCCCGAGGATGTCCGCGAGGGAGAAGCTGCCCAGGAGCTTGGCATTGCCGAAGAGGTCCTTCAGCGCGCCGGCGTCGACCCCGGCGGCGCTCGCGAACGCCCCGGGGATCGCACCGGCGCGGCTGGTGATGGCGCCGATCGCCATGTCGGGCTTGGCGACACCGCCGGCCTGCTGCGCGGCGAACCCCATCGCGAGCGGGGCGACGGTGCTCAGGAACGTGCCCGAGGGGTGGTTGTCGATGCCGTTCTGCAGGTACCCGTCGTCGTGGGTCACCGTCGTCTCGCCGGTGCCGCCGGTGACCATCCGCACGGCGGGCACCCGGACCACCGCGCTCTCCAGGATCGGCAGGGCCCCGAGCGGCGGGCCCATCTCCGGCTGCTCCAGCCCGCGCATCATGAACGTGAGCGAGGTGACGGGCAGGCAGGTCGAGCCGGGCTCGCCGTCCGCGGGCCGGGCCAGGGCCATGGACTGGCCCGCCAGCTGCGCGGTTCGGTCGGCCTCGACGGTGTCGTCGTTGTACTTCTGGACCACGGTTCCCATGCCCGTACCGAAGGGCACGAACATCAGCGGCATGGACAGGCCGATCTGCCGCCCCTCGACATCCGTGCCGACCATGGAGAACGGGAAGGAGACGTTGTTGACGGCCGGCACGAACGGCGACCCCTCCTGGGCCGGGTCCAGTGGCGGGGTGACCAGGGTCGTGAGCCTCAGGGACTGGAACGGCATGCCCCGGCCCTCGGCCGGGTAGCCGACCGAGTCCCCGTACGTCATCTCCGGCTGCTGGACGACGATGTACGTCTGCTGCTCCAGCCCGGCGACCACGCCGTCACCCGTCTCCAGGAACTGTCGCTCGGCGACCTTGACCTTGGAGGCGCGGTGGCCGGTGTTGAGGAATCCGCGCTCGACGGTCTTCAGGTACTGGTCGCGCCCGAGGCCCGTGATCTGCTGGTACACGGTGAGAGTGGTGTTCGGCGCGGGGCTCGGGCCGACCGTCGTCAGGCCGTCCCACGCCCCCTGGATACGGACTGACGCGCCGAGCGGGGTGAGCGTGAACCGCTCGGCCTCCAGGGGCGCCGTCCCGCCCGCGTCCAGGTTGCTGGTCAGGGCCACCAGGTCGTCGAGGTCCTTGGGCGCGAGCATCACGATGGTGTTCGTGTCACGCACCGCGCGCTCGTTGAGGTTCGCGTACGCCCGCAGCTTCGCGTGGGTGCTGTCCAGCGAGGTCAGCGTGGTGTGCCACAGTTCGGTCCGCCCGTCCACGGTGAAGGGGTCGGTGCGGTGGGTCCACTGCGCCATGCCGTCGGGCGTGAGCAGCAGCCGGGTCGGGAACTCGATGGCGATGCGGGGTATGCCCCCGAAGACGGAGACCTCGCCCTCGTCGGGCGAGAGCGTGGTCGGCACCGTCGCGGGGGTCAGGCCGGCCCAGTCGAGCAGCTGCGCGAGCGAGAGCGGCAGCCCGTCCAGGCCGGCGGGGACCAGGAACGGCAGTGAGGTCGGCCCCGCGGCGAAGGCGTTGACGGGCTCGCTCGGCGGTGAGCCGATCACGGCCTCGATGGTGTGCTGGGACGGTAACTGCAGGACGATCAGCGCGTCCGCGCCCGCGTCGTGGCGGGTGAGGCGGGCGCCGGCGGTGTCGATGTCGAGGTTGACGGTGCCCAGATCGAACACGAGCATGTCGTCGGGCCTGATCACACGGAACTGACTGTCCGTCATCACTGCGCCCGCCCTTCGAGACGAAGAGGCCGCGTGGAGCCGACCGCGGGCATGCCGTGTCGGACACGCCTTTACTTCCACGATGCACCCGGCGCCGCGGGCCCGCTCGTCGGGGGAGTGCCTCGGCCGGAGGCGGTGCGGAACCGGGCCGCTGTCCGCATAGTGAGCCGACGGCGGCCGGATACGGCCCGAATCGCCTGTGATCTGCGCCACAACGAACCCGCCGGTAGTAATGACGGAGGGTAATAGCCGCAGGCGCGTCCCGGTGCGGTCCCCGGGGTGCCCCGCATTCGACCGGATCGGGCCCGTGTGTCACGCGTCTCGACTCGAATTCCGACTGCCGTCACGCTGGTGTGGCACGGGCCGCTCTCCGGTCCGTTTCTCGGCCCCGGCGTTCGGCGGGGCCACGGGGGAAGGAATCTCGACAATGACGGCGACGACGCCGCTCACAGCGCATTCGTCATCGCAATCCGACGCGCATTCAGACGCGAATTCGGCGACGCATTCGGCGACGCATTCAGAGGTGCATTCGGAGACGCATTCCGACGCGCATTCGCCCGGTGAAGGCGCGGCCAGGATCCAGGAGCGCCTGCAGAAGGACCTCGTCCGGGTCCGCGAGGCGCTGCACACCCTGCTGCTCCCGCCGCACTCGCGCATCCGGGAGCCGCTGCTCTACTCCGTGGAGAACGCCGGCCGGCTGCTGCGCCCGACCCTGGTGCTGCTGGCCTCGTACCTGCTCGACCGCGAGGAGGGCGGCCGCACGGACCATCGCGTCATCGAGGGCGCGGCGGTCGTGGAGACCCTGCACATCGCCACCCTGCACCACGACGACGTGATCGACGAGGCGCAGATCAGGCGCGGAAAGCCCAGCATCAACGCCAAGTACGGCAACGCCATCGCCCTGCTGACCGGCGACTACCTGCTCGCCCGCTGCATGGAGGGCGCCGCCGCCCTGGGCCGCACCGAGCTGGTGGTCATGGCCGAGACCCTGACCGATATGTGCGTCGGGCAGATGCTGGAGTCCAGCCAGCTGCACGACCCGACCCGCTCCGAGGCGGACTACTTCGCCGCGATCTCCGGCAAGACCGCCCGCCTGCTGCGCACGGCCGCCGCGATGGGCGCCCTGCAGTCGCAGGCGGCCGACGGCGAGCGGGAGGCCCTGGAGGCTTTCGGCCACAACCTGGGCATGGCGTTCCAGATCTGGGACGACATCCTCGACATCTGCAGCCGGGAAACCGGCAAGCAGCAGGCCAAGGACATTCTCAACGGCGTATACACCCTGCCGGTCATCTATGCCGTCCAGGATTCCGGAATCCGTCTGGAGACGATTCTCCGGGAACAGCCGCTCTCCGCCGAACAATGCGGCGAGGCCGTCGCCCTCGTGCAGGAGACGGGCGCGATCGCCCGGGCCGCCAAGGTTGCGCAGCGTTACACCGACGACGCCCTACGGGCCGTGGAGACCCACCCGGCCACCGCCTCCCACGCCCCCGTCGTCCGGCGCTGCCTCAGCGACCTGGTCGGAAGCTTCGCCGCCCAGCACCCCGCGCTGCGGGCGCTGAGCGACGCCGCCTGACCCGCCGTCCCGCAGCCGCCCCGAGGAGTAGTGCTGTGCAACAACAGCTCCGGACCGACCTGATCACCGACTACGACCGCCTCGCCGGCACCTGGTGGGACCCGCGCGGCCCGCTCGCCCCGCTCGGCTGGATCGCCCGCGCCCGCGCCGAGTTCGTCCCCGCCGCCGACCGCGACGGCGCCCGGCTGCTCGACCTCGCCTGCGGCGGCGGCCTGGCCGGCCCGCACCTGACCGGCAAGGGCTACCGGCTGGCCGGCGTCGACCTCTCCCAGCTCTCCCTGAACGAGGCCGCCCGCCACGGCTACCGCGACCTCGCCCGCGCCGACCTCACCCGGCTGCCCTTCGCCGACCGCTCCTTCGACGTGGTCACCGCCGGGCAGTGCCTGGAGCACGTCCCCGACCCGTACGCGGCCGTCGCCGAAGCCTGCCGCGTCCTGCGCCCCGGCGGCACGCTGATCGTCGACACCATTGCCGACACCCGCCTCGCCCGGCTGGTGGCGATCACCCTCGCCGAGAACCTGCCCCTGCCGGGCAGGCCGGAGCGCGGCACCCACGACCACCGGCTCTTCGTCAACCGGCCCCGACTGCTGCGCACCGCGCGCGAGCACGGCGTGGACCTGCGGCTGCTGGGCCTGCGCCCGCACCTGCGCGAGGGCCTCGGCTACCTGGCGGGCCGCCGCGAGCGCGTACGGATGGTCCCGGTGAAGGCCACCGGCGTGCTGTTCCTCGGCGTGGGGAGGAAGCGGTGAGCGCGACCACCCGCCCCGGCGCCGCGAAGCCCTCCGCCCTGCGGGCCTGGCTGCTCGGCGCCCGGCTCAAGACCCTGCCGGTCACCCTGGCCCCGATCGCGGTCGGCACCGCCGTCGCCGCCGCCGACGGGCCCGTCCACGCGGTGCGCACCGTGCTGACCCTGGTGTTCGCCCTCGGCTTCGTCCTCGGCACCAACTTCCTCAACGACTACAGCGACGGCATCCGCGGCGCCGACGACCACCGCCTCGGCCCCGTCCGCCTGGTCGGCTCCGGCGCGGCCTCGCCCCGGCGGGTCCTGCACCACGGCCTCCAGCTGTACGGCGTCGCCGTGGTGGCCGGCGTGGTGATGGCCGTGACCATCAGCTGGTGGCTGCTCGCCCTGGCCGGGCTCTGCGCCCTCGGCGGCTGGTTCTACACCGGCGGCTCCAGCCCGTACGGCTACCGCTCGATGGGGGACGTGAGCATCTTCGTCTTCCACGGCGTCATCGCCGTGTGCGCCACCACCTACATCCAGCTGGAGCGGGTGCCCGCGCTCGCCGTGGGCGCCTCCCTCCCGATGGGGCTGCTCGCCTGCGCGCTGCTGACCACCAACAACCTGCGCGACATTCCCACCGACAGCGAGGCCGGGAAGATCACCGTCGCGGTACGGCTGGGGGAGCGCCGCACCCGGGTCTACTACGCGCTGCTGGTGGCGGCCGCGTTCGCGGTCGCCCTGGCGCTGGCGCCGCAGCGGCCCGCCGTCCTGCTGGTGGCCGCCGCCGCGCCCGTCGCGGTGCTGCCGCTGCGCCTGGTGCTGGGGGGCGCCCGCGGGCGCGACCTGATCCCGGCGCTGGAGCACACCTGCTGGCTGCTGCTCGCCTTCGGCGCGCTGCTCTCGACGGGGCTCGCGCTGTGACCGCCGCCGACACGACTCGGCACGAAGAGCCGCAGTACGAGGCGCTGGTCGTCGGCGCCGGGTTCTCCGGCATCGGCACGGCCGTCGGGCTGCTGCGCAGCGGCATCGAGGACTTCCTGATCCTCGACGAGCAGGACGGCGCCGGCGGCTCCTGGCACACCAACCGCTACCCCGGCATCTCCGTGGACATCAGTGCCTTCTCCTACTCCTTCTCCTTCGCCCCGCACGCCGGCTGGTCCCGGGCCTTCCCGCCCGGCGCGGAGCTCAAGGCGTACGCCGAGAGCTGCGTCGACCGGTACGGGCTGCGCGCACGCATGCGCCTCAACTCCCGTGTCGTACGGGCCGATTACGACGAGCAGGCGCACTTGTGGCGGGTCGCCCTGGCCGACGGCGCCACGCTCACCGGCCGGTACCTGGTGTGCGCCACCGGCTGGCTCACCAAGCCCAAGACGCCCAAGCTCGAGGGCCTGGCGGACTTCACGGGCACGGTCGTGCACACCGCCCGCTGGGACACCGGGCTCGACCTGACCGGGCGGCGCGTGGCCGTCATCGGCACCGGCGCCTCCTCCGTGCAACTCGTCCCCGAGGTCGCGCCGAAGGTGGAGCGGCTCGACGTCTACCAGCGCACCGCCACCTGGGTGTTCCCCAAGCCGGACGTCCCGATCCCGCCCGCCGTGCGCCGCCTGTTCGCCGCCGCGCCCTGGACCCAGCGGGCGGTGCGGCTGGCCACCGACACCGCGACCGAGGTCGGCTTCGTCATCGCCATGATCCACTACCGCCGCTTCCCCTTCCTGGTCCGGGCCGGCGAAGCCGTCGCCCGCCTCTACCTGCGCCGACAGGTGCGCGGAGACCGGGAGTTGGTGCAGGCCCTCACTCCCCGCTACCGGCTCGGCTGCAAGCGGCCCTCCTTCGCCAAGGGCTACTTCCGGGCCTTCACCCGCGACAACGTCGAACTGCACACCGAGCCCGTCGAGCGGATCACCGCCACCGGCGTCGCCACCGCCGACGGCACCGAACACCCCTGCGACGTCCTCGTCCTGGCCACCGGCTACCACGTGCTCGACAACCTGCCGCCCTTCCCGGTGCACGGCCAGGGCGGGCGCGACCTGCGGGAGTTCTGGCGCGCCGAGCGCTTCCAGACCTACGAGGGCACCTCCGTCAAGGGCTACCCCAACCTCTGGTTCATCGTCGGCCCGTACTCGTTCACCGGCGGCTCCTGGTTCGGCATGATCGACTACCAGGTCACCCACCTCACCCGGGTCATCACCGAGGCCCGCCGCCGCGGCGCCACCCAGGCCCTGGTGCGCCCCGAGCGGCACGACGCCTCCTTCCGCCGGGCGCTGCGACGCCAGCCCGACACCGTGTTCGCGCACCCCAGTTGCCAGGGCACCAACAGCTACTACTTCGACCCGCACGGCGACGCCCCCGCCGTGCGCCCCTCGTCCACGTACGAAGCCGCCTGGCGGGCCCGGCACTTCGACCTCGACGACTACCACTACGACCACGCCGCCGCGCCCGTACCGGCGCCGCGCCCCGCGGGAGCCCACCATGCCACCGACTGAACCCTGGGCCGACGACCGGTTCCTGTGCCGGATGTACGCCGTGTTCGCCGCCATCGGCACCCTGGTGATGGGCACCCTGGCCGTCGCCTTCGTCCTCCGGCACGCCGAGGACGGGCCGATCGGCGTGATGGACGACTTCCTGCGCGACGCCACCCACAACCTTGCGTCCTGCTTCGTCTACGCCGACCTCGCCCTCATCTGGGCCGCCCTGGGCGCCTACCAGATCATCGAGGCCCGCCGCTGGCGCATCCGCCACGTCTGGGCGTACATCGTCGGCGCGCCCGCCCTCGCCCTGATCGCCAGCTTCTCGATCTTCATGTACGTGCGCCAGCGCCGGATCGCCGCCGCCCGCACCACCCCCGCCCCACAGCCGGCGCCCGCCGCGCCGGCCGTCAAGGAGCCGCAGCGATGACCACCGACGCGACGACCGCCGACGCGACCAGCCCCGCCCGCACCCTCGAACGCGCCGCCGCCGCGCTGCGCCGCCTCCAGCACGAGGACGGCCACTGGCAGGGCGACTGCCGCGCCAGCCTGATCGGCGAGTCCGGCGAACTCGTGCTCCGCCACTACCTGGGCATCGCGCCCGACGACAGCACCGCGGCCGCCGCCCGCACCATCCTCGCCGAGCAGACCCCCACCGGCGGCTGGGCCGCCCACTTCGGCGGCGACGACCAGCTCCTGGTCACCGTCTTCTGCTACGTCGCCCTGCGCCTGGCCGGCCACCGGCCCGACGAACCCGAACTGCGCGCCGCCGCCGGCCGGGTACGCGACCTCGGCGGCGTCGAGGCCCTCGACAACCCGCTGATGCTCGCCTGGCTCGCCATGATCGGCCTCTGGCCCTGGCGCGACATCCCGCTGTTCCCGCCGGAGATCCTGCTGCTGCCCGACGACGCCCCCGGCAGCATCTACCACCTCGGCGCCGCCGGGCGCGGCGTCCTGGTCGCCAACAGCCTGCTGATGGAGGGCCGCAAGGTCGTCCCCGCCGGATTCGACATCCCCGAACTGCTCGCCGAGCCCGGCGGCCGCCCCCGGCGCCCGCTGCCGCTGCGCACCGCCACCACCCTCAGCCACTGGTTCGCCCACCACCCCGTACGCCCGCTGCGCCGCCGCGCCGTCCGCAAGGCCGTCCGGTACCTGCTGCGCACCCAGGAGCGCGACGGCGGCTGGGGCGGCAACTGGCCGCAGACCGCCAACGCCCTCATCGGCCTCGACGCGGCCGGACTGCCCGCCGACCACCCCGTGCGCACCCGCGCCATGGCCGCCCTCGACGAGTACGTGACCCACCACGACGGGCAGCGCCACGTCGACCTGTGGATCCCCGTCGTGATGGACACCGCGCTCGCCCTGGGCGCCACCGCGGCCGCCCCCGGCGCCGACCCCAAGGCCACCGAGGGCGCCGTGCGCTGGCTCCTCGACAACGAGGTCACCAAACCGGGCGACTGGGCCGTCCTCACCCCCGGACAGGCCCCCGGCGGCTGGCCGTTCGTCTTCGCCAACGACACCAACCCCGACGCCGACGACACCGGCTTCGCCATCGCCGCACTGCGCCGCGCCCACCCGCGCGGCACCGACCCCGACGTGGACGCCGCCTGCCGCCGCGCCGTCGACTGGCTGGTCTCCCAGCAGTGCGAGGACGGCGGCTGGGCCGCCTTCGAACCCCTGCGCTGGCGCCTGCCCGGCCGCGAACGCCTCGCCGGGATCGGCCTGCTCGAAGCCCCCTCCGCCGACGTCACCGGCCACGTCCTCGAAGCCCTCGGCGCCGACGGCCGCGGCCACGAGCTCCCGGCGCGCCGGGCCGTCGCCTGGCTGCGCGAGCACCAGCAGCAGGACGGCTCCTGGCCCGGCTGGTGGGCCTGCCACCACCTGCACGGCACCGTCGCCGCCGTCACGGGCCTCGCCTCCTGCGGCATCCCCGGCGACGACCCCGCGCTGGAGCGCGGCTGCGCCTGGATCACCGCCCACCAGAACCCGGACGGCGGCTGGGGCGAGGACATCCGCGCCCTCCAGGACCCGGCCTGGATCGGCCGCGGCACCAGCACCACCTCCCAGACCAGCTGGGCCCTGATCGCCCTGATCGCCGCCGGCCACGCCCGGGGTGAAGCCGTCCGCCGGGGCCTGGAGTTCCTCGCCCGCACCCAGCGCGAGGACGGCGACTGGGACGAACCCCAGCACACCTGGATCGTCTACCGCGACGGCCTCACCTACCGGGACAGCCTGCTGCGCCTGATCTACGCGGTCACGGCCCTGTCCGCCCACCACCATGCCACCCAGGGAGGCGAGTCGTGAACGAGCACGTGACGACCGACGAGGTCACGGTCATCGGCGGCGGCCTCGCCGGCATGACCGCCGCCTGGGAACTCGCCCGCCTGGGCCTGCCCGTACGCCTGCTCGAAGCCGCCCCCGACCTCGGCGGCAAGACCGGCTCCCGCCGCATCGACGGCCGCACCGAGGACTTCGGCGTCCACATCTTCCCCTCCTTCTACCGCAACACCCACCGCCTGCTCGCCGACCTCGGCCTCGGCGGCAGCCTGCGCCCCACCACCAAGTTCCACCAGCTCCGGCCCAGCGGCACGGCCAAAGCGCGCTCCGCCGAGGGCCTGCTGTTCCTGTACGGCGTCGTCGACCTCCTCGCCCAGGACTACCGCAACCGCGACCAGTCGCTGTACGAGTTCCTGAACAGCCGCCGCTACCTCACCGAGGCGGCCGTCGCCGACATCGAGCACTTCTTCCTCGCCTCCACCGCCTCCGAGATCCGCGCCGCCTCCGCCGCCGAGTTCCGGGGCTCCATCGCCGCCTTCGTCCGCCGCCCCGGCCGTGTCCGGATGCCCCGCGGCGACCTCCAGCACTGGCTGATCGACCCCTTCCGGCGCCGGCTGGAGGCACGCGGCGTCAAGGTCCACACCGAGCACCGGCTCACCGCCGTCACCACCGCCGGCCGCCACCTGGACAGCCTCACCCTCAGCACCCCCGTCCACACCACCACCGAACCCGTCACCGGACACGTCGTCCTCGCCGTCCCGCACGACCGGGTCACCGCTCTCGGCCCCGAGCTCACCGGCGCGCTGCGCCCCGCCCACGGCGTACGCGAGCTCAACTCCCGCCCCCTCGGCGCCCTCCACCTCTACCTGCGCCGCCGCCTGCCCGGCCTGCCCGCCGAGCACGTCCGCCTGGTCGACTCCCCGCACGCGATCACCCTGCTCGACATCGGCCAGAACTGGACCGGCCACCGCAGCACCGTCCTCAACTGCGTGGTCGGCCGCGTCGAACGCCTCGCCCACCTGCCCGAGGAGGAGGCCGTCGCCGTCCTCGTCGACGAACTGCGCGGCTACCTGCCGGGCCTCGACCCCGAGGACATCGAGCACGTCTGCTTCCAACCCCACCTGGAGGCGCCCTACTTCACCCCCGGACCGGGCGCCGACCGCCACCGCCCGCACACCGCCACCGCGCTCACCAACCTCCACCTGGCCGGGGACCACACCGCCTCGCCGCCCGGCATGACGGCCATGGAGGGGGCGGTCGCCTCGGGCCTGCGCGCCGCCGAATCCGTACGGCGCGCGCTGCGCCCGCAGCTGCCGCCGGTGCGGATCGACGACCTCCCCACCGTCAGCCCGGGCGCCGCCCGGCTGGTCCGTACGGCGCTCGCGCCGCTCATGGCCCTCGCCCGTACACGCGCCGGGAGGCGGCCATGACGGCCCTGGTCAGGGGGGTCGCCCTGGTCAGCGGGGCCGCCGGGGGCATCGGCGCCGCCGTCGCCCGCCTCCTCGCCGAGCAGGGGGACACCGTCCTCGCCGTGGACCGGGACGAGCGGCAACTCGCCTCGGTCGTCGACAAGTTGACCGCCGACGGCCTCACCGCGCACGCCCGCCCCGCCGACGTCACCTCGCCCGGCGCCGTCGAGGCCCTCGTCGGCGACATCGAGGAGAACACCGGCCCGATCACCCGGCTGGTCAACGCGGCGGGCGTGCTGCGCCTGGGCGAGGCACGGCACCTGAGCGAGGAGGACTGGCACACCACCCTCGCCGTCAACGCCACCGGCGTCTTCCTGCTCTCCCGCGCCGTCGTCAACCGGATGGTCGAGCGCCGCCACGGCGCCCTGGTCACCGTCGCCTCCAACGCCGCGGGCCTCGCCCGCACCGAGATGGCCGCCTACGCCGCCTCCAAGGCCGCCGCCACCGCCTTCACCCGGTGCCTGGGCCTGGAGGTCGCCCGGTACGGCATCCGCTGCAACGTCGTCGCCCCCGGCTCCACCGACACCCCGATGCTGCGCGGCATGCACCCGCCCGGCGCCGCCGCCCGCGCCGCCGTCGCCGGGAACCCGGACGCGTACCGCACCGGCATCCCGCTCGGGAAGGTCGCCACACCGCTCGACGTCGCCCGGGCCGTGCGCTTCCTGCTCTCCGAGGAGGCCGGCCACATCACCCTCGAGACCCTCACCGTCGACGGCGGCGCCACCCTCGGCGCCCTGTGATCCCGCACCACTTCCCGGAAAGGACCGCACCACCCATGTCCGGCCTCCCATTCGTCGAGCCCTACCCGCTGCCCCAGCCGGACGACCTCCCCGCGCCGGTCGTCGGCTGGCGCGCCGACCCGCGCCGAGCCGTCCTGCTCATCCACGACATGCAGGAGTACTTCCTGCGCCCCTTCCCCGTCGGCACCTCGCCCCGGGAACCGCTCGTGCGCAACATCGCCCGGCTGCGCGACCACTGCGCCGCCCTCGGCGTGCCCGTCGCCTACACCGCCCAGCGCGGCGGCATGACCCCCGAGGAACGGGGCCTGCTCGCCGACTTCTGGGGCCCCGGCATGGCACTGAGCGCGGAGCACCGCCGCATCGTCGCCCCGCTCGAACCCGCCGCCCACGACTGGCGGTTCACCAAGTGGCGCTACAGCGCCTTCTTCCGCACCGACCTCCTGGAGCGGATGCGCGCCACCGGACGGGACCAGCTGCTGCTGTGCGGGGTCTACGCCCAGATCGGCGTCCTCGCCACCGCCGTCGACGCGTTCACCCACGACGTCCAGGCGTTCCTGGTCGGCGACGCCGTCGCCGACCTGAGCGCCGAGGAGCACCGCGGCGCCCTCGCCTACGCGGCGCGGCGCTGCGCCGCCGTGGTCGCCACCGCCGAGGTCTGCACCTCCCTCGGCGCCCGCGCGGAGGAGCCGTGCTGAACGCCGCCGCGCCCGACCCGTCCGGGCCCGACCCGTCCGGGCCCGACCCGTCCGGGCCCGACCCGTCCGCGCCCGACCTGCCTGCGCCCGACCCGTCCGTTCCCGACCTTCTGGAGCGCGTCCTGAGCGGCACCGCAGGGGCCTTCGCCCTGCTGCACCGCCCGCAGAGCGACCCCGGGGCCGTCGAGGTGCTGCTCGCCGACCCGCGGACCTGCGCCACCCTGGCCGAACTGCCCCTGGAAGAAGGCCCGTTCGGCGAATCACTCGTCCTCGTCCCCTACCGCCAGCTCGCCGAGCGCGGGTACCCGGCCCACGACGACGGCCACCCGCTGGTCGCGATGACCGTCACCGACCGGCAGAGCCTGCCGCTCGCCGAGGCGCTCACCCGGCTGCCCGACGAGCCCGTCAAACTCGACCAGGGCGGCTTCGACCTCTCCGACCAGGAGTACGCCGACACCGTGCGCCGCGTCCTCGCCGAGGAGATCGGCACCGGACAGGGCGCCAACTTCGTGATCCGGCGCACCTACACCGCCTGGCTGCCCGGCTACTCCACCGCCGCCGTCCTCTCCTTCTACCGCCGGCTGCTCGAGCGCGAACGCGGCACCCACTGGACCTTCCTCGTCCACACCGGCGAGCACGTCCTCGTCGGCGCCAGCCCCGAACGCCACCTGGGCCTGCGCGAGTCCACCGCCGTCATGAACCCGATCAGCGGCACCTACTGCTACCCGCCCGGCGGCGCCACCCTGGAAGGCGTCCTCGGCTTCCTGGACGACCGCAAGGAGGCCGAGGAGCTGTCCATGGTCGTCGACGAGGAACTCAAGATGATGGCCCGGATCTGCCCCGAGGGCCCGCGCCTGATCGGCCCCCGGCTCAAGGAGATGACCAGGCTCGCCCACACCGAGTACCTGATCGAGGGCCGCACCGGGCACGACGTGCGGCACATCCTGCGCGAGACCATGTTCGCCCCCACCGTCACCGGCTCGCCCCTGGAGAACGCCGCCGCCGTCATCGCCCGCCACGAACCCACCGGGCGCGGCTACTACAGCGGCATCGCCGCCCTGATCGGCCGCGACGCGCGCGGCGGGCGCATCCTCGACTCCACCATCCTCATCCGCACCGCCGACCTCACCCCCGACGGCCGCCTGTCCATCGGCGTCGGCGCCACCCTCGTCCGGCACAGCCGCCCCGAGGCCGAGGCCCGCGAGACCAGGGTCAAGGCGTCCGCCCTCCTCGCCGCCCTCACCGACACCACCCCCGAACGCTTCGCCACCCACCCCGACGTCCAGTCCGCGCTCGGCGCCCACCAGGCCCGCACCGCCGACTTCTGGACGGCCGAACCGGCCCGCCGGAGCCACACCCACCCCGTACTGGCCGGGCGCAGCGCCCTGCTCGTCGACGCCGAGGACACCTTCACCGCCATGCTCGCCCAGCAGGTCGGTGCCCTGGGCCTGGACGCCACCGTCCGCCGCCACGACGACCTGCCCGACCCGGACGGCTACGACCTCCTCATCCTCGGCCCCGGCCCCGGCGACCCGCGCGACCCGGCACACCCCGCCGTCACCCGCCTGACGGCCCTGCTGCGCCGCCGACTCACCACCGGCCGCCCGTTGTTCGCGGTCTGCCTCAGCCACCAGGTCCTCGCCGCCCACCTGGGCCTGCCGCTCGTCCGCCGCACCCGGCCGCACCAGGGCGTGCGGCGCGGCATCGACCTGTACGGGCGGCGCGAGCACGTCGGCTTCTACAACACCTACGCCGCCCGCGCCGACCGGGACACCCTCCACCACCCGCAGGCCGGTCCGGTGACGATCAGCCGCGACCCCGGGGACGGCGAGGTCCACGCCCTGCGCGGGCCGCACTTCGCCTCCGTCCAGTTCCACGCCGAGTCCGTGCTCACCCAGGACGGGCCGCGCATCCTCGGCTCGCTGCTCGCCGCGACCCTGACCGGAGGTGCCCGGTGATCCACGCCCTCGTCGCGGGCGGAGGCATCGGGGGCCTCGCCGCCGCCCTGGCCCTCGCCTCGGCCGGACACCGCGTCACCGTCCTCGAACGGCAGGACGCCTTCACCGAGATCGGCGCCGGCATCCAGATCGCCCCCAACGGCTTCGCCGCCCTCGACCGGCTCGGCGTCGGCCGCGCGGTGCGCGAACGCGCCGTCCTGGTCGAGGAGTTGCGGCTGATGGACGCCGTCACCGGGCAGCGGCTCACCGCCGTCCCCGTCGGCGAGCGCTACCGCCGCCGCTTCGGCAACCCGTACGCCGTCGTCCACCGCGCCGACCTGCACACTCCGCTGCTCGACGCCTGCCGCTCCCACGAGCGCATCCGGCTGCTGGCCGGGGCCGAACTCACCGCCCAGAGCGAGGACCGGCACGGCCGGGTCACCGTCACCACGGCCGACGGCCGCCGGTACGAGGGGGACCTGCTGGTCGGCGCCGACGGCATCCGCTCCACCGTGCGCGCCCGGCTGCTCGGCGACGGGCCGCCCCGGCCGAACGGCCACACCATCTTCCGCACCCTGCTGCCCATCGACGACGTCCCCGTCCACCTGAACTCACGCACCGTCACCCTGTGGGCCGGGCCCGGCTACCACCTCGTCCACTACATCGTCGCCGGCGGCGCCAGCCTCAACCTCGCCGCCGTCCTCGACGACGGCGCCACCGAGGCCGTCTCCGGCAGGCCCGCCGAGCGCCACACCGTCCTCGCCCGCTTCCCCGGTCTGGCCCCGACCCCCAGATCCCTGCTCGAGCTCGGCCGCGACTGGCGGCGCTGGGTCCTGTGCGACCGCGACCCCGCCGACCGCTGGACCGGCGGCCGCATCACCCTCC
This sequence comes from Streptomyces sp. NRRL WC-3742, assembly GCF_000720635.1. Lineage (GTDB taxonomy): Bacteria > Actinomycetota > Actinomycetes > Streptomycetales > Streptomycetaceae > Kitasatospora. The sequence continues at coordinate 9,827 of NZ_JOCF01000015.1, read as the reverse complement.
TCGGCGACGCCGCCCACCCGATGCTCCAGTACGCCGCCCAGGGCGCCTGCCAGGCCCTCGAGGACGCCGTCACCCTCGGCGCCCTCCTGCCCGGCGCCACCCCCGCCGACCTCCCCGCCCGCCTCACCCGCTACGAGGACAGCCGCCGCGAGCGCACCGCCCGCATCCAACTCCTCTCCCGCCGCATCGGCACCGACCTCTACCACCCCGCCGACGCCGCCGCCCGCACCCGTGACGAGCTGCTGCGCCCCCTCACGGAGGACAGGCTGCACGATCAACTGGCTTGGCTGCACACGGCGCAGCCGGTGCCCTAACGAGCCGCTTCGGCCTCGGGCTCGTCCCCGGCCTCCGCGCCCTCGGCGGCGTCGCTGAGGCCGAGGCGCAGGTGGTCGATGTGGTAGACGGCCTGGTCGAGCAGCGCGGCGACATGGTTGTCGTACAGCGCGTAGACGACCGAGCGGCCGTTGCGGCGGCCGACGACGAGGCCGAGGTTGCGCAGCAGGCGCAGCTGGTGGGAGCAGGCGGACTGCTCCATGCCGACCTCGGCGGCCAGTTCGGTGGCGGCGCAGGGGCCTTCGCGCAGGCGGGAGAGGATCAGCAGGCGGGAGGGGGTGGCCAGGGCCTGGAGGGTGGTGGCCACACGGGCGGCGCCGGCGGCGTCCAGACGCGTGTGCGGGACGGCGTTGTTCGGCGGCGCTGCTCCATGACCCATGCGACCATCCTACAGAGCATGAATGAAGGACTGTTCATATGTTCCTGTATTGTGGGTTCGGTCGCCCGCCCTGTGCTCCTCGAAGGGTCCCCTCCCGCATGTCCTCCACCCTGATCGAGCGCCCCGCGCCGGTCGCCGCCCCCGCCGACGCCGCCCCGAAGCGGCGCACCCGGGTGTTCGCCCTGCCCGAGGCCCGCTGGGCCGCCGCGGCCACCGCGCTGTTCCTGACCGCCCTGCCGCTGCAGCTCACCGGCGCCCCGGCCTGGGCCTGGGGCCCGCTCCACGCCCTCGCCTACGCCACCGGCGGCTGGGAGCCCGCCTGGGCCGGGCTGCGGGCCCTGCGGGAGAAGACCCTCGACGTCGACCTGCTGATGATCGTCGCCGCCCTCGGCGCCGCCGCCGTCGGCCAGGTCATGGACGGCGCCCTGCTGATCGTCATCTTCGCCACCTCCGGAGCCCTCGAGGCCCTCGCCACCGCCCGTACCGCCGACTCCGTCCGGGGCCTGCTCGACCTCGCCCCGGCCACCGCCACCCGGCTGCTGCCCGGCGGCGCCGAGGAGACCGTCGCCACTGCCGCACTCGCCGTCGGGGACACCGTGCTGGTCCGCCCGGGGGAGCGGATCGGCGCGGACGGACGCGTGGCGGACGGCGCGAGCGAGGTCGACCAGGCCACCATCACCGGCGAGCCGCTGCCCGTCGCCAAGCAGCCCGGCGACGAGGTCTTCGCCGGCACCCTCAACGGCACCGGCGCCCTGCGCGTCACCGTCGAGCGGGACGCCTCCGACTCCGTCATCGCCCGGATCGTCAGGATGGTCGAGGAGGCGTCGGAGACCAAGGCCCCCACCCAGCTGTTCATCGAGAAGGTCGAACAGCGCTACTCGCTCGGCATGGTCGCCGCCACCCTCGCCGTCTTCGCGGTCCCGCTCGCCTTCGGCGCCGCCCTGACCGGCTCCCTGCTGCGGGCGATGACCTTCATGATCGTCGCCTCCCCGTGCGCCGTCGTCCTGGCCACCATGCCGCCGCTGCTCTCCGCCATCGCCAACGCCGGCCGCCACGGAGTCCTCGTCAAGTCCGCCGTCGTCATGGAACGCCTCGGCCAGGTCGACGCCGTCGCCCTCGACAAGACCGGCACCCTCACCGAAGGCACCCCCCGCCTCACCGACCTGCGCCCCCTCGCCGGCTCCGGCCTCACCGAGGACGACCTCCTCACCCTCGCCGCCGCCGCCGAACACCCCAGCGAACACCCCATCGCCCGCGCCGTCGTCGACGCCGCCCGCACCCGGGGCCTCACCCTGCCGCCCGCCGAGGACTTCGCCTCCACCCCCGGCGCCGGCATCACCGCCGCCGCCGGCGGCCGCATCCTCGCCCTCGGCGCACCGGCCCGGATGATCAGCGGCCGCACCGACCCCGCCAGCGCCTACGCCGCCGTCCTCGCGGCCGAACTCGAGGAGGCCGGCCGCACCGCCGTCCTCGTCGAGGCCGACGGCGTCCCCGTCGGCGTGCTCGGCATCGCCGACCGGCTGCGCCCCGACGCCGCCTCCACCGTCACCGCCCTGACCGCCCTCACCGGCCGCACCCCGGTGCTCGTCACCGGCGACAACCCCCGCGCCGCCGCCCGCCTCGCCGCCGAGGTCGGCATCACCGACGTCCGGGCCGCTCTGCTGCCCCAGGACAAGGTGGCCGCCGTCCGCGAGCAGGAGGCGGCCGGACGCAGAACGCTCGTCATCGGCGACGGCGTCAACGACGCCCCCGCCCTCGCCGCCGCCCACACCGGCATCGCCATGGGCCGGGCCGGCTCCGACCTCGCCCTGGAGACCGCCGACGCGGTCGTCGTGCGCGACGAACTCGCCACCGTCCCCGCCGTGGTGGCCCTCTCGCGCCGCGCCCGCTCCCTCGTGGTGCAGAACCTGGTGATCGCCTCGGTGTTCATCTCCGTCCTGGTCGTCTGGGACCTGGTCGCCACCCTCCCGCTCCCGCTCGGCGTCCTCGGCCACGAGGGCTCCACGGTGATCGTCGGCCTCAACGGCCTGCGCCTCCTGCGCGAGGCCGCCTGGACCCGGGCCCGGCAGGACGGGGCGGGCCCCTACGGCTTCGCGGCCAGGTAGGTGAGCCAGTCCCCGTAGTGGGTGATGTCGGTTCCCGAGGCCGCGCTGTGCGGATCGCACTGGAATCCCAAGACCCAGGAGCCGTCGTCGAGTTGGATGCGGCCGAGGGACATCGGTGCGGGCAGGTCGGCGAGGAAGCGGCCGAGGGCGGCCGGTGAGAGGGTCCAGCGTTCGCCGCTGATCGTGCCGCCGTTGCCGGGCCCCACGTGGATGAGGCCCGGTTTGGGAGGTTCGGTGGCCAGGGCGGTCAGCCGGTAGGCGGGGGCGGTTCGCACCGGGCCGGCGTAGCGGGCGCCGAGCCCGGTGAGCTGGTGGTTGAGGGGCTGGCCGTGCCGGTGGGCGCCGAAGACGGCGAGGTCGACTCCGGTGTCGGGAAGGGGAGTCGGAGCATCACCGTTCTCCTCGAGGAGGCGGGCGGCGAGGTCGAGGCCCGTCTGGTCGTCGAAGGCCCGGGTGATGATGCTGACGCCGAAGGGGCTGCCGTCGGCCTCGCCGGCCGGAACGGCCACGGCGGCCAGGTCGAGCAGGTTGACGAAGTTGGTGTAGGTGCCCAGGCGCTTGTTGATGCCGACCGGGTCGGCCTGGACGGCGGCGATGGTGGGGTGTTCGGTGGTGGTGGGCAGGAGCAGGGCGTCGAGGCCGGACAGCAGCCGGGCGGCGGCCGCCCTGAAGTGGTCGAGGCGTTCCTGGTCGGCGGCGAGGGCGTGGGCGGGCAGGGTGCCCGCGGCGAGGATGATGCCGGCGACGACGGGGTCGGCCTCGGGGTCGCGCGCGAGGAACTCGCCGACGGCGGCGTAGCGTTCGGCGACCAGGGCGCCGTCGTAGAGCAGCCGGGCGGCCTCCAGCAGCGGCGACACGTCGGTGACCACGGTTTCGGCGCCGGTTTCCCGAAGCCGTCCGGCAGCCGCGTGGAAGGCGGCTCGGGCTTCCTCGGAGAGCGGTGCGAGGTCCTCCTCGCGGGGAAGGGCGATCCGGGGCCGCTCCGGTGCCGCCAGCCGTACGGCGTCGGGCCAGGTCCGGCTGCGCGGGTCGGCCTCGTCCGGACCGATCATGACGGTCAGCGCCTGCTGGGCCTCGGTGAGGGTGCGGGCGAAGACGGTGACGGAGTCGTAGGGACGGGCGGCGGGGACGACGCCGGTGTTGGGAACCAGGCCGAGGGTGGGCTTGATGCCGACGATGTCGTTGAACGCGGCCGGTACCCGGCCCGAGCCGGCCGTGTCCGTGCCCAGTGCGAGGTCCGCGATGCCCAGGGCCACGGCGACGGCGGAGCCCGAGCTGGAGCCGCCGGAGATCTTCTCCGGATCGCCCGCGCTGCGGACGGGTCCGTACGGGCTGCGGGTGCCGACCAGGCCGGTGGCGAACTGGTCCATGTTCGTCTTGCCGAGCACGAGCGCGCCGGCGTCCGTCAGCCGCTGTACGGCCGTGGCCGAGACCTGCGGACGGTAGCCGTAGGCGGGGCAGGCGGCGGTGGTGGGCAGGCCCGCGACGTCGATGTTGTCCTTGACGGCGAGGAGACGACCGGCGAGCGGCAGGACCTCTCCGCCCGCCACGCGGGCGTCGAGGGCGCGGGCCTCGGCCAGGGCGTCCTCGTAGGGGCGCAGGGTGATCCAGATCTCCGGCCGTTCGGCCTTGTCGATCCGCTCGTAGGCGGCGGCGAGCCGCTCCTCGGCTGTCACGGGGTCGGTGGGGGACTGGTTCATGCTGCTTCCTCTCGGAGGATGACGGCCAACGGTGTGCCGGCGTCGATCTGCTGGCCGGGGGAGACGAGGACGTCGGCGACGACGCCGTCGGCCGGGGCACGGACGACGACCTCCATCTTCATGGCCTCCAGGACGACGAGCGGCTGTCCGGCCTCGACGCGGGTCCCGGGTTCGGCGGTCACCTTCCACACGCTGGAGCTGAGCGGGGCGTCGACCAGGCTGCCGCCGGGGGGCAGGGAGACGGGCCCGGCGGACGCCACGGGGGCGGCCTCGGCCCGTTCGGTGAGTTCGCCCGCCGCTTCCCACGCCTGTCGTTCGGCGGCGAAGGCCGCGGCCTGGCGGGTGCGGAAGGCGGCGATGCTGTCGGCGTTCCGGTGCAGGAAACGTTCGTGGTCGCCGAGGGAGAACGTGCCGGGCCTGATGTCGAGTTGTCCCCGTCCGGAGGCCAGGTCGGCCCGGATGTCGAGGAGTTCGGCGGGGGAGACGGGGTGCCAGACGATGCGGTCGAAGAAGCGCAGCAGCCAGGGGATGCCGTCCGAGAAGGAACGGCCGGGGCGCAGGCCGCCCCAGATGGGGACCGTGCGGCCGATGAGCTGGTATCCGCCGGGGCTCTCCATGCCGTAGACGCAGAGGTAGGAGCCGCCGATGCCGACGCCTGCCTCGGCGGTCCAGGTGCGCGCCGGGTTGTACTTGGTGGTGACCAGCCGGTGGCGGGGGTCGACCGGGGTGGCGGCGGGGGCGCCCAGGTAGACGTCGCCGAGGCCGAGGACGAGGTACTGGGCGTCGAAGACGATCCGGCGGACGTCGTCCACCGAGTCCAGACCGTTGATCCGGCGGATGAACTCGATGTTCGACGGGTTCCAGGGGGCGTCGTCGCGCACCGAGGTGAGGTAGCGGGAGATGGCTTCGTCCACGGTCGGGTCGTCCCAGGACAGGGGGAGGTGGACCTCCCGGCTGGGCACGGTCAGTCCGTCGGCGGCGGGGAGCTGGTCCTCGGCCTCCTGGAGGGCGCCGAGCAGGGTGCGCAGGGGGAGGGTGTCGGGGTCGGTGTGCAGGTGGAGGGAGCGGACGCCGGGGGTGATGTCGACGAGGCCGGCGGGGCGGTGGGCGGCGAGGTGCTGGGCCAGGGCGTGCACCCGCATCCGCAGGGCGAGGTCCAGGGTCATCGGGCCGTACTCGACGAGGATGTTGTCGTCCGCGCCGCGCCGGTAGACGACCTCGGGGGTGGTGGTGGTGGCGGGCCGCCGGGCGAGCACGCCCTGGTCGGGGTCCGGGCCCTCGGTGGGGAGGGTGAGCAGGGTGGGCGAGCGGCGCAGGTCGTCCGCGCGGGACTCCGTGACGGGGACGAAGCGTACGGTGTCGCCGGGGCGCAGCTGGCCCGTCTTCCAGCGTTCGGCGGCGACGACGGTGACCGGACAGGCGAAGCCGCCGAGGCTGGGGCCGTCGGGGCCGAGGATCGCGGGGGTGTCGCCGGTGAGGTTGACGGCGCCGACGGAGTACGCGGTGTCGTGGACGTTGGAGGGGTGCAGCCCGGCCTCGCCGCCGTCGGGGCGGGCCCACTCGGGCCGGGGGCCGACGAGTCGTACGCCGGTGCGGGCGGACTGGGCGGAGACCTTCCACTCGGCCGAGTACATCGTCCCGAGGCCGCGCGGGGTGAGGAAGTCGGGGGCGGGATGCGGGCCCTCGCTGACCGCGATCCGCCAGTGGGTGGTGAAGTGCGGGCGTTCGGTGGACGGTACGGAGTCCGGTGCCGGCGATCCGGGGGCGGGTACGAGCGGGCGGAGGACGTCGCCGGTGCGCAGGGCGCGTCCGGCGTGGCCGCCGAAGCCGCCGAGGGTGAAGGTGGCGGCGCTGCCGAGATAGCCGGGCAGGTCGAGGCCACCGCGGATGAGGACGTAGGTGCGCATGCCCGGGCCCGTTGCGGTTCCGACCTCCAGCAGGGCTCCGGCGGGCAGGTCGAAGGGCTCCCACTGGGCGGCGGGCGTGCCGTCGACGGTGACGTGGGCCGGGGCGCCGGTGACACAGACGACCGCCGGGTGCGAGAAGCGCAGGGCCGGGCCCTCCAGGGTGCACTCCAGGCCGGGGGCGCCCTCCGGGTTGCCCACGGCGGTGTTGCCCAGGCGGAAGGAGAGGTCGTCCATCGGGCCGCTGGGCGGGATGCCGACCTCCCAGTAGCCGGTGCGGCCGGGCCAGTCCTGGACGGTGGTCAGGGTGCCGCCGCGTACGACGTCGATGCGGGGGCGCGCGTCGGTGACGGAGGCGAGGGTGCCCGTGGTGTGCCGGGCGGCCGTGACCTCCTGCGCGCCGCAGGCGGCGCGCAGGAGACCGAGGTTGGTCTCCACACCGTCGATCCGGGTCTCCTCCAGCGCCTGGGCCAGTCTGGCGAACGCCTCGTCGCGGTCGCGGCCGGTGGCGATGACCTTGGCGAGCATCGGGTCGTAGGCGGTGGAGATCTCCTGGCCGGTCTCGGCCCAGCCGTCCACCCTCACGCCGCTGGGGAGTTGGACGCGGGTGAGCAGGCCGGCGCTGGGGCGGTGGTCCTGGCCCGGGTCCTCGGCGTAGACGCGCGCCTCGACGGCGTGCCCGCGGGTGGGCGGGCCGTCGGGGCCGATGCCGTCGAGGACGTCCTTGTCGCCGCGGGCCAGGCGCAGCATCCAGCCGACCAGGTCGACGCCGGTGATCTCCTCGGTGACCGGGTGCTCGACCTGGAGGCGGGTGTTGACCTCGAGGAAGGCGGCTTCCTCGCGGTCGGCGTCGTAGACGAACTCCACGGTGCCGGCGGAGCGGTAGCCGACCGTGGCGCACAACTCCCGCGCGCTGCGGTGCAGTTCCTCGCGGAGCGCGGGCGGGAGGCCGGGGGCGGGGGCCTCCTCCAGGACCTTCTGGTGGCGGCGCTGGAGGGAGCAGTCCCGGTCGCCGAGGCTGACGACCCGGCCGGTGCCGTCGCCGAACACCTGCACCTCGACATGGCGGGCGCGGGAGACGTACCGCTCCAGGAAGACCCCGCCGTCGCCGAAGTTGCCCCGGGCGAGGCGGGTGACCTGGGCGTACGCCGAGCGCAGTTCCTCCGGATCGGCGCAGGCCCGCATGCCGATGCCGCCTCCGCCGCCCGTCGCTTTGAGCATCACCGGGTAGCCGATGTCCTCGGCGGCCCGCAGGGCCTCGGCCAGGTCCGGGAGGAGCCCGGTACCGGCCAGCAGGGGGACCCCGGCTGCCTCGGCCGCGGCGCGGGCGGTGTGCTTGGCGCCGAAGACCTCCAGTTGGCGGGGCGTCGGGCCGACGAAGGCCAGGCCCGCCGCCTCCACCTCGGCGGCGAACGCGGCGTTCTCGGAGAGGAAGCCGTACCCGGGATGGATCGCCCCGGCGCCCGTCTCGCGGGCGGCGGCCAGGACCAGGTCCGCTCGCAGATAGCTCTCGGCGGCGGGCGCCGGGCCCAGGCGTACCGCAGTGTCGGCCATCCGCACGTGCGGTGCGGCGCGGTCGGCGTCGGAGTACACCGCCACGGTCCGCAGGCCGAGTGCGGATGCCGAGCGGATGATGCGGCAGGCGATCTCGCCGCGGTTGGCGACCAGCAGGGTGTCGAACACGATGTCAGCTCCTCAGAGAGCGGGCCGTGCCGCGGAAGGCGGTCCGTGCCGCGGGAACTCGGCGACGCTTCCCGCGGCACCGGTGGCGAGGGGGGTCAGGCGGCGGGCAGGAGGTGGTCGCCGACCTTGTCGGTGCTCAGGCACAGGGAGCAGACCACCGCGTCGTGCGTGGCGCAGGCGGCCAGATCGGGCCGCTCGTAGGGCTGGTGGCAGACGTGGCAGTCGAGGGTGACCGCGCTGGGGTTGCCGTCGGGGTCCAGAAGCGGCTCGTCGATGCCGTCGTCGGTGCGGCGCAGGTAGTACCTGCCCTTGGTGACCACGGCCATCAGGGGTGTGAGGACGAAGGCGATGACGGCGGCGGCGACGGGGGAGTACGGCTGGAGGGTGTCGCCGAGCGCGTGGAAGTACATGCCGATGGACAGGCCCGAGGCCGCGACGAAGGCGACCACGCCGACCGGGTTCACCGCGTGCAGCATGCCCCGGCGGAACTCCGGCTGGAGCGGGGAGATCTTGAGCAGGTACTTGTTGACGCCGATGTCGGTGGCCACGGTGACGACCCAGGCGATGGCGCAGTTCGAGTAGAAGCCCAGGATGCTGTTGAGGAAGCTGAACATGTCGGCTTCCATCAGGACGAGCGCGAAGCCGAGGTTCACCAGGACGAAGACCGTGCGGCCCGGGTAGTGCCTGGTGACACGGGTGAAGGAGTTCGTCCAGGCGAGGGAGCCGGAGTAGGCGTTCGTCACGTTGATCTTGATCTGGCTGATGACGACCAGGGCGAGGGCGAGCGGGACCACCATCCAGGACGGCATCATCGCGTCGAACGCGGCGCGGAACTGCTGGATCGGCTCGGTCGCGACGGACGGTCCGACCTTGGCGAGGATGTAGACGGCGAGGAAGACGCCGATGGCCTGCTTCAGCGCGCCGAGCACGACCCAGCCCGGGCCGGCCATGACGACGGCGGTCCACCAGGTGCGCTTGTTGGCCTCGGTCCTGGGCGGCATGAAGCGCAGGTAGTCGATCTGCTCGCCGATCTGCGCGATGAGGGACAGGCACACGCCCGCGCCGAGCAGCACCGACGCGGTGTTGATGCCGCCGTCGCCGTCCGTGCCGGCGTAGCCGAGGAAGCGGTCGACCGTGCCGGGGTCCTGGGCGATCAGGTAGACGAGCGGGGCGACCATCAGCAGCAGCCAGACCGGGGTGGTCCACACCTGGAGCTTGCTGAGTGCCTTCATGCCGTAGATCACCAGCGGGAACACGATCAGGGTGGAGACCAGGTACCCGAGCCACAGGGGGAGGTGGAGGCCCAGCTTCAGCCCCTGGGCCATGATCGAGCCTTCGAGGGCGAAGAAGATGAAGGTGAAGCTGGCGAAGATGACGCTGGTGAGGACCGAGCCGTAGTAGCCGAAGCCGGAGCCGCGGGTGATCAGGTCGAGGTCGATGTTGTAGCGGGCGCCGTAGTAGGCGAGGGGGAAGCCGGTGACGAAGATGACCACGGCCGCGACGGCGATCGCGACCAGCGCGTTGCCGGTGCCGTGGGCGAGCCCGATGCCTGCGCCGATCGAGAAGTCGGCCATGTAGGCGATGCCGCCGAGTGCCGTGGTGGCCACGACCATGGGGGTCCAGCGACGGTAGCTGCGGGGCGCGAAACGGAGGGTGTAGTCCTCCAGCGTCTCCTTGGTCGCCTGGCTCGTCGGGGAGTGCGGTGTTGTCGCCGACTGCGGTG
>NZ_JOCF01000014.1 GCF_000720635.1 Streptomyces sp. NRRL WC-3742 | reverse complement strand
GGCCGCCGAGATGCTGGGGGGCGGCGGGGTTGCGGGGGAGGTGGCCGGCAGGGGCGGGGGAGGTCGCGGTCCCGTACCACGCGCACCTGTGGGACCTGGTGCACGGGCAGTCCTCCGGGGACCTGCTGTTCAACTGGAACAGCGGGTACGGCGTGCCGTTCCTGGCGGACTTCTTCGCCTATCTGATGAACCCGTTCTCGTGGTTGACGGCCCTGCTCCCCCGTGACCAGGGGCACCTCGCCGTCTTCCTCGTCGCCCTGGCCACCATCGGCCTCGGCACCGCCCTGATGGCCCACCTCCTCGGCCGGGTGCACGCCGGCCCGCACCGGCTGCGCGTCGCCGCCGCCCTCGGGTACGGCCTCTGCGCCTGGGTGCTGGACATCGGCGGCGCCGCCCCGATGTGGCTCTGGGGCCTGGTCTCGCTGCCGCTGCTCGGCCTCGCCGGGGACTGGTGCCTGCGCGAGCGCCACTGGGTGGCCGGCGCGCTGTGCGTGGCGCTCGCCTGGGCCGGGAACCTGTACACCGCCGCGCTGGCGACCCTCGTCGCCGGACTCCTGTTCGCCGTACGGCTGTTCGCGACCCCGCTGCCCTTCCGGCACCGCGTCCGGGCGACCGGCAGGGCCGTCACCATGACCGCCACCGGGGTGCTCCTCGCCGCGCCCGTCCTGTTCGTCGCCGTCCGGGCCGCACGCGGCGCCCAGCCCGAGTCCCCGGTGCAGCCGCTCGGCCCCTCCGGCTTCGGCGGGCACCTGGCCCGGCTGCTGCCCGCCGCCAACGACGGACGCCCGCTGCCGGACGTCGCGATCGGGGTGCTGGGCCTGCTGCTGGTCTGCGGACTGCCGTTCAACCGCAGGGTGCGGGTGCGCGAGCGCGGCGTCTGGTGCACGGCCCTGGTGCTGGTGGTGCTCACCTTCGTCTGGACGCCGACCTACCTGGTCTGGCACGGCCTGGCGATCCCGGCCGGCGGGCCGTACCGGGTCGCGTTCGTGCTCAGTGGGCTGCTGGTGCTGGCCGGCTGGGTCTCGCTCTCCCACCGGCCGGACGCGTTCACCCTGCTGGGCGGCGCCGCGCTCGTCGCGGTGATCGCCGGACTGGCGGCCTCGCGGCACGCGGTGGGCGCCGCGACCTGGACGCTGCTGGGCGTGGGCTGCGCCGTCCTGCTGACCGCGCTGTGGACCCTGGACCGCCGCCACACCGACCGGCGGGCCGAGGCCCTCGCCACCTGGGTCATCGGCGGCGCGGTGCTCGGCAACGCCGTCTGGTCCGGGTACTCCGCCCTCGGCGCGGCCCCCGACCCCGGCCCCTCCCCCGCCGCCCTGCGGGCCGGGCACGCGGCCGTCCGCGGCGCCGACGACTGGCCGCAGGGGCGCAGCGACCCCGGCCCGCACGCCTTCGGTACCAACGACCCGCTGCTGCTGGGCGGCCAGGGCGGCGGCTACTTCAGCGGCTACCTGCCGACCGTCGCCGCCCACCTCCTGCACGACCTCGGCGCCGGCTGGACGGCCGGCGGGCGGCAGACCGGCAGCGTCACCGACCCGGTCGGGCAGGCCCTGTTCGGCGTCCGCGCCCACCTGGACGACGGGCCGCCGCCGCAGGGCTTCACCCCGGGACGGGCTCCCGCGCCGCCCCTGGTCACCGTGCTGGCGCCGGGCACCCGGCCGGACAGCTCCTCGGTGTGGTCCCGGCAGGAGTCGCTGCTCGGCGCCCAGGTGTACGACGCCCCGGTGCCCGTCCCGGCCGGCGGGCCCGCGCCCACTCTGCACGGCACCAGCGGCTGGTCGGTGCCGGGCGAGGGTGGGGGCGGAGGCACGGTGTTCACGGCCGCCTGCACGCCCGGCTCGACGGCGTACTTCCACGGCGTCTGGTTCCGGGGCGAGGTCAGCGGGCTCGGCACCACCTACCGCAGCGAGGGCGAGCAGCCCACCACGGCGGAGCCGATCCGTCGGCTGGGGCCCGTACCGGCGGACGGCGTGGTGCGGGTGACGCTGCGCCCGGACGGCGGGGTCAGCCAGGTGCCCGCGCGCCCGGTCGGCTGCCTGCGGGCGGGGGCGCTGGACGCCGCGGTGGCCCGGCTGGCGGCCACCGGCGCCACGCGCGTGGAGGCGGGCGGGCACACGATCGGTGCGACGCTCCCGGCGGGCTCGACGGGCACGGCGCTGCTGTCCGTCCCGGCGACGGAGGGCTGGTCCTGCGCGGCCGGCGACGGCCCGTACGCGGCGCCCACCCCGGTGCTCGGCATGGTCGGCGTCCCCCTCGGCCGGGGCGCCGACCGCGTCCGCTGCACCTTCCGCCCGCCCGGCCTGACCGAGGGCCTCACGGTGGCCTCCGCCGCCGCAGCCGTCCTGGCCCTCGTCGCCGCCTTCTCCCGCCTCTCCCGGCGCCCCGGCCGCGCCTCCCGCCGCGAACGCCGCGAACGTCACGAACGCGGCCTCGCGGGGTCGGAGGGGTAAGCCCGTCAGGGCAGGGTGACCACCTCCGCCCGGCGGGCGGCCGGGTTGAGGTGGTGGAGCAGCAGCAGCTTCGAGGTGTCCCCCGGCGCCCGGTGGACCTCGAGGACGTCGCCGGGGGCCTCCGGGACGGCCACCGCGGTGGGGCCGCCGAGGCCGGACTGCACGGTGAGCGCCGGGTGCAGGACGTCCAGGGGCAGGACCGGCCGGACGCCGCGCAGGCCGATGGAGGAGTAGGACTGCGTCGGGTCCGGCTTGCCGGGGGCCGCGGTGCCGGTCCAGACGCCGTAGCGGACGGTGCTGTGCCCGGGGCCGACGCCCGGCAGGGCGCTCAGCCGGACGGGCAGGACGAGCACGTCGCCGTCCAGCAGCCCGGTGTCCACGTCCCCCCACCGCGCGTTGAGCGGCTGCACGTCCAGCTCCGCACCCGTGCGGGCGTCGAGCGCGCGGGAGACGAGCACGTCGCTGCCCCGCAGCCGGTCGGCCTTGAGGATCACGTCCGTGACGCCGTCCCCGTCCGTGTCCAGCGAGACCCTGGCGCCGTACAGCCCGACCGGGGTCGGGGCCGCGGCCCAGAGCCGGACGCCGATGGACAGCTGGTCGGCGGAGGCCGCGGCGCCCACGGCCCGCAGGTTGGCGGCCCGGTCGCCGGGGTGCTCGACGCAGATGTCCTGCGGCTGGTCGGCGGTGTCGGTCGCGTCCTCGGGGCGGATGCCCGCGCCGGGGCCGACGGCGGCGCCGCTGTTGGGCGGGCAGTCGGGCCAGCGGGCGCCCTCGCCTCCGAGGGCGAAGGCGCTCAGGAGGCCGGGCCGGTTGCCGGGGGCGGAGCTGCCGCCGAGGGTGAGGAGGGTGCCGTCCCGGGTGGTGCGGGCGGAGGGGCCCGCGCCGAGGCCGGTCACCGGGCGGGGTGCGGCGAGGACGGGCACCCGCAGCTGGGGCAGGGAGGCGTCGTCCGCGCTGAACAGCACCCGCCCGGAGAGCTCGCCCCGGTAGCTGCGGGCCCGGCCGCCCTGCTCGGTGTCGATGGTCGGGTCGGGCGCGCGCCCCAACTCCCCCGGCACGGACAGCGTGACGCGCACCCGGGCCGTCCCGCCCGCCGGCACCTCGACCCGCTCGGGCGTCACCTCGTAGGAGGCGCCCGGCAGTTCGGTGGCGGCCGCGTAGCCGGTGCGGTAACCGACCGCCGTCCCGCCGAAGTTGCGCAGCTCGACCTCCCGCGCGAGCGCGGTCGGCCCGCCGACCTCGACGGGCCCGAAGGAGACCCCGACCGCGCCCTCCGCGGCCCCCTCCCCCGCCGCGTAGGCGACGACGGGCGTACGGACGGCCCGGTTGACCTGGGCCCGCCCGGCGCCGGTGCGCTCCGGCCCGTAGACGGGCCCGGTGCGGTCGTCGCCGAGGTAGGTGTCCGCGCAGGTGTTCATCAGCGCGGCCTTGAGCTGCTCCACCGGCCAGTCCGGGTGCGCGGCGCGCACGAGCGCGGCGAGCCCGGCGACGTGCGGGGCGGCCATGGAGGTGCCGGCCTCGCGCTGGCCGCCGCTGCCGCTGCCGACCAGGGCGGACCAGATGGTCTCGCCGGGCGCGGCGAGGTCGGGCTTGACGATCCCGGGCAGGCCCACGCCGCGCGAGGTGAAGTCGGTGAGGGTGTCCACCCGGCCGGGCTGGAGCTGGGAGACGGAGCCGTGCAGCGTGTTGCCGGGGGTGGCGAGCCGGACCTGGACGGGCCCGGCGGCGGCCGCCTCGCGCAGCCGGTCGCCGTCGGCGCGGCCGAGCAGCGCGACGGGGATGCGGTCGTTGCCGGAGATCTCGGCGAGGTGGTCGCTGTCGGCGGTGTAGAGGGCTCCGACGGCGCCCGCGTCGGCGGCGTGGTCGGCGCGCGGGCCCGAGTTGCAGGGCCGCTCGGATTCGCGGGTGCGCCAGGCGAGCACCGCGATCCGGCCGGAGAGCCGTGCCCGGTCGGCCTCGCTGAACGCGGTGCAGCCGTCCGACTGGTCGGCGGGCAGGGCGAGTCGGCCGCTCACCTCGGCGGTGGACCAGCCCTGGTAGCGCTGGCTCCAGTGGCCGGGGACGACGCCGGCGAGGGCGTCGGGGGCGAGCACGGTGATGCCGTCCACGTCGGCGTGCCCGTGGACGGAGGCGGCGACGGTGACGGCCCGGGCGGCGGTGCCGGGGCTGCCGCCGATGCCGTACACGTCGCCGTCGTTGCCTGCGGCCGCGACGACGACGGTGCCGAGCTCGGAGAGCTTGTCGACGGCGAGGGCGTCGGCGTCGTCGGGGCTGCCGAAGCGGCTGCCGAGGGAGAGGTTGACGACGTCGAGCCGGTCGGAGAGGTCCCCCTTGCCGCCGGGGTCGGCGGCGAGGTCGAGGGCCTGGGCGAGGCGGTCGGTGGAGCCGTCGCAGCCGAAGACCCGGATCGCGTACAGCTGGGCGCCGGGCGCGGCGCCGGGGCCGACCTTGAAGGCGGACGGGTCGAGCCCGGTCCGGTAGGGGCCGGTGTACGGGTGCCCGTCCGCGGTGACGCCGTACCCGGCGGCGGTGCCGGCGACGTGGGTGCCGTGGCCGTTCCGCGCGCAGTCGAGGGGGTTGTCACTGGGGTGCGGGACGGGCTGGTGGTGCGGGGAGGCCGGGTCGGGGTCGTAGTCGTCGCCGACGAGGTCCTTGCCGCCGGTCACCTTGGCGTTGGGGAAGAGCGAGGCGGGCGCGGGCTTTCCGCGCTCGACGGAGCGGAACGCCTCCTCGGTGCCGGGGCCGCCGAAGTCGGCGTGGGTGTAGTCGATGCCGCTGTCGATGATGCCGATCCGCACGCCCTTGCCAGTGTTGCCCTCGGCGCCCTCCCAGACCTGCGGGGCGCCGGTGAGCGGCACGGAGTAGGCGTTGTCGCGCTGCTTGCGGACGATCGGGTGGACGGCCCGGACACCGGGCAGCGCCCGCAGCGCGTCGAGCCGGTCGGCGGGGGCGTCGACGGCGAGGGCGGTGAGCAGGGTGCGGGTGCGGTAGAGCTCGCGGGCGGCGGGCGCGGCGCGGCGCACGGCGGCGGAGAGCCGGTCGAGCGCCTCACCGGCCCGGGCCCGCTGGGCGGCGCCCGCGTCGGCGGCCTCCCGGCGGACGGCCTCCGGGGAGCGCCGGGCCCGCCGGGCGCCGTCCGCGGCGCGGCGCCAGGCGGGCCCCGACGCCTCGGTGCCGAGTTCGAGCAGGACGCTGGCGGAGGCACCTCGCACGCCCGGCGGCCCGGCTGCGGACGGTCCGCCGGAGGCCGGTCCGGCGGCGAGCGCGGTGGCCCCGGCGAGCAGGGCGAGGGTGAGGCCGATCCGGGCCGACACGCGGCGGAGCGGCCGACGGAGGGGCCGACGGAGGGGTGGCAGGCGCACTGTGGGTTCTCTCCCCCGGCCGGGGGACTGATCCGCACACCGTGGTCGCTGACGCCCGCCCTCGCGGACGTCGATCACCCTTCCGGGGGCCCCAAATTAGGATGATCGCGTCGGGCCGGGCGAACAACATCCCCCGAATGGACCCAGGTTGCACTCGACGGAGTGACGCGCCGTCAGCCCGGAAGGCCCAATAGGCCGATGAACGGCCCGACCTGCCCCATCAGGCCCCGACCCGCCCGATCAGGCCCCGCCGTGGCCGGTCACGCCACCGTTGTCCCGGCGGTCCAGCGAACGCTGGAGCGCGGCGGCGGCGAAGGGGTTGCGCTCGGCGGACCGGCGGCGGCGCGGGGCGCGGACAGGGGTGGCGGCGGGGGTCGAGGTGACGCGGCGTTCGGCGGTGGTGGGCATACCTGGCTCCTTGGAAGCGGCGCGCCCGGGGGCGCGGCGGAAGGGACTGGAGGGGTACGCGCGAGGGCAGGGGTCGCCTGCCCGTGAGGGCGCACGCGCACACGGGCCGCACACCCTGGCTACAGGGGCGGCACACCGTATGGCTCTTCCACGGTACGACCATGACTCCGCCGTGTCTGCACGGATACTTGGATTTCCTAGTATCTGAGACGGCACCCACCCGTCCGCACGCAACAGGGCCCGGACCCCCGCGCGAGCGGGAGTCCGGGCCCTGTGGGCCAGGGCCGTGATCAGCCCAGGTCGACCGAGCGCGCGAAGCGGGCGCCGATCTCGGCGGCGATCGCCGAGAGCACGTCCTGCGGGATCTCGGTGTCCACCGTGATGGAGGCCAGCGCGCTGCCGCCGTCACGGGCGACCTGCATGCCGGCGATGTTGACGCCCGCGTCGCCGAGGTGGCGGCCGAGCACGCCGACCACGCCGGGGCGGTCCTCGTACTTGAAGAAGGCCATGTGGTCGGTGAGCGCCACGTCCACGTCGAAGGCGTCCACGCCGACGATCTTCTGGGTCTGCTTCGGACCGGCCAGCGTGCCGGAGATCGCGATCTCCTCGCCGTCCGCGAGCGTGCCGCGCACGGTGATGACGTTGCGGTGCTCGGGGCTCTCGCTGGAGGTGGTCAGCCGCACCTCGACGCCGCGCTCCTGCGCGAACAGCGGGGCGTTGACGTAGGAGACCGTCTCGGCCACGACATCCTCGAACACGCCCTTGAGCGCGGACAGTTCGAGCACCTTCACGTCGTGCTGGGTGATCTCGCCGCGCACCTCGACGTCGAGGCGGACGGCCACCTCGCCGGCCAGCGCGGTGAAGATCCGGCCGAGCTTCTCGGCCAGCGGCAGACCCGGGCGCACGTCCTCGGCGATCACGCCGCCCTGGACGTTGACGGCGTCCGGCACCAGCTCGCCTGCGAGCGCCAGGCGCACCGACTTGGCGACGGCGATGCCGGCCTTCTCCTGCGCCTCGTCGGTGGAGGCGCCCAGGTGCGGGGTGGCGACCACGTTGTCGAAGCCGAACAGCGGGGAGTCGGTGCACGGCTCCTTGGCGTACACGTCCAGGCCCGCACCGGCCACACGGCCCTCGCGCAGGGCCGAGGCGAGCGCCTCCTCGTCCACGATCCCGCCGCGCGCGGCGTTGACGATGCGCACGGTCGGCTTGACCTTGTGCAGCGCCTCGTCACCGATCAGGCCGATGGTCTCGGGGGTCTTGGGGAGGTGGACGGTGATGAAGTCCGAGACCTCCAGCAGCTCCTCCAGCGAGACGAGCTTGACGCCCATCTGCGCGGCGCGGGCGGCCTGGATGTAGGGGTCGTACGCGACGATCTTCATGCCGAACGCGGACATGCGCTGGGCGACCAGCACGCCGATGCGGCCGAGGCCGACGACGCCGAGGGTCTTCTCGCTCAGCTCGACGCCGGTGTACTTGTTGCGCTTCCACTCGCCCTGCTTGAGCGCCGCGTTGGCCGGGGCGATGTTGCGGGCGACGGAGATCAGCAGGCCGCAGGCGAGTTCGGCGGCGGTGACGATGTTGGAGGTCGGCGCGTTGACGACCATCACGCCGGCCTTGGTGGCGGCGGCCACGTCCACGTTGTCCAGACCGACGCCGGCCCGGGCGACCACCTTGAGCTTGCGCGCGGCGGCCAGCGCCTCGGCGTCCACCTTGGTGGCGGAACGGACCAGGATCGCGTCCACGTCGGCGATCGCGCCGAGGAGCTCGGTGCGGTCGGCGCCGTTGCAGTGGCGGATCTCGAAGTCGGGGCCGAGCGCGTCCACCGTGGCGGGCGACAGCTCTTCGGCGATCAGTACAACGCCAGTCTTCACAGTTGAAGCAGTGCTCACGACAGTGGGGTCCTTAACTGTCCGGTTCCCCCGGGCACGTAGGTGGCGTGGAGGGCGGGGGAAGGTGGCATGCCGCGTAGGTAGACGCACGACGCTGTGGGCCTGACGCGCACTCGGAGTGTATCGACGGGCTGGATACCCGGCTGCTCCCGTCCGGCGAAATCACCCGGACGGGAGCAGCCTACTTGTACAAGGAGGTTACGGAATCTACGCCTCCGAGGATCTTGAGAATCAAGCCTTCTCGTTGACCCAGCTCATCAGCGAGCGCAGCTTCTTGCCGGTGGTCTCCAGCAGGTGGTCCTCGTCGGCCTTCTTGTACTCGTTGTACTTGGGCAGGCCCGCCTTGTACTCCGCGATCCAGGTGTTGGCGAAGGTGCCGTCCTGGATCTCGGCGAGGACCTTCTTCATCTCGGCCTTGGTGTCGGCCGTGATGATGCGCGGGCCGGTGACGTAGTCGCCCCACTCGGCGGTCTCGGAGACCGACCAGCGCATCTTCTCCAGGCCGCCCTCGTACATCAGGTCGACGATGAGCTTCAGCTCGTGCAGGCACTCGAAGTAGGCGATCTCCGGCTGGTAGCCGGCCTCGACCAGGGTCTCGAACCCGGCCTTCACCAGGGCGGCGGTGCCGCCGCAGAGGACGGCCTGCTCGCCGAACAGGTCGGTCTCGGTCTCCTCGGTGAAGGTGGTCTTGATGACGCCGGCCTTGGTGGCGCCCAGGCCCTTGGCGTAGGACAGCGCCAGGGAGAAGGCGTTGCCGCTGGCGTCCTGCTCGACGGCGACGATCGCGGGGACGCCGCGACCCTCCTCGTACTGGCGGCGGACCAGGTGGCCCGGGCCCTTCGGGGCGACCATGCAGACGTCGACGTCCGCCGGGGGCTTGATGAAGCCGAAGCGGATGTTCAGGCCGTGGCCGAAGAACAGGGCGTCGCCGGCCTTCAGGTGCGGGGCGATGTCGGCCTCGTACACGTCGGCCTGGATCGGGTCCGGGACGAGGATCATGATGACGTCGGCCTCGGCCGCGGCCTCGGCGGGGGTGACGACGCGCAGGCCCGCCTCCTCGGCCTTGGCGCGGGACTTGGACTCCGGCTTCAGGCCGACGCGGACGTCCGCACCCGAGTCGCGCAGGGACAGCGCGTGGGCGTGGCCCTGGCTGCCGTAGCCGATGACCGCGACCTTGCGGCCCTGGATGATGGACAGGTCGGCGTCGTCTTCGTAGAACAGCTCGGCCACGGGGGCACGTCTCCTTGCGTGATGGTTGCCGGGGGTTCCACCGTAGAGGTGACCGGCGTCGGTGTGGGTCTTCGCTTCGAAAGGTGAGACAGCGCGCCGGGTGATCAGGCGCTGCGGTCGAGGGCGCGCAGCGAGCGGTCCGTGATGGAACGCGCGCCGCGGCCGATGGCGACCAGGCCGGACTGGACCAACTCCTTGATGCCGTAAGGCTCCAGCATCCGGAGCATGGCCTCCAGCTTGTCCGAACTGCCGGTGGCCTCGATGGTCACCGCTTCGGGCGACACGTCGACGGTCTTGGCGCGGAACAGCTGGACGATCTCGACGATCTGCGACCGCGTCTCGTTGTCGGCGCGGACCTTCACCAGGACCAGTTCCCGCTGGATCGCAGCGGACTGGTCGAGTTCGACGATCTTTATCACGTTCACGAGCTTGTTGAGCTGCTTGGTGACCTGTTCCAGCGGGAGGTCCTCGACGTTGACCACGATCGTCATCCGGGACACGTCCGGGTGCTCGGTCGGGCCGACGGCGAGGGAGTCGATGTTGAAGCCCCGCCGGGAGAACAGGGCGGCGATGCGGGCGAGCACGCCGGGCTTGTTCTCGACCAGGACGGAGAGGGTGTGCTTGGACATGTGGCGTTCCTCAGTCGTTCTGGAAGGGGGGCTCAGTCGAGATCGTCGCCGAAGTCGGGCCGGACGCCCTTGGCGAACTGGATCTCGTCGTTGCTGGTGCCGGCCGCGACCATCGGCCAGACCATGGCGTCCTGGTGGACGATGAAGTCGATGACCACCGGGCGGTCGTCGATCGCCATCGCCTGCTCGATCACCGCGTCCAGGTCCTCGGGGCGCTCGCAGCGCAGGCCGACGCAGCCCATCGCCTCGGAGAGCTTGACGAAGTCCGGGATGCGGGTGCCCTGGGCCGGCGGCTCGATGCCGTCGTGGTCGGGGCCGGAGTGCAGCACGGTGTTGGAGTAGCGCTGGTTGTAGAACAGCGTCTGCCACTGCCGGACCATGCCCAGCGAACCGTTGTTGATGACGGCGACCTTGATCGGGATGCCGTTCAGCGCGCAGGTGACCAGCTCCTGGTTGGTCATCTGGAAGCAGCCGTCGCCGTCGATCGCCCAGACCGCCGTCTCGGGGCGGCCCGCCTTGGCGCCCATCGCGGCCGGGACGGCGTAGCCCATGGTGCCGGCGCCGCCGGAGTTGAGCCAGGTGCCGGGCTTCTCGAACCGGATGAACTGCGAGCTCCACATCTGGTGCTGGCCGACGCCCGCCGCGTAGATCGCGTCCGGGCCGACCTTCTGGCCGATGCGCTCGATGACCTGCTGAGGGGAGAGCTGACCGCCCGGGGCCGGCTCGTAGCCGAGCGGGTAGGTGCGCTTCCACTCGTCGAGCTTCTCCCACCAGTCCGCGTAGTCGCCCTTGTGGCCGGCGTCGAACTCGGCCTGGACGGCGACGATCAGGTCGGCCAGCACCTCGCGGGCGTCGCCGACGATCGGCACGTCCGCCGGGCGGTTCTTGCCGATCTCGGCCGGGTCGATGTCGGCGTGGACGATCTTGGCGTGCGGGGCGAAGCCGTCCAGCTTGCCGGTGACGCGGTCGTCGAAGCGAGCGCCGAGGGTGAACAGCAGGTCCGACTTCTGCAGTGCGGTGACGGCCGGGACGGAGCCGTGCATGCCGGGCATGCCCAGGTGCTGCGGGTGGCTGTCCGGGAAGGCGCCCAGCGCCATCAGGGTGGTGACGACCGGGGCGCCGGTGAGCTCGGCGAGGATGCGCAGCTCGGCCGTGGCTCGGGCCTTGATGACGCCGCCGCCGACGTACAGCACCGGGCGCTTGGAGGAGACCAGCAGCTTGGCGGCCTCGCGGATCTGCTTGGCGTGCGGCTTGGTGACCGGGCGGTAGCCGGGCAATGCGGTCTCGACCGGCCAGCGGAAGGTGGTGGTGGCCTGCAGGGCGTCCTTGGCGATGTCGACGAGGACGGGGCCGGGGCGGCCGGTGGCGGCGATGTGGAACGCCTCGGCGATGACCCGGGGGATCTCGGACGGGTCGGTGACCAGGTAGTTGTGCTTGGTGATCGGCATCGTGATGCCGCAGATGTCCGCCTCCTGGAAGGCGTCGGTGCCGATGGCCTTGGAGGCGACCTGGCCGGTGATCGCGACGATCGGCACGGAGTCCATGTAGGCGTCGGCGATCGGGGTGACCAGGTTGGTGGCGCCGGGGCCCGAGGTGGCCATGCAGACGCCGACGCGGCCGGTGGCCTGCGCGTAGCCGGTGGCGGCGTGGCCGGCGCCCTGCTCGTGGCGGACCAGGATGTGGCGGACCTTGACCGAGTCCATGAGCGGGTCGTACGCGGGAAGGATGGCCCCGCCCGGAATGCCGAAGACGGTGTCCGCGCCGACGGCCTCCAGCGAGCGGATGAGCGACTGGGCGCCGGTCATGGTCTCGACGACGTGCTGGGGAGCGGGAGCGTGGGCGGCCGGGTTGTCCCCGCGGCGGGGGGATGCGGCGTGCTCGGTCATCTGCCTGTCTCTTCTCGGGTTTCGCCGGCCCGGATTCGGGCCCCGGTGGTGCGAGGGTGGGGTCCCGGTCGGGCCGATCGCCGGCTCTACCTCGATCCTCCCTCCCGGCGCTACCGAATCTCTCGAATCGGGACGGATCGGGCGGTCGAGGTTGGGGTACTGCGGGGTTCGAACAGCGTCGGTGCAACAAAAAACCCCTCGTGCCAAGGGCATGCGAGGGGTGGCGCGTCGGTCTGTCACAAGCAGGGCGTGGAAGCCCGCTCAGCCGACGCGCCCGCCAAGTACGAGAATTCGGGTGCGCATGGCAACGACCTTCCTCCGGTGCGGGGCCGTGTGTCAAGCAGGTGGGATGACCGTCTCGCCATGCGGACCCGTGCCCGGATGGGTCGCGGCCCGGTGTTCGGGCAGGTCGGAGGGCCCGTGGTGATGTGCGCCACGTCCCGGCGCGGACTCCCCTCGGCCACTCGTCCGGGTGTCCGGGGCCGGGTGCGGGCGGCGCGGGGCGATCGGCCCCGGCGGGTTCGGCAGCGGTCCCGCCGACGACCCCGGAGGGACGGGCGGCGGGCCAGGGACGGCCCCCGGGAGGGGGTAGCCGCGGCGGGCCAGGGCGCGGCGCAGCCGGGGCTCGTCCAGCGGCGGGGCGAAGGCCGAGCCCTGGGCCCGTCGGCAGCCCAGCTCCTGGAGGGCGGCCACCTGGCGGGGCAGGTCCACGCCCTCGGCGGCGGTGGACATCCCGAGGTCGCGCCCGAGCCGAAGGGCGTGCCCGGCGAGCGTGCGGCCGACGGCGGACTCGCCGAGGTCCTGGACGAGGGTGCGGTCCAGCTTGAGCCCGTCGAAGGGCAGCCGGGCCAGGGCCCCGAGCGAGCCGCTGCCGGCGCCGTAGCCCGCCAGCCAGGTGGAGACGCCCAGGCGGCGCAGCGCGGCGAGGCGGCGGCCGAGTTCGTCGGCGAGCCCGTCGGGGCCCATCCTGGCCACCTCGATGACCAGGTCCCCGGCGGGCAGCCTGCTGTCCCGCAGGGCGGCGGCGACGGTCTCGTACAGGCCGGGGGTGCAGAGCCGCTCGGCGGACAGGCGCACGGCCACCGGGACGGGCGGGGGCGGGAGCGTGCCGCGGCCCCTTCCGGGCAGGTCGCGGCGGTCGGCGGCGGCCGCGACGGCCTCGTGGACGAGCCAGCGGGCGAAGCGGGCGGCGGCGTCGCCGTGCTCGGCGGAACGCAGGAACTCGGCGGGGGTGAGCAGCAGCCCGCCCGCCGAGCGCCAGCGGGCCTGGGCCTCGACGCCGACGACGGAGCCGCTGACCAGGTCCACGACGGGCTGGTGGAGCAGGGTGAACCCGCCCTCGCGGACGGCCAGGCGCAGCCGGTCCTCCAGTTCGCTGCGGCGTTCCAGGTCCGCGCGCATGGCGGGGCTGTAGAGCACGACGCGGCCCTTGCCCTCGGACTTGGCGCGGTACATCGCGAGGTCGGCGTTGCGCATCAGCTCGTCGGCGGCGGCGCGCGGGTCGGCGGCGGGGCCGCGTTCGGGGGTGCCGAAGGCGATGCCGATGCTGGCGGCGACGCTGAGTTCGGTGCCGCCGATCCAGTACGGCTCGGAGAGGGCGACGCGCAGCCGTTCGGCGAGCTCCTGGACCTGGAGGCGGCCGAGCGGGCCGCAGACCAGGGCGGCGAACTCGTCCCCGCCGAAGCGGGCGACGGTGTCCCCGCAGCGCACGGCGCCCTGGAGGCGGCGGGCGGCCTGGACGAGCAGCTCGTCGCCGACCTGGTGGCCGGCGGTGTCGTTGACGGCCTTGAAGCCGTCGAGGTCGAGGAAGAGCACCGCGACACCGGCGCCGGGCCGGCCGTTGTCCGGGGCGGCGGGCGCGGGGGCCTGCTGGCCGCGGGCGCCGAGGGCGGCGCGCAGGCGCTGGGTGAACAGCGCCCGGTTGGGCAGGTCGGTGAGCGGGTCGTGGAAGGCGTTGTGCTGCAACTGGGCCTGGAGCATGACGCGTTCGGTGACGTCCCGGCTGTTGAGGATGAGGCCGTCGCGGTGCCGACTGACGGTGGACTCCACGTGCAGCCACTCTCCGTCGCCGGAGCTGATCCGGCACTCCACGCGGGCGGAGGGCTCGGCGGTGCCGGGGCTGCGGTGGGCGGTCAGCCGCACCCGGGCGAGGTAGCGGCGGACCTCGGAGAGCACCCGGTCCACGTCGTCGTGGTGGACGAGGTCCAGCAGGTTGCCGCCGACGAGCTCCTCCGGGTCCCGCCCGTAGACGCCGAGCGCGGCCGGGGAGACGTACGAGAGGACGCCGTTCGCCCCGGCGATCATGATGACGTCGCTGGAGCCCTGCACCAGGGAGCGGAAGTGGGCCTCCTTGTGGGCGAGCTCCTGCGCCAGCGAGAGGTTGTCGAGCAGCATGACGCCCTGGCGCAGGATCAGTGCCAGGCCGACGGTGCACGCGGCGGCGGCCACGACCCGGTCCAGCTCCCGCCCGCCGAGGGCGTTGTAGAGGATTCCGGCGGTGCAGACGGCGGCGGCCGCGTACGGGGTGAGCGCACTGAAGGTGGTGGCGACCCGGCGGCGCGGCAGGCCCCCGGCCGAGGGGTGTTCGCGCAGCGGGCGGCGCCAGCGCGAGGACCAGGGCGCCCAGGCGAGCAGCAGGCTGCCGGAGAACCAGCCGGCGTCCAGGAGTTCGCCGGAGTGGTAGCTGTTGCGCAGCTCGGGCGAGGTGAACAGGGCGTCGCAGAGCACGGTGACGGCGAGCGCGACCATCGCGGTGTGCACGGCCGCCCGGTTGCCGTCCCGGCCGCCGAAGCGCAGGCCCACGACCAGGCTGACCAGCAGGATGTCCAGCACCGGGTAGGCCAGGCTGAGGGCGATGCGCAGCGGGGAGCCGTCCTCGCCGGCGGCGATCCGGCCCAGGGCGAGGCTCCAGCTGAGGGTGAACAGGGAGCCGGCGATCAGCCAGCCGTCGAGCAGCAGGCAGAGCCAGCCGGCCGCCGAGCGGGGGTGCTGGGCGAGGACGAGGACGCCGGTGATGGCGAGCGGGGCGAACAGCAGGAAGGCGTACTCGGCGAGGGAGTCCTGCGGGAGCGGGCGGCGGACGACGAGTTCGTACCAGCCCCAGGTGCCGTTGCCGAAGGCGACCATGAGCGAGGAGAGGCCGAACAGCAGCCAGGCGGGGCGGGCGTGCCCGCCGACGGTGCAGCCGTACACCAGACAGGAGAGCGCGGCGGCGAGGGCGGCGGCGGCCAGGCCGAAGTCGCCCATGAAGATGGAGAGTTGGTGTGAGCCCCAGCCGACGGAGGCGCCGACGGCGTAGGCGAGGCAGAGCCCGCCGAGGGCGAGCCCGGGCAGGGCGCGGCTGGCCCGGAGCCGACTCAGCGGCCCGGGGCGCACGGTCGGCCCGGGCCCGGGCAGGCCGGGTGCGGACGCGTCCACGGGCACAGACTCATCGATCGTCGGTGGGCCCGGGCGTCCGGCCCCAGGCAGCACCGTATCGGTGGAGCTCACTGGACCTCTCCCCCTCCGGCCCGGGGCCTGGCGCCCCGGCCCGGTCGGGACCCTACACCAATTCCGTCACTCAATGACACGCACATTCAACTTAGAGTAATGGCGTGTGCGTTGAGTGAATCCGCCGATTCCAACGGATCGGCCCGGTTGGCGGAGGCGCACGGGGAGGGGCTCACGCGGCGCGCACGGGTGCACGCCCCGGCGCTCGAACGCCGGGGCCCGCCCCGTCCCCGCAGGTCGCAGGCCCTACGGGGGCTGCGCTCAACCCCCTGCGACGGCCAGGTCGTCCGGGAACAACCGCAGCCGGTGGGCCAGTGCGGCGGCCTCTCCCCGGCCCGCGACCCCCAGCTTTCCGAGGATGTTGGACACGTGCACGCTTGCGGTCTTCGGAGAGATGTACAGTTCCTCGGCGATCTGGCGGTTCGTCCAACCCCGCGCGAGAAGTCGAAGCACGTCCCGCTCACGGGGGGTGAGCCCGAAGGAGTCCCCGACGGACGACTCCGAACGGGCCGCCGGCACCGACGGCGCGGCGGGCGCCAGGTCCAGCCCCGCCCGCTCGGCCAGCCCGGCGATCTGCGCCGCCAGCGGACGGTCGCCCCGCACCGACGCCAGTTCGCCCGCCTCGCGCAGCAGTTCGGCCGCGCCCTCGCGCCGCCCGGCCAGCAGCTCCGCCTCACCGGCCCGCAGCAGGGCCAGCGCCAGCGGGTACGGCAGCCCGGTCGGCCGCAGCAGCGCGACGGCCTCCGCCCACTGCCCGGGGGTGTCCGCCCCCTCGACGCGGGCCAGCTCGACCTCCAGCAGCCTGGCCCACCCGTGGTGCAGCGGCGCCCGGCGGCGCAGCCTTCCGGCGGCGGCGGCGATCGCGGTCACCGCCTCGGCCCGGCCCTCCTCGGCCGCGGGCAGGCCCCGGCTGTCGGCCTCCACCGCGGCGCCCTCGACCAGCAGGGGGTACACGTCCGTCTCGAAGCCGAGCGGCCCCTCCCCCGCCAGGGCGCCGAGCAGTTCGGCCCGGGCCTCCAGCGGCCGGCCGGCCTGCGCGGCCAGGGCCACCGCGAGCCGGGTGATCGACACCGCCCGGTGCCCGTCGTCGGCGCCCACGGCCGCCCGGGCCCGGGTGAGGGCGTCGGCCGCGCCGGTGAGGTCGCCGGCTAGGCGGGCGAGGTCCCCGCGCATCCGCTCCAGCTCGGCGTTGCCGCCGGCCAGGCCCGAGCTCTCGGCGGAGGAGAGCACCTCGGCGGCCTCCTCCAGCCGGCCGAGGTCGATCAGCGCCTCGATGAGGTTGCTGGCCAGGACGGAGCCGATGTTGCGCAGCAGCCCGTTGCCGTCCGCGAACTCCAGGCCCTCCCTGGCCAGTTCGACGGCCTCCTCGGGCCGGCCCAGTTCGCGCCGCATGTTGGCGAGGTTGTTGAGGCCGCGCAGCAGCAGGTCCGGCACGCCGAGGCGGCGGGCCCGCTCGACCGCCCCGGTCAGCTCGGCCTCCCCGCCCTCGATGTCGCCGAGGATGTCGTAGCGCAGGTGGCCCAGCGTCATCCTGGTGTGGACCTCTACCTGGTGCGCGCCGACCTCCTCCGCGATCCGGATCGCCCGCTCGGCCAGGTCGATGTCCTCGGGGCCCGGGCCCCGGTACAGCGCCCGACCGGCGCTGAGCGAGAAAACCTCGGCCTGCACGGCGGACGGCTGTCTGCCCTCCACCAGCCGCAGCGCGTGCGCGATCTCCTCGTCCGCGCCGGGGCGCAGCAGGGTGTCCAGCAGGCGGGCCCGGTTCATCCGGAACCACGCCGCGCGCATCGGGTGCACGGCCTCGTCGACCAGCTTCAGGGCGCGCTTGGCCAGGCTCAGGCCGCGCTCGCGGTCTCCGCAGCGCCGGGCCGCGACCACCGCCTCCGCCAGCACGTCGACCAGCTGGATGCTCTCGCGGTCGTCCGCGTCGCGGTCGCAGGAGCCGGGCGGGTAGGTCTCGGCCCAGTCGTACGGCCGCAGGGTGTTCGCCAGCACCTCCTCGGAGACGGAGTCCCACAGCTCCAGCGCCCGTTCCAGCATGCCGAGTTGCTCGGCGAAGGCGTTGCGGCGGCGGGCCGCCCGCGCGGCGTCCAGGGCCGTCGGCAGGGCGCGGGCCGGATCGTGCGCGTGGTACCAGTAGTTGGCCAGCCGGGCCGCGAGCGCGTCGGCGCGCACCAGCTGCGGCTGCGCCTCCACGGCGAGCGCGAACTTGCGGTTGATCCGGTGCCGTTCACCCGGCAGCAGGTCGTCCGAGACGGCCTCGCGGACCAGGGCGTGCCGGAAGCGGTAGCCCTCGCCGTCCGTGTCCAGGCGCAGGATGTTGGCGCCGACGGCCGCCCGCAGGGACTCGATCAGCGTGTCCTCGTCGTCGGCCAGGACGGCCGCCAGCAGGGCGTGTTCGACCTTCGAGCCGCCCTCGGCGGCGATCCGCACCACCCGCTGGGTGTCCTCGCCGAGGCTCTCGACCCGCACCAGCAGCATGTCGCGCAGCGAGTCGGGCAGCCCGGCGCCGCAGCCGTCGTGGAAGGCGGTGGCCAGTTCCTCGACGAAGAACGGGTTGCCCTCGGAGCGCCGGTGGACGCGGTCCACCAACTGCTGGTCGGGGGTGCCGGTGCCGAGGATGCCCGCCAGCTGGGCGGCCACCTCGCGGCGGCGGAACCGGTCCAGCTCCATCCGCTGGACGTTGCGCACCCGCTCCAGCTCCGCCAGGAAGGGCCGCAGCGGGTGGCGGCGGTGCAGGTCGTCGGTGCGGTAGGTGCCGATCAGGAGCACCCGGGAGCTGTGCAGGGTGCGCACCAGGAAGGCGAACAGCTCCCGGGTGGAACGGTCGGACCAGTGGAGGTCCTCGACGGCGAGGACGAGGGTACGGTCCGCGCCGAGCCGTTCGAACAGCCTTGCGGTGTGCTCGAACAGCCGGGCCCGGCCATACTCGTCGTTCGGCTCGCCGTCAGCCTCGCCGAACTCCGGCAGCAGCCGGGCGAGATGGCCCTCGCTGCCCGCCGCCGCGCTCTCCAGCTCGGCGCCCAGCGCGCGGTACAGCCGGCGCAGCGCGGAAGCCAGCGGCGCGAACGGCAGCCCCTCGGCGCCGACCTCCAGACAGCCGCCGAGCGTGGTGACCGCTCCGCCGTCCGCGGCCCTGCGCAGGAACTCCTCCAGCAGCCTGGTCTTTCCCACGCCCGCCTCGCCGCCGATCAGGACGGCCTGCGGGCTGCCGGAGCCCACCCGGCGCAGCGCACCGGTCAGGTCGGTGATCTCGCTGCCACGGCCTACGAAGACGGGACTCACCGATATCTGCTGCATGGAGGCGAGCATGCCATAGCCGGAGCCACTGGTGAGAGGGGTTATCGCCTGCGGCGAACGCCCGGAGGGGGAGGCGCCTTTCGGCTGCGCCTCCCCCTCCGGAACCTCGGCGGCACCTTCACGGTGCCCTGCCGTCAGCACGCGGTCTGCTTGACGGAGCGCCGCGCGAAGCGGGCGGCCACCGGACGGCGCCGAAGGCGGCCGGCCTGCTTGGCCTCGCGGACCAGGCGGTCGTGCTCGGCGCGGTCGGCGAGCTCGTGGGCCTGCTGCTGGATGAGCTGGTACTCGATCACTTCTGTTCCCCTTGTGGGTTTCACTGCGTTTCCCTGACATGTAAGAGCTTCCTCTCCCAGATGGGGGTGCCACATCGGGAGCGTGCCCGATGTTTCGAAGGCCGGATGACTTAGGGGGGCACCCCGGGTACGGCAAAGGCCCGGTCCCACCCCCTTACGGAGGTGAAACCGGGCCTTAGACCTTACTTAGATGCCTTAGATGCCTTAGGTACCTTGGAAAGGCGCCCGTGACGGCCTAAGCAACCTGAGGATCAGGCAGCGCCGAGCTTCTCCAGGCTGTGCTTACTGTCCTTCCGCGGCAAGCCGCTCCAGGATCAAATCCTTGACGCGCGCCGCGTCCGCCTGGCCCCGGGTCGCCTTCATGACCGCGCCGACCAGCGCACCCACCGCGGCGACCTTGCCGTCGCGGATCTTGGCGGCGATCGCCTCGTTCTCGGCGATGGCCTGGTCGACGGCCGCGCCCAGCGCGGAGTCGTCCGAGACCACGGCCAGGCCGCGCTTCTCGACGACCTCGTCCGGCTCGCCCTCGCCGGCCAGCACGGCCTCGATGACCTGACGGGCCAGCTTGTCGTTCAGCTTGCCCTCGGCGACCAGCGCGGTGACCCGGGCGACCTGCGCCGGGGTGATCGGCTGCTCGCTCAGCTCGGTGCCGGTCTCGTTGGCGCGGCGGGCCAGCTCGCCCATCCACCACTTACGGGCCTGGTCGGCGGGGGCGCCGGCCGCGATGGTCTCCTGGATCGGCTCCACCGCACCGGCGTTGAGCACCGCCTGCATGTCCTTGTCGGACAGCGCCCACTCGGCCTGCAGCCGGGCGCGGCGCACCCGCGGCAGCTCGGGCAGCGCGGCGCGCAGCTCCTCGACCCACGCGCGGGCCGGGGCCACGGGCACCAGGTCCGGCTCGGGGAAGTAGCGGTAGTCCTCGGCGTTGTCCTTGATGCGGCCCGAGGTCGTGGAGCCGTCCTCCTCGTGGAAGTGACGGGTCTCCTGGATGATGGTGCCGCCGTCGGTCAGGACGGTGGCGTGGCGCTGGATCTCGAAGCGGGCGGCCCGCTCCACGCTGCGCAGGGAGTTGACGTTCTTGGTCTCCGAGCGGGTGCCGAAGGTCTCGGTGCCGTTCGGGCGCAGCGACAGGTTGACGTCGCAGCGCATCTGGCCCTTGTCCATGCGGGCCTCGGAGACGCCCAGGGACTTGATGACCTCGCGCAGCTCGGCCACGTACGCCTTGGCGACCTCGGGGGCGCGCTCGCCCGCACCGACGATCGGCTTGGTGACGATCTCGATCAGCGGGATGCCGGCCCGGTTGTAGTCGAGCAGCGAGTGGGTGGCGCCGTGGATGCGGCCGGTGGCGCCGCCGACGTGGCTGGACTTGCCGGTGTCCTCCTCCATGTGGGCGCGCTCGATCTCCACGCGGAAGGTCGAGCCGTCCTCCAGCTGCACGTCGAGGTAGCCGTTGAAGGCGATCGGCTCGTCGTACTGCGAGGTCTGGAAGTTCTTGGGCATGTCCGGGTAGAAGTAGTTCTTCCGCGCGAACCGGCACCACTCGGCGATCTCGCAGTTCAGCGCCAGGCCGATCTTGACGGCCGACTCCACGCCCACCGCGTTGACCACCGGCAGCGAGCCCGGCAGGCCCAGACAGGTCGGGCAGGTCTGGCTGTTCGGCTCGGCGCCCAGCTCGGTCGAGCAACCGCAGAACATCTTGGTCTTGGTACCGAGCTCGACGTGGACCTCAAGGCCCATCACCGGGTCGTACGACGCGAGAGCGTCCTCGTAGGAGACCAGGTTCATGACGCTCACAGCGTCCCTTCTCAACTAAAGACTTGGGAGGTACGGGCCCGGCCGCCACACAATGGGCGGCCGGGCTCAGGGCGTGTCCTGCGGGTCCTTGCCGGGGCCGCGGCGTTGGGGCACGCACCTCGCCGCGTTGTCGTCGGTCGCCAATGCTCCGCAGTGGCTCCCTCCTCCGCCTTGCGATGCACGCACCCCAACGCCGCGGCCTGATCCGACAAAACCCACAGGACACGCCCAGGCGCTCAGCTTCCGCTCAGCCCAGCAGCACGTCGTCGTCGCCCAGCCGGCGCAGCTCGCGCACCAGCAGGGCGGTGCCGGTGATCAGCGCGGCGGCGCCGACCAGGGCGTTGACCAGCTTGAGGGTGTCGCTCTCCTCGCGGGCCTTGCGGACGTCCTTGACCACCGAGATCGCGCCGAACGCGCTGGTACCGATGGACAGCCAGAGCCCGGGCTTCGAGTGCTTCCACCCCTTGATGGAAGTCTGGGCCTTGGCCTTCTCGATCTTGCTCACAGTGCCGGTGCCTCCTCCAGCAGGGTGTGCCCCCACTTGTCGTTGAGTGCGGCCTCGACGGCGCCGCCCACGCGGTACAGGCGGTCGTCCGCCATCGCGGGCGCGATGATCTGCAGGCCGACCGGGAGATTGTCCTCCGGGGCGAGGCCGACCGGCAGCGACATGGCCGCGTTGCCCGCCAGGTTGGACGGGATCGTGCACAGGTCGGCCAGGTACATCGCCATCGGGTCGTCGGCGCGCTCGCCGATCGGGAAGGCGGTGGTCGGCGTGGTCGGGGAGACCAGCACGTCCACGCCGGCGAAGGCGGTGTCGAAGTCGCGCGAGATCAGCGTGCGGACCTTCTGGGCCGAGCCGTAGTAGGCGTCGTAGTAGCCCGAGGAGAGCGCGTAGGTGCCCAGGATGATGCGGCGCTTGACCTCGTCGCCGAAGCCGGCCTCGCGGGTCAGTGCGGTGACCTCCTCGGCCGAGCGCGTGCCGTCGTCGCCGACCCGCAGGCCGTAGCGCATGGCGTCGAAGCGGGCCAGGTTGGAGGAGCACTCGCTCGGCGCGATCAGGTAGTACGCCGGCAGCGCCAGGTTGAACGACGGGCAGGACACCTCGACGACCTCGGCGCCCAGCTCGCGCAGCAGCTCCACCGACTCGTTGAAGCGCTGCATGACGCCGGCCTGGTAGCCCTCGCCCGCGAACTCCTTGACGACGCCGATCCGCATGCCGCGGATGTCGCGCATCTTCGCGGCCTCGACCACGGCCGGGACGGGCGCGTCAATCGAGGTGGAGTCCAGCGGGTCGTGGCCGGCGATGGCCTCGTGCAGCAGCGCCGCGTCCAGCACCGTACGGGCGCACGGGCCGCCCTGGTCCAGGCTGGAGGAGAACGCGACCAGGCCGTAGCGGGAGACCGAGCCGTAGGTCGGCTTCACGCCGACGGTGCCGGTGACGGCGCCGGGCTGGCGGATCGAGCCGCCGGTGTCGGTGCCGATGGCCAGCGGGGCCTCGAAGGCGGCCAGCGCGGCGGCCGAACCTCCGCCGGAGCCGCCGGGGATGCGGGTGAGGTCCCACGGGTTGCCGGTCGGGCCGTAGGCGGAGTTCTCGGTGGAGGAGCCCATCGCGAACTCGTCCATGTTGGTCTTGCCGAGGATGACGACGCCCGCGTCCTTCAGCCGCGAGGTCACGGTGGCGTCGTACGGCGGCACCCAGCCCTCGAGGATCTTGGAGCCGCAGGTGGTCGGGATGCCCTTGGTCGTGAAGACGTCCTTGAGCGCGAGCGGGACACCGGCCAGCGGGCCCAGCTCCTCGCCCTTGGCGCGCTTGTCGTCGACGGCCTTGGCCGCGGCCAGGGCGCCCTCGGTGTCGACGTGCAGGAAGGCGTTGACCTTCTTGTCGACGGCGTCGATGCGGTCCAGGTGCGCCTGCGCGACCTCGACGGCCGACACCTCGCCCTTGGCGATGGCGCTCGCGGTCTCGGCCGCGGTGTAACGGATGAGCTCGGTCATCTCGGTCAGTCCTCCCCGAGGATCTGCGGCACACGGAAACGCTGCTCCTCGGCGGCGGGGGCGCCGGACAGCGCCTGCTCCGGGGTGAGCGACGGCCGCACCTCGTCCGCACGCATGACGTTCGTCAGCGGGAGCGGGTGGGAGGTCGGCGGTACGTCCTGTCCGGCGACCTCGGAAACGCGGGCGACCGCGCCGATGATCACGTCGAGCTGCTCGGCGAAGTGGTCCAGCTCTTCGGGCTTCAGCTCAAGACGCGACAGCCGGGCGAGGTGGGCGACCTCCTCGCGCGTGATGCCAGGCATGCAGCGATCCTCAGGGTGAGTTCTGGTGAGGCCCGGCGGCGCCTGCCGGCGTGCCGGGCCCGGGCAGGAGCGGCCGGGTTCGGCGCTCCGTCCTCATGGTCTTTGGACCCCATCCTATGGGGCCCGGCCCGGCCACCGGCCAACGAGTTGATCCGGGGCCGCGTCACTGGGGCCCGGTGTGCGCCCAACTCTGCGCGCCCGGAGGGACGGACGGGAGCGTCTGGACGTGCTGGACGAGCTGCGGGTGCTGGACGTGCTGCGCGTGCGCGGCCTGGACGGGCACCGGCTTGACGGGCCCCGGCTGCACGGGCAGGGGCTGGGCCGCGGGGGCGCTCTGGGGTAGCGCGGCGGGCAGCACGGCGGGCAGCACCGCGGGCTGCGGGACGGGCTTGGGGACGGCCTTCGCGGCAGGCGGCATCACCGGCATCACGGGCTTCGCGGCGGGCGGTGCGATCGGCACGACCGCGGGCGGGAGTGTCGGCGGCAGCACCGGGGAGGCGACCGCCGGCTGGGGGACGGCCGGCGCGACGGCCTTCGGAACGACGGCGTGCGGAACGGCGGGCCGGGGGACGACGGGCCCGGTGACCGGCGACGCCTGCCGGGCCGCGCTCAGCCGCTCGACGTACGGCGGGGTGGCGGTGCGGTGCACCAGCAGCCAGGCGGTGGCCTGTTCGGCCGGCAATGCGGCCGACACCAGCCAGCCCTGCACCGCGTCCACGCCCATGCCGTGCAGCCGCTCCCAGGTCTCGTCGTCCTCCACGCCCTCGGCGACGACGGTCAGGCCCAGCGAGTGGGCGAGCTCGACCGAGCAGCGCACGACGGCGGCGTCGTGGTCGTCGGCGACCATCCGGGAGACGAAGGAGCGGTCGATCTTCAACTCCCCCACCGGCAGGCTGCGCAGGCGCACCAGCGAGGAGTGCCCGGTGCCGAAGTCGTCCAGGGACATCCCGACGCCGTAGCCGCGCAGTTCGGCGAGGGTGTCGGCGGCCCGGCGGGAGTCGTCGAGGAGCAGCCGCTCGGTGATCTCCAGCTGGAGGGCGTGGGCCGGCACCCGGTGGCGCAGCAGGTGCCCGGCGACGCGCTGGGCGAAGCCCGGGCTGAGTACGTCGCGCGGGGAGACGTTCACGGCGACCTGCACCTGGAGGCCCTGGTCGCGCCAGGTGGCGAGCTGGCCGACCGCCGCCTCGAGTACGTAGTCGGTGAGCCGGGGCATGAGGCCGCTGGACTCGGCGAGCCCGACGAACTCGTCCGGCGAGACCTTCCCCTGCCCGGGCCGCTCCCAGCGCAGCAGCGCCTCCAGGCCGACCACCCGGCCGTCGAAGGCGACCTTGGGCTGGTAGTGCAGCTGCACCTCGCCGGTCTCCAGCGCCCGGCGCAGGTCCCCCAACAGCCCTATGCGGTACGGGGTGTCGGCGTCCTGGGTCTCGTCGTACTGGGCGACGCCGCTGCAGCCGCGCTGGGCGTGGCCCATGGCGACGTCGGCGCGGCGCAGCAGGGCTTCGGCGTCCTGGGCGTGCTGCGGGTAGACGCAGACGCCGGCGGTGGCCTCCAGGACGAGCAGCAGCCCGTCCATGCGGATCGGGGCGGCGAGTTCGGCGATCAGGGCCTTGGCGACGCACTCCAGGCTGTCGGGGCAGTTGATGCCGGGCAGCAGGACGGCGAACTCGTCGCCGCCCATCCTGGCCACCATCGGGCGCCCGCGACGGTAGTTCCGGGGCAGGCCCGCGAAGACGTCGTCGATGGACTCCCGGGTGGCGCTGCCGGCGGGGCCTCCGGAGCGCAGGGCGCGGTGGAGGCGGCCGGCGATGTGGACGAGCAGCCGGTCGCCGGCGGTGTGCCCGAGTGTGTCGTTGAGCGATCGGAATCGATCGAGGTCGAGCAGTATCAGACCGACGCTGGCGCCTTCGCCGCGCTCGGCGATCGCCTCCTGGGCGGCCAGGAGTAACGCCTGGCGGTTGGGCAGGTCGGTGAGCGGGTCGGTCAGTTGGTCGCGGGCGCGGTCACGGGCGATCCGCCAGGCCGCGACCAGCACGGCCAGGGGCACCGCGAACAGCGGCAGCAACTCGGGTTCGTAGCGGTAGACCAGGACGGCCAGCGGGATGAGCGGCGCGGCTCCGGCCAGGAGCACGCCGAGCAGCAGGACCGCACCCGCCACCCCCTGCGGCGGGCGTGTGGGCGCGCCGCCGGTCGTACGATCCATAAGCCCTGTCCTCCGTCGGGCCCGCCCCGTCAGGCCGCCTTCAGGTGAGGCACCGTGCCGGTACCGACAGCTGCCGGGCATGGAGCGACCCCGTGAGCCACCGGCTCAGCCGGTGCCCCCACCCCTGCTGACACTCTGTTGCGCTCCAGGGTATGCCGGGGTCAACTCGCTGGGCAGACTTTCGGACAACCGGAAAAGCGCTGACACACCGGGTGCCGCACGGTGACACAATGCCCGCTTTCACGGAGCGGCACCCGATGACGTTGCATCAGGACGATAACAACCCGGGTTCGACCCGAGGGCCCCGGGTCAGCCCTCGGCGGGAGCCTCCGGCGCCCCGTCGGCCGCGGCAGGAGCCTCCGGCTCCGGAAGCCCCAGGTGGGCGCGGGCGGCCGCGGGGCCGTCCGCGAGGAGCACGGCGAATCCGGCGTCGTCCAGGATCGGCAGGCCGAGCTGGGAAGCCTTGTCGAACTTCGACCCGGGATTGTCACCGGCGACCACGAAGTCGGTCTTCTTCGACACGGATCCGGTCACCTTCGCGCCACGGGAGGTCAGCGCCTCCTTGGCGCCGTCCCGGGTGTGACCGGCGAGCGTGCCCGTCACCACGACGGTGAGGCCCTCCAACGGGCGCTCCGCCTCCTCCTCGTCGGCGAACTCCTCGGTGAAGCGGACACCGGCGGCGCGCCACTTCTCCAGGATCTCCCGGTGCCACTCCTCCTGGTACCACTCCTTGATCGAGCGGGCGATCGTCGGGCCGACGCCCTCGGCGGCGGCCAGCTCCTCCTCGGTCGCGGCGAAGACCGCGTCCAGGTCGCGGAACTCCCGGGCCAGCACCTGCGCGGCCACCGGACCGACGTGCCGGATGGAGAGGCCGTTGAGGAAGCGCCACAGCGGGCGGTCCTTCGCCTTCTCCAGGTTCTCCAGCAGCAGCTGGGTGTTCTTCTTCGGCTCGCCCTTGAGGTTCGCGAAGAAGGCGACCCGCTTCTCCTCGCCCGTCTCGTCGTCCAGCTTGGGCATGCCCGACTTCTGGTCGCGCACCAGCACCGTGAGCGGCAGCAGCTCCTCGACCGTCAGGCCGAAGATGTCCGCCTCGGTGCGCACCGGCGCCACGGCCGGCTCCAGCGGCTGGGTCAGCGCGGTGGCCGCGACGTAGCCGAGCCCCTCCACGTCCAGGCAGGACCGCCCGCCGAGGAAGGCGATCCGCTCCCGGATCTGGGCCGGGCAGAGCTGCGCGTTCGGGCAGCGCAGGTCGATGTCCCCCTCGGCCATCGGGCGCAGCTCGCTGCCGCACTCCGGGCAGTGCGAGGGCATCACGAACGCCTGCTCGGTGCCGTCCCGCAGGTCGTAGACCGGGCCGAGGATCTCCGGGATGACGTCTCCGGCCTTGCGCAGCACGATCGTGTCGCCGAGCAGTACGTCCTTGGCCTTGACGATGTCCTGGTTGTGCAGCGTCGCGTACTGCACCATCGAGCCGGCCACCTTCACCGGCTCGGCCAGCACCGCGTACGGGGTGGCCCGGCCGGTGCGGCCGATGCCGACCTTGATCTCGGCCAGCTTGCCGGTGACCTCCTCCGGCGGGTACTTCCACGCGATCGCCCAGCGCGGGGACTTGGAGGTGGCGCCGAGGCGGCCCTGCAGGGCGATCTCGTCCACCTTCACCACGACGCCGTCGATCTCGTGCTCGACCGAGTGCCGCTGCTCGCCGAAGTGCGCGATGAAGGCCCGGACCTCGGCGAGCGTCCCCACCACCTTGTTGTGCCGGGCGGTGGGCAGGCCCCACTCGTGCAGCAGCTGGTAGGCGTGCGACTGGTTGTCGATGTCGAAGCCGACCCGGGCGCCGATGCCGTGCACCACCATGTGCAGCGGGCGCGAGGCGGTGACGTGCGGGTCCTTCTGGCGCAGCGAACCGGCGGCGGCGTTGCGGGGGTTCATGAAGAGCCGGATCATCGCCCGGGGGCGCTTGCCCTCCCTGGCGCGCTCCTCGTTCTCCTTCCGGCGGCGCTCGTTCTCCTCCGCGAAGGAGGCGTTGAGCGCGTCGAACTCCTCCGTCGGGAAGTAGACCTCGCCGCGGATCTCCACCAGCTCGGGGATGTTCTCGCCCTTGAGCTGGTGCGGGATCTCCTTGATGGTGCGGACGTTGGCGGTGATGTCCTCGCCGACGCGGCCGTCGCCGCGCGTCGCCGCCTGCACCAACTGGCCGTTCTCGTAGGTGAGGTTGACGGCCAGGCCGTCCACCTTCAGCTCGCAGAGGTAGTGGTAGTCGATGCCGTGGAGCTCGGTGGCGACCCGGTCCGCCCAGGCGCCGAGCTCCTCGTCGTCCATCGCGTTGTCCAGGCTGAGCAGCCGCTCGCGGTGCTCCACCTCCGCGAACAGCGCGGTGGGGGCGCCGCCGACCTTCTGGCTCGGCGAGTCCGGGGTGACCAGGGCCGGGTGCTCGGCCTCGAGGCCCTCCAGCTCCCGCATCAGCGCGTCGAACTCGGCGTCGCTGACCGTCGGTGCGTCCTGCTCGTAGTACCGGGCGCGGTGGTCCGTGATCTCCGCCGCCAGCTCGGCGTGCCGCCTGCGCACCTCCGCCGGGACGTCCTCCCAGCCCTCGACAGCCGTCACCGAAGCCTCCTACAGTCTCATTCCGGGTTGTCCACCAGGCTCCGCGCCGCCCGCGCGGCGAGCGACAGCGCCTCGCGGGCGTAGGCCGGGGAGGCCCCGGCCAACCCGCAGGTCGGCGTCACCAGCACACGACGGCCCAGCAGCTCCGGAGCGAACCCGAGCCTGCGCCACAAGGTCCTGACACCCTGGACACTACCGGCAGGGTCTGACATCCCACTTGATTGAGAAGCAGCCTGCTCCGTGGCCGGGACGACGCCCGCCAGGATCGCCGTACCGGCCTCCACGGCCTCGCCCAGATCGTCGTCGGAACGGTCGGTGAGCAGGGAGAAGTCCAGCGAGACGCCGGCCACCCCGGCCCGGCGCAGCAGCGGGATCGGCACCTCGGGCGCGCAGCAGTGCACCACCACGGGCACGCCCAGGGCCCGGATCGTCTCCCGCAGTGCCTCCTCGGCCACCTGCCGGTCGACGGAGCGCAGCCGCTGGAAGCCGCTGGCCGTCCTCACCCGGCCCGAGAGGACGGCCGGCAGGGACGGCTCGTCCAGCTGCAGCACCACCTGCGCGCCCGGGACTCGCCTGCGGACCTCGGCCAGGTGGCGGCGCAGGCCCTCGGTGAGCGAGCCGGCGATGTCCCGGCAGGCGCCGGGGTCGGCGAGCGCCTTCTCCCCGTACTTGAGCTCGATGCTCGCCGCCAGCGTCCACGGGCCCACCGCCTGCACCTTGAGCGCGCCCGCGTAGCCCTGGGTGAACTCCTCCAGGGCGTCCAGGTCCTCGCCGAGCCAGGAGTGCGCGCGCCGGGTGTCCCGGCCGGGGCGGTCGGCGAAGCGCCAGCCGCTGGGCTCGGTCTGCGCGAACAGCTCCACCAGCAGGCCGGCGCTGCGGCCGATCATGTCGGCGCCCGGGCCGCGGGCGGGCAGCTCGGGCAGGAACGGCAGGTGCTCCAACGCCCCGGTGGCGGTCTTGGCCGCCTCCCGGGCGTCGGTGCCGGGCAGCGAACCGACGCCCGTCGCGGCGCCGGTCAGGTCGGGGAAGGGGTGTTCGGTGCTCACCCCACCGAGCCTAGTGCCGCGCGATCACTCCTTCAGCCGTGATCACTGCCCCGGGCGGACGGTGATGTCGGTGATCTCCGCGTCCCGCGAGGCGTCCAGCGCGGCGAGGA
Source organism: Streptomyces sp. NRRL WC-3742 (assembly GCF_000720635.1). Lineage (GTDB taxonomy): Bacteria > Actinomycetota > Actinomycetes > Streptomycetales > Streptomycetaceae > Kitasatospora. The sequence goes on along the minus strand of NZ_JOCF01000014.1, from coordinate 82,199 downwards.
CGGCCTTCGCCACCGACTCCGGGGCGATGAAGCGCGAGGCGTCGTACTCCCTGCCCTCCTGCTGGTGCACCTTGACCTGCATCGCGGTGGCGGTGCGCCCCGGGTACACGGTGGTGACGCGGACGCCGCCCGCGTGCTCCTCCTGCCGCAGCGAGTCCGCGAGCGCGCGCAGCCCGTGCTTGCTCGCCGCGTAGGCCGACCACTCGGCGTGGGCGTTCAGCCCGGCGCCGGAGTTGACGAACACCACGTGCCCCTTGGCCAGGCGCAGCGAGGGCAGCATCAGCCGGGTCAGCTCGGCGGGCGCGACGAGGTTGATGTTCAGCGTCTCCTGCCAAGCCTTGACGGGCAGTTCGCCGACCTGGCCCAGCTCGACGACGCCCGCCACGTGCAGCAGCGAGTCCAGCCGGACGGGCAGCTGCTGCTGCCCGAAGGCCCAGGAGAGCTTCGCCGGGTCCCCGAGGTCGCCGACCAGGGTCTTCGCGCCGGAGAACCGCTCGCGCAGCTCGGCGGCCCGCCGGGCGTCGCGGGCGAGGAGCCAGAGCTCCTCCCCGCGCTCCTGGAGTCGCTCGGCCAGGACGGCGCCGATGCCGGAGCCGGCGCCGGTGATCAGATGTGCAGCCATGGTCCCGATCCTCTCAAGCCTTGAGCCGGGCGAACACCTCGGCGGGCGTGTCCGCGAAGGTGATCAGCTCGGCGAGCGGCCTGGGCAGGAAGCCCTCCTCGTCCATCCGCTCGAGCTGGGTGCGCAGGCCCCCGTAGAACCCCTCGGTGTCGAGCACCACGACCGGCTTGTCGAACATGCCGTGCTTCTTCAGCTCCAGCACCTCGGTGACCTCGTCCAGCGTCCCCAGCCCGCCGACCAGCACCACGATCGCGTCGGCCCGGTTCGCCAGCTCCGCCTTGCGCTCCGCGAGGTCGGCCGTCCACACCAGCTCGTCCGCACCGGCGTACGCCTTGTGCCGCAGCATCTCCACCATCACCCCGACGAGCCCGCCCCCGGCGGCCTTCACCCCGTCCGCCAGCACCCCCATCAGCCCGGCGTTCGACCCACCCCAGACCAGCGTGTGCCCGCCCTCCCCCAACAGCCGGGCGAACTCCGCGGCGGGAGCGGTGTAACGGTCGTCGAGCGAGTACGCGGAGCAGAAAACACAGATATTCATAGTGCGAACTGGTCTACCACGCCGCCGCCCCCCACGCGCCACTCAGTCCGCGTACGGGACCAGCTTCGACAGCTCCAGGGTGAAGCCGAAGGAGTACGTCAGGTCCGGCTCACGGCCCCTGGAGACGTCCGGGCTGACGATCTCGCTCCGCTCGCTGGGGAGGTAGCCGTCCGGCACGTGCTGCTCGAACTGCCGGCGCACCTGCGCCACGTTGAGCTGGTGGATGTTGGACGGCGCTGCCTGCACGATCAGCGTGTCCCCGGACCACTCGATCCGGACGCCCTCCGGGGCGATCCGCTCCAGTTCCTCGATGAAGTCGCGGTGCTGCTCGTAGAAGGTCATGCCGTGCACTATGGCCTCCCGTGCGACATCCCGGGCGCCCCGCGTAGTCGTGTAGGGCATGCACAGGGAACACGGAACGAGCGGACGGGCGGGGAACGGGTGAAGGCGGCACAGGAGGACGAGTACGTGGCGTTCGTGGCCGGGAGGGCGAAGGCGCTCTACCGGTCGGCGTACGTGCTCGCGGCGGGGGACGCGCATCTGGCGGAGGACCTCGTCCAGGAGGCGCTCGGCAAGGTGTACGTGCACTGGCGGAAGGTGGCCCGGGCGGACAACCCCGCGGCGTACGCCCAGACGGTGCTGGTCCGCACCTTCCTCAGCCTGCGGCGGCGGATGAGCGCCTCCGAGCGCCCCACCGGGAGCGGGAGCCTGCCCGAGGGCACGGCCTCCGGCCCGGACACCGCACTGCGGCTGACCCTGCTGGACGCGCTGGCCCAACTGCCGCCCCGGGACCGGGCGGTGCTGCTACTGCGCTACTGGGAGGACCGCAGCATCGAGGAGACCGCCGGGATGCTCAGGATGACGAGCAGCGCGGTCCGCTCCCGGGGCACCCGGGCGCTCGCCAAGGCGCGGGTGCTGCTCGGCGACAGCCTCTCCGACCTGATCTCCCTCTGACCCGCACCCCCTCCGAGACGGAAGAGACGACACCGAGATGCCCTTCGAAGCAGACCTCGCCCACGCCCTGGACCGTACGGCCGACACCCTCGAACCCGATCTCGCCGTGCTGACGCGGGGGGCCGTCACCCGCGGGCGCAGCCTCCGGCGCCGGCGCACCGCCGGTCTCCTCGCCGGGGCCGGCGCCTGCTGCGCCGTGATCGCGACGGCGGGCCTCGTGCTCCCCGGCGCCCTCTCCCGGAGCCACGACCGGGAGCCGACCCCGATGGCCGCGCCGCGGACCGCGATCAGCGACGCGCAGATGATCCGCGCCCTGGAGGGGACGTTCCCCGGCGGCCGGTTCAGTCAGGTGAAGGGTCAGGGCGAGAACCCGAACCACCCGGGCGACGGCGCCGTCGCCAACGCCGGCCTGATCCTCGACGACGGGCACGGCCCCGCCTCGGTCGGCGTCTCGGGCCTGCGCCTCAGGCTGCCCCTCCAGGACGGCGACGGGCTGAGCTGCGACGACGCACCCAAGCGCGCCCCCGGTGACACCTGCCGGATGAGCGAACTGCCGAGCAGCGCCGAACTCCCCGGCGGGGCCCTGGTGATGCAGGAGCAGAACGCCGCCAAGGGCCCGGCGCAGGGCGGCGTCCGCCGCTGGACGACCACGGTGACACTGAAGTCGACCGGCGCGCAGCTCCAGATGGTGCAGTGGAACAGCACCGGCGGCGACGGACCGGCCCCGACCCGCACCGCTCCCCCGCTCACCGACCAGGAGGCGGTCGCCGCCCTGACCGGCCCCGCCTGGGCCCCGATCCTCAGCGCCCTCGGCTGACGGCTCCGACTGGCTGACGACTCCGATCGGCCGGCGGCTCAGCTCCCCAGGAAGCGCAGGACCGCCAGGACGCGCCGGTTGGTGCCGCCGTCGCGGGGCAGGCGCAGCTTGTCGAAGACGGCGTTGGCGTGCTTCTCCACCGCGCTCCTGGAGACGATGAGCTGCTCGGCGACGGCCGCGTTGGTGTGGCCCTGGGCCATCAGGGAGAGGACCTCGCGTTCGCGGTTGGTCAGCCGGTCGAGGTCGTCGGTGTGCCGGGTGCGGGCGAGGAGGCGGCGGACGACCTCCGGGTCGAAGGCCGTGCCGCCGGAGTGCACGCGGTCCAGGGCGGCCAGGAACTCCTCCACCCTCCCGACGCGGTCCTTCAGCAGGTAGCCCACGCCCTCGGTGCCGGAGGCCAGCAGTTCGACGGCGTAGCGCTGTTCGACGTACTGGGACAGCACCAGGACGCCCACCTCGGGGTGTTCGGCGCGCAGGTGCAGGGCGGCGCGCAGGCCCTCGTCCGTGTGGGTGGGCGGCATGCGGACGTCCACGACCACCACCTCCGGCGGGGCCGCGGCGACGGCGGTCAGCAGGGCGTCGGCGTCGCCGACGGCGGCGGTCACCTCGTGGCCCTCGTCGGCCAGCAGGCGGACGAGGCCCTCGCGCAGCAGCGCGGAGTCCTCGGCGATCATCAGGCGCATGGCAGTTCCGCAATCACCTTGGTCGGTCCCCCCGGTGGGCTGTCGATGCTCAGGCGTCCGTCGAGCGCGGCGATCCGGCGGGCCAGGCCGGACAGGCCCGCTCCGGCGGGGTCGGCGCCGCCGCACCCGTCGTCCCGCACCGACACCCGGACCAGGCCGGCGTCCTGACTGACCGTCACATCGATGCGGCCGGCTCCGGCGTGCTTGGCCGCGTTGGTGACGGCCTCGCGGACGGTGAAGTAGGCGGCCGTCTCGACGGCGGGGGCCGGCCGCCGGGTCAGGCCGCCGGTGAGGTGGACGGGGACGGGCGAGCGCTCGGCGTCGACGGCCAGGGCCTCGTACAGTCCGAGCTCGTCGAGGGAGGCGGGGTACACCCGCCAGGCCACCTGGCGCAGTTCCTCCAGCGCGTGCTCGGCCTCGGTCTGCGCCTGCCGGTAGAGCTCGTCGGAGCCCTTGCGGCGTGCCCGTCCGAGCAGCATCGACACCACGACCAGCCGTTGCTGGAGGCCGTCGTGCAGGTCGCGTTCGATGCGGCGCCGTTCGGCGTCGACGGCTTCGACGATCCCGGAGCGGCTGGCGGCGAGTTCGTCGATCCGGCGGCGCATCCGGGCGAGTTCGTCGGGCTCCAGGAACCGGCGGACCAGTGCGCGTTCGAGTTCCGCGACGGCGGCCAGCCCGGCGAGGTCGAGGAAGAGCAGCAGCAGGCCGACGGAGAGGAGGTATCCGGCGACCGGCCAGGTCGGGGCCATGCCGTCGAACTCGTGGCCGGTGAGCCAGCGGCGCAGCCCGGCGGTGGCCGTCCAGCCGCCCACCGCCAGCAGGAACAGGGCCCCGCCCCCGAGCAGGCCGACGGGGACGCGGCACCACAGGTAGGCGGAGGCCCGCCTCGGCTCGATCGGCTCAGAGCAATCCGGGGAATCCAGGGAGGCTGGGAAATCCGGGGAGGCCGGGGAGCCCGGGGAGCCCGGCCCGCCGCCGAGGAGCGCGGCGACGCGCCGCCGTTCGAGGGCCGCCAGCCGGACCACCGGCCCCGGGGTCCGCACCACCGCGGCGGCCGCCAGTACGGCGAGGGCGGCGAGCGCCGAGACCGCGCCCAGCGCGATGCCCGCCGCGGCGCGCACGGCCCTCACCCACGGTGCCGGGCGCTCGGGCGGCGGCGCATCCGTACCAGGAACCAGCGGGCGACGACCAGCAGCACGACCGCCACCACGCCCTTCGACACCCATCCCCCGTACTCCTCCACCAGCTGCCAGTTGTCCCCGAGCCAGTATCCCAACAGCACGAAGGCGGTGTTCCAGACCAGGCTGCCGACGGCGGTCATCAGGGTGAAGGCGGTCAGCGGCATCCGCTGGATCCCGGCCGGTACCGAGATGAGGCTGCGCACCACCGGCACCATGCGGGCGATCAGGACGGCGGTGCGGCCGTGCCGTTCGAACCAGGCTTCGGCCCTGTCCAGTTCGTGCGGACTGACGAAGGGGATGCGGGCGGCGAGCGCGCGGGTGCGGTCGCGGCCCAGGAGGGCGCCGGCGGCGTAGACGATCCAGGAGCCGACGATCGAGCCGATCGTGGTCCACAGGATGACGGCCGGCAGGCTCAACCGGCCCTGTCCGGCGGCGAATCCGGCGATCGGGAGGATGACCTCGCTGGGGATGAACGGCAGGACGGTGTCGACGAGGTTGGTCAGGCCGGCGCCCGGGGCGCCGAGGCTTCCCATCACGTCGGCGGCCCAGCCGGCGATGCCGCCGGCGGGCTCGGCGGAGGAGGCGAGGAGCGGTGGGGCGAGGAGGGACGAGGCGAGGAGGGATGAGGCGTTCGGCGTTGCGATCATGCCGTCCACGCTAGGAACCCGCCGGGGCCGCCACCATGAGGTCGACCGCCCGCTTCCCCTGCGGAAAACCGCAGGAGGACCCGCAGGAGAAGCCGGCCGGGGCGTCGTCGCTCAGGCCGTCAGGGCCGGGCGCTCCGTCGTGGCGATGGTGGCCGAGCCGACCACGCGGGTGCCGTCGTAGAGGACCACGGCCTGCCCGGGGGCGATGCCGCGGGCCGGGGTGTCCAGCCGCACGTGGAGCTCGCCGTCGACCACGGTGGCGGCCACGGGGACCTCCTCGCCGTGGGCACGCAGCTGGGCGGTGTAGCGGCCGTCGGCGAGGGCCTCGGTGCCGCACCAGCGGGGGCGGATGGCGGTCAGCCCGACCACGTCCAGGCCCTCGACCGGTCCGACGGTCACGGTGTTGTTCACCGGCGAGATGTCGAGGACGTACCGCGGCTTGCCGTCCGCCGCCGGGCGGCCGATGCGCAGGCCCTTGCGCTGGCCGATGGTGAAGCCGTACGCGCCGTCGTGCTCGCCGAGCTTGGTGCCGTCCGTGTCGAGGATGTCGCCGGTGGCGGTGCCGAGGTGGCGGGCGAGGAAGCCCTGGGTGTCGCCGTCCGCGATGAAGCAGATGTCGTGGCTGTCGGGCTTCTTGGCCACGGCCAGGCCGCGCCGCTCGGCCTCCTCCCGGATGGCCTCCTTGGTGGTGTCGCCGAGCGGGAAGAGCGAGTGGGCGAGCTGGTCGGCGTCGAGCACGCCGAGGACATAGGACTGGTCCTTGGCGGAGTCGACGGCCCGGTGCAGCTCGCGCGAGCCGTCCGGAAGGTCGACGATGCGGGCGTAGTGCCCGGTGCAGACGGCGTCGAAGCCGAGGGCGACCGCCTTGTCGAGCAGCGCCGCGAACTTGATCTTCTCGTTGCAGCGCAGGCAGGGGTTGGGCGTGCGGCCGGCCGCGTACTCGGCCACGAAGTCGTCGATGACGTCCTCGCGGAAGCGCTCGGCGAGGTCCCAGACGTAGAACGGGATGCCGATCACGTCGGCCGCCCGCCAGGCGTCGCGCGAGTCCTCGATGGTGCAGCAGCCGCGGGCGCCCGTGCGGAAGGACTGCGGGTTGGCGGACAGCGCCAGGTGGACGCCCGTCACCTCGTGCCCCGCTTCGACGGCGCGCGCGGCGGCGACGGCGGAGTCGACTCCGCCGGACATCGCCGCGAGCACGCGCAGACGGCCGGTGGAAGGGGTGGTCGGGGCGCCCGGGAAGTCAGTCATGATGGCAACAAGGGTACGGGGTGGCCGCCCTGTTCCCGACAGCCGCGATGATCACCGCCGTACGGACGCCAGCCCCGCGTTGCGCGCCCGCTGCACCGCCGGCCCGATCGCCTCCACCAGCTCCGTCACGTCCTCCCGCACCGAGGTGTGCCCGAGCGAGAACCGCAGGGAGGCCCGCGCCAGCAGCGGGTCCACGCCCATGGCGAGCAGCACGTGGCTGGGCTGCGGCACCCCGGCCGAGCAGGCGGAGCCGGTGGAGCACTCGATGCCGGCCGCGTCGAGCAGCATCAGCAGGGCGTCGCCCTCGCAGCCGGGGAAGGAGAAGTGGGCGTTGGCGGGAAGCCGACCCTCGGGGGCCCGGTCCCCGTTGAGCACCGCGTCCGGGACGGCGGCCAGCACGCCCGCGACCAGCTCGTCGCGCAGCGCCCCGAGCGTCAGCGCGTGCTTCTCCCGGTGCTCGACGGCCCAGGCGGTGGCGGCCGCGAAGCCGGCGGCGGCGGGGGCGTCGAGGGTGCCGGAGCGCACGTCGCGCTCCTGCCCGCCGCCGTGCAGCAGCGGGACGGGCGCGGCCCCGCGCGACAGCAGCAGGGCGCCGATGCCGAACGGACCGCCGATCTTGTGGCCGGTGACGGTGAGCGCGGTGAGCCCGGAGTCGGCGAAGGAGACCGGCACCTGGCCGAGCGCCTGCACCGCGTCCGCGTGCATCGGGATGCCGAACTCGGCGGCCACGGCGGTGAGTTCGTGCACAGGCTGGACGGTGCCGACCTCGTTGTTGGCCCACATCACGGTGACCAGGGCGACGGAGGACGGGTCCCGTTCGATCGCCGCGCGCAGCGCCTCGGGGTGCACCCGGCCGAGCGCGTCCACCGGCAGGTACTCGACCTCCGCGCCCTCGTGCTCGGAGAGCCAGTGCACCGCGTCCAGCACCGCGTGGTGCTCGACCGGGCTGCACAGCACCCGGGTGCGGGCCGGGTCGGCGTCGCGGCGGGCCCAGTACAGGCCCTTGACGGCCAGGTTGTCGGACTCGGTGCCGCCGCCGGTGAGCACGATCTCGCTCGGGCGCGCGCCCAGCGAATCGGCCAGCGATTCGCGGGCCTCCTCCACCACCCGGCGGGCGCGGCGGCCGGCCGCGTGCAGGGACGAGGGGTTGCCGACCACCCCCAGGTGCGCCGACATCGCGGCGATCGCCTCGGGCAGCATCGGCGATGTCGCCGCATGGTCCAGGTATGGCATAACCCCCCGATTGTAGTGGGCCGCCCGGGGCGCCGTTCCCGGCCCGCACCGATCCGGCCAACCCGCCCCGCCCGGCCCGTGCCGCCCGACGGACACCGGCGTCCGGTACCGGTTTGTACCGGTGCGCCACCCAGCGGTTAGCCTGACGAGCACTTCTCTCCAGACCTCCCGGGGGCCGCCATGTCGCAGTCGGTCGACCGCGCGCTGACGCTGCTCGCCGCGCTCGGCGACGGCCCGCTCTCCCTCGACCAGGCTTCCGCCCGCCTCGGCGTGCACAAGTCGACGGCGCTGCGCCTGCTGCGCGACCTGGAGGAGCACGGCTTCGCCCGCCGGGAGCCCGACCTGCGCTACCGCCTCGGCGGCCGGCTGCTGTCGCTGGCCCACCGGGCGCTGGAGGAGATCGACGTCCGCGAGGTGGCCGCGCCGCACCTCGCGGCGCTGAGCTCGCGCTGCGGCTACACCGTCCAGCTGGCGGTGCTGCACGACGGCGAGGTCCTGTACGTGGACGAGGTGGCCGGGCACTGGGCCGAGCGGCCGCCGCGGATCGGGCGCCGGGCGCCGGTGACGGGGACGGCGGTGGGCCGGGTGCTGCTGGCCGGGCTTCCGCAGGACGACGCCCGCGAGGAGGAGCTGCCGCCCGAGCTGGCGGCGGTGCGCCGGCGCGGCTGGGCGGCGGAGTCGGCCGAGCACCGGGAGCCGGTGACCTGCGTGGCCGCGCCGGTGGCGGGCAGCGACGGCCGTGCGGTGGCGGCCTGCGCGCTGAGCGCCCCGGCCAGCCGGGTGGCCCCGGCGGAGCTGGCCCGCATGGTGCCGGAGCTGCTCTGCACGGCGGAGGCGATCTCGCTGGCGTACGGCGGCTCGCCTACTCCTCGCTGGTGCGAGAACCGTTGCGGCGCCAAGCCCGCGGCGCACGCCAGCCGTACTTCAGGGCGAGCATCCGGAGCCCGAAGGCGGTGAGCGCGGCGGCGGTGCCGGTGATGCCCGTGAGCCGGTCCAGGCCGATCAGGACGGCCACCAGCGCGGCCCCGACCAGCGCCGGGACGGCGTAGATCTCCCGGTCCCAGCGCAGCAGCGAGGGGATCTCCCCGGCCAGCACGTCACGGATCACCCCGCCGCCGGCGGCGGTGACCATCCCGAGCGCGACGGCCGAGACCGCGCCCAGCCCGTAGTCGTGCGCCTTGGCGGTGCCGGTGACGCAGAACAGCCCGAGCCCGAGCGCGTCCAGCGTCTGCACCGCCCGGTTGATCCGCTCCACCTCGGGGTGCAGGAAGAACACCACCAGCGCGGCGGCCAGCGGCGTGACGAAGTACCCGAGGTTGGTGAAGGCCGCGACGGGCGTGGCCCCGATCACCAGGTCCCGCATCACCCCGCCACCCAGGGCGGTGACCTCGGCCAGCACGGCGATGCCGAAGATGTCCATGTTCTTGCGGACGGCGAGCAGGCCCCCGGACAGGGCGAAGACGAAGATGCCGACGAGGTCCAGCGACTGCTGCACGTCGGAGGGGAAGATCTGGGAGGTCACGGAGACAACTATGACCCGTCCGGAACCCTCCCCTCCGCGTACGGCCGCCCCGCCCGGAACCGCCCCCGGATCACGACCCGGCCACGAAGTGCCCCCGAGGGCCCGTTCCTCCTTCCTCGGACGATCCCCGCGCCCCGGCGTCGGCTAGCCTCCCGCCTGTGAAGCTGATCGAACGCGTATCCAGGCGACGCACGGGCGGTCGCACCGCCGAGGGCGCTCCCGCCTCCCCCGCCTCGTCGAGACTCGCCTGGCTCGACGCGCTGCGCGGCATAGCCGCCCTGTCGGTCGCGGTGTACCACCTCGCGCTGCCGTTCTACTGGGTGCCCCACGGCACCAAGGTTCCCGCGTACGCGGACCCCGGGGTATTCGGCGTGATGCTGTTCTTCCTGGTCAGCGGGTACATCATCCCGGCCTCCCTGGAGCGGCGGGGTGACGTCCGCGGGTTCTGGGCGGGCCGGTTCTTCCGGATCCTCCCGGTCGTGATCCTCACCGTGGTCGGCAGCCTCCTGGTCCTGCCCCGGCCGTACACGGTGGTGCAGGGCTTCGCCTTCGACCACCCGCTGCTGTCCACGGTGGCCAACGGCCTGATGCTGCAGGACATGATGGGCGTCCCCAACATCGTCGGCGTGATGTGGACGCTCACCTACGAGATGATCTTCTACTACTTCGTGACGGCCCTGTTCGTCATGGGGTGGCACCGCAGGAGCGCGCCCATCGCGATCGGCTTCGCGGGCTTCGCCCTGGTGCTCGGCGGCTGGCTGGCCCTCGGAACCATCTCCACCGACCTGGCCTCGACCCGGCACCTCGTCGGCGCCGCCGCCCTGGTCGTCCTCATGGCGATGGCGTGCATCTTCACCGGTCGCCTCGACATGACCCGCTGGGGCGGGCTCATGCTCGGCGGTCTCGGGCTGACGCTGATCCTGCTGAACAGCCGGTCCACCGGCTTCGAGACCATGATGATCTTCGCGACGATGTTCGCGGGCACCGTCCTCTACCGCCTGGAGCACGGCCAGATCGACCGGCTCCCGGCCCTGCTGACCTGCACCTTCGTGGCCGTCTCCGGCGTCGTGGTCGGCTACCTCTACAACCACGGCGCGGCCATGGGCCGGACCTTCACCGGCGGTTCGTGGAAGGCGTTCTCCTTCGCCTACCTCGCCGCCTGGGTGGTGTTCGCGGCCGGAATGCTGCTGCGCAAGCGCCGCTGGCCGCGCTGGCTCAGCTGGCTGGGCTCCATCAGCTTCTCGGTCTACCTGCTGCACAACCCTCTGATCCACGGCATGAACTGGCTGCTGGAGGGGCACGCACCGATCGTCACCTGGAAGGACCGGGGCATCCAGTTCACCGCGTTCATGGGCGCGCTGGTACTGGTGAGCTACCTCTCCTACCGGCTGGTGGAGATCCCGTTCCAGAACCTCGGCCGCAAGGCCGTGAAGGCCGTCAACCGCCGCTTCCCGGCCGCCGCCCCCGCGGCCCCGGCCATTCCCGGCCAGGCGGCGCAGACCCCCGAGGCTCCTGCGACGGCCGCGGCGGAGCAGGTGCTCACCGGCTCCCGCTGAGGCCCGTACGCAAGAAGTCCGCCCGTCCCCGAACGTCAGGGGCGGGCGGACTTCTTGCGTACAGCGGCTCAGGCGGCCGGCTCCGCCTCCGTGCTCTCCGGGCTGCGCCGGCCGTTCCCCTCGTTCCCCTCGGTTCCCTCGGGGAAGTGGCACGCCACCTGGTGGCCGGTGGCCAGGGTGGCCAGCGGCGGCTCCTGGCTCGCGCAGACGTCCTGGGCCTTCCAGCAGCGGGTGCGGAAGCGGCAGCCGCTGGGCGGGTTGATCGGCGAGGGGACGTCGCCCTTGAGCAGGATGCGCTCGCGGCCCGAGCGCTGGCGCCGGCGCGGGTCGGGGACGGGCACCGCGGACATCAGGGCCGTGGTGTACGGGTGGCGCGGGTTGCGGTAGAGCGAGTCGCGGTCGGCGATCTCGACGATCTTGCCGAGGTACATCACCGCCACCCGGTCGGAGACGTGCCGGACCACCGAGAGGTCGTGCGCGATGATCAGGTACGTCAGGCCGAGCTCCTTCTGGAGGTCGTCCAGCAGGTTGACGACCTGGGCCTGGATGGAGACGTCGAGCGCGGAGACCGGCTCGTCGGCGACGATCATCTTGGGCCGCAGGGCGAGCGCCCGGGCGATGCCGATGCGCTGGCGCTGGCCGCCGGAGAACTCGTGCGGGTAGCGGTTGTAGTGCTCGGGGCTGAGCCCGCACAGCTCCAGCAGGTCCTGGACGGCCTTCTTGATCCCGCCCTCGGGGGTCGCGTTCTGCAGTTTGAAGGGCGCGCTGACGATGGTGCCGACGGTGTGCCGGGGGTTCAGCGAGGAGTACGGGTCCTGGAAGATCATCTGGATGTCGCGCCGCAGCGGCCGCATCGCCCCGACCCCCAGGTGGGTGATGTCGGTGCCCTCGAACTCGACGGTCCCGCCGGTGGGTTCGTCGAGCCGGGTGACGAGTCGGCCCATGGTCGACTTGCCGCAGCCGGACTCGCCGACGACGCCGAGCGTCTCGCCCGCGTTGACGGTGAAGTCGATGCCGTCGACGGCCCGCACGGCGCCGGTCTGGCGCTGCAGCAGCCCGCCGCGGATCGGGAAGTGCCGGGTCAGGCCGGTCACCTTCAGCAGCGGCTCGCGGTCCGCGGCCGGAGCGGTCGCGGTGGTCCCGGCCGCCTGAGTGTCCGTCATCGGTTCTCTCCAGGATGGTGGTACGGGGCCTGGCTCACAGCCGGGGCGCGATCTCTTCGGTGAAGATGCGGTGCCGGTCGGCCGCGGGCAGGTGGCAGGCCGCGAAGTGCCCGGGGGTGGCCTCGGCCAGCACCGGCACCTCGTTCTCCGAGCGCCCGCCGGTCTGCGACGCGTACGGGCAGCGCGGGTGGAAGGCGCAGCCGGACGGCACGTTGATCAGGCTGGGCGGGGTGCCCCTGACCGGCACCAGCCTGTCCTGCAGTTCGCGGTCGAGGCGGGGCATCGAGCCCAACAGGCCCCAGGTGTAGGGGTGTTCGGGCGCGTCGAAGAGGGTCTCGGCGGGGCCGCGCTCGACGCACTTGCCGCCGTACATGACGAGGATCTCGTCGGCGAGCTCGGCGACCACCCCGAGGTCGTGGGTGATGATGATGACGGCGGAGCCGAACTCGTCCTGGAGGTCGCGGATGAGGTCCAGGATCTGCGCCTGGACGGTGACGTCGAGGGCGGTGGTGGGCTCGTCGGCGATCAGCAGCGAGGGGTCGTTGACGAGCGCCATGGCGATCATCGCGCGCTGGCGCATGCCGCCCGAGAACTGGTGCGGGTAGTCGTCCGCCCGCCGGTCGGGCTGCGGGATGCCGACGCGGGCGAGCATCTCGACCGCTCGGGTCCGGGCCTGCTTCTTGGTCGCCTCGGGGTGGTGCACCCGGTACGCCTCGACGATCTGGGCGCCGACCGTGTAGTACGGGTGCATCGCGGTCAGCGGGTCCTGGAAGATCATCGCCAGTTCGCGGCCGCGCAGTTGGCGCACCCGGTCCGGTCCGGCGGCGATCAGGTCCTCGCCGTCGAGGCGGATCTCGCCGCTGATCAGGGCCCGCTTGGAGCGGTGCAGGCCCATGATGCCCAGCGAGGTGACGGACTTGCCGGAGCCGGACTCGCCGACGATGCCGAGGGTGCGGCCCTTGTGCAGGTCGAAGCTGACGCCGTCCACCGAGCGGACGAGGCCGTCGTCGGTGTCGAAGTGGATGCGCAGGTCGCGCACCGACAGGAACGGGTCCCCGGCGGGCAGGCGCGGCGCGGCGTCGGCTGCGGCGGCGTCGGCTGCGGCGTCCGAGGACTGGGGGTCCTCGGGCTGCGGCGTCGCGGTCTTGTCGAGGTCGGTCACGAGATCCTCACCCGGGGGTCGACGAGGGCGTACAGGAGGTCGACCACGAGGTTGCAGACGACGATGAAGAAGGCGGCGAGCAGCGTGACGCCGAGGATCTTCGGCAGGTCGTTGTCGGAGATCGCCTGGACGGCGAACTGGCCGACGCCCTGGAGCGAGAAGACCTGCTCGGTGATCAGCGCACCGCCGAGCAGCAGACCGAGGTCCATGCCGAAGATGGTGATGATGGGCGTGAGCGCGGAGCGCAGCCCGTGCCGGACGACGACCTTGCGCTCGGCCAGGCCCTTGGCCCGGGCGGTGCGGATGTAGTCCTCGCTCATGGTCTCCAGCATCCCGGCCCGGGTGAGGCGGGCGTAGAGCGCGGAGTAGAGGAAGGCCAGCGAGATCCAGGGGAGGATCAGGTTGCGGGCCCAGCTGAGCGGGTCCTCGGTGAAGTCGACGTACTGCAGGTTGTCGAGGATGGGCCACTCGTAGCTGAACAGGGTCAGCAGCAGGGCGCCGGTGAAGAACACGGGCAGCGAGACGCCGGCCAGGGCGACGCCCATGGCGAGCCGGTCGAAGATCGAGCGCGGCTTGAGGGCGGAGACGACACCGGCGGCGACGCCGGAGACGAGCCAGATGACCGCTGCACCGGTGGCCAGCGAGATGGTGACCGGGATGCGGCTGGTCATCTCGGGCCAGACCTCGAGGTGGTTCTTGAAGCTGTAGCCGAAGCAGGGCACGTTGCAGGTGGCCGGTTCCGGGCCGAACTGGTACTCGGCGCCGGTGAACAGCGCCTTCAGGAAGTTCCAGTACTGGGTGTACAGCGGCTGGTCGAGGCCGAGGTTCTGCTTGACCGCCGCGATCGTCTCGGGTGACGGGTTCTTCCCGATGTACTGGGCGGCCAGCTGGTCGACGGTCTCGCCGGCGAGCCGCGGCAGCAGGAAGAAGATCGCGAAGGTGACCGCGCTGACCACCAGGAGCAGCACCAGGGCCGCGAAGATCCTGCGGATGATGTAGGCAAACACAGTTGGGCGGCTCCGGCGCCCGCCGCCGTCCGGGATCGTCCGGACCGGCGGCGGGCGCCGCTGCCTTCACCTGCCTTCAGGGATGCGGAGCCGTGCTCGTGCTCTCGCTCGGGCTCTTACTTGGTGGTGCCGATGTTCAGGTAGTCGTACTCACCTGAGAAGGCGGGGGTGGAGCCGAGGTTGGTGGCGCTGTCCGGGCGGTACAGGAAGACCTTGAAGTAGGTCAGCGGCACGATCGTGGCCGAGTCCATGACCTTCTTGTCGATCTGGCCGTAGATCTTCTCGCGGGCGGCGCGGTCCGGGTTGACGGCCGCGTCGTCGAGCAGCTTGTTGACGTCGGGGTCGTTCAGCTGCTGGAGGTTGCTGTTGCCGGACGCCTTGATCGCGCGGCCGTCGACGATCTGCTGGAGGAAGCCGTAGCCGGTCGGCCAGTCGGCGCCCCACTGCATCATCATCAGGCCGATGTTGTGGTCCTGGGTGAACTGCGGGGCACCCGCGTTGTCCGTCAGGTACTTGCCCTGCGGGTACTGCTGGATCTCGACGTTGATGTTGAACTTCTTCAGCGCCGCCTGGATGGAGGTGGCCGCCTGGACCTCGGCGGTGCGCTCGGTGCGGGCGCTCAGCACGGTGCTGAAGCCGTCGGCCTTGCCGCACGCCTTGAGGGCGTCCTTGGCCTTGGCCTCGTCACCCTTGTTGTCCTTCGTCTCGAAGGCGTTGAAGTCCTGGTGGCCCGGGATGTCCGGCGGGAGGACGGTGTTGGCGATCTGGCCGCGGATCGGGCCGCCGAAGGCGGTCTGGACCGAGACCTTGTCGATCGCGTACTGGATGGCCTGGCGGCACTCCAGCTTGTCGAACGGCGCGACCTTGCTGTTGATCGCCACATAGGTCAGGCGGCCGCCGTAGGCGTTGTCGGTCTTCGCCTTGAGCTTCGGGTCGCGCAGGATCTGCGCCTGGGTCTGCGGGTCGACGCCGCCGCCGACCAGGTCGACCTGGGCGTTGCCGGCCATCAGGTCCTTGTCGATGGTGGCCTGGTCGATGTTCATCTTGAGCACGATCTTGTCCGCGAGCTGCTTGCGGATCGGGTCGCTGCTCGCGCTCCAGTTCTCGTTCGGCACCAGGACGGCCTGCTTGCCGTCCTCGTACGTCTGGAACTTGTAGCTGCCCGAGGAGAGCACGTGCTTGACGTAGTCGGAGCCCGTGTCCTTGGCCTGCGGGACGGGGGCGGTCTGCGGGGCGCTGACCAGGTAGTCGAAGTCCGCGAACGCGTGCTTCAGGTGGAAGACCACCGTCGTGTCGTCGGGGGTCTCGATCGACTTGAGACTGCCCTCCTTGTCCTTGTACGGACCGGCGTACGGGGTCTCGTTGTCGACCAGCAGCTCCTTGAAGTACGTCGGGCCGTTGGAGTTCACGTCCGGCGCGAAGTTGGAGCGCTCGACGGCGTACTTGACGTCCTTCGAGGTGATCGGGGTGCCGTCGTCGTACTTCAGACCGGCGCGCAGCTTGTACGTCCAGGTCAGGCCGTCCGGGCTCGGCTGCCCGAGGGACTCGGCCAGGTCGGGGACGAGCTTGTTGCCCGCCTCGCCCGCGGCCGGGTTGAAGGTGGTGAGCGGACGGCCGTACAGCCGCGAGAAGTTGTAGATGTAGGCGTAGTACGTGTTGCCCGGGTCGAGCGAGTCCGGGGTGCCCTTCATCTCGTAGGTGACCGTCCCTCCCTTCTTGTCCGAGACGTTGACGATGTTCTTGGTGGCGGCGTTCTCGCCGGCGCTCGAGTCGTTGGTGCCGGCCGAGGCGGACGAGGAGCCGCCCTTGGAGCTCGAGCCGCAGCCGGTGACGACCAGGACCGCGGCGGCGGCCGCGGCGGTCAGCGCGACAGTACGTGACCTACGCATGGGTGAGATCAACCCCTTGAGGATGTGGAGGAAGGAGGATTCTGACGGGACGTCAGTTGCTCTTGGGATCGAGGGCGTCGCGGAGCCCGTCGCCGAGAAGGTTGAACGCGAGCACGGTGATGAAGATCGCCATACCGGGCACCACCATGTACTGGGGGTCCACCTGGTAGAACTGGATGGCGTCGCGGAGCATCCCGCCCCAGGACGCCTGCGGCGGCTGGATGCCGACGCCGAGGTAGCTGAGGCCGGCCTCGAAGAGGATGTTGGTCGGGATCAGCAGGGTCGAGTAGACCAGGATCGGACCGACCAGGTTCGGCAGCAGCTCCTTGAACAGGATGAACGGGCCGCGGGCGCCGAGACTGCGGGCCGCGTGGACGAACTCCCGCTCGCGCAACGAGAGCGTCTGGCCTCGCACGATCCGGCCCATGTAGGGCCAGTTGAAGAAGCCGATCACGAAGATCAGCACCGCCATGTGCATCGGCAGGCCGTGCAGGCCGAAGGCGCCGCCCTGCAGCGAGGCCGAGATGGCGATCGCGAACAGCAGCAGCGGGAACGCCAGGAAGATGTCCATCAGCCGACTGATCAGGGTGTCGACCCAGCCGCCGTAGTAGCCCGCCACGACGCCGAGGACGGTGCCGATGGTGTTGGAGAGCACGGTCGCGCCGAAGGCGACCAGCAGCGAGACCCAGGAGCCCTCGATGACACGGGAGAGCAGGTCGCGGCCCTGGACGGTGTCGACGCCGAGCGGGTGGTCCGCGCTCATCCCGCCCCAGTCGCCGAACGGGATGCCGCCGAGGTCGGCGTCCAGGAGATCCTGGTGGAGGGCGTCGGGGTCGAGCCCGAACAGCGCCTCGATCGGCTTGGCCAGCACGGCGAGGGTGATCAGCAGGATCACCACGATGCCGCCGGCGACGGCGGCCTTGTCCCGCTTGAAGCGGGTCCAGGCTATGCGGCCGAGGGAACGGCCCTCGATCTTCTTGGCCGGGTCCGCGGAGGCCGGGGCCTCCGGTTCGTTCCCGGCGGTTGCTACGGGTGCGGTCATGGTCAGTTGGTCCCCTCGCCGACGGTGGCCGGCCCACGGGCGCCGGTCGCCGGGGGTCGGCGGTACGGCTGGCAGCGGACGTGCGGAGGTGCGTATGAGAACGGGTGCGCGCGGCCCTGGGCCGTGCGCGGAGGTACTGCCACCACGCGGGATGGGCGTCGCGTGGATCGAGCGGTCGGCGTGCGCGTTCACCTTCGTGGGGTTACCAGTTCGCGCTGTGCTTTTCGTTGTGCGCAGAACTCTCTGTCATCCGAACTGGCTTGCGCCAGCCCTGCCAGGCGAGAGATGCCCAACTGTGATCTGTGCGCATGCACCTCCCGGGCTCGCGGCATATCCCTCTTCACACGGCTGTAACAGCCATGTCAAGATGCCCCCGACACCCGTCCGGAAACTCCTCAGGAAGACACCGAAGCCGACCTGACGGTGCATCAGGTCGGCTTCATCGCAGAGGTTCGGCGATCAGCGCGCCGGGTACCCGGGCCAGGCCCCCGAGGGCGGCTGCCCGGGCCATCCGCCGGTCGGCGGCTGGGGCTGGGGCTGGTGCGGATAGCCGTACGGGCCCGCGGGCCGCTGCGGGTACACCGGCGGCCGCCCGGCCTCCCGGTCGTAGAACGGCCGGGCGTTGGCGCGCATCCACAGCGCCACCGGGTCGAACTCGTCCGCCATCGCCACCGTGGACACCGCCAGCCCCTCCGGGGCCACCGCGATCGCCCGCTGCATCAGCGCGCGCACCGCCTCCACCGCCGGCGGCGAGCTCTCGTACAGCTCCAGCCCGATCGCCAGGTACGGCTCCCCCACCGAGGGCTGCACCCACGCCCGGCGCAGCGCCCGTACGGCGCGCACCTCGGCGGCCTGGCGCTCCAGCAGCGCGAAGAACTGCTGGGCGTTGACCTGCGGCTCGCTCAGCTTCAGCGGCCCGGCCGGCAGCCGGTCCAGCCCGGCGGCGATCCGCCGCAGGTCCGCCCAGGGCACGCCGACGCCGCCGCCGGGGGCGTGCGGATTCAGCCACAGGCCCCAGCGCGTCCGGTACAGCGAGGCGGCGATCTCCCGCCCGGAGATCACCTCGTGGGCCCGCGTCCAGCCCGAGGCCGTCAGCTGCTCGGGGGAGGTGACGGCCGGCGCGTAGCCGTGGCCGCTGATCTCCATGTTCCCGTACTGGGCGTCGGGGCTGCCCGGCGTGCCGTGCCACAGCAGCATCCAGACCTGGCCCGCGGCCAGGGCGTGCAGCAGCTGCTCGTACGCCTCGTAACGCTCCGGTGCGACCTCGCGCAGGGCGCGCTCCAACGCGCCCGGGTCCGCCCCGGGGCGCCCGGCCGGTGCCTGGCCCCAGGGCCCCGGTCCACCGACCGCTCCCGCTCCCGCACTCATGCGCCCACCTCGCCGCGCCTCTTTCGCTCATCCCGCCGGCCGTCAGCCGTCTGCACGCACCCTATGGCGCGGCAGAGGGCCACCGCCACGGCGACGTGCCTTCGACAGAACTTCGACAGAACACCGCTCGAGAACCCCGCTCACGCCCGGCTCGCGCCCGGCTCACACCCGCGAGTAGAACGGCATCACCCGGGTGAGCAGCCACTCGACCACCGGGTCGTCGGCGAGGTCGAGCAGCACGAGGTGGACGCCACCGGGCAGCGGCGCGGTTCCCAGCGCCCGGCCGAGTGCCTCGTTCACCGCCGCGGGGTCCGCCGGGGCCGCCTGGTCCAGCTGGACGCCCACGAACATCACGGTCGCCTCGCCCTCGATGCTCGCCAGCGCCCGGCGCGCGGTCAACACCCCGGGCAGGGCCGCCAGTTCGGCCCGGCAGGCGGCGAGGAAGTACTCCGGGTCCTCCCCCGGCACGGGCTCGCGCAGCGCGACCCGCCCGCCGGTGGGCGCCTCCGGGTGCTCCCACCTGTCCTCCCGGGGCCCGCGGCGCAGCTCGGCCACCCCCTGCGGAGGCACCGGGATGCCCACCGCGGCCTCCGGATTGACGGCGATCCCCACGCCCAGCGGCAGCCCCCGGGCGAACTCCCAGACCGGCGCGACCGCGAAGGCCATCCCCGGTGCCTGCTGCAGGAACACCTCCTGCGAGGAGAAGACGGGCACGTACGGGTCCCCGCCCAGCTCGATCGTCGGCAGGTCCAGCCCCTGCCCCTGCGGGTCTCCCCCGGCGGGCAGCGGGATCCACACCTGGCTGCGGCCCAGCACCTCGAACACCCGGGGCGTCGCCCCCGGATCGCCCAGCGCGGCGGTCAGCACCTGCTCCAGCTCGTTGGCCGGCCACGCGCCCCCGGACGGCGCCGCCTCCGGGCCGCCCCACCCCTGCTGCTGCTCCACGGGTATCCCATCCGCCGCCGTACCGCCGGCCGCCCTGTGCCGCACCGACGCGCAGCAGTTTAGGGCCCTTGTTCGGTACGGGCGGCCGGTGTGACGAGGTCCCCTCTCCCTTGAACGACCCGGACGTGCCATGATGTCCGCGTCCGACGGCATGCGCCGCGGGCCCCACAACTCCACACCGGCCGCTCGAACCCGTGCGGGAGAGCCCGGAGTGCCGCCTCGAGGCGGTACGGCCGGCGCCGAAGGAGCAAGTCCTCCCCGGAATCTCTCAGGCCCCCCTACCGCACGGGTTAGGCACATCTGGAAAGCGGCGCACGGCCCCGGTCGTGCGCCCACCCACGGTGCAAGCCGCCATGCCGTGCCCGAAGCTGGTTTCGGGCAGGTGTGCGGTGAAGCTCTCAGGTCCGACGACAGATGGGGAGACCCACGCCGCCGCATGCCCGCGCGCAGGGTCGGTCCCGAGCGGGCCCGGTCCGGCGCGCGCACCCCTGAGTGCCCCTGCCCCGACCGAGGAGTTCCTGGCCATGTCGTCCCTCCGCCTGACCGCGCTCGACGCGCTGCACCGCAGCCTCGGCGCCACCATGACCGACTTCGCCGGCTGGGACATGCCGCTGCGCTACGGCAGCGAGCGCGAGGAGCACCTCGCCGTCCGCACCCAGGCCGGTCTGTTCGACCTCTCGCACATGGGCGAGATCACCGTCACCGGCCCGCAGGCCGGCGAGATGCTCGACCACGCCCTGGTCGGCTTCGTCTCCGCCCTCGGCGTGCTGCGCGCCCGCTACACGATGATCTGCGCCGAGAACGGCGGCATCCTGGACGACCTGATCGTCTACCGCCTGCGCGAGGACGCCTTCCTGGTCGTCGCCAACGCCTCCAACGCCCAGCTGGTCCTCGACGAGCTGATCGCCCGCGCCAAGGGCTTCGACGCCGTCGTCACCGACGACCGCGACACCTACGCCCTGATCGCCGTCCAGGGCCCGGAGGCCACCGCGATCCTGGCCGACACCACCGACGCCGACCTGCCCGGCCTCAAGTACTACGCGATCCTCCCGGCCCAGGTCGCCGGCCGCCAGGTGCTGCTGGCCCGCACCGGCTACACCGGCGAGGACGGCTTCGAGATCTTCTGCGCCCCGGCCGACGCCGAGCCGATCTGGCAGGCGCTGACCGGCGCCGGCGAGGGCCGCGGGCTCGTCCCGTGCGGCCTGTCCTGCCGCGACACGCTGCGCCTGGAGGCCGGCATGCCGCTGTACGGGCACGAGCTCTCCACCGACCTCACCCCGTTCGACGCGGGCCTGGGCCGGGTCGTCCGCTTCGACAAGACCACCAACGACGGCGCCTTCGTCGGCCGCGCCGCCCTGGAGCAGGCCGCCGCCGCGGCCGAGACCAACCCGCCGAAGGTCCTGGTCGGCCTGGTCTCCGAGGGCAAGCGCGTGCCGCGCGCCGAGTACACCGTGGTGTCCACCGACGGTGCCCCGATCGGCCGGATCACCTCCGGCGCGCCGTCCCCGACGCTCGGCAAGCCGATCGCCATGGCGTACGTCGACGCCGCCCACGCCGCCCCCGGCACCACCGTCGCGGTGGACGTGCGCGGCAAGCACGAGCCGGTCCAGGTCGTGGCGCTGCCCTTCTACAAGCGCGCCCGCTGACCCACGCGTTTCCCCCGTATCCGCACGTCGCAGCCGTCCCGGTGGCGGCCCGCGTCGTCGTACCCGCTTCGCATCCTGGAGAATGACGCCATGAGCAGCAAGAACCCCCAGCACCTGAAGTACACCAAGGAGCACGAGTGGCTGAGCGACGCCGAGGACGGTGTCTCGACGATCGGCATCACCAAGCACGCCGCCGACGCCCTCGGTGACATCGTCTACGTGCAGCTGCCCGAGGTGGGCGACACCGTGACCGCCGGCGAGACCTGCGGCGAGCTGGAGTCCACCAAGTCGGTCAGCGACCTGTACTCCCCGGTGACCGGCGAGGTCATCGAGGTCAACCAGGACGTCCTGGACGACAACGCCCTGGTCAACGGCGCCCCGTTCGAGGGTGGCTGGCTGTTCAAGGTCCGCGTCGAGGACACCGACGAGCTGCTCAGCGCCGACGAGTACGACGCGCTCACCCACGCCGGCTGACGCACGCGTGACCCGGGTGGGCCTTGACGGCGAGGCCCACCCACCACCGTCCCCCTCGCTCTCCTCCTCCCGGGAAGACCACACCATGACGGTTCTGAACCAGTCCCTGCACGCCCTCGACCCGGAGATCGCCGCCGCGGTCGACGCCGAGTTGCACCGCCAGCAGACCACCCTGGAGATGATCGCCTCCGAGAACTTCGCCCCGGTGGCGGTCATGGAGGCCCAGGGCTCGGTACTCACCAACAAGTACGCCGAGGGCTACCCCGGCCGCCGCTACTACGGCGGGTGCGAGCACGTCGACGTGGTCGAGCAGATCGCGATCGACCGGGTCAAGGCCCTGTTCGGCGCCGAGCACGCCAACGTCCAGCCGCACTCGGGCGCGCAGGCCAACGCCGCCGCCATGTTCGCGCTGATCCAGCCGGGCGACACCATCCTGGGCCTGAACCTGGCCCACGGCGGTCACCTGACCCACGGCATGAAGATCAACTTCTCCGGCAAGCTCTACAACGTGGTCGCGTACCACGTGGACGACAAGACCGGCCAGGTCGACATGGCCGAGGTCGAGCGCCTCGCCAAGGAGCACCAGCCGAAGCTGATCATCGCCGGCTGGTCCGCCTACCCGCGCCAGCTGGACTTCGCCGAGTTCCGCCGCGTCGCGGACGAGGTCGGCGCGCTGCTGATGGTCGACATGGCCCACTTCGCGGGCCTGGTCGCCGCGGGCCTGCACCCCAACCCGGTGCCGTACGCGGACGTGGTCACCACCACCACCCACAAGACCCTGGGCGGCCCGCGCGGCGGCGTCATCCTGTCCAAGGCCGAGTTCGCCAAGAAGATCAACTCCGCGGTCTTCCCCGGCCAGCAGGGCGGCCCGCTGGAGCACGTCATCGCGGGCAAGGCGGTCGCCTTCAAGGTCGCCGCCTCCGAGGAGTTCAAGGAGCGCCAGCAGCGCACCCTGGACGGCGCGCGCATCCTCGCCGAGCGCCTCCTCCAGGCCGACGTCGCCGAGGCCGGCGCCTCCGTGCTCTCCGGCGGCACCGACGTCCACCTCGTCCTGGTCGACCTGCGCAACAGCCAGCTCGACGGCCAGCAGGCCGAGGACCGTCTGCACACGGTCGGCATCACCGTGAACCGCAACGCGATCCCCAACGACCCGCGTCCGCCGATGGTCACCTCCGGCCTGCGCATCGGCACCCCGGCCCTGGCCACCCGCGGCTTCCAGGCCGAGGACTTCCGCGAGGTCGCCGACGTCATCGCCGAGGCCCTCAAGCCGGGCTTCGACGACACCGTCGCCGAGGCGCTCAAGGCCCGCGTCACCGCGCTGGCCGAGAAGTACCCGCTGTACCCGAACCTGGCCAACCAGGACTGACGCCGTACCGGGCCGGGGTGACCGGCCTCACCCCGTACGCGTACCTGGGACCCCGGGGCACCGCGCACACTGGACAGTGCGTGCGGTGCCCCGTCCCGTGTCCCCACTCGCCTTCTGCTCTGTCCTTCCACGAGACCAGACAAGGACGTCCCCCGTGGCCATCAGCGTCTTCGACCTCTTCTCCATCGGCATCGGCCCCTCGAGCTCCCACACCGTCGGCCCGATGCGCGCGGCCCGGATGTTCGCCCGCCGTCTGCGGTCCGAAGCCCTGCTGCCCCGGGTGACGGGCGTACGCGCCGAGCTCTTCGGCTCCCTCGGCGCCACCGGCCACGGCCACGGCACGCCGAAGGCCGTCCTGCTCGGCCTGGAGAACAAGTCCCCGCGCACCGTCGACGTCGACCAGGCCGACAAGGACGTCGAGCGGATCATCGCCGAGAAGAGGCTCAGCCTCCTCGGCGAGCACACCGTCGACTTCGACCCCGACACCCAACTGGTCCTGCACCGCCGCCGCTCGCTGCCGTACCACGCCAACGGCATGACCCTGTGGGCGTTCGCGGAGGACGGCTCCACGCTGCTGGAGAAGACGTACTACTCCGTCGGCGGCGGGTTCGTCGTCGACGAGGACGCGATCGGCGCCGACCGGGTCAAGCCGGACGACACCTCGCTGCGCTACCCCTTCCGTACGGGAGAGGAACTGCTGCGCCTGACCCGGGAGACCGGGCTGTCGATCTCCGGCCTGATGCTGGAGAACGAGAAGGCGTGGCGCAGCGAGGAGGAGATCCGCACCGGCCTGCTGGAGATCTGGGCCGTGATGCAGGAGTGCGTCCGGGCCGGCATGAGCCGCGAGGGCATCCTGCCGGGCGGCCTCAAGGTGCGCCGCCGGGCCGCCGCCGCGGCGCGGGCCCTGCGGGCCGAGGGCATCGGGCCGGCCAACGCCATGGAGTGGGTGACGCTCTACGCGATGGCCGTCAACGAGGAGAACGCCTCCGGGCGCCGGGTGGTCACCGCGCCCACCAACGGCGCGGCGGGCATCATCCCGGCCGTCCTGCACTACTACCTGAACTTCATCCCGGGCGCGGACGAGGACGGCATCGTCCGCTTCCTCCTCGCGGCCGGCGCCATCGGCATGCTCTTCAAGGAGAACGCCTCCATCTCCGGCGCCGAGGTCGGCTGCCAGGGCGAGGTCGGCTCCGCCTGCTCCATGGCCGCCGGCGGCCTCGCCGAGGTCCTGGGCGGCACGCCCGAGCAGGTCGAGAACGCCGCCGAGATCGGCATCGAGCACAACCTCGGCCTCACCTGCGACCCCGTCGGCGGGCTCGTCCAGATCCCCTGCATCGAGCGCAACGGCATGGCCTCGGTGAAGGCCGTCACGGCGGCGCGGATGGCGCTGCGCGGGGACGGGCGGCACCACGTCTCGCTGGACAAGGCGATCAAGACGATGAAGGAGACCGGGGCCGACATGAAGATCAAGTACAAGGAGACCTCGCGCGGCGGCCTCGCCGTCAACGTCATCGAGTGCTGACCGGGAGCGCGTTGTCGGCGGAACAGGGGCTACCGCTACAGGGCGGCGCTCTGTAGCGGTAGTCTCCGGTCTCGCCCCCGGCCGTCGCCGGACGGGCGGGTCTCGAACTTGGGGGGCGGCGTGGGGGCGTACTGGGACGAGCAGCGGCGGCAGTGGGTGCAGCAGGCTCCGCCCGCGCCCCCGCTGGGCGCGGTGCCTCCGCCCATCGGGGCGGTGCCGCCTCCGCCGATGGCTCCGCCGCCGCTGACGGCGCCGCTGCTGGGCTCGCAGCCGGTGCCGCCTCCGCCTTTCTCTCCCTCGGCGCCCCCTGCGGCTGCTCCTCCGCCTCCCCCGGCGCGCTCGGGTGGGCGGATGCGGCCGCGGGCGGTGCTGGTGGCGGCGCTCGTCGGGGTGCTCGCCGGGGCGGGTGTGGGCGGCGGGTGGTACCTGTACTCGCGGAACGACGGTGGCTCCAAGGTGAAGCCGGCCGCGCTCGCCACGCCGCTTCCGACCACCCCGGGCGCTGCGCCGCCCTCCTCGGACTTCACGTTCCCGGCCTCGCCGACCGCCGCTCCGACGGCGACGCCGACCCCCACCCCGACCACCGGGCTGCGCTCGACCACCGTCCAGGACGCGGCCGGCTTCACGCTGACCGTGCCGGACGGGTGGCAGCGGCGGGTGGACGGCACGTCCGTCTTCTACGACTCGCCGGACGGCAGCAGCCTCATCCAGGTGTTCTCCATGGGCACCGACAGCCCGTACAACCAGGCCGTCGCCACGGATGCCAGCCTCGCCGCCAACCCGTCCCGCTTCCCCGGCTACCGGAAGCTCTCGCTCACCCAGACCCCGGGCGGCGGCGCGGTGCTGGAGTACGCGTACGACCTCGCGGGCAAGGGCGTGCGGCACACCGTCGACCAGATGGTCACCACGCCCGACGGCCAGGTGTACGCCCTCCTCGTCGCCGGGCCCGAGACCGGCTGGCCCACGCCGCTGCGCGACGTCCAGCAGTCCCTGGCGTCCTCCTTCTGCCTCGCCGGCCACTGCCCGGCCACGCCGGCCACCCCGGGCGGCTGACGGGCCCTCTCCCCGGGCCGGAGTCACGCCTGCTGTGACACCGGGCTCTCGCCGGGGCTGGGGGCGGGCGCCGGGCTCGGGGCGAGCACCGGGTTCGCGTTCGGCCGGGCCAGGCAGGCGACGGCCGTGGCCACCGCCGCCAGGGCCACGCCGCCGACCACCGTGGCGTGCAGACCACTGGTGACGGCGCTGCCGACGGCGTGTCGGACGGTGGTGGGCAGCCCCGCCAGGGAGGCCGGGGTGAGGCCGCCACCGGTGAGGCGGGCGGCCTCCGCCGGGCCGACGCGTTCCTCCAGCGAGGCGGTCAGCCGCGCGGTGTAGGCCGCGCCGAGGGCGGCCATGCCGAGCGAGCCGCCGATGCTGCGCAGCAGGGTCACCACGCCCATCGCCGCGCCCATGTCCTGGAGCGGCACCGAGCCCATCGACGTCAGCATGGTGCTCTGCATCAGCAGTCCGATGCCGATCCCGGCGACCGCCGTGAGCCCGGAGGCCAGGGCCACCGGGGTGTCCGTCCCCAGGAGCAGCAGGAGCGCGGCCCCCGTCAGGGTCAGCACGCCGCCCAGCAGCGGGTAGCGCCGTTCGCCGCCGGGACGGCCCATCAGCCGGGCGGTGACCAGCTGGGTGCCCATCATGCCGAGCATCAGCGGCAGCAGGAGCAGGCCGCCGGTGGTCGGTGACACGCCCTGGACGAACTGGAAGTACTGCGGCACGTAGCCGATCAGGGCGATCATGACCGCGCCGGTGAGGAAGCCCAGCACCTGGGACACCGTGAAGTTGCGGCTGCGGAACAGCGTCGGCGGGATCAGCGGCCCGGGGGCGCGCCGTTCGGTCCGGACGAAGCCGGCCAGTGCGGCCACCGCGACCAGGGCTGTCCCGAGGATCAGCGGAGACGTCCAGGCGTACTGTGTCCCGCCCCAGCTGCCGACCAGGGTGAGCCCGAGGATGCCGGTGGTCAGCAGGGCGACCCCGGCCCGGTCGAAGGGGGCGCGGACCGGCTCGGCCTTCGCCAGCCGTACGCCGACGCCGACCGCGAACAGGGCGAACAGGCCGACCGGCAGGTTGACGTAGAAGGCCCAGCGCCAGCTGAGCCGGTCGGTGAGGAACCCGCCGAGCAGCGGCCCGCCGACGAAGGCGACGGGCATCAGCACGCCGATCACCGACTGCACCCGGCCCCGGTCGGAGGCGGGCACGAGCACCCCGATCACCGAGAGCGCACCGACCATCAGCCCGCCCGCGCCGACGCCCTGGAGGGCGCGGAAGGCGATCAGCTCGGTCATGTCCTGCGCCAGTCCGGACAGGGCCGTGCCGGCCAGGAAGACCACCACCGCCCACTGGTAGGCGCCCTTGCGCCCGTAGAGGTCACCGAGCCGGCCCCAGAGCGGGGTGGCAGCGGCGGAGGTGAGCAGGTAGGCGGTGACGGCCCAGGCGAGGTGTTCCAGCCCGCCGAGGTCGCCGACGACGGTCGGCAGTGCGGTGCCGATGATCTGCCCGTCGAGGGCCGCGAGGAAGATGCCGAGCATCAGCCCGATCACGCCGATCAGCGGCGGCTTGGGGCGGTCGTCGGCGACCGGTTCCGTGGTCATGGTGGCGCCGTGCCCTTCCCGGCTCAGGCTGCGAACGGACGGGCCTGCCGGGCGACCCTCAGCCCCCGGGCCCACCAGTCCAGTTGGTCGAGCAGCGCGTCGGCGGCGGCGTCGGCGGCCGGGTCGCGCGGCCTGCCGTGCTCGTCGAAGCTCTGGGCGGCACCGTGGAAGCTGACGGTGTTGCGGATCGTCACGGCGTTCAGCTCGGCCATCACCACGCGCAGCTGCTCGACAGCCCGGAGCCCGCCGGAGAGCCCGCCGTACGAGACGAAGCCGACCGGCTTGGCGTGCCACTGGTGGTTGTGCCAGTCGATGGCGTTCTTCAGCGCGGCCGGGAAGCTGTGGTTGTACTCGGGCGTGACGACCACGAAGGCGTCGGCCGCCTCCAGCCGGGGCGAGACGGCGCCGAGCAGTTCGATCTCCTCCGGCGGGAGTTCGCCGCCGAAGGAGGGCATGACGGTCGGCAGCGGGGTGGCCTTCAGGTCGACCAGGTCGGCGGTCATGTCGCCGCGGGTCTTGAGGTGGCCGAGCAGCCAGTCGGCGACGACCGGGCCGAAACGGCCGTTGCGGGTGCTGCCCAGGAGGACGGCGACCTTGAGGTTCTGGTGCGTGGACATGGAGATCCCCTCCGGACGACGGGCACGGCGACTCTGTGTACGCCGTATCACCTTCGATACAACGTACACATCGGCGCGTACGTCGTCCACTCACCGATACGACGTACACTCGAGTGGTACCGTGGGGCCCATGCCCGCCCAGCAGACACCCTCCGACCAGCCCTCACTCTGGGAGCGGCTCGACCGCCCGAGCCCCGCGCCGCGCAGCACCCTGACCCCTCAGCGGATCGCCGCCGCCGCAGTCGCCATCGCCGACACCGAGGGCCTGGACGCCGTCACCATGCGCCGCCTGGCCGCCGTCCTCGACGTCGCCCCGATGGCCGCCTACCGGTACGTCTCCGGCAAGGACGAACTCATCGAGCTGATGGTCGACTTCGTCTACGGCCGCCTCCCCCTGGACACCCCGGCCGGCGGCTGGCGCGCGACCATGCACTCACTGGCCGTCCACCTGCGCGCGATGAACCTGGAGCACCCCTGGATCGTCCGGGCGGCCGCCCCGACCGTCCTCAGCCCCAACCAACTCGCGGTTCCCGAACGGGCCTTCGCCGCCCTCGCCGAACACGGCCTGGACGCCGACACCACCATGGCGGTCTTCCGCACCGTCACGGGCTACGTCCACGGCTCCGTCGCCACCGAACTCGCCCTGGAGAACCTGCGCCGCGACCACGGCTGGGCCGACGGCGAGGAGACCCGCGCCGCCCTGGCCCCCCGGATGTCCTACCTGATGGGCACCGGCCGCTACCCCGCCTACGAGCAGTACCTCCACCGCGCCACCCGCAAGGACGACCCCGCCTGGCACTTCCACACGGGCCTCAACTGCGTCCTCGACGGCATCGCCACCCACTTCGGGCTCTAGCTACCGCTCTCCAGCCTGGCCGCGACGGCGGACAGCCGCCCCATCGCGTGGGCGACGCCGAGGCCGTCCATGTAGTCGCGGACGTGCACGAGCAACCCGTCCCGGGCCCGCAGCACCAGCAGGCCGGGGAGGGCGAACGGCGCGCCGGTGCCGGCGATCGTGCCGATCACCGTCTGCTCGACGGTGAGCACCTCGGGGTCGGCACCCGGGTGGACGGCCACCTCCCGGATCTCCTGCGGCCTCGCGGCACTCGCACCCCAGGCGGCCCGATACCCGGCCCGGACCTCCTCCCGGCCCGAATAGCGCTCGGGCATCCCGGGAAAGAGGAACGGGAACTCGTGCACCCCGTCCTCGGCGTAGAGCCCGGCCAGCGCGTCCGCGTCGAGATCGAGCATCGCCCGGCGGTAGCGGGCGAGCAGTTGCAGCACATCCGACATGTCCGGCCCCCATAGATCACACGGTCACGCCACCCTATCGACGCCCCGCCCACCCGCACAGGAAGTCGGCCCAGCCGACTTCCTGTGCGGGGCGATCAGCCGGATCGCGGCGCGGCCCTACGAAGTAGGTCGCCGTCCGCACAGGTCTGGTCCAGGTCATTGACGAGGCAGAGGCTGTATCCACCGCTGTCCCGGTGAACCCGCCCCGACACACTGCAAGGATCGGGGCGGGCGACCGGGTCCGCCTCCGGTGTCAGGTAGAAGTCACGGCCCTTGGTCGGCGAAGGGTCGGACCGATCATGGCCAAGGATGTTGTCCGGCTCGGAGAAGAACTCCCAGTGCGCGACCGGAAGCGTCGGCCGACACAACCCGTCGGGCAGGGCACGGTCGAGCCCGCGCGCAGAGGCGCTGTGGTCGGCTGCGATGTGCAATCGGGCGCCGGCCGCGTTGCCCCAGTCGCCCACGAAGTCGGCCTGCTCGATGACGACTCGGTCGCCTCCGGCATCAGTTGGCAGGACGAAATCGTAGAACGTCCCGCATCCCACTGGCACCACGATGCACAGAGCCAGTGCCCAGGCCCATTTCGGCACACGCGCCAAACCCATGCCGCCCCCACGGATCAAGGGCCGCGACGCGTCGAGATGACACGAACCATCAGCCCGCCGCCAGCTTCGCAGATTTTTTGAACGCGTTCAACTGCCTCTGGCAAGGTGGCCCACGCGCAGGAAGTCGGCCGGGCCGACTTCCTGCGCGACCGGTTCCCAGCAGCTTGAGTGGGGCTGGGGTTGTCACGCGGCTGCCGGGGGCACCTGGCCGGGGTCGGGGGGTGCCCTGCGCAGCGACTCTTGGCCCTCTCCCGGCAGAGTGGGGTTGGATACGGCGGTGACCTCGCAGGCTGCACGATCTGGGCCCTTGCGACCGTGCCACAACCCTGGCTCGACACGAGCTGCCGGCCTCGGCCCAGCCCCAGGTGAGGCTTTGCGGCTGAGCGAGAGCCTCAGCCTGACGCCAACTGCCGGCCACACCGGCCGCACACCCTGAGCCCCGGCCCCAAAACCCCACCCAGGTAGAGCCTTGCGGCCGTGCAGGGCGAAGCCCCGCACGGCCGCGTCACAACCCCGACCCGACACCAACTGCCGGCCACAACAGCCACACGAGCCGCGCACCCCGAGCTCCCGCCCCAAAACCCCACCGCAGGTGTAGAGCCTTGCGGCTGTGCGGGGCGGAGCCTCGCACAGCCGCGCCGGGACCTCGCCCGGCACGAGCCACCAGCCACAGCAGCCGCACGGCTGCCGGGCCCCCACCACACCCCCACCTCAGGTAGGGCCTGCGGCCGTGCGCGGCAACCCTCGCACGGCCACGCCACAATCCCAGCCGGACACAAGCCACCAGCCACAGCAGCCGCACGGCTGCCAGGTCCCCACCCCAGGTGGGACCTTGCGGCTGTGCGGGCGAAGCTCGCACAGCCGCTTCACAACCCCGGCCCGCTCAAACTGCCAGCCATAGCGGCCACACGCCCTGCGGCCGAGAGGGCCCCAGCCCGCAACGCCCCATCCCGGGTGGGGCGTTGCGGTTGCGCGGGGCGAAGCCTCGCACAACCGCGATGAGACCCCGGCCCGAGACGAACTTCCAGCCACAGCAGCCCCACGGGCCGCGCGTCGCCCGGCCCCCACCCCAAAACCCCACCTCAGGCACGGCCGCACCACAACCCCGACCCACTCAAGCCGCCGGCATTGGTGGCCACACGCCCTGTGGCCGAGAGGACTCCAACCCGCAAGGCCCCACCCCGGGTGGGGTTTTGCGGCTGCGCGGGGCGAAGCCTCGCGCAGCCGCGCTGAGACCCCGGCCCGCCACAAGCTGCCGGCGTTGGTGGCCGCACGCCCCCATGGTTGCCAGGACCCCACCTCGGGTGGGGCTTTGCGACCTCGGACCGGGGCCTCGGCTTGGCTCACCTTGAGTGGTGTTGAACGCGTTCAAATTGATGTGCCGGACTCGGCACATCGGATCGGGCGTGGGGGGCAGGGTGTACAAGCAGAAGCAGCGGCGGAGTTGGGCCGGAAGGTTGTTCAACGGGTGCGCGATCGGCTGCGGCTCGGTGATCGGGGGGTATGTGCTGCTGGTGGGCCTCCTCGTAGTCCTCCGCGTCATCGGCTCCTTCATGTGAAGTGGGTGGCGATGCTGCCCTCGTCGAGCAGGCCGACATGGTGGGCGACTGGGGCAGCGGCTCCGGCGCCCGACTGCACGTGGCGGCCGACCACAGCGCCACCGTGAGCGGGCTCGACCCTGCCACCCTCCCCTCGGGGTGTCCGACCGTCGCGACGGACGCCGCTTGGAAGTTGGAAAGATCGAAGACAGCCAGGAAGGACACGTTCTCCCTACAACTGAGCCCCCAGGCGTCCACGTCCTGCTACGTCGACGCAACGGTCAAGCGCGATGACGACGGCCTCAACCTCTGCCTCGTCACGGACCCGGACCAGTCCTGCGTCGAGGAGAAGGAACTCCTTCGCAAACTCCCGTGATCAGGCGGCGAGGGCGGCCAGGCCCGTGGCGAGGAGGGCGAGGCCGCACCAGGAGAGGGGTGGGAGGTGTTCGCCGAGGGCCAGGACGCCGAGGAGGGCTGCCACGGCGGGTTCGGCGAGGGTGAGGGTGGTGGCGGTTTGGGGGGTGGTGTGGCGGAGGCCGTGGCCGAAGAGGCGGTAGGCGAGGTAGGTGGTGATGACGGCGAGGTGGAGGACGACGGCGGTGCCGCGTACGGAGGCGAGCCAGTCGGACGGTTCCAGGGCGAGCACGGGCAGGACCAGGACCGCCGCTCCGCCGAACATCGCGCCCATGACGGCACCGGAGGGGTGCCCGGCGGTGATGAGGCGCCCGCCGATCAGCGAGTAGAGGGCGTACGAGAGCCCGGCGAGCGCCGCGAGCAGCACACCGAGGAGGTCGATCGGCGTGCCGCCCGAGAGGCGGGGGCCGAGGACGAGGAGGGCGCATCCGAGGACGGAGAGCGCCGTCGCCCCGCTCCAGCGTGCGCTGGGGCGTCCCTGACCGGTGAGCCAGGCGAGGAGGCCCGTGAACACCGGTGCGCTGCCGAGGGCGATCACCGTGGCGACGGCGACCCCAGTGCGGACGACGGCCGGGTAGAAGGTGACCGGGTACCCGACCACCCCCAGCGCACCGAGGGCGAGCAGCCACCGTTCGCGTGTGCGGCAGACCAGGGGAAGGGCCCAGGCGGCGCGGGAGGTGAGGAAGAGCAGCAGCCCGCCGAGCACCAGGGCGGCGGCGCCGATGCCGGCTGCCGGGGCGCCGCCGGGTGCCAGGGAGCTGGCGGTCCCGGTGGTGCCCCACAGCAGGGCGGCGGCGAGGATGGGAGCGGGCCCGTCGAGGAGGCGGGCAGGGGGGAACGTACGCGTCGACACAGTCGTGAACTTCCGTCGTCGAAAACCAGCGGATGGGGTGGTTTCGAGAACGGGCGCACGCAGAACTCAGACCACCGTCGCGTACGCCCGGTCAGGCGGCGAGCGGTGGCAGGCAGACGCGCCAGTAGAGGTTCACGGAGCCGATGCTACTCGGCGACCCGATCGGCGGCAGGAGGATGGGCGAGGTGTGACGCCGGGCGCGCGATTTGTGAGCGGCGACAGGGCAGATGGACGACCGCGCAGGAAGTCGACCCAGCCGACTTCCTGCGCACCAGGGCGTCTTCAGCCGAGGGCGCCCAGGGTGATTGCCTGGACGCCGGAAAGGTCCGAGAAGTCGGCGAAGGCGTCGGGCATCGTCTGCCGTCTCCACCCCAAGGTGCAGTTCTGCGGCAGTGATCGCGGCGATGGCCACGTCGTCATCCGAGGCGAACAGTCCGCCTTGATCAGGACGCCGGTGTCGAGAATCAGTCGGCGGGCCACTCAGCCACCTCGTTGCTGAGCAGGTCACGCACGGATTCCACATCCGCCGCGAAGTCTTCGTCCGGTCCGAACCGCCGGAGGAGGTCATTGAGCGCGGCGCCGTTCCCGGAAGGCGCGGGCCCGATCACCGCGATGCGGCGACCCCCTCGGGTAACGATGATCGTTTCGCCGTGCTCAGCCGAGTCCAGCACGGCGGCGGAGCTTATCTGAGGCGACCCTGGCGGGCGAGAGCAGGGCGAGTTCGAACCAGACGACCTTGCCGAGGTAGCCGGGGCCTCGCGGGTGCGCGCCCCAGGTGGTGGCGAGGGCGTCGACGAGGGCGAGGCCCCGGCCGGACTCGTCGTCGGGGGCGGCGTGACGGAGGGCGGGGAGGTCGGGGGCGGCGTCGGTGACCTCGACGCGGAGGGTGGTGAGGGTGGGGAGGAGGAGGCCGACGCCGATCAGGCGGTCGCGGGGGACGCGGGGGTGGCGGCAGGCGTTGGAGACGAGTTCGCTGAGGAGGAGCATCGCGATCTCGGTGGACTCGTCGGGGATCTGCCACTCGAAGGCTTGCCGGAGGAGTTGGATGCGAGCGCGGCCCGCGCTGCGGGGGTGGCGGGGGAGCATCCACTCGATGGAGTCGGCGGGCTGAGTGCCCGATTCCTCGTACTCCCAAGGACTCTGATGATCGGTTGAAGAAGTCCACGGTGCTGTTCAGCTTCACCATCTACGAAGCCGCCCTGCACACACTCATCGGCGGCAAGGAAGTCATGAGGGGCCAGCTCTTGCGGCTGCTTGAGCTTGAGCACTCACGCAACATCCGGACCCAGGTCATCCCGATCGGGCATGCGATCCCATCTGCACTCTCGGGATCACTGGTCATCATGGAAACGATCAACAACGAGCAGTACGCGTACGTCGAGACCCACGGAACGAACGCGCTCCACTCAGACCCGTGTCTCGTCGGCGAACTCAGTAGGCGACACGCGATGATCCGCGCGCAGGCCCTAAACGTTCAGGGTTCAGTGAGGCTCATCAGGAAGACGATGGAGCAACTATGAGTGCCAAGATGACGTGGTTCAAGTCCAGTTACAGCGACTACGAGGGCGGCAACTGCGTCGAGGTCGCCCCCTCCCCCTCCGCCATCCACGTCCGTGACTCCAAGGACGCCTCCGGACCCTCCCTCACCTTCTCCCCCGACGCCTGGTCCACCTTCCTCACCTTCGCCACCACGGTGAATATTCACAGGCGCCAGCGTTAACCTATGCAAAATCCAAAGGTGAAGTAGGTTACAAACCTTTCATTCCAAGCCACCCGGTTTGCCCACATGCTGAGATCCATGCGATAGTCAAGACACGACTTCGGCGGGCCCGACCTGGCACTGCCGACGACCATCGCGCGGCACGCACCCCCTTGGCCGGCGCGATGACTAGCAAGGGCCCCCTCCGCCGAACAAACGGCGCACCCGGGGGCCCTGCGTGTTTCCCGCTCCACATCCCCAACTTCAGCCGCGCTCGCGCACCTTCAGCTCGAACCACACACCCTTGCCGCGCGGCAGCAGGTCCGCCCCCCACCTGTCCGCGAGATCATCCACGATCTTCAGCCCCCGCCCCCGCTCGTTCACCGGGTGCGGCTCCGCCAGGATCATGCACGGCAGCGCCCGCGACGAGTCCCTCACCTCGATCCGCAGCCACCCGGGCTTCCGGCCGACATGCAGCCCGATCGTCCTCCCGGCCGCGTGCCTCACCGCGTTACTCACCAACTCACTCGTGAGTAACTCCCCCACCTCCAGGTGCTGGTGCAGCTCCCAGGACTCCAACACCGAAAGCACCAGCCGCCGCGCCACCGGCCCCGACTCCGCCCTGGACGGCAACCGCACCTCACTGGGCGAGGACGGGTCGCACAGCCTCCCGGAATACATCTCCTCCAGCTCCTCGGAGCTGAGCCGCTCCAGCGCCGAGAGCGTGCCCTGCACGTCGATCCAGGACGCCCCGGCGACCGGGCCGACCCCGGGAACCGTCGACTGATCTGTTTCGCCCCAACCCGCCATGCGGACCATCATTGCGGAACGCAAGCGGCCGCGTACGGACAATGAGCAAACGATCTCCCACGAGTCGGCATATGCCGGAAGCAAGCCGGCCACGAAAAAGGGCCAACCCGGGCCGACGTACGTCAAGCCCGGGTTGACCCGCACAGCGACCTACCAGGCACTCCAGGGGATGTTCCACCCGCTGAGCCCGTTGTCCGGCTCCAGCGTCTCCTTCTTGACGGAGTTCTTGACGATCACCACGTCCCCGACCATCGACCCGGCGTAGAACTTGCCGGCCGCCGAGGAGTCGCTGCCGCCCTCCGCGTCCTTGAGCGCGACGCAGCCGTGGCTGACGTTGTCGCCGCCGAACACCCCGTTCCTGGCCCACCAGTTGCCGTGGAAGTACGTCCCCGAGGTGGTCAGCCGCATGGAGTGCGGCACCTGGAGGTCGTACGGCGCGCCGCTCATGCCGGGCAGGGTGCTGGACTGCATCCGCACCGTGCCCTCCTTCGACATGATCACCATCGTGCCGTTCCAGGTCGGGTGGTCGTCCGAACCGGAGGTGATGTCGAGCTGCGAGGTCTGCCCGGCAGAGACCAGCGTCATCTGGTGCGCCGCCGCGTCAACCGTCGCGATCTGGCTTCGCCCGATAGTGAAGGGCTCGTCCCGGTCCGTGCCGTAGATGCCGGGGGCGATCTCCACGCTCTTCAGCCGGTAGTGGACGGTCACCTTGGTGCCCGGCTTCCAGTACTCGGCCGGACGGAAGTCCAGGCGCCGGTCGCCGAACCAGTGGCCCTTGACCACCGTGCCGTTGTCCGTGTCGAAGGTGATGGCCTTCGCCACCGCCTCCTTGTTCTTCACGTCCTTGCTGAAGTCGACCGAGACGATCATGCCGACGCCGTACGTGGCGTCGTTGTCCACGTTGTCCGCCGCCTTCGCCAGCGCCTCGGGCGTCAGCGTCGTGAAGTTGCTGTCCGCCTCCGCGACAGCGCCGTCGGCGTCCGCCGCCATCGCGCTGACCAGGTACGCGGTGCCGACCGACAGGCCCGTCGTCGGCGTCCAGGAGAGGCCGTCCGCGGCGATGGTGCCGGGAACTTCCTTTCCGGTCTTGTCACTGACCTTGACGGTGGTCAGCTTGCCGCCCGTCGCACCGACCTTGAGCGCGCCCGGTGCCACGTCCACCGAGCCCGCCTTCGGCTCGATGTTCACCTTGGCCTGCGACACCTTCGGCGCCGCGCTGGTCGGCGCCGCCGACGCCGAGGTGGGGGCCGCGCCGGCCCCGATGTCGGCCTTGGCACCGCCGCCGCCGCCACTGCCGCCGCTGCTGCACGCGGCCGTCATCACCATCGCCCCGCCGACCAGTCCGGCGGCCACGACCCTGCGTATCGACCTCACAGTCGATCCCTCCCTTGCTCCCCACGGGCCAGAAGCCCCGACCGCTACACGCTCAAGCCCTCGGAAAGGTTGCGCCCTTCGAGGGCCTTCTTGCCCCGAAAACCCGGGCGGCCCGACCCCAACGGGTGAGGTCGGACCGCCCGGCTGTGAAAAACCCCGCACAAACCCCCGGGAAGCCCGGATTCACCAGGCCGACTCCCGGGTAGGGCCTACCAGTTGGCCCAGGGGACGTTCCAGCCGCCCAGCCCGTTCGAGGGCGAGACGGTCTTCTCCTTGCTGTTCACGATCTTGACGACGTCGCCGACCATCGAGTCGTTGAAGAACTTCCCGGCCACCGAGCTGTCGCTGCCGCCCTTCTCGTCGGCCATCGACACGCAGCCGTGGCTGGCGTTGGTCTTGCCGAACGGGCTGGCCCAGTAGTTGCCGTGGACGAACGTGCCCGTGGTGGTCAGCCGCATCGCGTGCGGCACGTCCTGGATGTCGTACTCGCCGCCGAGACCGACGGTCTGCGAGTTCATCCGGGTGACCTTCTCCTTGGACATGATCACCATCGTCCCGCCCCAGGAAGGCGTGGCGTCCGCGCCCAGGGTCACCGGCACGGTGGTGGACTTGCCCGCCGTCTCGACGGTCATCATGTGCGACTTGGCGTCCGCCGTGGAGACCCGGGAGCGGCCGACGGTGAACGGCTCGTCCTTGTCGATGTCCCCGTAGATGCCGGGCGCGACCTCGACGCTCTTCAGCCGGTACTTGATGGTCACCTTGGTGCCCGGCTTCCAGTACTCGGCCGGACGGAAGTCCAGCCGCCGGTCGCCGAACCAGTGGCCCTTCACCTCGGTGTTGTTGTCCGTCGCGAAGGTGATGCCCTTCAACACGGCGTCCTTGTTCTTGACGTCCTTGTTGAACTCGACGGAAACGATCATGCCGACGCCGTAGGTGGAGCCGTCACTGATGTTGTCGTTGGTGGAGACCTTCTTCGCCGGCGTCAGCGTGGTGAAGTTCGTCGTCGACGCGGCGACCAGGCCGTCCGCGTCCTTCGCCTGCGCGTTCACCTTGTACGCCATGCCCACGGCCAGCGCCGCGGACGGCTTCCAGCCGGTGCCGTCCGGGGTGATCGCGCCCTCGACCGGCTTGCCGTTCTTGTCCGTCACCTCGACGGTCGTCAGCTTGCCGTTGGCGACCGACACCGCCAGCGCGCCCGGCGCCACGTCCTGGGCGCCGTCCTTCGGCTCCACGCTCAGCACCGCGGCCGAGTTCTTCGGCGCCGCCGAAGCCGCGCCCGTACCCCCGCCCGTACCCGCGCCCGCGTCCGCCGGCGCCGTGGCGGCCGCGTCCGTGGACCCGCCGCCCTTGTCGTCGTTGCACGCCGCCGTGAGCAGCAGCACCCCGCCCATCAGCACCGCCGCAGCACCCCTGCGCCCGAAGCGCCGGCCAGTGCGTATCGCGGCGCCTGCCGCCGTACCCGTACTCACGGTTCTCTCCCTCCCGGTGTCCACTCAGATGACGCCTCGAACGCCCTCCCGAGTTGCACCGGGCGCCGATCTTCCGCGCCGGGACCCCGGCGCGCCGGAGAAGGATAGCTGGGCCGTCTGAGTGAATCCCGAGGGGAGGTGGGTGGAGCAGGGGTGAAGCCTCCGTGAAAACCCGCCCCCGCCGCTCTCAGCGCAGCGCGCTGCCCGCCAACCACTGGTCCCAGGGCAGGTTCCAGCCGTTCAGCCCGTTCGACGGCGGCACCACGTCCCCCGTCGCGGCCCGCACCTCCACCACGTCCCCGGGGACGGTGTGCTCGAACAGCCAGCCCGCCGGGGTGTCCCTGCCCGTGCCGCCCTTGGTGTCGGCCAGGCCGATGCAGCCGTGGCTCGTGTTCGCCGAGCCGAACACCGACGGGTTGGCCCAGTAGTTCCCGTGGACGAACGTGCCCGAAGCCGTCAGCCGCATCGCGTGCGGGACGTCCTTGATGTCGTACTCGTCGCCCATCCCCACCGTCTGCGAGTTCATCCGCGTCACCTGGTACTTCTCCGACACCACCATCACACCGCGGTACGTCGAGTGCTCGGGGCTCCCGCCCGACACCTTCAGCACCCGGACCACCTTCCCGCCCTGGCCCGCCCGGACCGTCAGCGTGTGCGCGTCCAGATCCACGGTGGACACCTGCGCCCGGCCGATGACGAACCGCAGATCACGGCTCTGCGACCCGAACTCCCCCGGCGCGCCCTGCACGTCCTTGAGACGCAGCGCCACCGAGACCTTCGTGCCCGCCGCCCAGTACTGCTGCGGACGGAAGTCCAGCCGCTGATTGCCGAACCAGTGCGCGGCCACCGGCACCGGCGGGTCCGCGCTCACCTGCACGGCGCGCTCCACGGCCGCCCGGTCGACGATCGGGCGGCTGAACCGCAGCGAGACCGGCATGCCGACGCCGACCGTCGAGCCGTCCTCCGGGGTGAAGAAGGCCACGAAGGTGTGGGCGCGGGCCACGGTCGAGAACTCCGAGTGCTGGGCGGCCCTCTGGCCCTGCTCGTCCTCGGCGACGGAATCCAGCGTGAACGCCGTCCCGAGCGGCAGCGGCCCGTCCGGCGCCCAGGAGGCCCCGTCCGTGGCGATCGTCCCGGACACCTCCGCGCCCTTGGCGTCCGCCAGCCGTACGGAGACCAGCCGCCCCTGCGCCGCACTCACCCGCACCGCGCCCTCCGGCTGCACGTCCTGCGCCCCGTCCGCCGGCTGCGCGCTCAGCACCGCCCGTGACACCGCCGGCGGAGCACTCGGCCCGGCCGAAACCGCATCGCCCGCAGGAGCGGCACCACTGCTGCACCCGCTCAGCAACACCAGCCCCCAGGCCGCCGCCCCCACACGCCGCGCCCACACCCACATCCCGGGGCCTCCCACCATCCACAACCGCTACCCCCGGCACAACGAGCCCCATCCCGGCGGAGACACGCCAACCACCCCAACAGCCCCGGCAGGACGAGCGGCTCGGGCGCCGGCGACGACAGGCCCTGCAGGGCGGGCGGACGGGTCGGCGGCCGCGCGGGGCACGGCCCGCGCGGCCGCCCCGGTGCGAGGTGGGCCGGGACGCCAGCCGCTGGCAAGGTGTTGTTCATCTGCTTCCCCTCGCCACAATCCGGGAAAGAGAAAACGAGCGGGCCCCCACCCACCCCCACGCACGGAGGGCACAGCCATGGACACCGCAATGCCCCCGTGGCCCGGTAGCTGGCAGCCCCTGGGGGCCCGCGTGCATTCCGACGGGACGAACTTCGCCCTCTGGGCGCCCGACGCCGAGGCCGTGGACCTCTGCCTGTTCGACGACGACGGCCACGAGACCCGCCACCGCCTCACCGAGCAGACCTTCCAGGTCTGGCACGGCTTCCTCCCCGGCGTCACCCCCGGCACCCGCTACGGTTTCCGCGTGCACGGCCGGTGGGACCCGTGGACGGGGGCCCGCTGGAACCCCGCCAAGCTGCTCCTGGACCCGTACGCCCGCGCCGTGGACGGCGACTACGCCTCCCACGACGCCGCCTGCGCCGCCGTCCGCAACTGGCCGGAGGCTTCCGTCGCCGACACCGTCCGCGACAACCGCGACTCCGCCCCGCACGTGCCCCGCTCGGTCGTCGTCCACGACGACGACGACTGGTTCGACGACCACCGCCCCAAGACCCCCTGGGCGGAGACCGTCATCTACGAGCTGCACGTGCGCGGCTTCACCATGCGCCACCCCGACGTCCCCCCGCCCCTGCGCGGCACCTACGCGGGCCTCGCCCACCCGGCCGCGATCGCCCACCTCACCCGTCTCGGCGTGACGGCCGTCGAGCTGCTGCCCGTCCACCAGTTCGCCAGCGAGGACCACCTCCAGGCCCGGGGCCTGGTCAACTACTGGGGCTACAACACGATCGGCTACTTCGCCCCGCACGCCGCCTACTCCTCCTCCGGCTCCCGCGGGGCCCAGGTGGGCGAGTTCAAGCGTATGGTCCGCGCCCTCCACGCGGCCGGAATCGAGGTGATCCTCGACGTGGTGTTCAACCACACCGCCGAGGGCGCCGAGCTGGGCCCGAGCCTCTGCTTCCGGGGCGTCGACAACGCCGCCTACTACCGCCTCGCCCCTCACCGTCCGCGCGGCTACGCCGACTTCACCGGCTGCGGCAACACCCTGAACACCCGCCACCCCCAGGTGATCCGCCTGATCACCGACTCGCTGCGCTACTGGGTGACCGAGATGGGCGTCGACGGCTTCCGCTTCGACCTGGCCGCCGCCCTGGCCCGCACCGCCGACGGCGTGGACATGCACCACCCGTTCCTGGCCGCCGTCTCCCAGGACCCGCTCCTCAGTCGGGTGAAGCTCATCGCCGAGCCCTGGGACGTGGCCCCCGGCGGCTACCAGGTCGGCGGCTTCCCGCCGCTGTGGGCGGAGTGGAACGACCGGTACCGCGACACCGTACGGGACTTCTGGCGCGGCGCCCGCCCCGACGTCCGCGAGCTCGGCTACCGCCTGTCCGGCTCCTCCGACCTCTACCAGCGCGGCGGAAGGCGCCCCTACGCCTCCGTCAACTACGTGACGGCGCACGACGGTTTCACGCTCCGCGACCTGGTCTCGTACGACCGCAAGCACAACCGTCCCAACGGCGAGAACAACCGGGACGGCACCGACGACAACCGCTCCTGGAACCACGGCGCCGAGGGCGAGACCTCCGACCCGGCCGTCACCGCCCTGCGCCTGCGCCAACTCCGCAACCTGATGGCCACGTTGCTGCTCTCCACCGGCGTCCCCATGATCACCGCCGGCGACGAGCTCGGCCGCACCCAGCGCGGCAACAACAACGCCTACTGCCAGGACAACGAGACGAGTTGGCTCGACTGGTCGCTCCTCGACCACCCCGACTGGCGCGAGCTCACCGACCTGACGGCCCGCCTGGTCCACCTGCGCCGCGCCCACCCCGTGCTGCGCCGGCGCGCGTTCTTCTCCGGGCGGGCCAACGCGCCGGACGGCCGGCCCGACCTGGCCTGGTTCACCCCCCAGGGCAAGGAGATGACGGAGGCCGACTGGTTCACCCCCACGGCCTGCCTGGGCATGCTGCTCTCCGGCACCGAACTGGCGGACGACAGCTTCCTCCTGCTGCTCAACGCGGGGCCCGAACCGGCCCTGTTCACCCTCCCCGAGGAGCCCTGGGCCGCCCCCGACACCCCGTACACCACGCTCGTCGACACCACCGGCACCACCGAGCGGCACCCGCACGCCGCGGTCCCGCTGGGCGGGCACGCGCTGCTGCTCCTGCGCGTGCCCGCCCGGGAGGATCAGCCCCGCGCGTGCCCGACCTCGACGTTCTCCAGCACGCCGATCGCGTCCGGCACCAGCACCGCCGCCGAGTAGTACGCGCTGACCAGGTACGAGGCGATGGCCTTCTCGTCGATCCCCATGAACCGGACGTTCAGCGAGGGCTCGACCTCGTCCGGGATGCCGATCTGGTTGAGCCCGATGACGCCCTGGTTCTGCTCGCCGACCCGCATCGCGATGATGGAGCTGGTCTGGTCGGCCGCCACCGGGATCTTGTTGCACGGGAAGAGCGGCACCCCGCGCCAGGTCGGCCGCTGCTTGCCGAGCACCTCCGCGGTGCCGGGGTAGACGCCGAGCCGGTTGCACTCGCGCTCGAACGCGGCGATGGCCCGCGGGTGCGCGAACAGGTAGTCGGTGTCGCGGCGCATCGCGAGCAGGTCGTCCAGGTCGTCGGGGGTGGGCGCCCCGGAGTGGGTCTGGATGCGCTGGTCGAAGTCGGTGTTGCTGAGCAGCCCGAACTCCGGGTTGTTGATCAGCTCGTGTTCCTGGCGCTCGCGCAGCGCCTCGACGGTCAGCCGCAGCTGCTGCTCGGTCTGGTTCATCGGCTGGTTGTAGAGATCGGCGACCCGGGTGTGCACCTTCAGCACGGTCTGGGCGACGCTCAGCTCGTACTCGCGCGGCCTGAGCTCGTAGTCGACGAAGGCGCCGGGCAGCTCGTACTCGCCCTCGTGGCCGGCGGAGAGGTCGATCTCCGCCTCGCCGTGCGCGTTCCGGGCCTGGGCGGCGTCGGCCGCGACGCCCAGCAGGTGCTCCCGCAGCCCGGGCGAGCGGTCGGTCAGCTCCTGGAACTGCGACCACTGCAGCGCCATCGCCACGCCCGGCGTCGCCGCCCGCACGGTGTACGGCCAGTTGCCGGACGCCTCGGTCAGCCCCTCGTCGCCGATGTGGTCGCCGTCGGCAAGTGTGCCGACGACCGTCTCCTCGCCGTACTTGCCGGTGCCGAGCCGCTCGACCTTGCCGTGCGCGATCAGGAACACCTCGGAGATCGGCTCGCCCTCGCGCACCAGCACGTCGCCCGGCGCGAAGTCCCGCTGCACGAACCGGCGGGCCAGCTCCTCGAGCACCGCCTCGTCCCCGAATCCGCGCAGGGCGGGCACCTCGGTCAGCGAGGGGGCGATCACCGTCACCGAGGAGCCGGTCTTGGCGAAGCCGACCCGGCCGCGCCCGGTGGCGTAGCTCAGCCGCCGGTTGACGCGGTACGTGCCGGCGTTGACCTGCACCCAGGGCAGCATCCTGAGCAGCCAGCGGGAGGTGATCTCCTGCATCTGCGGGGCCGACTTGGTCGTCGTCGCCAGGTTCCGCGCGGCTGCCGTGCTGAGGCTGAGCTGGGCCCGTACCTGTACCAGTGCGGCGCCGCCGCCCGGGGTCGTGGGTTCGGTATCGACCGTCATGTCCTGAATCTCCCGCCACTCGTTTCACAGCTGAACACTCGTCAGGAGATGTAATCGGCCGTTGTGGGGGCGCCCGCAAGAGGCGCACGGCGCACTGTTCCCTGCACGAACGGCCGCGCGCGCCCCGCGATTCGCGCCCGCCCCGCCCGTTCGAGTGGCCGGTTCTCCACGGGCCGCGGCGACAGGGGCGAAAAACCGGATGATAAATGTCGGGCTCCCGGCCTACCCTCACCGCGATGGCCGAGAACAGACAAGCCGACCTCCCGACCGGGCGCCGCTCCACGGTCCGCTCCCTGCTGCGCCTGTGGCCCTACGCCCGGCCCGTGCGCCGCCGGATCGCCGTGTCGATGGCGACGGCCACCCTCGGCATGCTCACCACCATCGCCGTCCCCGTGGTGCTCGGCCGGATCGTCGACGGCCCGCTCACCCGGCCCGACCTCGCGGGCCTGTGGCCGCTGGTCGGCCTGGTGCTGTTCCTCGGCCTGGTCGAGGCCGGGCTCTTCTACACCCGCCGGGTGGTGCTGGCCCGCCCGCTGGCCGAGGT
This sequence comes from Streptomyces sp. NRRL WC-3742, assembly GCF_000720635.1. Classification (GTDB taxonomy): domain Bacteria; phylum Actinomycetota; class Actinomycetes; order Streptomycetales; family Streptomycetaceae; genus Kitasatospora. The sequence continues at coordinate 38,520 of NZ_JOCF01000014.1, read as the reverse complement.
GGAGGGGCGGATGCGCGCCGACCTCTTCGCCAAGCTCCAGCGGCTGCCCGTCGCCTTCCACGACCGCTGGGGTTCCGGCCAGTTGCTCTCCCGGGCCACGGCCGACCTGTTCGTCATCCGGCTGTTCCTGGCCTTCGCCCTGGTCTTCCTCCTCGTCAACACGACGGCCTTCGTGGCCGGCGCGGTGGTGATGTTCGCCCAGGACTGGCGGCTCGCGCTGCTCTTCCTGACGCCCGCCGCCCCGATCCTGCTGCTCACCAAGCGCTTCGAGACGGGCTACTCCACCGCCTCCCGCCTCGCCCAGGACCAGAACGGCGACCTCGCCACCGTGGTCGAGGAGTCCGTGCTCGGCATCCGCATCCTCAAGGCGTTCGGCCGCCACCGCTCGATGGCCGAGCGCTTCCGCGCCCAGTCCCGGGGGCTGCGCCGCACCGAGATGCACAAGGCCCACCTGCTGGCCCGCCTGTCGGCCGTGGTCATCGGACTGCCCGAGGTCGCCCTCTGCTGCGCCCTCGCCGTCGGCGCCTACCTCGTCGCCCACGACGAGATGAGCGCCGGAAGCCTCGTCGCCTTCCTGTCCACGGCGCTCGCCCTGCGCTGGCCCATCGAGTCGCTGGGCTGGCTGCTCGCCTACACCAACGAGGCCGCCACCGCGACGGACCGTTTCTTCGAGGTGATGGACGAGCCCGCCACCGAGGCTTCCACCTCCTGGGACGGGGGCACCGGCACCGTCACCGGCCTCGACGGCGGGAAGGACGGCATCCGCCTCACCGGCGTCCGCTTCCGCTACCCCGACGCCCCCGACGGCACCCCCGACCTGCTCACCGGTGTCGACCTGCACGTCCGCAGCGGCGAGACGATGGCCCTGGTCGGCGCCACCGGCAGCGGCAAGACCACCCTCACCTCCCTGCTCCCCCGGCTGTACGAGGCCACCGAGGGAACGATCACCCTGGACGGCGTGGACATCCGCGAGCTCCCCCGGGAGAGGCTGCGCGAGCTCGTCGCCGTCGCCTTCGAGGAGCCGACGCTCTTCTCCGCCACCGTCCGCGAGAACGTCCTGATGGGCGCCCCCGGCGCGAGCGGGGAGCACTTGGCCTCCGCCCTCGCCACCGCCCAGGCCGGCTTCGTCGACAAGCTGCCCGAGGGCGTGGACACGGAGGTCGGCGAGCAGGGCCTGAGCCTGTCCGGCGGCCAGCGCCAGCGGCTCGCCCTGGCCCGCGCGGTGGTCGGCACCCCGGCCTTCCTCGTCCTGGACGACCCGCTCTCCGCGCTGGACGTGCACACCGAAGCCCTGGTCGAGCGGGCGCTGCGCCAGGTGCTGGGCTCCACCACCGCCCTGGTGGTCGCCCACCGCCCGAGCACGGTGCTGCTCGCCGACCGGGTCGCGCTGCTGGCCGACGGCCGGATCGAGGCGGTCGGCACCCACCAGGACCTGCTGCGCGACTGTCCGCGCTACCGCGCACTGATGTCGGGCGAGGCGTCCCTCGTCCCCGAGGGGAGCAGCGCGTGACGACCGTCCAGGCCAAGCCCGTCGAGCCCGCCGAGCCCGCGAAGCCCGCCGAACTCGTCGATCCGGTCGAGCCCGTCGAGGAGGAGCTGCCCCCGCCGCCGGAGGACGAGGAGGACATCCCCGTCCCGCCCGGCGCGGCGAAGGCGCTGCTGCGCTCGCTGCTGGGCCCGCACCGGGGCCGGATCGCCGTCGCGATGACGGCCATCCTCGTCCAGCAGGCCGTCCTGCAGTCCGGCCCGCTGCTGGTCGCCGTCGCGATGGACCGCGGCATCCCGGCCCTGCGCGAGCACGACGCCGGGCCGCTGATCGCCGTGATCGGCGCGTACGCGCTCTGCGCGGTGCTCGGCCCGCTGCTCCAGTGGGCGTTCGTCAAGATCGGCGCCCGGATCAACCAGGACGTCCTGCTGGAGCTGCGCGGCCGGATCTTCCGCCACGCCCAGCGCCTCAGCCTGGACTTCCACGAGCGCTACACCTCGGGCCGGATCATCTCCCGCGCCACCAGCGACATCGACGCGCTGCGCGAGCTGCTCTCCGAGGGCCTCCAGGAGCTGCTGACCGTCTTCCTGTCGGTCTGCTACATCTCGGTGCTGATGCTGGTGATGGACTGGCGGCTCGGCCTGGTCTCGCTGGCCTCCTTCGTGCCGCTGGGCCTGATCGCCCGCTCCTTCCGCCGCCGCTCGCTGCGGGTCTACCGCCGCTCCCGCACCAAGGCCGCCTCCATGATCGTCCGGTTCACGGAGACCATGAACGGCATCCGCCCCGTCCAGGCGTTCCGCCGCGAGCGGGCCGGGGACGCGGCCTTCGCGGTGGTCAACGAGGACTCGGTGCGGGCGACGGCCGACGGCCTGCTGGAGATCGCCCGCTACGTGGGCCTGTCCCGCGTCACCGCCAACGTGTGGATCACCGGCGTGGTGCTGCTCGGCGCCTACCGCGTCTCCGACGGCACCCTGGCCCTGGGCGCGCTCACCGCCCTGACGCTGTACCTGCGCCGGCTCTTCGACCCGATCGACCACCTGGCGATGTTCCTGAACTCGTACCAGTCGGCCGCCGCCGCCCTGGAGAAGATCGCGGGCCTGCTCGCCCACGAGCCGACGGTCGCCGAGCCCACCGAGCCCGCGCCCCTGCCCGTACGCGCCGACCGGGGCGGCAAGGGCCGCGAGGTCCGGTTCGAGCGGACGGCCTTCGGCTACCGCACCGGCAAGCAGGTGCTGGCGCCCTTCGACCTGACCGTCCCGGCCGGGCAGACCGTCGCCGTGGTCGGCGCGACGGGCGCGGGCAAGTCGACGGTCGCCAAGCTGCTGGCCCGCTTCTACGACCCGACGGACGGCCGCGTCCTCCTGGACGGCGTGGACCTGCGCGTGCTCGCCACCCCCGAGCTGCGCCGCGGCGTGGTGATGGTGACGCAGGAGTCCTTCCTGTTCTCCGGCACCGTCGCCGAGAACATCGCCATCGGCCGCCCCGGCGCCACCCGCGCCGAGGTCGAGCAGGCCGCCCGGGACATCGGCGCGTACGAGTTCATCGCCGCCCTGCCCGACGGCTTCGACACCGACGTGCGCAAGCGCGGCGGCCGGATCTCGGCCGGCCAGCGCCAGCTGGTGGCCTTCGCCCGCGCCCTGCTGGCCGACCCGGCCGTGCTGATCCTGGACGAGGCGACCAGCTCGCTGGACGTCCCCGGGGAGCGCGCCGTCCAGCGGGCGATGCGGACGGTGCTGGCCGGCCGTACGGCGGTGATCATCGCGCACCGGCTCTCCACCGTGGAGATCGCTGACCGCGTCCTGGTGATGGACCAGGGCCGGATCGTCGAGGACGGCTCCCCGCAGGAGCTGATCGACGGTTCCGGGCGTTTCGCCGCCCTCCACCGCGCATGGCGGGACAGTCTCGTCTAGCGTGGCCACAGATGTGCCCGGCCGGGTGCGCCGTCACGTACCCGGCCGGGCCTTTACGTCTCCCGGAGCGGGTCAGTCCACGGTCACCACGAAGCCGGTGTGCCAGTCGGACATCGGCCCGCAGTCCTCCTCGGGCGAGGGCATCACGTCCAGCGTCCCGCCGGGCAGGACCTGCCCCGCGACGGTGTCCGGGTCGATCTCCACGGCCGGGTCGATGAAGATCGCGTTCTGGAAGCGCGGCCCCTCCCCGAAGTGGCAGGTCAGCGACCTCGGCCCGGTGGCCGTGCAGCCGAACGGCGGGGTGCCGGTCAGCGCGGTGTGCTCGGGCACGGTGACCATCAGGTCGATCGGGTGGCGCGAGTAGGACGGACCGGCGTTGTACACCCACAGCGGCAGGTTGATGGTCGACCCGGGCTTGCCGGTGAGGTCGCCCGGCTGCGGGACGGGGTGCCCGGCCTGCCAGGCGGAGGAGGCGCCGACCATCATGTGCGCCTTGGTGTCGGCGGTGACGAAGCTGTAGGGCGTGGTGTGGCCGGACTGGTCCGGGTCGCCCGGGTAGAACGCCTTGACGTCGCCGCTGATGGTCTCGCCCGGCAGCGTGATCGGCGCGACGTACATCGCCAGCTTCTCCACCGAGGCGGCGCCGGGGGCCAGGCCCGCCGGGACCGAGTAGGAGCTGCCGGTACCGAAGTAGGTGAGCGCCACGGGCGGGTCGGCGGACTTCACGACCCCGGGCGGCGGGAAGTGCACGACCACCAGGGTGGCGTCGGTGGTGGCGTTCGGGCCGTTGTTGGTGACCTTCACCTCCAGCGTCCCGGTCTCGCCGGGGACGACCGCGTCCGGCGGGCAGAGCTCCACGGAGATCTGTGCCTCGGCCGGAGGGGCGGCCAGGGGGCGGGCGGCGGCCTGGGCCGGGCCCGCCACGAGGACGACGGACAGCGCGGCGAGGGCGACCGCGCGCAGGGTTCGCATCATGGCCCTCACGCTCCCGCCGCCCGACACGCCGGGCAACCGGACGGCTGCCGTCCGTGGTAACCGGCGTGTCGGGCGAGGAGGTCAGCGCAGCAGCCCCGCGTCCATCCCGGCCGACTCGGCCGGAAGGGCGACGAGCCCGAGCTCGGCCGGGGAGGCCAGCCGGGGGTGGGAGGGCAGCACCCGGACGGTGTAGCCGAAGGGGCCCGTCCGGTCGAGCTCCAGCGAGCCCTCGTAGCGGGTCCGCCCGTCGAGGTCGGGCCCGCCGACCGGCTTGAGGGCGAGCACGGCGGCGTCGGAGATGCCGTCCCCCTCGTCCACCCGGCCGGAGACCACCTGCACCTCGACGTCCCCGGGCTCCAGCGCCCCGAGCGCGACCTGCACCCGCAGCGCGAGCGCCCCGCCGAGCTCCTGCGCCTCGCCCGTCCCCTCCGCCTCGACGTGCTCGACCCGCACGGCCGGCCAGGCTTCGCGCACCTTGGCCTTCCACAGCGCCAGCTCGCGCGCCCCGGCGTGCCGCCCCGCCGCCAGCTCCCGCTGGGCCAGCGCGCCCGGGGTGTACAGCCGGTCGACGTACTCGCGGACCATCCGGCCGGCCAGCACCTTGGGCCCGAGGGTGACCAGGGTGTGCCGGACCATGGCGATCCAGCGGTGCGGCAGCCCGTCCCCGTCGCGGTCGTAGAAGCGGGCGGCGACCTGGTCCTCGATCAGGTCGTAGAGCGCGGCCGCCTCGATGTCGTCGCGCCGCTCGGCCTCGCCGCTGTCCGGGTCGAGGACGCCGGCGCCCTCGTCGGCGGTGGGGATCGCCCAGCCGTTCTGGCCGTCGTACCACTCGTCCCACCAGCCGTCCAGGACGGACAGGTTGAGGCAGCCGTTGAGCGCCGCCTTCATCCCGGAGGTGCCGCACGCCTCCAGCGGGCGCAGCGGGTTGTTGAGCCACACGTCGCAGCCCGGGTAGAGGTGCCGGGCCATCGCCATGTCGTAGTCGGGCAGGAAGACGATCCGGTGGCGCACGGTCGGGTCGTCGGCGAAGGCGACCATCTGCTGGATCAGCCGCTTGCCGCCGTCGTCGGCCGGGTGGGCCTTGCCGGCGACGACGATCTGGACGGGCCTGGTCGGGTGGAGCAGCAGGGCGCGCAGCCGGTCGGCGTCGCGCAGCATCAGGGTGAGCCGCTTGTACGAGGGCACGCGGCGGGCGAAGCCGATGGTGAGCACGTCGGGGTCGAGCACGGAGGAGATCCAGCCGAGCTCGGCCTCGCCGGCGCCGCGCTGGCGCCAGGAGGCGCGCAGCCGGTGGCGGGCCTCCTCGACCAGCTGGGCGCGCAGGCTGCGGCGCAGGTCCCAGATCTCGGTGTTGCCGATGCGCTCCAGGCCCGTCCAGCGCTGGGTCTCGCCGGTGGTCATCGCCTCCTCGGCGCGGTCGGCGCCGATCTCGGCGGCGCCCAGGCGCACCACGGCCGGGTCGATCCAGGTCGCGGCGTGCACGCCGTTGGTGACGGAGGTGATCGGCACCTCGGCGGGGTCGAAGCCGGGCCAGAGGCCGTCGAACATGGCCCGGCTGACCTCGCCGTGCAGGGTGGAGACCCCGTTGGCGCGCTGGGCCAGGCGCAGGCCCATGGCGGCCATGTTGAACAGCTCGGGGTCGCCGCCGGGCCAGGTCTCGGCGCCGAGGGCGAGCACCTGCTCGACGGGGACGCCGGGCAGGGCGGTCTCGCCGCCGAAGTGACGGGCGACCAGCTCGCGGTCGAAGCGGTCGATGCCGGCGGGGACGGGCGTGTGGGTGGTGAACAGGGTGCCCGCCCGGACGGACTCCAGGGCGGCGGCGAAGTCGAGCCCTTGGGTGTCACCGCCCGCGGCCCGGTCGGCGACCAGCTCGCGGATGCGCTCGACGCCGAGGAAGCCGGCGTGGCCCTCGTTGGTGTGGAAGACCTCGGGCGCGGGGTGCCCGGTGAGGCGGCAGTACGCGCGCACGGCCCGGACGCCGCCGATGCCGAGCAGTATCTCCTGGAGCAGGCGGTGCTCGCTGCCGCCGCCGTAGAGCCGGTCGGTGACGTCGCGTTCGGCGGGCGAGTTCTCCTCGGTGTCGGAGTCGAGGAGCAGCAGGGGGACGCGCCCGACCTGGGCCTTCCAGATCCGGGCGGCCAGGGTGCGGCCGCCGGGCAGGGCGAGGTCCACCCGGGCGGGGGAGCCGTCCGCCTCGCGCAGGAGGCTGACGGCGAGCTCGTCCGGGTCGAGCAGCGGGTAGCGCTCCTGCTGCCAGCCGTCGCGGTCCAGGGACTGCCGGAAGTAGCCGTGCCGGTAGAACAGGCCGACGCCGATGATCGGCACGCCGAGGTCGCTGGCGGCCTTGAGGTGGTCGCCGGCCAGGATGCCGAGCCCACCGGAGTACTGGGGCAGCGCGGCGGCGATGCCGTACTCGGGGGAGAAGTAGGCGATGGCGGCGGGCGGCGGGGCGGGCTCGCCGCCCTGCTGCGCCTGGTACCAGCGCGGGCCGGTCAGGTACTCGTGCAGGTCGTCGGCGAGGTCGCCGAGTCTGCGCAGGAAGCGCCGGTCGGTGGCGAGGGCGGCGAGCCTGGCGGCCGGGACCTCTCCGAGCAGCCGCACCGGGTCCTCACCGGTCGCCGCCCAGACCTCCGGGTCCACGGACCGGAAGAGGTCCCTGGTCTCGGGGTGCCAGGACCAGCGCAGATTGAGGGCCAGCTCGTGCAACGGCTGGAGTTGTTCGGGCAGGACGGTGCGGACGGTGAATCTGCGGATTGCCTTCACGGCGTGAAGCGTAGCCCCGACGGCCGTCATGACAGTGCGTCAAGTGGGCTATTGGGCATCCGTTCGGCCTATTGATGAGATCGCATTCGGCGCATCCGTCTGCACGGGGGGCGCGCGGGGCGCACATTTCGGGGGTTCACACCACCTCGTATGTGAACTCCGTGGAACAGATCCATTTCCGAAGTCTCCTGGGATCACGGCCGCGCCCGAAACTACTGTCGTACCGCTGCAAAAATCCTCTCCCCGGTGCGAGGATGGGCCGGAGTCGTTAGATGTCGTGGGGACTACGGCGACGGGTGACGCCCCCTTCGGCAGCACGTCCGAACCCTTTTCGTGTCGGCCCTTCCCCTTCCTCCTTAGCCCATTCGGCGTGCGCCGCGCACCGCCGCGTGTCCTCTCGCCCGGGCCGCTCGTTCACGGGTGGACCGGACCGCCCGGGGGCGCGTCGCGGCAGCCGCGCGCCGGGACGCGCGCGGCTGCCGGGGCTCCCCGCCACCGGCTCGACGGGCGCCGGGCAGGTTGCCGGGGCGAGCGGCACGGACAGGGTTCCGGTCGCGCGCCCACCCCCACCCACGCAGTCCTCCCGGTACTCCCCCTGCCCGCGGGCCGCGGGAGCTGCCGCCGATCTCGGGCAGGAGCTTGGCATGCACGGCGACACGCGGGACCAGTCCACACCGGTGGCCGAAACCCTCGGCGCACCGGTCGCGGAATCCGCCGTACGGACGGATTCTGACCCTCGGACGGACACGGCGATGCCGGCCCCCCGGGCCGCCGGTGCCGTCCACGAGGAACAGGCCGAGGCCCGACACCCCGGGGCCGAGGAGGGCCGGACGGCGACACCCCGCCGGCGCGCCACCACCACGCGCCGCACCGCCGCCACCGCGACCACCGCCGCGAAGCCCGCGCCCGCCGCCGCAACGCCCGCCGGCACACCCGGCGGAACGCCCAGCGGCAAGGCACCGGCCCGTAAGGCTCCTGACCGTAAGGCTCCTGACCGTAAGACCCCCGCTCGCAAGACCGCCGCCCGCAAGACGACAGAGAGCGACACCGTGATCGGCCGCATCCCCGTCCTGGACGTCAGCCCCCTCGTCGACGCCGGCCGCCGCCCGGCCAAGGCGGTCGTCGGCGAGTCCTTCCCGGTCACCGCGACCGTCTTCCGCGAGGGCCACGACGCCGTCAACGCCAACGTGGTGCTGCGCGACCCGCGCGGCCGCAGCGGCCCGTGGACGCCGATGCGCGAGCTCGCCGAGGGCACCGACCGCTGGGGCGCGTACGTCACCCCGGGCGCCCCCGGCCGCTGGTCGTACCTGGTGGAGGCGTGGAGCGACCCGGTCGCCACCTGGCGCAAGGCCGCCGCGATCAAGCTGCCCGCCGGGATCGACACCGCGCTCGTCCTGGAGGAGGGCGCCCGGCTGCTGGAGCGCGCCGCCGCCGGGGTGCCGAAGAAGGAGGGGCGCGCGCACGTGCTGGCCGCCGCCGACTCCCTGCGCGACCCCGGCCTGCCGCCGCTGTCCCGGCTGGCCGCCGCCCTCGCCCCCGAGGTGCTGGAGCTGCTGGCCCGCTACCCGCTGCGGGAGCTGCTCAGCGCTTCCCGCCCGCTGCCGCTGCAGGTGGACCGCGAGCGCGCGCTGTTCGGCTCCTGGTACGAGTTCTTCCCCCGCTCCGAGGGCGCCGTGGTGGACCCGACGGGCGTGGAGCCCCCGCGCTCGGGCACCCTGCGCACCGCCGCCGAGCGGCTGCCGGCCGTCGCCGCGATGGGCTTCGACGTGGTCTACCTGCCGCCCGTCCACCCGATCGGCCGAGCCTTCCGCAAGGGCCCGGACAACACCCTGACGGCCGGTCCGCACGACGTCGGCTCGCCCTGGGCGATCGGCTCCCCCGAGGGCGGCCACGACGCCGTCCACCCGGACCTGGGCACCATCGAGGACTTCGACCACTTCGTCGCCGAGGCGCAGGCCCTGCACCTGGAGGTGGCGCTGGACTTCGCCCTCCAGTGCTCCCCCGACCACCCGTGGGTCAACAAGCACCCGGAATGGTTCAGCCACCGCGCGGACGGCACCATCGCGTACGCCGAGAACCCGCCGAAGAAGTACCAGGACATCTATCCGATCAACTTCGATCAGGACATGGACGGAATCGTCAAGGAAACCCTCCGCCTCCTGCGCTTCTGGATGTCCCACGGCGTACGGATCTTCCGCGTCGACAACCCCCACACCAAACCGGTGGTGTTCTGGGAGAAGGTCCTCGCCGACATCGCCCGCACCGACCCGGACGTGGTGTTCCTCGCGGAGGCGTTCACCCGCCCCGCGATGATGCACACCCTCGGGAAGATCGGATTCCACCAGTCGTACACGTACTTCACCTGGCGCAACGACAAAACCGAACTCACCGAGTACCTCACCGAACTCACCGGTGACGCCGCCGCCTACATGCGGCCCAACTTCTTCGCCAACACCCCCGACATCCTGCACGCCTACCTCCAGCACGGAGGCCGCGCCGCCTTCGCGATCCGCGCCGTGCTCGCCGCCACCCTCTCCCCCAGCTACGGCGTCTACGCCGGGTTCGAGCTGTACGAGAACGAGCCGGCCCACCCCGGCTCCGAGGAGTACCTGCACTCGGAGAAGTACGAGCTGCGCCCGCGCGACTGGAACCGCACCGACACCCTGGCCCCGCTGCTGACCGTGCTCAACCGGCTGCGCCGGCGCCACCCCGCCCTCCAGCAGCTGCGCGACCTGCGCTTCCTCGCCACCGACAACGACCGGGTGATCGCCTACTCCAAGACCGCGACCACCGAGGACGGCCTCACCGACCAGGTCATCACCGTGGTCAACCTCGACCCGCACCACGCGCAGGAGGCCACCGTCACGCTGGACGGCGACGGCCCCCACCTGGTGCACGACGAGCTGACCGGCGCCGCGTACACCTGGGGCCGGCACAACTACGTCCGGCTCGATCCCTCAGCCGAGCCGGCTCACCTCCTCACGGTTCGGAGGAACCCAGCGTGACAGTGAACGAGCCCGTCCCCGACACCTTCCCGGAGACCTCGACGAAGAACCTGGACCCGGATTGGTTCAAGCGCGCGGTCTTCTACGAGGTGCTGGTGCGGTCCTTCCAGGACAGCAACGGCGACGGTGTCGGGGACCTCAAGGGGCTCACGACCAAACTCGACTACCTGCAGTGGCTCGGTGTCGACTGCCTCTGGCTCCCGCCCTTCTTCGCCTCACCCCTGCGCGACGGCGGGTACGACGTGGCCGACTACAAGTCGGTGCTGCCCGAGTTCGGCGACCTCGCCGACTTCATGGAGTTCGTCGACGCCGCCCACGCCCGCGGCATGCGCGTCATCATCGACTTCGTCATGAACCACACCAGCGACCAGCACCCGTGGTTCCAGGCGTCCCGCTCCGACCCGGACGGGCCCTACGGCGACTTCTACATGTGGGCCGACGACGACAAGCAGTACCCCGACGCCCGGATCATCTTCGTCGACACCGAGACCTCCAACTGGACGTACGACCCCGTCCGTAAGCAGTACTACTGGCACCGCTTCTTCTCGCACCAGCCGGACCTCAACTACGACAACCCCCGGGTCCAGGACGAGATGATCGCCGGCCTGAGGTTCTGGCTGGACCTCGGCATCGACGGCTTCCGGCTCGACGCGGTGCCGTACCTGTTCGCCCGCGAGGGCACCAACTGCGAGAACCTGCCGGAGACCCACGAGTTCCTCAAGCGGGTCCGCAAGGAGATCGACGCCGACTACCCGGACACCGTGCTCCTCGCCGAGGCCAACCAGTGGCCCGAGGACGTCGTCGACTACTTCGGCGACTTCACCGCCGGCGGCGACGAGTGCCACATGGCCTTCCACTTCCCGGTGATGCCGCGGATCTTCATGGCCGTGCGGCGCGAGTCCCGCTACCCCGTCTCGGAGATCCTCGCCAAGACCCCGGCGATCCCGGGCGGCTGCCAGTGGGGCATCTTCCTGCGCAACCACGACGAGCTGACCCTGGAGATGGTCACCGACGAGGAGCGCGACTACATGTACGCGGAGTACGCCAAGGACCCCCGGATGCGCGCCAACGTGGGCATCCGCCGCCGGCTCGCCCCGCTGCTGGAGAACGACCGCAACCAGATCGAGCTCTTCACCGCCCTGCTGCTCTCCCTGCCCGGCTCCCCGGTGCTCTACTACGGGGACGAGATCGGCATGGGCGACAACATCTGGCTCGGCGACCGGGACGGCGTGCGCACGCCGATGCAGTGGACCCCGGACCGCAACGCGGGTTTCTCCTCCGCCGACCCGGGCAGGCTCAGTCTGCCGCCCATCATGGACCCGGTGTACGGCTACCAGGTGACCAACGTCGAGGCGCAGCAGAGCAGTTCGAGTTCACTGCTGCACTGGACGCGTCGCATGATCGAGATCCGAAAGCTCAACCCGGCGTTCGGCCTGGGCACCTACACCGAGCTGCCGTCCAGCAACCCCGCCGTCCTGGCCTTCGTGCGCGAGCACGAGGGGGACCTGGTCATGTGCGTGAACAACTTCTCGCGGTTCGCGCAGCCGACCGAGCTGGACCTGCGGCGGTACGGCGGACGGTACCCGGTCGAGCTGATCGGCGGGGTGCGCTTCCCGTCGATCGGCGAGTGGCCCTACCTGCTCACCCTCGCCGGCCACGGCTTCTACTGGTTCCAGCTCCGGCAGCCCCCGCGCCCCAGCGGCACCGGGCGCCCGAAGTAACGATCCACCGCGCCGAGGGCCGGGAAGCACCACCAGACCCTCCGGGGGCGCGAGTTGAACCCCGCGCCCCCGGAGTTCTCTGCACCACCGCGTACGGAGAACAGCCCAACGGCCACCCACACGAAGGCGTGACACCCGAGCCGAGCTCGCGTGCCGCCACCGCCGCGCCGCCGAAATCCGGAAGACTGCCAGACCCGGCAACGACCGTCGGGCCGCCCGCGCGCTTCCGGGGAAAGGGAGTCATGTCCGAAACCTCCCGTTCTCAAGCCAACGTTCAACACGACGCGCCGGCGGGCGCGCGGGGCTCCGGGGCCCGCAGAACCGCCCTGGGGGTGAGCGAGCTCGTCCAGGCGGCCCTGCCGCTGATCGCGCAGTGGCTCCCCACCCAGCGCTGGTACGCCGGCAAGGGCCGGCCGATCACCGGCCTGACCCCCGTCGTCGGCACCCCGCTGCAGGTCGGCGACCCGGCCCTGCTCCACCTGCTGCTGCGCGTCGAGCACGCCACCACCGCGGGCCTGCCCCACGGCGACGTCTACCAACTCCTGCTCGGCATCCGCTCCCAGGGGCCCGCGGGCGTCGAGCCGGCCGCCGTGCTCGGCCGCCTCAGCCAGGGCCAGTACGACGGGGCCGCGCTCTACGACGCCGTCCACGACCCCGAGCTCACCGGGCGGCTGCTCGAGCACCTCGCCACCGGCGACCGGTTCGGCGCCCTCTCCTTCCGCCGCACCCCCGGCTCCGGGCTCCCCACCAACCTGCCCGGCCGCGCCTCCACCGCCGAGCAGTCCAACAGCTCCGTCATCTACGGCACCTCGTACATCCTCAAACTGTTCCGCCGCATCCACCCCGGCACCAACCCCGACCTCGAACTCTCCCTCGCCCTCTCCCGGGCCGGCTCCACGCGCATCCCCCGCGTCGCCGCCTGGTTCGAGAGCCGGATGGAGCGCGCCGAGCCCGCCACCCTGGGCCTGCTGCAGCGCTACCTGCCCGACGCCGAGGACGGCTGGGAGCTCGCCCTGGACCAGGTCGGCCGGCTCAAGGGCGACCGCTCCCCCGGCAACTTCGCCATCGAGGCCCACCGGCTCGGCCGGGCCACCGCCGAGGTCCACCGGGTGCTCTCCCGCTCCATGCCCGTCGCCCGGCTCGACCGCACCCAGACCGGCCGCCTGGCCACCGCCATGGCCGACCGCCTCGACAGCGCCGTCGCCGCCGTCCCCGGACTGCTGCGCTACCGCGCCGCCCTGCGCACCGCCTTCCAGCAGCTCGCCGACGCCCACCCGGACGGCCTGCCCGTCCAGCGCATCCACGGCGACCTGCACCTCGGGCAGGCCATGCGCACCCCGCACGGCTGGGTGCTGCTCGACTTCGAGGGCGAGCCCGCCAAGTCCGTCAACGAGCGCCGCGAGCCGCAGCCCGCGCTGCGCGACGTCGCCGCGATGCTCCGCTCCTTCGACTACGCCGCCGCCCACCTGCTCGCCGGCGGGCCGCCCGACCCGGAGCTGGCCCACCTCGCCGCCGCCTGGGCGCAGCGCAACCGCACCGCCTTCTGCGCCGGCTACACCGCCGGGGGCGGCGCCAACCCGGCGGCCTCGCCGGAGCTGATGCGGGCGCTGGAGATCGACAAGGCCGTCTACGAGGTCGTGTACGAGGCCCGGCACCGGCCCGGCTGGCTGCCGATCCCGCTGGCCGCCATCAACCGGCTCGCCCTCACCGTCTGAACCGCCCGAACCATCTGAATCGTCCGAACCGCTGAACCGCTGAACCGTCCAACCGTCTGAACCGCCCGACCGCCTTACCGCCTTCCCCCGGAGTTCGCCCACCCCGCAGTCCGCCCACCCGTCGCCGTCGCAGGAGGACCCGTCGTGACGCCGCTCGACCCGACCGGCCGCCCCACCCGCCCCGTACCGGCCACCTTCCTGGCCGGGCCGGCGGCGCCCGTACCGACCGAGGAGCCCCGGGAGCCCGCCCGCCCGGCCCCGCTGCGGCTGCCCGAGGCGCCGCTGCCACCCTCCGAAGTGGACCGGCTGGTCGGCGGGCAGCACCACGACCCGCACTCCCTGCTCGGCGCGCACCCCGTTCACGGCGGCACCGCGATCCGGGTGCTGCGGCCCCTCGCCGAGCGGGTGGTGGTCGAGACCGGCCAGGGCCCCGCCGAGCTCACCCACCAGCAGGGCGGGCTGTTCACGGGCCTGCTGGCGGGCGGCGAACTCCCGCACTACGAGCTGCTGGTGACGTACCCCGGCGGGGAGCCGCTGCGCCAGCAGGACGGCTACCGCACCCCGCCCACCCTCGGCGAGCTCGACCTGCACCTGATCTCCGAGGGCCGGCACGAGCAGCTGTGGCGGGTGCTCGGCTCGCACCCGCGCACCGTCGACGGCGTGGCCGGCACCGCCTTCGCCGTCTGGGCGCCCAACGCCGCCGGGGTCCGGCTCATCGGCGACTTCAACCACTGGGACGGCACCGGGCACCCGATGCGCTCCCTCGGCTCCTCCGGGGTCTGGGAGCTGTTCGTCCCGGGCCTGGCCGAGGGCGCGGCCTACAAGTACGAGATCCACACCCGGCAGGGCTGGGTGCTCGACAAGGCCGACCCGCTCGCCCGCGCCGCCCAGTGCCCGCCCGGCACCGCCTCGGTGGTCACCTCCTCGGCGTACCGGTGGCAGGACGGCGAGTGGATGGAGCGCCGGGCCCGCGCCGCGCACCACCGCGCGCCGATGTCGGTGTACGAGCTGCACCTCGCCTCCTGGCGGCCCGACCTCACCTCCTACCGGGCCATCGCCGAGGAACTGCCGCGCTACCTGAAGGAGTTGAACTTCACCCACGTGGAGTTCATGCCGGTGATGGAGCACCCCTTCGGCGGCTCCTGGGGCTACCAGGTCTCCGGCTACTACGCCCCCACCGCCCGCCTCGGCACCCCCGACGACTTCCGCCACCTCGTCGACACCCTGCACCGGCACGGCATCGGCGTGATCGTCGACTGGGTGCCCGCGCACTTCCCCAAGGACGACTTCGCCCTCGCCCGCTTCGACGGCGAGCCGCTGTACGAGCCCGCCGACCCGCTGCGCGCCGAGCACCCCGACTGGGGGACCCTGGAGTTCGACTACGGCCGCAAGGAGGTGCGCAACTTCCTCGTCGCCAACGCCGTGTACTGGTGCGAGGAGTTCCACGTCGACGGCCTGCGGGTCGACGCCGTCGCCTCGATGCTCTACCTCGACTACTCCCGCGACAGCGGCGCCTGGACGCCCAACCAGTTCGGCGGCCGGGAGAACCTGGACGCGGCCTCCTTCCTCCAGGAGATGAACGCCACCGTCTACCGGCGCTGCCCGGGCGCCGTCACCATCGCCGAGGAGTCCACCGCCTGGGACGGCGTCACCCGGCCCACCGACGCCGGGGGCCTGGGCTTCGGGCTCAAGTGGAACATGGGCTGGATGCACGACTCGCTGGTCTACATGTCCAAGGAGCCCGTCCACCGCCGCTACCACCACAACGAGATCACCTTCTCGATGGTGTACGCCTACTCGGAGAACTACGTCCTGCCGATCTCCCACGACGAGGTCGTGCACGGCAAGCAGGCGCTCGTCTCCAAGATGCCCGGCGACTGGTGGCAGCAGCGCGCCAACCACCGCGCCTACCTCGGCTTCATGTGGTCCCACCCCGGCAAGCAACTCCTGTTCATGGGGCAGGAGTTCGCCCAGGGATCCGAGTGGGACCACGAGCAGGGCCCGCAGTGGTGGGTGCTCGACGAGCAGTGGCCGGCCCATCGCGACCACCGCGGCGTGCGCAACCTGGTCCGCGACCTCAACCGGACGTACCTCGACACCCCCGCCCTGTGGGAGCTCGACACCACCCCGGAGGGCTTCCGCTGGCTCGACGGCGGCGCCGCCGAGGACAACCTGCTCTCCTTCGTCCGCCACGCCGCCGACGGCACCCCGCTCGTCGCCGTCTGCAACTTCTCCCCCGTGGTCCGCCACGGCCACCGCGTCGGCCTGCCCGCCCTCGACGGCCGCGAACAGCTGTGGGAGGAGGCCCTCAACACCGACGCCGAGGAGTACGGCGGCAGCGGCATCGGCAACTCCCACCCCGTCAAGGCCGACCCCGTCCCCTGGAACGACCAGCCCCGCTCCGCCGAACTCGTCCTCCCCCCGCTCGCCACGCTCTGGCTCCGCCCCGTGCGGTGAGCGCCGCGCGATGAGCGTCGTGCGATGAGCGTCGTGCGGTGAGCCCCGTGCGGTGAGCCCCGTGCGGTGAGCGCCCGGGCGAAGGTCCTCCGGTGGGGGACCTTCGCCCCCTTGTTCCCTCCTCCGCCCTCTGCTCGCGGGCGGGCGTTCGCGGTGCGAATGTATGGTCGACATGACCATCTGCCGAGGCGACGGGACGGAGACAGCCGGGTGGCGCGCAGCGTGTACGTGACCGGGATCGACCGGGGGGACGGCCGGCAGGCGGTCGAGCTCGGGGTCATGGAACTGCTCACCCGGCAGGTGGACCGGGTCGGGGTGTTCCGGCCGCTGGTGCACGCGAGCGCCCCCGGGGAGCCCGGGGCGGACCACGTGGTCGAGCTGCTGCGCGGCCGGTACCGGATCGACCTGCCCGGCACGGAGCTGTACGGGCTCACCTACGAGGAGGCCGCCGCCCTCCAGGCCGCCCAGGGCCAGGACGAGCTGGTCTCCGTCCTCATCGACCGCTTCCGCGCGGTGGAGCGCCGCTGCCAGGCCGTCCTGGTCCTCGGCACCGACTTCGCGGACACCAACATCCCCGACGAACTGGCCTTCAACGCCCGCCTCGCCAACGAGTTCGGCGCCGCCGTGCTCCCGGTGGTCGGCGGGCACGGCGAGGACGCCGAGGCCGTGATCGCCGAGGTGCGCAACGCCCACCGCGCGTACACCGACCTCGGCTGCGAGACCCTGGCGATGATCGCCAACCGCGTCGCCCCCGGCGTCAAGCAGCGCGTCCAGCGCACCCTCACCGAGAAGCTGCCGATCCCCGCGTACGTCATCCCGGAGGAGCCGGCCCTGGCCGCGCCCACCGTCGGGCAGCTGGTCGAGGCGACCGGCGCCGAGGTCCTGCTCGGGGACGCCGCGGGCCTGGCCCGGGACGTGCGCGGCTACGTCTTCGGCGGCGCCATGCTCCCCACCTTCCTGGACGCCCTGACCGAGGGGGCCCTCGTCGTCACCCCCGGGGACCGCGCCGACCTGGTGATCGGCTCGCTGGCCGCCCACGCCGCCGGCGCCCCGCCGATCGCCGGGGTGCTGCTGACCCTCGGCCAGCACCCGGGCCCCAACGTGATGGCGCTCGCCGCCCGCCTCGCCCCCGGCACCCCGGTGGCCGTCGTCCCCGAGGGCAGCTGGCCCACCGCCGCGACCCTCACCCACCTGGAGGGCAAGCTCACCGCGGCCAGCCCCCGCAAGGCCGAGATCGCCCTGGGCCTGTTCGAACTGCACGTCGACACCGCCGAGTTGACCAACCGGATCGAGGTCGGCCGCTCCGAGCGCGTCACCCCGATGATGTTCGAGCACGAGCTGCTGGAGCGCGCCCGCGGCGAGCGCCGGCACGTCGTGCTGCCGGAGGGCACCGAGGAGCGGGTGCTGCGCGCCGCCGAGATCCTGCTGCGCCGCAACATCTGCGACCTCACCCTGCTCGGCGAGGTCGACGCCGTACGCCGCAAGGCCGCGAGCCTGGGCATCGAGCTGCCGCAGGAGAGCCCGGGCGCCGACCGCGCCCAGGCCCGGATCGTCGACCCGACCACCAGCCCGCTGCGCCGCCAGTTCGCCGAGCTGTACGCCAAGCTGCGCGCCCACAAGGGCATGACGGTCGAGCTGGCGCTGGACCTCGTCACCGACGTCTCGTACTTCGGCACCCTGATGGTCCAGGAGGGCATCGCCGACGGCATGGTCTCCGGCGCGGTGCACTCCACCGCCGCCACCATCCGGCCCGCCTTCGAGGTCATCAAGACCTCGCCGGGCGCCGCGATCGTCTCCTCCGTCTTCTTCATGTGCCTGGCCGACAAGGTGCTGGTGTACGGCGACTGCGCGGTCAACCCCGACCCGGACGCCCAGCAGCTCGCCGACATCGCCATCCAGTCGGCCGCCACCGCCGCCCAGTTCGGGGTGGAGCCGAGGGTCGCGATGCTCTCGTACTCGACCGGCACCTCCGGCTCGGGCGCGGACGTCGACAAGGTCCGCAAGGCCACCGAGCTGGTGCGCGAACTGCGGCCGGACATGCTGGTCGAGGGCCCGATCCAGTACGACGCCGCGGTGGACCCGAAGGTCGCGGCCACCAAGCTGCCGGGCTCGGAGGTGGCCGGGCGGGCGACGGTGCTGATCTTCCCGGACCTCAACACCGGCAACAACACCTACAAGGCCGTCCAGCGCTCGGCGGGCGCCGTGGCCGTCGGCCCGGTGCTCCAGGGGCTGCGCAAGCCCGTCAACGACCTCTCGCGCGGCGCGCTGGTGCAGGACATCGTCAACACCGTCGCGATCACCGCCATCCAGTCGCAGGACAGGAAGGGGACCGAACAGTGAGTGAAGGTACGCGCGTTCTCGTCCTGAACGCCGGCTCCTCCTCGGTCAAGTACCAGCTGATCGACATGCTGGACGGCGCCAGGCTCGCCGCCGGCCTGGTCGAGCGGATCGGCGAGCCCGGCGGCCGCCTGGTGCACACCCCCCGCTCGGGCGAGCCGCGCGAGACGCTCCAGGTCTTCCCCGACCACACCGCGGCGCTGAAGGCCGTCGCCGAGGAGCTCACCGCGGACGGCCTCGGGCTGGACTCCCCCGAACTCGCCGCGATCGGCCACCGGGTGGTGCACGGCGGCAAGCGGTTCACCGAACCGACCGTCATCACCGACGAGGTGCTCAAGGAGATCCGCCGCCTCATCCCCGTCGCGCCGCTGCACAACCCGGCGAACATCATCGGCATCGAGGTGGCCCGCGCGCTGCGCCCCGACCTGCCGCAGGTGGCGGTGTTCGACACCGCCTTCCACGCCTCGATGCCCGAGTACGCCGCCCGGTACGCGATCGACAAGGCCGTGGCCGACGAGCACCGGGTGCGCCGCTACGGCTTCCACGGCACCTCGCACCAGTACGTCTCGCGGGCGACGGCCCGGCTGCTCGGCAAGGACCCGGCCGAGGTGAACGTCATCGTGCTGCACCTGGGCAACGGCGCCTCCGCCTCGGCCGTCGGCGGCGGCCGCTGCCTGGACACCTCCATGGGCCTGACGCCGCTGGAGGGCCTGGTCATGGGCACCCGTTCGGGCGACATCGACGCCGGCGTGGTGTTCCACCTCCACCGGGTCGGCGGGATGTCGGTCGACGAGATCGACGACCTGCTCAACCGCCGCAGCGGCCTGCGGGGCCTGAGCGGCGACAACGACATGCGCGAGATCATGCGCCGCGCGGAGGCCGGGGACGCGGACGCGAAGCTCGCCTTCGACACGTACGTCCACCGGCTGCGCAAGTACATCGGCGGCTACTACGCCGTCCTCGGCCGGGTCGACGCGATCGCGTTCACCGCGGGCGTCGGGGAGAACGCCGCACCGGTGCGCGCCGCGGCCACCGCCGGGCTGGAGGAACTGGGCATCGCCGTGGACCCCGAGCTGAACTCGGTGCGCTCGGGCGAGCCGCGCATCATCTCGCCCGCGTACGCCCGGGTCGCGGTCGCCGTGGTGCCCACCGACGAGGAGCTGGAGATCGCCCGCCAGACCTTCGCCCTGGTCCACCGCGAGGGTGGCGAGTCCGGGAAGTGAGACAGTTCGGTCTCGCTCCCCGGGACGATTCGACGGCGATTCCTCCCTATTCCCGCCGAATGCGCCCTCAACTCGAACGGATAGACTGACGGATATGCGCCGAGCGAAAATTGTCTGCACCCTGGGTCCCGCGACGGACTCCTACGAACAGCTGAAGGCCATCGTCGAGGCGGGCATGAACGTCGCCCGACTGAACATGAGCCACGGCAACCACGCGGACCACGAGGAGCGGTACCGCAAGGTCCGCCAGGTCTCGGAGGACACCGGCAAGGCCATCGGCGTCCTGGCCGACCTCCAGGGTCCCAAGATCCGTCTGGCGACCTTCGCCAACGGCCCGGTGACCGTCGACAACGGCGACGAGTTCACCATCACCACCGAGGACGTCCCCGGTGACCAGCACATCTGCGGCACCACCTACAAGGGCCTGCCCGGCGACGTGAAGCCCGGCGACCCGATCCTGATCAACGACGGCGTCATCGCCCTGGAGGTCGTCAGCGTCGACGGCCCGCGGGTGAGGACCGTGGTGGTCGAGGGCGGCGTGCTCTCGAACAACAAGGGCATCAACCTGCCCGGCGCGGCCGTGAACGTGCCCGCGCTGTCCGAGAAGGACAAGGACGACCTGCGCTTCGCCCTGCGCCTGGGCGTCGACATGGTCGCGCTGTCCTTCGTCCGCAACGCGGCCGACATCAAGGACGTCCACGCGGTCATGGACGAGGTCGGCATCCGCGTGCCGGTCATCGCCAAGATCGAGAAGCCGCAGGCCGTCGAGGCCATGGAGGAGATCGTCCTCGCCTTCGACGCCATCATGGTCGCCCGCGGCGACCTGGCCGTCGAGTACCCGCTGGAGCGGGTGCCGCTGGTCCAGAAGAAGCTGATCACGCTGGCCCGCCGCAACGCCAAGCCCGTCATCGTCGCCACCCAGATGATGGAGTCGATGATCCACGCCTCGCGCCCGACCCGCGCCGAGGTCTCCGACGTCGCCAACGCCATCCTGGACGGCACCGACGCGGTGATGCTCTCCGCCGAGTCCAGCGTCGGCAAGTACCCGGTCGAGACCGTGCGCACCATGAGCCGGATCTGCGAGAAGGCCGAGGAGGAGCTCGTCGCCCAGGGCCTCCAGCCGCTCAACCCGGGCCGCAAGCCGCGCACCCAGGGCGGTTCCGTCGCCCGCGCCGCCTGCGAGCTGGGCGACTTCCTGAACGGGCAGGCGCTGGTCGCGTTCACCAAGTCCGGTGACACCGCGCGCCGGCTGTCCCGCTACCGCTCGCCGATCCCGGTGATCGCGTTCACCCCGGACAGCGCCACCCGCAACCAGCTCTCGCTGAGCTGGGGCGTCGAGTCGTACGTGACCGAGCAGGTCGCCACCACCGACGCGATGGTCGCGCAGGTCGACCGCGAGCTGCTCAAGATGGGCCGCCTGGAGGAGGGCGCGACGGTGATCGTCACCGCCGGTGTCCCCGTCGGCATCCCCGGCACCACCAACATGGTGCAGGTCCACCACCTGGGCAACCGGGGCCAGTGACACCCCGCTGAAACGCCGTCGAGGCGGCCCTCCCTTCCCGGGAGGGCCGCCTCGACTGCTGTACGGGCGCTGCTACTTGTCGCTGTAGGGCGCGTTGTCGTTGAAGAGGTGCATCCCCGGGATGTGCAGGGTGCCGCCGAACTGGCCGGCCTGCTTGGCGGTGACGCCGGTCAGCTCCAGGTCCAGCGGGATCGGGACGGAGCCGATCAGGTCGTAGAGCCAGCGGGGCAGGGTGTCCGGGGTGAGGGTGATCTCGCCCAGGTCGATCGGGATCGGCAGGCCCAGCACCTTGGAGAGGTGGCCGGAGAGCCGCTCCACGTACATGGTGACCTGACCGTCCCGGATGGTCGAGGTGGACCCGGGGGCGCCCTGGACGTGGAAGGTGACGCCGTTGCCCTCGAGGGTCGACATGTCGAGGTTCTCGATGTCGACGCCGCTGACCACGAACTTGAGCACCCGCTTGCTGCCGCTCGGGGTCTTCACGTCGTAGACGCCGTGGAAGGCCGCGCCGTGCAGGCCCAGCCTGCTGGTCAGCAGCGTCCAGTTCTGCTCGGGGACGACCTGCTCGGCGGCCGCCTTGCCGGCCGTCAGCTTCCGGGCGTCCACCGCGCAGTTGGGGTCGGCGGTGGGCGAGGCGGTCGGCGAGGCCGACGGGGTCGCGCTCGCGGACGGGGCCGTCTTGGCGCCCGCGGTCGGGGCGGCGGAGGGCGTGCCCGTGGTGGGTGTCTTCTGCGGCGCGGCGGGCTTCCCGGCGGACGGAGCGGCCTGGGCCGCAGGGGCCTGCTGGGCCTGCGGCTGTACGGGCTGCGCCGGGGTGCCCACGCGCGGGGCGGGGACGGCCGGGGCCGGGGCCTGGGTGGTCGGGGTCGCGGTCGGCGAGGGGGTCGAACTGCCCGGGTTCAGCAGGTGGTTGACGCCGCCGATGATGTCGTCGATCAACCCCGCCTGGGCGACGGTGCCCGCACCGGCGTCGGTGCCCTGGTAGACGGCGCTGACGGTGTTCGCACCGCCGGTGGCGGCGGACCGGACGGCCGGTGTCTTCACGGGCGCGGTCGTCGGGGTCTGAGTCGGCGCCTGCGTCGGCACCTGTGTCGGGGCGGGCACCGAACTCGGGCCGCCCGTCGGCAGGTTGGTGGGCGCGCCCGTGGGCGTCGCGGACGGGCCGGGCGGCGGCGCGGGCAGCTCGCTCTTCGGGACGGGCGTCTCGATCGGCGCGACGTCCGGCACGGCGGCGGGCGCGGTGCCGCACTTGCCCGCGGCGGCGTCGGCGACGGCCGGGTTCGGCGTGTAGGCGGCGGCCATCAGCAGCGCGGTCGGCACCGCCGCCATCGCCAGCGCGCGACCCCGCAGCCGGACCCGTACGGGCGTACGCGGCGCGGCGTGCCGGCCGGCCCTGCGCTCGGGGACGGCCCCGCCGTCCGCTTGCTCGGCCCGCTCGCTCACCGCGTCTCCTCCCGCTCCTCCGCGGCCTGCTTGTCCATGGACACGGCCTGCTCGTCGGTGGCCTGCTTCTCGGCGCTCGGCTCCCCGGCGCTCGGCTTCTCGGCGGCCCGCTCCCGCGCGGCCTGCTCGGGCAGCTTCGCCTCGGCGGCGGGCTTGGCCGCTCCGCCCTTGGCGGGCGACTTCGCGGACCACTTGGAGAGCGGCTCGGCGGAGGACTGGGCGGGCAGCTTGGCGGTCGGCGCCCCGGCGGTCGGCTCGGCGGCCTCAGCGACCGGCTCGGCCGCGACGCTCTCGGCAACCGCCGCACCCTTGCGGGCCCGGTGGCCGCGCCGCCCCTTGGTCGCTCCCTCGGCCTTCGGCTCCGGCAGCGGCGCCCAGGAGACCATCAGGCCGCCGCCGATCAGCCCGGGCAGCAGCGCCATGCCGAAGCCGGCCAGGTTGGAGACCGGGATGGAGACCAGGGTCAGCAGGATGGTCGCGATGCCGCCGAAGACCCGGACGGCGGGCTGGAACCAGGCGGTCAGGCCGAGGATGATCATCAGCACGCCGATGATCAGCGACCCGGCGCCCGCCGTGGTGGACATCGCGATGGTCACGCCGCCGAGCGAGAGGTGCGCGTACGGGAAGTAGAGGATCGGGACGCCGGCGATCATGGCCAGCAGGCCGCCCCAGAAGGGCCTGGTGCGGCGGAATTCACGGAAGTGCCGCCAGAGCCACACGACGGGATTCTGGGGGGCGGGCCGCGGTTCGACCGTTGCGCTGGACATGGTGCAGCTCCTCGATGTAGCTACGAGGGAAGGAACAAAAGGGGGTTGGCCGGGAACGGCGGTCGCCCGCCGCCCCCGGCCTCGCGAAGACCCGTCACTCGGCCCCGCCCTTCGCCGCGACGCAGGGCGCCGGGGCGTCGGGACGGGACGTCAGGCAGGACTCAGTAGCACTCGTTGCCCTTGCCGTCGCCGTTCTTGAGCGACAGGTTCAGGTTGCTGAGCTTGAACGAACCGGCGGAAGTGGCCCGCGCGGTCTGCTTGACGTCGTCCAGGCTGGCCGACTTGGCCGACTGGGCGAAGCCGGTCATGCCGGTCGGCAGGCCGGCGCCGCCACCCGCCTTGGTCACGCCCGGGTGGGGGTGCCAGCCCTGGGTGGCCTCACCCGGGAGGGTGGAGGCGTCCTGGCCGATGTTGAGCTCCTTGAAGGTCGCGTCGGCCTTCAGCTCCTCCAGGTCGATCAGGAGCTTCTCGGCCTCGACCGGCTTGGCCGGGTCGGTGCCGGCCTCCAGGCGGAGGGTGATCTTGCCCAGGCCGAACGCGGACAGGTCGGTCACGACCGACTGGCACAGGTTGCTGAGGGTGGCCTTGTCGAAAGCGGACACGGCGACCGGGTGCGGCTTGCCGCTGGCCTCGATGTCGACGGTGCCGAACTGCGAGAAGTTGGTGCCCTCCAGGTGCGTGGTGGTCACCTTGAACTGCTGGCCGGAGATGCTGAACGAGGCGGCGAGCGCACTGTTCGCGATCGAGACACCGACCATCGCGGTGGCCGCGACGCTGGGCACCATCACCAGGGCGAAGCGCTTCCAGCGGGTCTTGCCGTAGGTCTGGGACATGCGAGTCCTCCTTCTAGGACGTACATCTCCGGCCTCCCGGCGGCGCGTCCCGCACCGGTGGGAGCCTGGGATGGGAGAGAGCTACGTCCTCGGTAGCGGAGAGCGCCTTGGGCGTCGTCGGTCGCGGGAGCGGCCGGTGTACGGCGGCACTCCCGTCCCTCCGCCGACCGTCCGGATGGGACGGCGGGCTGGACCGGCGACAATTCGGCGATCACCCCCGAGCGACAACCAGCGACCGCGCAGGGGTGCGCGGCCGTGTCGAAGGACAGGAACCGCCGTGGGACCGCGGATACCCCCCTGCCCTCCCTACCGCCGACCGGAGCCGACGGAGCACCCGGTGGGGTTCCCCTCGCTCCTCGCGCCGACCGGCTGTCGGAGGGTGTGGAGTCTGGGGACCGGGCGTGGCCGATCGTGCTTGAATCCCCGGCGAAGCACAAGGGGTTGCTTACTGACGGGTAATGCAACATCCGGTGACGCCGCGCGCGAAATTGACGCCATTTGCACCCTGCGTGACATCCCACGGTCGGGCCGTGGACGAAATCCCCCGGAAACACCAGTGAAACACCCGTGGGCAGTCACTGAAAGTGACTACCCACGGGTGAAATCAAGATTTGGTAAACGTCTCGACGGCTGACCGGATTGTCGGCAAATCCCCCGACGACACCGCAGGTCACCCGCCGTGCCGTCCGACCGGCGGGAGTGCCGCTAGAACAGCACGCGCGCCAGCGCCGTCCGGGCCGCGACGACCCTCGGGTCCTCCGCGCCGATCACCTCGAACAGCTCCAGCAGCCGGACCCGGGCGGCATCCCGGTCCTCCCCGGCCGTCCGCCCGACGGTGTTCACCAGGCGCCCGAAGGCGTCCTCGACGTGACCGCCCACCAGGTCCAGGTCCGCCGCCCGGAGCTGGGCCTCAACGTCCTTCGGGTCGGCCGCGGCGTCCGCGCGGACGGCCTGCGGGTCCAACATCTCGACACGGCTGAGCAGTTCGGCCTGCGCCAGGCCCAGCTTCGCCTCGGTGTTGCCCGGCTGGTCGGCCAGCACGTTCTTGTACGCCTGGATGGCGCCGCCCAGGTCGCCCCGGTCCAGCGCGTCGTGCGCGGCGGCCAGCGCCGGGTCCTCCGGGCGCAGCGGCGCGGCGGCCGGGCCCTCACCGTCGGCGACGGGCGCGCCGGCCCCGCCGACGATGCCGAAGCGCTGCTCGGCGACCAGCAGCAGCTGGTCCAGCACCTTGCGGACGTTCGCGGCGCTCTCCGCGCCCTGGAACAGCGGGACCAGCTGGCCCGCGACCACGGCCATCACGGCCGGGATGCCCTGGATGCCGAACTGCTGGGAGATCAGCGGGTTGGCGTCCACGTCGATCTTGGCGAGCACGAAGCGGCCGGCGTACTCCTCGGCCAGGCCCTCCAGCACCGGGCTGAGCTGCTTGCAGGGGCCGCACCACTCGGCCCAGAAGTCGATGACGACCGGCACCTCGGTGGAGCGCTGGACGACCTCGGTCTCGAAGGTGTCCTCGGTGACGTCGACGACGAGCTCGTACGGGGCCTGCGCGGGGGCGCCCCCGGCCGCCTCCGCGGCGGCCGCCTGGCGGGCCCGATCGGCCCGGGCCTGCTCGGCCTTCTGGGCGGCCTCGCCGGCGGCCTTCACTGCGGCGAGGTCGACGGCACCGCGCAGGGCGGAGCTGTTGAGACGCGAATTCCGTGGCTGCATGGCACTATCCTCCCCCGTCCGCGCTGCTCGCGGGCACCAACCTCCGGAAGTTCGCCCCGCACGGGCTGTGCGGCGCGGATTCCGGGGCGCGGTGCCGTCCCCCCGGTAGCCTGAACCATTCGGCGCGGGTCCCCACCCGCGCCTGCGCCGCTCCCGTCCCACGGGTCGCGGCGCTCTGGTTGTCGTCAGCTTTCGCTACGACTCGTAGCGTAACTGGAGCCGGGGGCGTGACCGCAAGCCCCACCGGTGGTTCGAGGACGTGACGTGCCCCACTTTCCCGTCCCGCGCGCCTCCCCGAATCGGCGAACAGTCGCTACCGTTACCAGCCCCACCCAAGTTACCCATGAGTAAAGCGCAAGGAGGCCCCGGTGTCGGCCGCCCAGCCCCCCGAGAGCCCGGACAACTCCCGCCCCGAGGCCGCCTCCCGTGCCAAGGGCCGCCCGCGCAGCGCCGCCGCCGACCGCGCGATCCTCGACGCCACCCGCGAGGCCCTGGCCGAACTCGGCTGGGGCGGGCTCACCATGGGCCACGTCGCGACCCGCGCCAAGGTCGCCAAGACCACCCTCTACCGTCGCTGGCCGTCCAAGAACGAGCTGGTGGTCGACGCCGTCGCCAGCCTCTTCGACGAACTGGAGATGCCCGACCTCGGCAGCCTGCGCGCCGACATCGAGGCCGTCGTGGGCCAGTTCGCCGACCTGCTCGCCCGCCCGGAGACCCAGGCCGCCCTGCTCGCCCTGTTCGCCGAGGGCACCCGGGACCCCCAACTGCGCCGCCGCATCCGCGAGTCGATCGTCGACCCGCAGAAGCGCCTCGTCCGCCAGGGCCGCGCCGCCGCCCAGGCCCGCGGCGAACTCGCCTCCGACGCCGACCACACGACCGCCTGCGAGGAGGTCGACATCATCTTCGACACCATCGCCGGCACCGTCGAACACCGCGTCCTCGTCAGCGGCGAACCCATCACCCCCGCCTGGACCCGCCGCTTCACCGACCTCCTCCTCGGCCCCCTCGCCCTCGCCTGACCCCCGCCACCTTCGAGAGCCCCCACGGGCACGCGCAGATACTGCGGCCCGATCGCGCTTTCGGGTGGCCCGGCCGGTTCAGCCGGGCCACCCGAAGGAAAGCCAGGGCCGGCGAACCCAACAGGGACGGCGGTCAAAGAGGTGTGTGGGAAGTCGGCTGGGTCGACTTCCTGCGCACAGGCCGCTGCCCGCCCTGGTGGGGGCGGGCAGCGGCTGGAGGGCGTGGCTCGGGGGTCAGAACATCGCGTTCTCCTGGTAGGTGCCCCACTCGTCGCGGAGGGCGTGGCAGATCTCGCCGAGGGTGGCTTCGGCGCGGACGGCGTCGAGCATCGGGGGGATCATCGACTCGCCGGAGCGGGCGGCCGCGAGCATGGCGTCCAGGCCGGCGCGGACGGCGGCGTCGTCGCGGGCGGCCTTGCGCTCACGCAGGACACGGACCTGCTCGCGCTCGACCTCGTGGCTGACCCGCAGGATCTCCAGCTCGGGGGTGACGCTGCGCGGGTGGCAGTTGACGCCGACCACGCGCTTCTCGCCCTTCTCCAGCGCCGTCTGGTACTGGAAGGCCGCCTCGGCGATCTCCCCGGTGAACCAGCCCTCCTCGATGCCGCGCAGGATGCCGGAGGTGATCGGGCCGATCTCGTGGTCCTCGCGGCCCTTGTCCAGGATGCGCTGGAAGATCACCTCGGCCTGCTGCTCGATCCGGTCGGTCAGCGCCTCGACGTACCAGGAGCCGCCCAGCGGGTCGGCCACGTTGGTGACGCCGGTCTCCTCCATCAGCACCTGCTGGGTGCGCAGCGCGATCTCCGCGGCCTGCTCGGAGGGCAGCGCCAGGGTCTCGTCGAGGGCGTTGGTGTGCAGCGAGTTGGTGCCGCCGAGGACGGCGCTGAGCGCCTCCACGGCGGTGCGCACCACGTTGTTGTACGGCTGCTGCGCGGTGAGCGAGACGCCGGCGGTCTGGGTGTGGAAGCGCAGCCACTGCGCCTTGTCGGTCTTGGCGCCGAAGCGGTCGCGCATCCAGCGGGCCCAGATCCGGCGGGCGGCGCGGAACTTGGCGATCTCCTCGAAGAAGTCGAGGTGCGCGTCGAAGAAGAAGGACAGGCCGGGGGCGAAGACGTCCACGTCCAGGCCCCGGGACAGGCCCAGCTCCACGTAGGCGAAGCCGTCCGCGAGGGTGTAGGCCAGCTCCTGTGCGGCCGTGGCCCCGGCCTCGCGGATGTGGTAGCCGGAGACGGACAGCGGCTTGTAGGCGGGGATGCCCTGGGCGCAGTGCTCCATCAGGTCGCCGATGAGGCGCAGGTGCGGCTCGGGGGCGAAGAGCCACTCCTTCTGGGCGATGTACTCCTTGAAGATGTCCGTCTGCAGGGTGCCGTTGAGCACCCCCGGGTCGACGCCCTGGCGCTCGGCGGCGACGAGGTACATGCAGAAGATCGGGACGGCCGGGCCGCTGATCGTCATCGAGGTGGTGACCTCGCCGAGCGGGATGGAGTCGAACAGCACCTCCATGTCGGCGGCGGAGTCGATGGCGACGCCGCAGTGGCCGACCTCGCCGAGCGAGCGGGCGTCGTCCGAGTCGTAGCCCATCAGGGTCGGCATGTCGAAGGCGACGGAGAGGCCGCCGCCGCCCGCCTCCAGGATCATCTTGTAGCGCTCGTTGGTCTGCTGCGCGTTCCCGAAGCCGGCGAACTGGCGGATGGTCCACGTCCGGCCGCGGTAGCCGGTCGGGTGCAGACCGCGGGTGTACGGGTACTCGCCCGGCCAGCCGATCCGCTCGAAACCCTCGTACGGCTGCCCGGCGGGCGGGCCGTACACCGGCTCGACGTCGTCGCCGGACAGGGTGGTGAAGTCCGCGTCACGCTTGCGGGCCTTGTCGTACCGCTCCTGCCAGCGCCGACGTCCGCGCTCGATCTCCTCGGCGTCCATGCCAGAACTCCGCTCCGTGCGGCCGCCTCGGCACCGGGCGGCAAACAGTGATAGGACGTCCTACTAATTTACTCGGACGTCCTAGTAGTTGTCGACGGTCGTCTTGGAGGCGCGCCGGAGAACCCCTGGAAAACCGGGGAACGCCGAGGGCCCCACTCCCCCGGAGGGAGTGGGGCCCCGGAAGCCGGGCGATCAGGCGGAGACGGGCTCCGGAGCGACGATCAGCGGCGCCACCTCGCGGGACACCCTGCGCTCGACGAAGAAGGCGGCGGTCGGGACGACCCCGGCCAGCAGCACCCACACCAGCTTGCCGATCGGCCACTTCGCCTTGCTGCCCAGGTCGAAGGCGAAGGCCAGGTAGACCACGTACAGCCAGCCGTGCGCGAAGCCCACCGCGGTGGTGAATCCGGACGCGCCGTCGATACCGAGCACGTACTTGGCGATCACACCGGCGGTCAGCAGGACGAGGAGGACACCGGTGACATACGCCATGGCCCGGTAGCGGGTCAGCACACTCTGCTTCATGGCATCGAGGGTAGCCGCCTTCACGCGCGCTCCCCCTCAGCCCCCTCGTCCGGGTCGGCGAAGTCCCCGGCGGCGACCCGCAGCGGCCTGAGCAGCTCGAACACCTGGCGGCACTGCTCGGGGCCGTACTCCTCGAGCCCGAACTCCATCCCCATCAGCTCCCGGGTCGCCTCCTCGACGACCTCCCGGCCGCGCTCGGTGATCGAGGCGAGCACGCCCCGGCCGTCCAGCGGGTTGGGGCGGCGGGCGACGAGGCCCGCGCGCTCGAGGCGGTCGACGGTGTTGGTGACGCTGGTGGGGTGGACCATGAGCCGCTCGCCGATCTTGGAGAGCGACAGTTCGCCGGTGCGGCTGAAGGTGAGCAGCACCAGGGCCTCGTACCGGGCGAAGGTCAGCCCGTACGGCTTGAGCACCGCGTCGACCCGGGACAGCAGGATCTGGTGGGCGCGCATGATCGAGGTGATCGCCGCCATCGAGGGCACTCCGCCCCATCGGCGGGTCCACAGTTCGTCGGCGCGGGCGATCGGGTCGAAGTCGAGTGCGAGGGGCTTGGCCACCTCCTTACCGTACCGGCGCACGGTACGTGGGCTACCAGCCGTCCTGATGGTGGACAAGCGCGACGCGTGGCGGGATCCCGCCAATCGGGCGGCCAGGTCCATACCAGGACATTGCACCGGTGTGAACGCACGGCAACCCGGCCACCTCGCACGGGAGTTGCCGACCACCCGCTCGAACTGCCCTGTACCAGGCCGGGATTCGGCCGGTAACCCGCCGAACGGCCGGGGTGGTTCGCCCCGTTTCGTCCCCCTGTTCACATAACGCGTCGCTGGCGGGACTTGGCCAATCCATGAACAAGACCTGTCATTTGATTTGCTCGATTGTCATGCTTTCCGCCAACCCCGCCAGGCAGGCCACCACCCCCACCCACCGGTGGCCGGCCGTCCGGCCGCGCGGGGTCACTGCACGTCAGCGCCCGTCCCGCCCCTCAGGGGCCGAGCCCGGCTCCCCGGGACGAGGTGCGACCGCGCCCGACCGCGGTTTCCCGGAAGGACCCGTCAGTGAAGCGAAAGCTCGCAGCAGTCGCCGTACTCTCCGCCACCGCCCTGCTCACCGGCATCGTCCAGGCGGGCTCCGCCCAGGCCGGCCCCACCGGCGCCCCCTCCGACGCCGGCCAGCTCGCCAAGGCCCTCAAGCTCGGCGGCCAGGAGAAGCTCGTCGCCAAGGACGCCGTCGTGGACCGGGACGGCACCCGCCACCTGCGCTACGAGCGCACCTACGCGGGCCTGCCGGTGCTCGGCGGCGACCTGGTCGTCCACCAGAGCGTCACCGGCGCCGTGGAGTCCGTCGACAAGGCGGTCGGCGCCCAGCTGAGCCTGCCGAGCCTCACCCCGAAGATCCCGGCCGACCAGGCCGCCGCGCAGGCCACCGGCGCCGTGCAGGCCACCGTGGGCGTCGCCGCCGACAAGGACGAGTCCCCGATCAAGGCCGTGCACCAGACCGGCTCCGCCCAGCTGGTGATCTGGGCGAGCGACGGCAACCCGCGCCTGGCGTACCGCACGACGGTCGAGGGCGAGCGCGCCGACGGCACCCCGAGCAGCCAGCTGCTCGTCACCGACGCCGCGACCGGCCAGGTCCTCTCCACCCACGAGCAGGTGCAGACCGCGGCCGGCAGCGGCACCGGCGTCTTCGTCGGCACCGTCCCGCTGACCACCACCCAGACCAGCACCGGTTACTCGCTGCAGGACGCGAGCCGTGGCGGCCAGTCCACGCAGAACATGAAGAACACGACCCGCAAGGGCACGCTCTTCACCAAGTCCACCAACACCTGGGGCGACGGCACCGTCGCCAACGGCGAGTCCGCCGCCGTGGACGCGCAGTACGGCGCGGCGGCCACCTGGGACTTCTACAAGAACACCTTCGGCCGCAACGGCATCAGGAACGACGGCAAGGGCGCGCTCAGCCGCGTCCACTACGGCTCCAACTACGTCAACGCGTTCTGGAGCGACACCTGCTTCTGCATGTCCTACGGCGACGGCTCGGGCAACTCCGCCCCGCTCACCGAGATCGACGTGGCGGGCCACGAGATGACCCACGGCGTCACCGCCGCGACCGCCGCGCTCAACTACTCGGGCGAGTCCGGCGGCCTCAACGAGGCCACCTCGGACATCATGGGCACGATGGTCGAGTTCTCCGCCAACCTGCCCACCAACCCGCCGAACTACTGGATCGGCGAGCTGATCAACCTCAACGGCGACGGCACCCCGCTGCGCTACATGGACAAGCCCAGCAAGGACGGCGGCTCGGCCGACTCCTGGTCCCCCTCGGTCGGCAGCCTGGACGTGCACTACTCGTCCGGCGTGGCGAACCACTTCTTCTACCTGCTCTCCGAGGGCAGCGGCGCGAAGACCATCAACGGGTTCAGCTACAACAGCCCGACCTCCAACGGCTCCTCGATCGCCGGCATCGGCCGCGACAAGGCCGCGCAGATCTGGTACCGCGCGCTGACCGTCTACTTCACCTCCACCACCAACTACGCCGGGGCCCGCACCGGCACCCTCAAGGCCGCCTCCGACCTGTACGGCGCGAGCAGCGCCGAGTACGCGGCGGTGGCTGCGGCCTGGAGCGGCGTGAACGTCAACTGACGTACGGCTCACGGCAGTAGAGACGCCCGGGGTCCCCGTGGAGGGGAGGCCCCGGGCGTCCGCCCGTCCGGGCGACGTTCCGTTACTGACGATTCCTGGCCAATCCCGTTCGCGGTCTGTCCATTCCCGTCCTCGGTTGTCATGCTTATGACCACGCTCCCGTCCGACCTCCGCCGCCCCACCCACCGGCGGAGCGTCAGGCGCCGCACGGGAGGAGCACGTCCGCGCCCCACCGCCCCCAAGGGCGCCGACCGGCGCCCCGGTAGGCGGCGCACCCGCGCCCACACGCGGGCCTCATGGAAGGGAACCCCCCTACGTGAAGCGTCAGTTGACAGCCACCGCCGCGCTCACCGTCGCCGCCCTGCTGGCCGGCGTCGCCCAGGCCGCCGCCGTTCCCGTCGACCAGGCCCCGGCACCCGAGCAGCAGCAGTCCTCGCTGCTCGCGTCCGCAGACGGCCAGAGCAGCCGGATCGCCGGCGCGATCGGCCTCGACGGCCGGGAGAGCCTGGTCGTCAAGGACGTGGTGGCCGACCGCGACGGCACCCGGCACCTGCGCTACGAGCGCACCTACGCGGGCCTGCCGGTGATCGGCGGCGACCTCGTCGTCCACCAGCGCCCGGACGGCTCGGTCGGCTCCGTCGACCGCGCCTTCGCCGGCCGGCTGTCCCTGCCGACCCTCTCCCCCGGCCTGGCCGCCGACCACGCCTCCGAGCAGGCCCTCGCCGCCGT
This sequence comes from Streptomyces sp. NRRL WC-3742, assembly GCF_000720635.1. GTDB lineage: Bacteria > Actinomycetota > Actinomycetes > Streptomycetales > Streptomycetaceae > Kitasatospora. Next base: position 5,821 of record NZ_JOCF01000014.1, on the reverse strand, counting down.
CCGGGCCACCATCGGCCTCTCCGACGACGAGGACGCGGCCGACCTCGTACGCGTCGACGGCGCCGGCGCGGCCCAGCTGGTCGTCTGGGCCGTGGACGGCTCCCCCCGCCTGGCCCACCGCACCACCGTCACGGGCGAGCGGGCGGACGGCACCCCGAGCAGCCAGCAGATCGTCACCGACGCCGCCACCGGCGCCGTGCTCTCCACCCACGAGGAGATACAGACGGCCGCCGGCACCGGCAAGGGCGTCAACGTCGGCACCGTCCCGCTCACCACCACGCAGAGCGGCTCCACGTACTCCCTCAAGGACGCCACCCGCGGCAACCAGTCCACCACCGACCTGAAGGGCGCCACCTCGGGCAGCGGCTCGCTCTTCACCTCGACCAGCAACAGCTGGGGCAACGGCCTGGCCTCCAACCGCCAGTCCGCCGCCGTGGACGCCCAGTACGGCGCGGGCGCCACCTGGGACTACTACAAGAAGACCTTCAACCGCAGCGGCATCAAGAACAACGGGGTCGGCGCCGCCAGCCGCGTCCACTACGGCGCAAGCTACGTCAACGCGTTCTGGAACGACTCCTGCTTCTGCATGACGTACGGGGACGGCTCCGGCAACAACAACCCGCTCACCGCCATCGACGTCTCCGGCCACGAGATGACCCACGGCGTCACCTCCGCCACCGCGGGCCTCAACTACTCCGGCGAGTCCGGCGGCCTCAACGAGGCCACCTCGGACATCTTCGGCACGATGGTGGAGTGGTACGCCAACCTGCCGGCCAACCCGCCGAACTACTGGATCGGCGAGAAGATCAACCTGTTCGGCAACGGCAAGCCGCTGCGCTACCAGGACAAGCCCAGCAAGGACGGCAAGTCCGCGGACTCCTGGTACTCGGGCGTCGGCAACCTCGACGTCCACTACTCCTCGGGCGTCGCCAACCACTTCTTCTACCTGCTGGCCGAAGGCAGTGGTGCGAAGAGCATCAACGGGTACAACTACGACAGCCCGACCTCCAACGGCTCGAAGGTGACCGGCATCGGCCGGGACAAGGCCGCGGCGATCTGGTACCGCGCGCTGACCGTCTACTTCACCTCCACCACCAACTACAAGGCCGCCCGCACCGGCACCCTCAAGGCCGCGAGCGACCTGTACGGCGCCACCAGCACCGAGTACAAGGCGGTCGCCGCCGCCTGGAGCGGCGTCAACGTCAACTGACTCCCCTCATGAGCCACTTCCGGTGAAAAACGGCGGCAGGCTGCCGCGGCCCTTTGGGAGAGGAGGCCGTGGCAGCCTGTCGACCGTGCGTTTCGGGGGCGCTCAGGCGGTGGCGGGCTCCAGCTCGCCGCGCTCCTCCTGGCCCAGGGTCTTCTCGGCGAAGAAACCGCCGAAGGGCAGCACCGAGAGGACGAACAGCAGGATGCCGCGCTTGGGCTCCCACTTCTGCGTCTGCCACGCCTGGATCCAGAACACCACGTACAGGATGAACAGGATCCCGTGGACCATGCCCATCACCGGGACGGCGTCGAAGGAGGTCGTCCGCTTCAGCACCGAGCAGGTGAGCAGCAGGATGAACGAGATCCCCTCGGGGACGGAGACCAGGCGCAGGCGGTGGACGGCGCTGCTGTTCACGATGGATACCTCACTGCGGGGGGTCGGTGATCACTTGTGAACCGACTCACAAGCTCCGGGTCATTATCACCGAGCACATGTCCGAACCCCCGGCCGGGGTGGGCCCACGTGCCCGATGTCACAGACCTGCGCCAGAAGCCCCGCTGGCGCAGCGCCCCGTCACCCGCAGCCCCTATCCTGCTGCCCGCGCGCCCACCGATCCGGGCGTCCACGAGGCAACGCACACGGGGGTAGCCACCAGATGTTCAAGAGGGACTGGGACCGCAGGACCTGCGCCAAGCGCGGCCACATCACGTACCGGCCCGCCGAGCCCGAACTCGCCGCCCGGCTGCACGCCGCCACCGCCCTCGGCGACGCCTGGCGCTGCCTGCGCTGCGGCGACTTCGCCCTCGGCAACCCGCACGGCTCCGGCCCCGCCGAGAACGCCCCGCTGGTGCCGCGCGGCAAGGCCCTGCGCGACCTGTTCATCCTGCGGTTCCTGGCGGTCGAGCGGGTGATCCGCGGCATCGTGATCATCCTGATCGCCTGGGGCGTGTGGAAGTTCTCCAACAGCCAGGACGCGGTGCACCGGGTCTTCGACGAGAACCTCACGGTCTTCAAGCCCGTCACCGAGCACTTCCACTGGGACCTCGACCACGCGCCGATCGTCGAGACGGTCCGCAAGACCTTCGACTACAAGAAGAGCACCCTGCTGATCGTCGCCGGCGCGCTGGTGGCGTACGCGCTGGTCGAGATCGTCGAGGCGGTCGGCCTCTGGCTGAACAAGCGCTGGGCCGAGTACCTGACGGTCGTCGCCACCGCCGCCTTCCTGCCGCTCGAGGGCTACGAGCTGAGCCACCACGTCAGCCCGCTCAAGATCTGCACGCTGCTGCTGAACATCGCCGCCGTGCTCTGGATCATGCTCTCCAAGCGCCTGTTCGGCCTGCGCGGCGGCGTGGTGGCCTTCGAGGCGGAGCGCCACTCGGCCTCCCTCCTGGAGGTCGAGGAGGCGGCGGGCACCGTCCCCCGCCCCGGCCACGGCGCACACGCCCGTACCTGAACCCCCGGCCCGAACCCCCGGCCCGAACCCCCTGGGGGCATGCCCCCTCCCCGTGCCGCGGCCGCTGCCGCTAGATTGCGGCCGTGGCACAGTTCAGACTCCAGGGATCGCGGGTACTCGCGGTCGAGTTGGCGGGCGACGCGGTCAAGGCCCGGCACGGCTCGATGGTCGCGTACACCGGGCAGATGACCTTCAAGAAGATGACCGGCGGCGGGGACGGCCTGCGCGGGGTCGTCACCCGCCGGCTGACCGGCGAGAAGATGACGGTCATGGAGGTGAAGGGGCAGGGCACCTGCTACTTCGCCGACCGGGCCACCGAGATCAACCTGGTGCGGCTGACCGGCGAGGCGCTGTACGTCGAGGCGGACAACCTTCTCTGCACGGAGGCCGGTCTGCACACCGGCACCAGCTTCACCGGGCTGAACGGCATGTCCTCGGGCAACGGCCTGTTCACCACCAAGGTCGAGGGCCACGGCTGGGCCGCCCTCACCTCCAACGGGCCCGCCGTCATCCTGCGCGTCGGCCGGGACATGCCGCTGCGGGTCGACCCGGGCGCGTACGTCGCCCACACCGGCAACCTCCACCGCGCGCTGAAGTCCGGCGCGGGCTGGACGACGGTGATAGGCGAGGGCGGCGGCGAGGCCGTCCAGGTCGAGTTCACCGGCGAGGGCCTGGTGTACGTCCAGCCCTCGGAGAAGACCACCCTCGGGGGCGACGTCTGATGGCCTTCACCCGGATCAACGGCAAGATGATCGAGGCCCACGTCCAGCCCGGTCAGCGGCTGTTCAGTCAGCGCGGCGCGATGCTCGCGTACACCGGGGACGTCCGCTTCACGCCGAACATCACCGGCGGGCAGGGCGGCGTGATGTCGATGATCGGACGCCGGGTCGCCAACGAGGACACCCCGCTGATGACCGTCGAGGGCCAGGGCCGGGTGATGTTCGGCCACGGCGGCCACCACGTGCACGTCATCGACCTGGCGGGCGACACCCTGTTCGTCGAGGCCGACCGGCTGCTCGCCTTCGAGGGCACGCTGCGCCAGTCCACCGTGTTCCTGGGCTCCCAGGGCGGGGTGATGGGCATGGTGCGCGGCCAGGTGAGCGGGCAGGGCCTGTTCACCACCCGGTTGGAGGGCCACGGCTCGGCCGCGGTGCTGGCCCACGGCGGCGTCTTCGAACTGCCCATCCTCCCCGGGCAGTCGGTGCACGTCGACCCCCAGGCGTACGTGGGCCACCGCGGCGACGTCCGCAACAAGCTGTCCACCGCGATCGGATGGCGCGAGATGGTCGGTCGGGGGTCGGGTGAGGCGTTCCAGCTCGAACTGTCCGGCCAGGGAACGGTGTTCGTCCAGGCGAGCGAGGAGAAGCTCTGATGTCGTCCTACCCGCCACCGCCACCGCCGCCGTCGTCCCCGTACCACGACCAGCCGACGCAGCCCGGCTTCGTCGTCCCGCCCGTGCCGCCGAAGCCCGCCGGGCAGCCGTACGCCGCCCAGGTCGAGGCCCCGGCGGTCCACGACGCGTACTCGCTCCCCGTCAACGACAACGTCAGCCCGTACGCCTTCTCGGTGGAACTCGACGGCTCCTACTTCCTCCAGAAGGGCAAGATGATCGCCTACTACGGCGACATCACCTTCCGGGGCGTCGGCGCCGGGATGATCGACCGGATGCTCGGGATGCACTTCAACTCCCCGATGCACGCGGCGGACTGGGTGGTCGCCCAGGGGCGGGGCAAGCTGCTGCTCGCCGACCGCTCCTTCGACCTCAACTCCTACGACCTGGACGACGGCAACCTCACCGTCCGCTCCGGCAACCTGCTCGCCTTCGACCCGACGCTGCGGCTGAAGCAGTCGATCATCCCCGGCTTCCTGACCCTGCTGGGCACCGGCCGCTTCGTCGCCGCCTCCAACGGGCCGGTGCACTTCGTCGAGCCGCCGATCCGGGTGGACCCTCAGGCCCTGGTCGGCTGGGCGGACTGCCCCGCGCCGTGCCACCACTACGACCACGAGTACCTCCACGGGGTGGTCGGGGGCCTGCGCCGGCTCACCGGCATCGGCGGGGCCTCCGGCGAGGAGCACCAGTTCGAGTTCATCGGCGCCGGCCAGGTGCTGCTGCAGTCCAGCGAGCAGCTGATGGCGGAACGGGCGGTCGGCGTGGTCGAGAACGAGGCGGGCGTCCCGACGGGCTCTGCGCACGCGGGTTCCGTGCCCGCCCAACCGGGGCTCGGTAACCTTGGCGAACTCGGGCGTCGTTTCGGCCTGTAAACTTGTACAATATTTAACTAAATCGGGTATGGTGGACGCCATGGATACGCACACGACCGACACCGCCGACACTCCTCCGGCCAAACCCGAGGAGGAGACTCCCTGGCTGACCGCCGGGGAGCAGCGGATGTGGCGCGCCCATCTGGAGGTCGCCAAGCTGCTGGAGTACCAGCTCAGCCGTGAGCTCCAGCCCCACAACCTGGCGATCAACGACTACGAGATCCTCGTCGTCCTCTCCGAGGCCCCCGACCACCGGATGCGGATGACCGACCTCGCGACCGCCACCCTGCAGTCCAAGAGCCGCCTCTCCCACCAGATCACCCGCATGGAGAACGCCGGCCTCGTCCTGCGCCAGGACTGTCCCGGCGACCGCCGCGGCCTCTACGCCCACCTCACCGAACAGGGCTGGGAGACCATGCAGCGCGTCGCCCCCGACCATGTCCGCAGCGTCCGCGCCCACTACATCGACCGCTTCACCCCGGCCCAACTCGAAGCCATGTACGAAGCCCTCGCCCCCATCGCCACCCACCTCCGCAACCTCCGCGGCCGCTCCTGACCCTGCGCAGGAAGTCGGCGGGGCCGACTTCCTGCGCAGGACCCGGGACGCCCCCGGCGCCGGCTGCCTTCCGCCCCGCCGCGATCACATCGCGGCGGGGCGGAACACATACCGGAGACCGACCCAGGAAACCTGGGAGACCAGCAGCCCGGCATCTGAAGACGCTGGGCCGCCCGAACACCAGATCTCCCCACCCACCCGCCCCAAGCACAACAACCTTCGGGTGGCCCGGCCAGGCCACCCGTAAGAGCTCCAACACCCTTGGCAAGCGATTCGGGCGGGCCCGAGGGCAAGCACTCGGGCCCGCCCGAACAAACGGCTGCCCCGCCCGCCCGCCGGG